>JASFVP010000099.1:0-4259 GCA_050049775.1 Chromatiales bacterium
ACGAAAACGTGCCAGTCCCGGAATTTCAAAGGAGAAATCCACCTCCCAGTATTCCTCAAAGGTCTTACGTTGTTTATCGTTCATGATGTCATAAACCATGGCATGAATTTCTTCATGCGGCATGGCATCGACATTGATACGGCGGACATCGCCGTCGACACGAATCATCGGTGGCAGTCCCGCAGACAGATGTAAGTCCGAGGCCCCATTCTTTACCCCAAAGGCCAGTAACTGTGCAATATCCATTCAAACTCCCGGAAGGTTTGCGTTTTATCAGGAAATCGGTGATGTTTCGGCCGGACCGGGCGTCATGCCCGATGACTGACCGGCCCGAATCAGGAATGCTCTGAAATATTCAGCTTGTTCCTTATAATGTCCTTTTTATAGTCAATTTTTTGCGCAAATGCCCAGTCCAGAGACGATTGCAGAGAATATCAGCCGGATACGACGGCAGATTGCCGACTATGCCGCAAAATATGCGCGTAATGCCAGCAATGTCAGCCTGTTGGCGGTCAGTAAAACCAAACCTGTAGCAGATATCCAGGCCGCCTTCGAGGCAGGACAGCGCTGTTTCGGTGAAAGTTATCTACAGGAAGCGCTGGATAAGATCGCGGCACTCCAACAGTTACCCATCGAGTGGCATTTCATCGGTCACATCCAGTCCAACAAAACCCTGGATATCGCGCACCATTTTGCCTGGGTACACAGCGTCGACCGGTTGAAGATCGCCCGTCGCCTCAGCGAGCAGCGGCCGACCGACCTGCCGCCGCTCAATGTCTGTCTGCAGATCAACATCAGCGCCGAGGCCAGTAAATCCGGCATCAGCCTGCAACAACTGGATGAGCTGGCAATCCAGGTCGCCGAATTACCGGCGATCCGGTTGCGCGGACTGATGGCGATTCCGGCGCGTTGCGACAGTTTCAGTGAGCAACGGGCGCTGTTTCACCAGCTCAATGATGCCCTGCAGGGACTGAATGCACAGGGGCTACAACTCGACACCCTGTCGATGGGCATGAGCGGCGACATGGAAGCAGCCATCGCCGAAGGCGCAACCATTGTGCGCATCGGCACCGCGATCTTCGGACCACGGTCAACTTGACCGGCATATTCATGTAAACTCTGCGCAGATATCAACGGCGGACATCATGACTTCACAGATTACCTTCATCGGCGGTGGCAACATGGCCGCAAGCCTGATCGGCGGACTCATTAGCAACGGCCAGCCGGCTGACAGCATACGTGTCGCCGAACCCGACGCCGAACGACTAAATACCCTGCAGGCGCAATACGGCGTCCAGGTTAGCACCGACAACCCGGCCGCAGTCGAGGCGGCCGATCTGCTGGTGCTGGCAGTCAAGCCGCAGATACTGCAAACGGTCTGCCGTGACCTGGCTGACAGCGTACAGCAACGCCGACCGCTGATAATTTCCGTTGCCGCCGGTATCCGCAGTGCCGATATCGAACGCTGGTTAGGCGGCGAGCTGGCCATCGTGCGCTGTATGCCGAACACGCCCGCGCTGTTGCAGCAGGGCGCCACCGGCCTGTTTGCCAATGCACGTGTCAGTGGCCCGCAACGCACACAGGCGGAAACCATTTTACAGGCCGCAGGTATCACCCTGTGGGTCGACGATGAAACGCTGATCGACGCGGTGACCGCGGTGTCCGGTTCCGGACCGGCGTATTTTTTCCTGCTCATGGAACAGATTCAGCGCGCCGGCGAGAAACTCGGTCTGGACACGGAAACCGCTCGCCGACTGACACTGCAAACCGCGCTGGGTGCTGCACGTATGGCAAACGAAAGCGATGACGAAATCGCTACCCTGCGCAGCAAGGTCACATCGAAAGGCGGCACGACCGAAGCCGCAATCAACAGTTTTATCGAACAGGGCATCGAAGCCATGGTCAATCAGGCATTGACCGCGGCTCGTGACCGCGCCACCGAACTTGCTGATCTGTTAGGAAAAGACCAATGAATCCTTTTGCCTTCCTGGTAGACATACTTTTTTATCTCTACACCCTGGTACTGATGCTGCGCCTGTTGCTGCAATGGGTGAAGGCGGATTTTTATAATCCCGCCTCCCAGTTTATCGTCAAGGTGACCAATCCCGTGGTGATTCCGTTGCGTCGCATCATTCCCGGTTACGGGGGTATCGATTTCGCAACCCTGGTACTGGTGCTCGCCTTTACCGCTCTCAAGCTGACCCTGGTACTCATGGTCAGTGGTGCGCCACTGGGTAGTCTGTCACCCGTAGGACTGATATTGCAGACGCTGCTCGATACCATCGACCTGGTATTGAACATTTTCCTGTTCGCCATCATCGTGCAAGCGATACTCAGCTGGGTTAATCCCGACCCTTATCATCCGATGATCGGTTTACTCAACAGCCTGACCTGGCCGGTACTGAAACCGTTTCGCCGATTGTTGCCGCCGCTTGGCGGATTCGATATCTCGCCGATATTCGCCATCATCGTTATCATGTTCATCAAACAGTCGATTCATTATTTCCTGTTGTAATGTGTGACTTTTACCGCTGGCAAAACGATGATCTGCAACTCAACGTCAAAGTTCAGCCGCGGGCTTCAAAAGATGAAATCGGGGAAGTCATGGCGGATGCCTTGAAAATACGCATTAAAGCGGCACCCGTCGATGGTCAGGCCAACAGTCACCTGGTGGCGTTTCTTGCTCGCCTGTTCAAGGTACCGAAAAAACATGTTGAAGTCCTGTCCGGTCATAACAGTCGCAATAAACGACTGCTGGTCAAACAACCGAAACAACTACCGGATATCATACAGCCGCCTGCCGGCTGACAATGTCAGTCAGGGCTTCAGCACCATAAACAACGTCCACAGCCCGAACAACACCACCATAGCTCCGGCAACTTGACGAAACCGGGCATTGCCGACCCAGCGCTGCAGACGATCCGCAAACAGGCCCATAGCAAGTAGATTGGGCAAAGTGCCCAGACCAAAACTGAGCATCAGCAAACCGCCTTCCAGGAAACCGCCTGCACTGATGGACCAGATCAACACACTATATACGAGTCCACAGGGCAACCAGCCCCAGAACACACCCAGCAACAGCGCCTGCCCCGAATGACGCACCGGCAACAGTTTTTTCGCCAGTGGTTCGATGTGTCGCCAGATCCCGGCGCCGAGCTTCTCGATTCGAGTTAGCAATAACCACCAGCCACCAAGATAAAGCCCGAGTAAAACCATGAAAACACCGGCAATAATCTGTAACACCAGTTGCAACTGACGAATTTCGAGCCAGTTCGACGCCATCCAGCCGACACCGCCCATCAACGCACCGGCCAGGGTATAACTCAGTAATCGCCCGGCATTATATGCCAGTAATAAACGACTCAGAGCTGCAGAACCTGAGGACTGTTGCTGACGAATTCCAAAGCTCAGGGCGCCGACAATTCCACCGCACATGCCGATACAATGAACGCCGCCCATCAATCCGACAGCAAACGCTGTTAAATAAGTAAATTCCTGCATTTTTCTCGAATATTTTTGGTAAAAACGCTTGAAATAGAGTGAAAAAGAACTAACAATCGTGTCTAGAAAAATGTGCCTGGCTTTTCGCGCATTATTCCCCATTTACTGCTTGATTTGAATAAACAGAGGAGCGTCCTAGTATGGCGGTTAAGAAAAAAGCTGCAAAGAAAAAAGTTGCTAAGAAAAAAGTAGCTCGTAAACCTGCGGCTGCTGCCCCGGCAAAAAAAATCAAGGCTGTTAAAGAGCCGATGACTAAATCAGCAATGCTCAATGCAATTGCCGAAGATACCGAGCTGACTAGAAAACAGGTCGCAGCTGTTCTGGAAAGCCTGAGTGACGTCATCAACAGCCATGTCAAGAAAGGCGCCGTTGGTTATTGCACCATTCCCGGTCTGATGAAAATCAAGACAATTCGCAAGCCGGCTACACGAGCTCGTAAAGGCATCAACCCTTTCACTGGCGAAGAAACCGTATTCAAAGCCAAACCTGCCCGCACAGTGGTCAAGATTCTGCCACTGAAAGGCCTCAAGGATATGGTATAAGCCTGTATCACGATGTCAGGAAAAGCCCGGTTTTACCGGGCTTTTTTTTGCCTCCTCCAAAAGCGGCACAAAATAGCTCCGGGCAGAGCATTCACTGAAACCCGGAGCAGATTTGAGAGTCTGTTGTGTACAAGCGCCGGTGAGATAGGCGAAAATAAGGGACTTTATTCGGTCATAAGCAAGCATGAGCACCCTGGTAGAAAAACTTCCGCAGCT
>JASFVP010000071.1:0-13020 GCA_050049775.1 Chromatiales bacterium
AGGAAGAACACGGCGAAAGTCATGCCCGAGTATTCAACGTGGAAACCGGCGACGATTTCCGACTCACCCTCGGCAACGTCAAACGGTGCACGGTTGGTTTCGGCCACCGCCGAGATCCAGTAAATCACAAACAACGGCAGTAACGGTAACCAGTACCAGTGCAGCAGGCTGCCACTCTGGCCACGCACGATGTCGCCGAGATTCAGGCTGCCGGCCGCGACCAGTACGCCAACCAGCGCAAAGCCCATGGCGATTTCGTAAGCCACGATCTGCGCCGCCGAACGCATGGCGCCAAGAAACGCGTATTTCGAGTTGGACGCCCAGCCGGCGATGATGACGCCGTATACGGCAACCGAGGTCAGCGCCAGCACATACAACAGACCGGCATTAACATCGGCCAGCACCATCTCTTCGGAGAACGGAAACACCGCCCAGGCTGCCAGCGCCGGACCCAGCGACAGCAGCGGCGCGATCACAAACAGGAATTTGTTGGCGCCGGTCGGGATAACAATTTCCTTGAACAACAGCTTGACCGCATCGGCGATCGGCTGCAGCCAACCTTTCGGGCCGACGCGGTTCGGGCCAAGACGGATCTGCATGTAGCCGATCAGCTTGCGCTCGGCGTAGGTGAAGTAAGCCACCATGAGCATGATCGGCGCGACGATCGCGACAATCTTCATCATGATCGCCAGCAGCGGCAAATCCTGATTGATCGTATTCCAGAGCTCCAGTATGAAATCCATCAACTTAACCTTTCGTCAGCGTTACTTCGCCAAACAGGCGAGCCAGATTTTCAGCGCCCGGCACCGCCGCCGGATACCAGACCGTACCGTCGGTGACACGCTCGTCGATCACAACCGGCGCGGTCACACTGTTGCCTTCGCTGCATTTCAGCGAGGCCAGCTCACCATCGGCCAGACCGGCGCTGCCGGCGGTCGCCGCACTGATGCGAATGGCGGATTTCCAGGCATCGCCGCTGTGTTGCAAAGCGCCCGACCTTCTGACGATCGCATCGCTGGCATACAAAGGCACATCGGCAACGCGTTCGATAGCAGCCGCGCCCAGTTGCGCCTCGCCGCTGGTATCGGCCTGCAGTTTGTTGTCCGGGCTGATGTCACAGGCGCTGCGGAATTCATCCAGCACGTCCTGCGAAGTGACATAGTCAAAGCCCTGCTGATCGCACAGGTTGCCGAGTACGCGCAGGACTTTCCACGCCGGACGCGCTTCACCGAGCGGCGACATGGCGCCATTGAAACTCTGCACATCACCCTGTGCATTCATATAGGAACCGGAAGTCTCGGCAAAACTACCGATCGGCAGCATGATGTCGGCAACCGCCCGGACCGAGTCGCTCTGGAAGCTGGTCAGCGCCACGACCTTGGCGACACTCATGACCCTGGCCGCGCGCAGCGGATCGGCCAGATCCATGGACGGCTCGACATCCAGCAACAGGAACGCGGCCGGCTGGTCTTCCAGCATGTCCGCGACGTTCAAGCCGGCATTGCTGTCCGGCTGGCCGCCCGGCAGGCGATGCGGCAACATCCCGGCCGCCCAGGCGCCGGTGGCGTTGGCCGACGCCGGAATCACGCCATAGGTCGCGCCGGTTTTTTCCGCGATGCTGGCGGCGAGGCCACGCAGCAAACTGAAGTCCGGATGGCTGCTGGCGTAATTGCCGAGCAGGATCGCGCCCTGTTTGGCATTTTTCAGCTGCTCGGCGATCTGTTTGTGTTGCTCACTGATGCTGGCGGCATTGATGATGCCGGACAGGCTGCCCTGGCAACCGGCGGCCTTAGCCACAGCGGCGAGTTCGTTGAGCATGGCCGATGGCGCGACCACCTGGTTGATGGCCAGCTCAAAGTTGAAATCGTAATCGATCGGGTTGATCGCCATGATGGCCGCGCCCTGGTGTGCGGACTTGCGCACACGCAGACCCAGCAACGGCTGGTCCTTGCGGATGTTGGAACCGACCAGCAAGGTCGCGTCATTGCTTTCCAGTTCGGCGATGGGTTGCCCCAGCCACGGCAGCACTGGATCAGCGGCCGCATTGCGGAAATCGGTCTGGCGCAAACGGCTGTCGAGGTTATGGCTGCCCAGGCCGCGCGTGAGTTTCTGCGCCAGGAACATCTCCTCGATGGTGGCATTCGGTGACGCCAGGGTCGCCAGTTTGCTGCCGGCGCTCTTCAGGGTCGTCGCAGCCAGTTCGAGTGCTTCTTCCCAGCCGACCTCACGCCATTTGCCGTCTTCCTTGAGCATCGGCCGCAGCAAGCGGTCTTCGGCATATATGCCTTCATAACTGAAACGGTCGCGATCCGAAATCCAGCATTCGTTGACGGCTTCGTTGAGCTTGGGCACCACGCGCATGACCTTGTCGCGGCGTACATGCAGATGAATATTGGAACCGACACAATCGTGCGGTGCGATACCGTCGTGTTGGGTCAGCTCCCAGGCACGCGCCTGGAAACGTGCCGGCTTGGACGTCAGCGCACCGACCGGACAAAGGTCAATCACATTACCGGACAACTCGGAATCCACCGTGCGTAGTACATAGGTGCCGATTTTCATGTGTTCGCCACGGCCGGTCGCGCCCATTTCACGCACGCCGGCGATCTCGGCGCCGAAACGCACGCAACGGGTACAATGAATGCAACGCGTCATGTCGGTCGCGATCAACGCGCCCAGATCGGGATCGGGCACCACGCGCTTGCCTTCGGAGAAACGTGACACATCCGCGCCATAACCCATGGCGACATCCTGCAGTTCGCATTCGCCGCCCTGGTCACAGATCGGGCAGTCCAGCGGATGGTTGATGAGCAGGAACTCCATGGTGCCTTTCTGCGCTGCCAATGCGCGCGGTGACTTGGTGTGCACGATCATGCCGTCGTTGCACGGCGTGGCACAGGCCGGCAGCGGCTTGGGCACATTCTCGACATCGACCAGACACATACGGCAGTTGGCCGCAATCGACAGCTTGTCGTGATAGCAGAAGCGCGGCACGCTGATGCCGGCTGCATCGGTCACTTCAATCAGCATCTGGCCGGGTTTGGCCTCGAGCTTTTGACCGTCTACCTCGATTGTTATTGTGCTATCTGTCATGTCTGGAAATCTCTGTTCTTTGCTCTGACAACCTGTTCAGGAATTCAGCAATCAGCTGCCGGCGCCCACCATGCATTTCTTGTGATCGATGTGGTACTGGAACTCGTCACGGTAATGCTTGAGCATTCCGGCCACCGGCATGGCGGCAGCATCGCCGAGCGCACAAATGGTCTTGCCGGCGATCTTGTCGGCGACGTCATCGAGCAGATCCAGGTCACTGGCCTGCCCCAGGCCTTTTTCAATACGGTGTACCACGCGATACAGCCAGCCAGTCCCTTCACGACACGGCGTGCACTGGCCGCAGGATTCTTCGTAATAGAAATAGGACATGCGCTCGAGCAGCTTGACCATGCAGTTGCTGTCATCGATGACCACTACAGCACCGGAACCGAGCATCGAGCCGGCACCGGCGATCGAGTCGTAATCCATGGTCAGGTCCATCATCTGTTTGCCTGGAATCACCGGCGCGGACGAGCCGCCCGGAATCACGGCCTTGAGCTTGCGACCTGTGGTCACGCCACCGGCCATTTCCAGCAGTTCAGCAAACGGCATGCCCATTGGCACTTCAAAATTGCCCGGCTTGTTGACATTGCCGGACACGGAAAACAGTTTGCTGCCGCCACTGTTTTCCACGCCGAGTGACTTGAACCAGTCCGCCCCGGAAGTGATGATCTGTGGCACGGATGCCAGTGTTTCGGTGTTGTTGATCACGGTCGGTTTGCCGTACAGCCCAAACATAGCCGGGAACGGCGGCTTGAAACGTGGCTGGCCTTTCTTGCCTTCAATCGATTCCAGCAAGGCGGTTTCTTCACCGCAGATGTAGGCGCCGGCACCCAGATGCGTGTACAGGTCGAAATCAAAACCCGAACCCATAATGTTCTTGCCGAGATAACCGGCCTTGCGCGCTTCCTCGATGGCCGCTTCAAAACGTTCGTACGGCTCCCAGAATTCGCCGCGAATGTAGTTGTAGCCAGCCACCGCGCCGATGGCGTAACCGCAAATGATCATGCCTTCGATCAAGGCATGCGGGTTGTAGCGCAGGATGTCGCGGTCCTTGCAGGTGCCGGGTTCGCCTTCATCCGAGTTGCACACCACGTATTTGTCACCGGGTGCCGCGCGATTGATGAAGCTCCACTTCAGGCCGGTCGGGAAACCCGCACCGCCACGGCCACGCAGGCCGGATGCCTTGACGCGGTCGATGATCTCGTCCTGGGACAGGCCCTCTTTGAGAATCATCTCGAGTGCGGCATAACCGCCCTCGTTCTGGTAGGTTTCCAGCAGCCAGGGACGGTCGAGATGCATGTTGCGGAAGCAGACTTCGTTGGCCATGGCGATTACTCCAGACTGTCCAGGATCGAGTCGATGAGCTCGGGCGTCATGTTCTCGTAGTAATTTTCACCGATCTGCATCATCGGCGCGCCGACACAGGCACCGAGGCATTCCACTTCTTTGAGTGTGAAGCGGCCGTCTTCGGTGGTCTGGCCCAGCTTGATGTTGAGGCGTTTTTCCAGATGCTGCACGATCTTATCGGAACCGTTGAGCATGCAGGAGATGTTGGTGCACATGCAGATCTTGTGCTTGCCGACCGGCTTGTGTTCGTACATGGAATAAAAGCTGGCGACTTCGTAAACCGCGATCGGCGCCATGTCGAGATAGGCCGCGACCTTGTCCATGAGTTCGGTGGTCAGCCAGCCGCCGTTTTCGTCCTGCACAATGCGCAGCGCCGCCATCACGGCCGACTGTTTCCATTCCGGCGGATACTTGGCGACCCAGTTATCGATGTCCTGGCGAGTCGCCTCGGAAAACAGGCTGGATTTGTCCACAGTCGAGATCACTGCGGCCATTGGCTCGTTTCTGTAACCCATTAGCGGTCAATCTCCCCGAATACAACGTCCATGGTGCCGATGATCGCCACCACGTCGGCCAGCATGTGGCCCCTGGACATTTCGTCCATCGCCGCCAGATGCGCAAAACCCGGCGCACGAATCTTGAGCCGGTACGGCTTGTTGGCGCCGTCGGAAATGATGTAGGCGCCGAACTCGCCCTTGGGCGCTTCAATCGCGCTGTAGACTTCACCCGGCGGTGGACAATAGCCTTCGGTGAACAGCTTGAAGTGGTGAATCAGCGCTTCCATGTCGTCTTTCATATCGGCGCGCGCCGGCGGTGCGATCTTGTGATCCTCGATCATGACCGGACCGGGATTGTCACGCAGCCACTCGATGCACTGCTTGATGATGTGGTTGGACTGGCGCATTTCCTCGACGCGCACCAGGTAACGGTCGTAGCTATCACCGTTCTTGCCGACCGGAATATCGAAGTCGAGCTTGTCATAAACCGCGTACGGCTGTTTCTTGCGCAAATCCCATTCGACGCCGGAACCGCGCAGCATCGGGCCGGTAAAGCCGAGTTGCTTGGCGCGCATTGGCGAGACAACGCCGATGCCGACGGTGCGCTGTTTCCAGATGCGGTTTTCCGTCAGCAGGGTTTCGTATTCGTCGATGTAACCCGGGAAGCGGTTGGTGAAGTCCTCGATGAAATCCAGCAACGAACCCTGGCGGTTTTCATTACGGCGCGCCGCTTCCTTCTCGCTGACCCACTTGGTGGCCGCGTATTTCGGCATCTCGTCTGGCAGATCACGATACAAACCACCAACACGATAATAAGTGGCGTGCATGCGCGCACCGGAGACCGCTTCATAGCAGTCCATCAGGTCTTCGCGTTCGCGGAAGCAGTACAGGAACACGGTCATGGCACCGACGTCGAGCGCATGCGTGCCGAGCCACATCAAATGATTGAGGATGCGCGTGATCTCGTCGAACATGACGCGGATGTACTGGGCGCGCTCCGGCACCTCGATGCCGAGCAGTTTTTCAATCGCACCGACATAGCCGTGCTCATTACACATCATCGATACGTAGTCGAGCCGGTCCATGTAACCGATGCTCTGGTTATAAGGTTTGCTTTCCGCCAGTTTTTCGGTGGCGCGGTGCAACAGACCGATGTGCGGGTCAGCGCGTTCGATGACCTCGCCGTCCATTTCCAGCACCAGGCGCAATACGCCGTGCGCAGCCGGATGCTGGGGACCAAAGTTAAGAGTGTAATTGCGAATTTCTGGCATGATCAGGCGTCCGGGTTGTCTTCTGCCGCCGCTTCGGGCGCTGCGTCAGTTACATAACGGTTGTCTTCGCGGATAACGCGCGGCACCAGCGTACGTGGATCGATGCTGACCGGCTCGTAGACGACACGCGCCTGCTCGGCGTCGTAACGCATTTCAACGTGACCACTGAGCGGGAAGTCCTTGCGAAACGGATGACCGATAAAACCGTAGTCGGTCAGAATGCGGCGCAGATCCGGATGGCCGCGGAACATGATGCCAAACAGGTCAAAGGCTTCACGTTCAAACCAGTTGACGCCGTTCCAGACGCTGATCAGCGAATCGACGATCGGCTTGTGCTCATCGAGAAAGACACGCATGCGCAGACGCTGGTTGTTGCTGACCGACAACAGGTGGTAAACCACGGCAAAGCGTGTGGCCGGGTCAAATTCCGCCACCGCATCGCGATCCACGCCACGGCCAAAGCCTTCGGATGACGCCATTTTGGTCGCCCATTCGGTTTTGCCATAGTCGGAATAGTCGACACCGCAGACATCAATGCACTGCTCGAATTCCAGCGCCTTGTGATCGCGCAACAGGGTGGCGACCTGCACCAGCTTGTCGGCTTCGACAGTGATAGTCAGCTCTTCACGGAAACGGTTGAGCGACAATTCAAGCTCGTTGTCCTCAAAGGCTTCTTCGAGCTCATCGACTAGATCATCGAGACGTTCATTTGGCGTCATGAGAATTCCGTTGGTTCCGAGTCAGGTTAACGCGCGATGGTGCTGGTGCGCCGGATTTTGTTCTGTAACTGAATAATCCCGTACAGCAGCGCTTCCGCGGTCGGCGGACAGCCAGGCACATAAATGTCTACCGGCACGATGCGGTCGCAACCGCGCACGACAGAATAGGAATAATGGTAATAGCCACCACCGTTGGCGCACGAGCCCATCGAGATCACCCAGCGCGGCTCGGCCATCTGGTCGTAAACCTTGCGCAGCGCCGGCGCCATCTTGTTGACCAGCGTGCCGGCGACAATCATGACATCCGACTGGCGCGGGCTGGGACGGAAAATAATACCGAAGCGGTCCATGTCATAACGCGAGGCCGCCGCGTGCATCATTTCCACCGCACAGCAAGCCAGGCCAAAGGTCATCGGCCACATCGAACCGGTCCGGGCCCAGTTGATCAGCTTGTCGGCCGAGGTGGTGACAAAGCCTTTTTCCAGGACGCCTTCTATTCCCATTCCAGGGCTCCTTTTTTCCATTCATAAATGAAGCCGATCACCAGGATGCCGAGGAACACCACCATGGCGACGTAGCCGACGATGCCGATTTTGTCGAGCACCACGGCCCAGGGAAACAGGAAAGCGATTTCCAGATCGAAGATGATGAACAGGATGGCGACCAGGTAGTAACGCACGTCAAATTTCATGCGCGCGTCTTCAAAGGCTTCGAAGCCGCATTCGTAGGGAGAGAGTTTTTCGCTGTCTGGACGACGCGGCCCGAGCAGGAAGCCGATGCCGATTGCCGCAATTCCGATGAAGGAACCGACTACCAGGAAAACCAGTATCGGCAAATAGTTTTCTAACATGATCTTGCTGACCTCCCGTAAACAGACCGTTTTGTTTTTATGGGTCTGCCCAAATTGGCCTGTGAGTCTATTGCACAAAAGCCTTTTATGTCAAGTTGACGACAACTTGCATTTTTTAATTAATTCAACAAGTTGTATTACTTTTACAGGCATAAAAAAACGGTATCGCAAAAAAACCATACCGTTTTTTAAAGATGGTGCCGAAGGCCGGACTCGAACCGGCACGGCTTGCGCCACTACCCCCTCAAGATAGCGTGTCTACCAATTTCACCACTTCGGCTTTTGTTGACTCTTTACTCCGTAACCGGCGCCTCTGGCTGGGTCTCCTCGACCGCCGCTTCGACCGGTGCCGCCACCGCCGGCATGTCGTCAGCCGCGGCCGGCTCGTTCGCCGCCGACGCGGGAATGCCGAGATCCTCAGCGGTGATATCGCTGGTCATCGGCTCGGCCGGTGTGGCAATGCTCGGCATGTCACTTTCCGGTGTCTGTACCTCGGTGCCCGGAATCAACGGCAGGTCGGTATTGATCTGCGGAGCCGGGGCTGCCGGAGCCGGAGCGCTGTCATCCATGAGACTCTGCGGCTCGGTGGACTGCATGGCGAAATACGCCAGCGACAGACTGGTGATAAAAAACAGCGTGGCGAAAATCGCGGTGGCGCGGCTCAGGAAGTTGGCCGAACCGGCCGCGCCGAATACGGTCGCCGAAGCGCCGCTGCCAAAGGCCGCGCCGGCATCGGCGCCCTTGCCGTGCTGCATCAGCACCAGAGCGACCAGGCCGATCGCCAGAAACAGGTGCACTACGGTTAAAATCGTTTCCATGGTTCCTCCAGCAAAGCTGGTCTAATCAGTTGGCTGCCTTGCCGATGGCGAGAAAGTCCGCCGGTTTCAGCGAAGCACCGCCGATCAGGCCGCCGTCGATGTCGGCACAGGCCAGCAGTTCCGCGGCATTGCCGGCGTTCATGCTGCCGCCGTACAAAATCTGGATCTTGTCGGCCACTGCCTGGCTTTTACCGGCAACAATGCTGCGGATAAACGCATGGGTTTCCTGCGCCTGCTCCGGAGTCGCGGTGACACCGGTGCCAATCGCCCAGACCGGTTCGTAGGCAATCACGCCCTCGCCCAGCACATCCACACCCAAACGGTCGATCACGGCATTGACCTGGCGCGCGACCACTTCTTCAGTGATGCCACCTTCGCGTTCCTGCAGGGTTTCGCCGATGCAGAACAGCGGAATCAGGCCGGCCTTGCGCGCCGCCTCGAATTTCTCCGCCACCAGCTCATCGGTTTCGTGATGGTAGGTGCGACGCTCGGAGTGGCCGATGATCACGTATTTACAGTTGAAGTCATTCCACATGGCACCAGCGATTTCGCCGGTGTAGGCGCCGCTGTCGTGCACCGAAATGTCCTGACCGCCGTAACCGACTGATGTACCGGCCAATTGTTCAGCCACATCACTGATATATACCGCCGGGCAGCAAACCGTCATTTCCGCACTGGTCACTTCAGACAGGCCGGCCTTGATGCCATCCAACAGCGCTTTGATACTCTCGCGCGAACCGTTCATTTTCCAGTTTCCGGCAACCAGTGTTTGTCGCATCAGGCTCTCCTGTTCTTGTTACTCAGTGCAGTAAATTAAAGGCGCGCTAGCTTACCGGGCGCAGCAGCCAAAATCAATCCATTCCGGTCGCAAACGCCCTGTACAGCTTGAAAAAATCGGGTGGCGACCAAACCAGCCACACCCCGGCACACGATTTCACTGCTGCGGCTGCTCCCTTCCGGGCCTGACCGGGTTCACAGCTAATCGTTGCGAGGGGACCGGAATGGTCACCATAACGGGGGCGGATTATGCCGGATTTTGGGGAATACTTAAATGAGTTCCTGAGAGATAGCGGAAGAATGGGTAACCGACCGACGGTGAAATCCGCTACCTGCCTAAGCAGCAGCTGTATTTACAAAATGCATTATTAATAGTTCAAGGCAGGTTCATCATGTTCTGACTATCTGATAACCTTAACAAAACCAAGGAAAATCAAATTGCGGAAATTGCATCCTCTCCCACGATCGCGTCATCCTAAAACTACCTTATCAGCCATATACAAATGAGGTAATAACTTGCAACTTTTTCCATGATTGGCGCTTATAACTTAATCCACCTGTTATGCGGCTTAGACGTAGCCTCATTTGCGACTGCGGTCGCAAAGTGGTCATTGACGCCTATCGAATGGACGACGTGCGATGTTCGCATAAGAGCCCTAGATGACTGAACCTTTCAGGCGTAATGGCCCAAAGATCGGCCGCAATGATCCTTGCATCTGCGGCAGTGGCAAAAAGTTCAAACATTGCCACGGCCGGCCAGAATACGCATTGCCAAATCTAATAGCACGCACAGACTTAGAACGGCAAATCGTCGCCGAAGGCAAACGCCAACTTGAGCACTACAAAGTCCGGGAACTTCAGCGAGAGAAACAACAAGGGTGGGGGCGCCCCATCATTTCTGTTAAGCACAGGGGATATCGCTTCGTCGCCGTAGGTGATCGCCATCATTACGGCAAATGGGTAACCTTTATCGACTTCCTGCACTACTACATCAAAGTCACGATAGGTAGCGATTGGGGCAACGCCGAGATTGCCAAGCCGTTGGAGGAGCGTCACCGACTCATGCAATGGTACGACAAGGTGTGCCACTTACAGCTGGCCCATGCTGGAAAACCGGGCGAGCTATTTAATACTCCAATCACAGGTGCGATATCTGCCTATAACAGATTGGCTTACAATTTATACCTGATCGCGCACAACGTGAAAGACATTCAAACTCGGCTATTAGCGCGCCTCAGAAATAAGGACAATTTCCAAGGTGCGTACTACGAAACCCAGGTCGCAGCGTGGCTAATAAAAGCAGGTTTCGAGCTTGAGTTTGAGGACGAGGGTGACGCATCGAGTACTCACTGCGAGTTCACGGCGACCTATGTGCCAACAGGAGAGAAGTATTCCGTCGAGGCGAAGTCTCGTGAAACCCGCCCGGGCGGCTCTGCGCGAACTCCTGTCGGCCGTCAGTTGCGCAAAGCACTGACGAAGAAAGCTAAACACAAGCGACTAGTCTTTATCGACTTAAACAAAGCCCTGCACACGCAGGAGGCCGCCTACAGAGCGGCGGACCGAGCCGAGTTCATACTCAGGCAGTCTGAAAAAACAATGCAGATCGATGGCGCACCAGCACCGTCCGCATATGTATGCATTACCAATTTGAACGACCAGCACGCGCTGGATAATTTCGACATCGCCACGATGGTATCATTCGCAGGCTTCAAACTCCCAGATTTCATGGGCGAACACAGGTCTCCGCGTGAGGCAGCCCACACTCGAGAGCTGCATCTTCCAATGTTCCGGCTCTTGAAATCAATAGAAGAACATAACGAGATACCCCAGACCTTCGGTGGTGAGCTAGCGTCTGAGGAATTTTCTCGTGGCGCAATGCCACGCCTCAAGGTCGGCAAACTCTATCTCGTGCCGGGACCCGATGGAATGGAAGTACCTGCGGAACTCATGCAGGCGGTCGTTGTTGACAAAAAAGCTTACGCAGTACTACGCGACCCAAAGACAGGTAAGAGCTGGATCGGCACATTCGAAATGACCCCCGAAGAAATCGAGGACCACGCCCGACACCCAGACACCTATTTTGGCGTTTACGAAAGGCAAAGCAAAGGCATTCATACGATCATGGATATGTACGACTTCTTTGCTGACGCCCATGAAAACACTCCGAAGGAGAAGCTGATTGCTTTGCTGCCCAATTATCCTGACCAAGAAGAGTTGAAGCGTCTCAGCCAGAAAGAATTGGTCGAGATTGTTGCAGAACGCTATACGTATGGGGCTATATCCAGCGGCTTCAAACCCAAGACGCGGGAAGAAGTTCGTGCCAAGCAGCGTGGGAACAAGCACAATTTTGCGCAGCCCTCAGATCCGTAAAAGGGGCTGTCCCATACTTTGAGAAACTAAAATTTCTACAAACCAGCTCTTGATTAATCCCATAACATCGGCGCAAAACTCCAAAATTAATGAACAAAGACATCCAGGCATTATTAGAACAAGTACAAAGCACAGCAGACTTCGGCTACGTCTCCTTCAATTCAATCAACGACACCAATGAATTGGGAGACAACGCGCTGCATTGCGTCTGTGTCTGGGGTGACCTGGAAGCAGCAAAGCTTCTGGTTGAAAATGGTATCGACATCAATCAACGCGGCGAAGGTGGTTTTACACCACTGAACATTGCCATCGATTTTGGCCATCAGGAAATCGCCGGGTATCTGATCGCAAATGGCGCGGATACCAGCGTTATTGGTGCGAAAGAACAATTCGATCGGGAGAAGCACAATCTGCACATGAAGCGCCTGACCGAGGAGATTGAAGCGCTGGAAGAAAAAATTGAGCAAGAGTGCGGTGACAGCAGCCAACCAGAAAAATAGGTTGATCACTCACTTCTGCCCGGAGCCTCTTTTAGCCAATATGATTTTGAAGCACAAAAAATGAACCCGGAAAAAGGCAACCTGTTCGCCTCTATACCTGAAGCAGCCAATCAGGAGATATTCACCAAGCTGATCGATGGCGACAATGTAAAAATTGAACGCATTGTTTCCAGGGGACAATCTTCGCCAGAGTCCGGCTGGTATGACCAGGACACAAATGAGTGGGTTATTGTGCTGAAAGGTGAAGCCAAAGTCTCATTTGAAAGCGGCGACGTTTTTCATCTGGCGTCCGGTGATTACCTCAACATACCCGCACACACCAGACATAAAGTACTCTGGACCACGCCGGAAACCGAAACCATCTGGCTGGCGGTGCACTACAGCTAGAACAGGCACAGTGCCAGATCTGTGCCATGAGGCCGAGGCACCCGACATGACGAAACGGTCTTCTGTCCCTGTGGTGATCCGCACGCACTCAAGATGCAGTTTGACTCTCGGAAAATTGCTACGGAATATACGGGCGCAAGGTTTGACATGAGCAGAGGGCCCACGAATACGATACAAACACCATTGTTAACGTTCGTGCCAATGACGTGTAATCTGCGCCATCAGTCAAGCATGGAGTAAACGCGTGGAAATCTGGTGGGTATCCGTCATCGGTGGTTTTGTCGGTTCGGTATTTATGGATGTCACCGAAGCCATGATGGGCAAATTCGGCATCAGCAGTGGTGTTTCCGGGGCATACATAGGCCGCTGGGTTAAAGGGCTGACCAAT
>JASFVP010000100.1:0-4132 GCA_050049775.1 Chromatiales bacterium
TAATACGGAGTGTGTCAGCCATTAAACCCGCTGCACAGAATACTCATGAAACAACAACAAGAAGCTCCACTACACCACGAGATCCTGGCATTTCGCGACAGATTCAGAACACTCACACTGGCGACCACCTCGGCAAACCAGCAGCCGGAAGCCAGCGTTGCGCCATTTGTTATCAGTGACCATGGCAACATCTGTGTCTTCATCAGCGAACTGGCGCAGCATACGCGCAACCTGCTGAACGGCTCCAAGGCCAGCCTGTTACTGGTTGCGGATGAAGCCGACAGCCGCAACCTGTTTGCCCGACAGCGCCTGACGTTACGGGCCAGTGCTTTTGAAATCCAGCGCAGCGCACCGGACTGGCACAGTATTATGAGCCAATTCCGCCAGCGCTTTGATGGCACCATCGATATACTCAAGCAGTTACCGGATTTTCATCTGTTCGGCTTTGCCGTCAACAGCGCCAATTATGTGCAGGGCTTTGGCCAGGCGTTTGAACTGGATCAGGACCTGCGCCCACTGCAGCTCGAGCAATAGGGCTCAGGCCACTTTCAATTGATACACGAGCTGGTCCAGCATACGACCGGACCTGGACGGCTGCAGTTTGTGCTGCATCACATGGCCGCCGAGAAACTCCACCAGCTTGCGGCTTGGCAGGTTCTGTTTGTCAACGGCATAGGTCAGGAAATCCAGATCGAGATTGTCACGCACCCACAACAGCAGGGTCTGCACCGCTTCGCGCCCCAGCCCCCGGCCCTGTGCCGCCTGTTTGATCCAGATGCCAAGTTCCGGCTCGATGCTTGCCGCACTACCATGCAACGCACAGACACCAAGAAATTCACCGCTTTCGACTGACGTGATCACCAGCGTGAGTTCTTCACCAGCCAGCATTTTTTCGCGGCAGGCATCGACGTAATCGTACATCTGCTTGATGTCATCCACCGGCCGCGGAATCATGTAGCGGGTAACCTGCTCATTAAATTCCACTTGCAGGTCCCACGCGTAACCGCGTGACACCGGGCTCAGTAAAATCCTTTTGCCGACCAGCGTCAGCGCCAGCAAATCCTGTTTCTCCCCAGCCTTGAATTTCAACAGAGCCATGTTTGCATCCTTACTGCTTCCAGAAGCAGGCGCTGTCTGCACCTGTCCCACAACGACAATATAACCCGACTGCCATTGCCGATTGCATGATGCGATTCGCATTCCCGGCCGGTTTAATGATCATACTTTTCTAATAATTGACATTACTCAATAGTCCCAATCGATCATTTCAATCAGATAGAACAATTTTATTAATTAATAAATTTTACTTAATCTTATTGCCAATCTCGATCAAGAGAGCAACCAAGAGCAACCGATTTTTACTTAATTTATCTGGAGAAAATTATGGAAACCACAGACAACAGCTTTGCGATGCCACGCATCAACGAACCGGCGCCGGCGTTCAACGCCCGCACCACGCACGGTATGAAATCAAACGATGACTACAAGGGAAAATGGCTGGTGCTGTTTTCACACCCGGCCGATTTCACCCCGGTGTGCACCACGGAATTCACCGCCTTTGCCAAACGCCATGCGGACTTTCAGGCGATCAACACCGAGCTGCTCGGCCTGTCGATTGACAGCTACTACAGCCACGTCGCCTGGGTGCGCAATATCAAGGAGAAATTCGGCGTCGACATTCCGTTCCCGATCATCGAGGACCTGAGCATGAGCGTCGCCAAAAGCTACGGCATGATCCACCCGGGCGCAGCGGACACCTCCGCGGTGCGGGCAACCTTCATCATCGACCCGGAAGGTATTTTGCGCGCCATGGTCTACTACCCGATGACCAACGGCCGTTCGATCGACGAGTTTGTCCGCCTGGTAACGGCGCTGCAGACCTCCGACGCCAACGGTGTCGCCACACCGGAAGGCTGGCAGCCGGGCGACAAGGTCATCGTGCCACCGCCACAGGATGCCGATGCCGCCGCCGCCCGTATGGACGAAGGCTACGAGTGCACCGACTGGTACTTCTGCAAAAAGTCACTGTAAGCCATCGCGCTTGAGTGCAAGCAAAACCGGAGCCATTGGCTCCGGTTTTTTTATTGCCCGAAAGAAACAGAATCAGCGAATATGGCCCGGCTCATCCTGTTCCAGATAGGCTTCCTCTTCGGGACTCAGTTCCACCTCATCAAAGCCGCTGATCATCGGCATGACATGCTCGCGGAACGAATGCCCGGTGGTCAACAGGTAGATGTGTGCAATCACAAACACCAGAATCGCAAACGCAACCGCCGTATGCACCAGGGCCACCCAGCCGAGCGTGGCCGAAGCCGCCGGCGTCACCCACAACGCATAAAACAGATACAGCAGCCCGGAAATCCAGATAGCCGGGAACAGAAACAGTTTCAGCCCGAGATAGGACAGCGCCTGCAACGGATTATGCTTGCGCAGATAGGCCTTGCGATACGGATGCTGCTCACCCTTGAAAATACCGAAGGCATAAAACCGCGCCACCTTCCACAGGCCATTGGTGGTCGGCACATAATGCCGCCAGGTGCCGGTGGTCAGGTGCCAGAAAATGGCGAACACCCATAACAACAGCAAAACCAGCGCAGCGCCGCTGTGCCAGGTCACGGCGGTTTTGAAATCCAGCACATGATAAAAGCCGTGAATATTGAAACCGGTAAACAGCAGAATGAAAATCAGCGTCATCTGCGTCCAGTGCCAGAAACGCTCGAAGCGGGTAAACAACATGACACGGCGTTTACTCATGAGTGTTTCCTCCCCTTATTGAACAGTATTCGAATCAGCCCGTGCCCCAGTACGCCCAGCAACGTGCCGGCCACCGCCAGCAGACCGATGATGTCGAGCCAGCGGTTGCTGTCACGCCCCGGTAAATAGATGCCTTCGACACCGGCAAGCCGGCTGTCCCTGGCATGGCATTCATCACAGCTGACGGCATCCTCTTTCGGCGCAACCATATGTGTGATCGGCCAGTAGGAATAGGTTTCGACAAAGCCGTATTCGCCGCTGTACGGGATATTGTTTTTCTCCATACCGACCTTGATTGCTTTGGCAAAATCGTAATTGCCCCAATAGGAGTCTTCATCGTCGCCCCATAGATGCATGTACACCAGCGTGTTGTTGCCCTTGTCATACGGTTGCACCGTGTGCATGCGCTTGAACGGCCAGATGCGTGAATGCTCATCGTCAGCCGAGCCGGTGTAACGGTTGATGTCCACCGGGCCGCTGGCCGGGTCGAATCTGGTGTCGATGGTGGTGTAGATCATCTGGCCATCGAACCAGTCATAATGCGGCAGCAGGTTTTCACCGTATTTGAAGCTGCCCTTGATGGATTTGTAGGTAGCGCGGTGTTCGCCGTTACCCTGGGTATAATTTTTCTCCTTGTAACCTTCGCCATTTTTGGTCTTGCCTGCGGTGCGCCAGTCCCAGTCGGTCTTGGTGGCGACACCGCCACGCGCGATGGTCGGAATGTGGCACGTCTGGCACGCGATGCGATCGACATGGTTGTTCAGCTTGATACCGGTGAGCGCATCGCCCGGATGCGGCTGGTCGCCATGACAGGATTCACAGGTGGCGACATCGCGCCGCTGTCCCGGCTTGCCGGTACCCCTGGTGTCTTTGGCGATGACATCATATCGACTGCCGGCCCAGACGTGCTTGTTGGTGACATGGCAGTTGGTGCACGCAAAGTTCAAACCGGCTTCGTCCATGTGCACATCGAGCTTTTTATCCGGATGAATCAGTGACGAATCCAGGTCGCCGTGTTTGACGCCGTCGCCACCCCCGCCATAGAAATGGCAGCCGCCACAGTTTTCACGCGCCGGCAGGCCGACGCTTTGCGCCACCTTGTCCCACTGGATCGGCTGCTTGCCTTCGAACATCACCGAACAGGCTTTATTACCCTGACTGTTGGGTGTCTTGTAATAAGTACCGCTGCGATCATGGCAGACCACGCAATCAATGTTGTCCTGATTACTGAAATCAAAGGTTTCATCTTTCCAGCCATAACCGGCATGGCATTGTGCGCACATGCCTTCATTGCCGCGCGCATTGGTACAGAAGGTATTGACCAGATGTTTCTTGCCCAGTTGCTGACCGGTTTTCTTGTTTTCATACGACCAGGTCC
>JASFVP010000017.1:0-58134 GCA_050049775.1 Chromatiales bacterium
CTCGGCTGGGTTTTGGCGAGGATATCAAGGAAGTGCTTAATGATTTCAAGGTCACGCTCGACAGCAGCAAAAATGTATTCTCATTGGCACTGGAGCAGGGTATAGACGTTTACATCGCCGACGTGCATGATCACAAAATGCACGATGACCTGCCCAAATGGTTTTTCCGCCTGACCGACGCCGGTTCTTTCGTGTTGTTCCCGATTCGTCTCAAGGACAAGTCGGTTGGTTTTATTTACGGTGAATTCGCCCGCGCCAACGAAATGAAGCTCGAGGCGAAAACCTTCAACCTGATCAAATCACTGCGCAACCAGATGATCCTGGCGTTGCGCCAGGGCTAGGTCTGGAAAACAGGCCATGCTCGAATTTGTGTTTTTCCACCCGCAACCGTTGCAGGACTTTATCGCCTTTCTCGCTACACACGGCATCACGGCCGACAGCAGTCAGGACGATGACATCTGGCAGGTAGCACTGCCCGATGACATCGACGACAGGCTGTATGAAAACATCGAGCAGGAATACCAGCGCCTTATGGAGGTCAGCCAGCAACTGGCCGACTCGGAGGAAAACCCGCCGGACGATTACCATAAGGCCGGGGTGGTGTTGAATCTGCAAAACGGTCAGACGGTTTACGCCGATGTGGATCCGGCCCTGCTGGCGAAAATCATGCAGGTGCTCACGCCGCAGCAATTCGGTGATGTCGTCAATGCCATTGTTGATGCCGTCTAGCATCCCGACAGCCGTAGCCTGTGTGAGCAGGTTCGGGACCAAGCCGATTCCTGAGCGAGTTCAGTCACGCAGGCTCATGACCGGCCATTGATTCTGCTCGGCCACGGCGCGTAACTGTTCATCCGGATCGACTGCCACCGGGTAATCGACACAGCGCAATAATGGCAAATCGTTGTGTGAATCACTGTAGAAATAACTGCCGCACAGATCGCCGCCGTTGGCATCCAGCCATTGGCGCAGGCGATGCACCTTGCCATGCTGGAAACTCGGCTCACCGGCGACCTTGCCGGTGTAACGGCCATCGACGAATTCGGGCTCGGTGGCGATCAGGTGTGGCACGCCGAGCAACTCGGCAATCGGTGCGGTGACAAAGGCATTGGTGGCCGTGATGATCATCAGCGTGTCGCCCTTGTCGCGGTGTTCGTGCACCAGCGCACGTGATTTGTGCGGCAGGATCGGGCGGATTTTTTCGTCGATGAACTGCTCGCGCCAGTGCAGCAGGTCCTCAAGCCGGTGTTGCGACAGCGGCTGCAGCGAAAACTCGAGAAATTCCATGATGTCGAGCTCACCGTCCTTGTACTGCTGGTAAAAACGCTCGTTTTCCCGGGCATAAAAATCCGCGTCAACAATGCCCTGTTCGCCGAGAAACACTCCCCAGAGATAGTCGGAATCGCCGTTTAACAGCGTGTTGTCGAGGTCAAAAATTGCCAGTGCCAAAATGCTTTACCCGTTGGCGGTTGAGTTGGCGCAACAATATACAGAAATTGTTTTATTAGCAGTAGCTTATGTTGCTATTTATTTGCCGTTATGCCGGAGTTTGTGGAAAAATCATACACAGTTTAAAAAATTACAAGAGAGTCCTGTGATTGATTCTGAAGGATTTCGCGCAAACGTTGGCATTATCTTGTGTAATGACAAACGTGAGTTGTTTTGGGGCCGTCGTGTCGGCCAGGATGCCTGGCAATTTCCGCAAGGCGGCATCAATGAGGACGAGACTGCTGAACAGGCCATGTATCGTGAACTCAAGGAAGAGGTTGGTCTCGATCCCGAACACGTCGAGTTGCTCGGTTCCACCCGCAAGTGGTTGCGTTACCGTTTGCCGAAACGTTTCATCCGCCACCACAGCACGCCGCTGTGCATCGGCCAGAAACAGCGCTGGTTTTTGTTGAAAGTTCGCTGCCAGGAATCCGACTTTTGTCTCGACAATTTCGACAAGCCAGAGTTCGACCACTGGCGCTGGGTCGATTACTGGCAGCCGGTCCGCGAAGTGGTGTTTTTCAAGCGCAATGTCTACTCCAGAGCGCTCAAGGAGCTGGCGCCGCTGTTGTTTCCCGAAGGCGTGCCGGACAATTTGCACCGCCCGAAAAACCGTCATCCGTTCCGTAACCGCCGCTGAGGCATGCCCATGCTCGAAACCCTGCGTCGTATCGTGCACGAGGTCAATAGCGCCTCGAACCTGGTTGAAGCGCTCAACGTCATTGTCGAGCGTGTGCAGCAGGCCATTAATGCGGACGTCTGTTCCGTTTACCTGACCGATTTTGAATCACGCGTCCATGTGTTGCGCGCTACCAAGGGCTTTCACAAGGAGGCGGTCGGCAAGGTCAAGCTGCCGTTGCACCGCGGCCTGATCGGCCTGGTGGCCGAACGTGCCGAGCCGGTCAACATCGACGATGCCGCCAGCCACCCGCGTTATCTGTTCATCAATGAAACCGGTGAAACCAGCTATCACGGTTTTCTCGGCGTGCCGATCATCCAGAATCGCAAGGTGCTCGGTGTGCTGGTCGTGCGCCAGAAGCAACCGCGCAAGTTCGATGATGACGAGGTGACCTTTCTGTTCACGCTGGCAGCGCAGCTGGCCGGTGCCATCACGCATGCCGAGGCCAGCGGCGAACTCGACGAGATCCATCATGACAATACGCCGTTGCGGCGTTTTCATCAGGGCCAGCCGGGTTCCTCAGGCATTGCCATCGGCCAGGTGGTGGTGGCGTATCGCATGGCCGACCTGGATGCGATCCCGGATCGGAAGACTGAGGACATCGAAGCCGAAGTCAACGTTTTCCGTTTCGCTGTCGGCCGGGTTGAGGACGACCTGAAACGACTCAAGAAAGGCCTGGGTGACAGCCTGCCGAGTGAAGACCGGGCGCTGTTTGATGCGCTGTTGCTGATGCTTGGTTCGGACACGTTGGTGACGCGCACTATCGAATTGATCCACGAAGGCCAGTGGGCGCCTGGCGCCTTGCGGCGCAGTATTGATGAGCATGCACGTGTGTTTGACGCCATGGGCGATGTCTACCTGCGCGAGCGCGCTTCTGATGTGCGCGACCTGGGGCGGCGTATTCTGTTGTACCTGCAACAGGACAAGCCGGCGGTGATCGAGTATCCGGAAAATACCGTGCTGCTCGGCGAGGACGTCAGCGCGGTGCAGCTGGCCGAAGTGCCGCGTGAGCGTCTGGCCGGTGTGGTCGCCGCCAATGGCTCGAGTTCGTCTCATGTGGCGATCCTGGCGCGCGCTTTTGGCATTCCGGCCGTGATGGGCGCTACCGACCTGCTGGTCGGGCGCATGGACAAGCGCACCGTGATCGTCGATGGTTATCGTGGCCGGGTGTATGTGTCACCGGAACCTTCGGTATTGCAGGAATACCGGCGCCTGTTTGAAGACGACAGGGCGCTCAGTGATGAATTGGCCGGCCTGCGCGGTGAGCCGAGTGAAACCACCGACGGCGTGGAGTTGCCGTTGTACCTGAATACCGGCCTGGTGTCGGATATCGGCGAGCTCGGCGTACAGGAATCCAGCGGTGTCGGTCTGTATCGCACCGAATTGCCGTTCATGATCCGTGACCGCTTTCCCGCCGAAGAAGTGCAGCTAGCCAATTATCGCAAGGTGCTGGAAGCTTTCGCGCCGCGCCCGGTGGTGTTGCGCACGCTCGACATCGGTGGCGACAAGCCGTTGCCGTATTTCCCGATTCGTGAATCCAATCCGTTTCTGGGCTGGCGTGGTGTGCGCGTATCACTGGATCATCCGGAAATCTTTCTCACCCAGATTCGCGCGATCCTGCGTGCCGCGATCGGTTTGCACAATGTCAGGATTCTGTTGCCGATGGTGTCGCTGCTGGCCGAAGTCGATGAAAGCATTTTGCTGATCCAGCGTGCTTTCGATGAACTCGAGGAAGAAGGTTACGCGGTGCAAATGCCACAAATCGGTGTCATGGTCGAGGTGCCCTCGGCGGTCTACCAGGTCGAGGCATTGACGCGGCGTGTCGATTTTCTGTCCATCGGCACCAATGACCTGACCCAGTACCTGCTGGCGGTGGATCGCAACAATTCCCGGGTCGCCGACATTTACAGCGACCTGCATCCGGTAGTGCTGCGCGCCATCGATCAGGTGGTGCAGGCGGCGCAGGATTCCCGCTGCCCGGTCAGCGTCTGCGGTGAGCTGGCCGGCAATCCGCTGGCCGCGCCCTTGTTACTGGGGCTTGGTGTCGACAGCCTCAGCATGAGTTCCGGCAGCCTGCTCAAGGTGAAGTGGGTGATTCGCAGTTTCAACCGCGCCCGCGCCCGTCAGTTGACCAAACTGGCCTTGCGTATGGAAGACGCCAAGCAGGTAAGACGCTTCATGGAAGGAGCGCTGGACGAAATGGGGCTGGGTCGACTGGTCTGGCCGGGGCGCTGAGTCTAGCTGGCCTGTGCCGACGGCTGTATCGGCCGGCAGGGTTCCGGTTCGGCAATACCATAACCCTGGGCATAATCGATACCCAGTTCGCGCAGTTTGTTGCGCACCGCCTCGCTTTCGACAAATTCCGCCACCGTAGTCTTGCCCATGACCTTGCCGATTTCATTGATCGACTTGACCATGGCCAGATCCATCGGGTCGGACAGGATGTCGCGCACAAACTGGCCATCGATTTTCAGTACATCTACATGCAGGTTTTTCAGATAGGCAAACGACGACAGGCCGCTGCCAAAATCATCCAGTGCAAAACGAATGCCGACCTGTTTGAGTTTGTCGATGAATTCAATGGCGTGCGACAGGTTGCCGATGGCGGCGGTTTCGGTGATCTCAAGACAGATTTTTTGTGGCGGCAAGTTATATTGCTGTAACCAGTCGATGATCTGCCCGGCGAAGCCGGTATTGAGCGACAGGCCGGATAGATTGATGGAGAAGTATTCCACCTGTTCGAGCAGTTGCGGGCTTTTCTGGATTAGCATGAAGGCGCGTTCGACCACCCAGGCATCCACTTCCGGTGCGATGTTGTAGCGTTCGGCTGCCGGCAGGAACTGGTCGGGAGCAATAATGTCGCCATCCGGCGTCAGCATACGCAGCAGGATCTCGAAGCAAGGCGCTTGCGCTTGCTGCAACGGTGAAATCAGCTGCTGATACAAAATGAAGCGATCTTCACGCAATGCCTCGCGAACCTTGCGCGCCCAGCGAATCTCGCTGCTGCGTCGCGCGGTGGTTTCATCGTCTTCATGATAGATGTGGATACGGTTGCGGCCGGTGTCCTTGGCTGCATAACAGGCGGCATCGGCTTCACGCAATAATTCGACCCGATTCGGGCTGTGCTGGTTGATGGCCACCAGGCCGGCACTCAGGCCGACGTTAAAGCTGCGGTCATCCCAGGAAAAAATATGTTCCGCCACCTGCTGTCGCAGGGTGTTGGCAGTTTCCAGCGCTTGCGCCAGTTCGCAATGTTCAAACAGGATGGCGAATTCGTCACCGCCGACGCGCGCCAGCACATCGTGCTTGCGAATGTTCTTTTGCATGATACTGGCCAGTTGCCGCAGCAATTCATCACCGGCGACATGGCCGCATGTGTCGTTGACGATCTTGAACTGGTCCAGGTCGATGAAACACAGCGTGTGCTGGGTGGTTTCATTGCTGGTAGTGGCGAGCAGGATATCCAGGCGACGCTCGAATTCACTGCGATTGAACAGGCCGGTGAGCAAATCATGTGTTGCCTGGTAGGTGATTTTTTCATGGCTGCGTCGGGTTTCGGTGATGTCATCATGTATGCCGACGATGTGGGTGATTTCATTGTGCTGGTTGCGCACCGGTGAAATGTAATACTGCGCCCAGTATTCGCTGCCGTCCTTGCGCCGGTTGAGCAGGCTGCCGCGCCATTCCTTGCCGCTGAACAGAGTGGCATGAATTTCACCAAGATCGTTTTCGGAGAAATCGCTCTGCAATAACCGATCGGCGTTCCGGCCGCGGGCTTCGTCGGCACGGTATTGGGTGATTTCGGTGAATTTCTGGTTGACGTATTCGATCTGCCCGCTGGTGTCGGTCATGATGACGGCGCTCGGGCTTTGTTCTACCGCCAGGCTGAGCCGGTTCATCTGCTCGCGCGCATGCGCCTGTTCCACCGCCAGCGAGCTGAGGAAAGCGGCGGCTTTCATGTGCGCATGGTCCTGCCGGCCCGGTTTGCGTTGTGTCGTATGGCTTAATGCAAAAGCGCCGAGCACCTTGCCGTCTTTCCTGAAAAAGGGTGTGGACCAGCAGGATTTAAGACCGGCCGATGCCGCCAGGTCCAGATGGTCCTGCCACAGTGGATCATTGCTGATGTCTTCGACCACGACCTGTTCGCCGCGGTAGACGGCGGTGCCGCAGGAACCCTGGTTTTCACCGATGGGGAAATTTTGCAGACAAGCGCGGAATTCGCCCGCCAGGCTCGGCGCTTCCACCAGATTGAGCATGCGGCCTTCGGCGTCCACCAGCATGACCGATGCGATGGTGCCTTGCGGCGACAGCTTTTCGATATCGACACAGATTCTCGCCAGAATACGATTGAGATCGGCATCACTGGCGATCATTTCCAGCACTGAGCTTTGCATGGCCAATAGTTGCTGGGTGCGCACGCGCTGGGAATTTTCCTGCTTGAGATCCCGGGTTCGACTGGCAACGATGGATTCCGTGATCGAGTGTCTGGCGGTAATCACCAGCAGCCCGGCGCTGAACAGTGCCGCCACCAGAAAACCGCCATTGAGCACCGACCAGACATCCCAGCTGAATTGCTCTGTCAGATAATTTTGCGTGGCTTCAAACGACAGCCTGAGATAATTGTTCTGTATGAACAGGTCGGCATGACGACTGAGTTCGAGTTTTACCGGGTTGGGCTGGAAGGTGTCGGTTTGCCCGGCCGCGTAAAGGCTGCGGTTTTGCTCAGCGGGCAGCTCGATGCGAATGCTGAGTTGCTCGGTCGGCAAATACTTGATGGCATCCTGCAATAATGCGTGAAGGTCGACGGCAACCATTATCAGGCTATTGGATAATAGCTCGGTGTTGCGCTTTGCCGACACCAGGCCGACGTGTTTGTAGATCAACAGCCGGTTACAGCGTGGCTGAGCTGCTGGCAGAAAAATCCAGTGACTGCTCGTCAGGTTGATCTGTGGCAGGAATGTCTCTGGACCGCTGTGTTCTGCCTGACAGCCTGGCGGTGTCGGATTATCGGCATGCCGGTATAGCGTCGGTGTGGTTTTTGAATCAGTCAGCCAGTAGTAGGACAGGATGCCGGTCGAGTGTTGCAGACTGGTGTGGGTGAATTGCTCGAATTCATCCTGGGTGACTTCAGCGGATGAACGCAGGTAACTGATGATCCAGTCGAGTTGGGCTTCCACCTCGGCAAAGCTGTCCTGAATGTGTTCGGTGGTGTTTTCGATCATGACATCCAGGTCGCTGTTGATGCGCTGCTCGACCTGGCGGTAGACATTCTGGAAAAAGCCGAGGATGAGTAACAGCACAATGCTCAGTGGCAGCAGCAACGCCAGGCGACGCGGCCGCCAGACACTGGCGGGTTTGCCGATGAATGCCAGTAACGCCGGAGTGACGGTCAGGGCGCCAACCATGTCGCCCACCCACCAGGTACCCCATACCAGAAAACTCTGATCCAGTGGCACGATGCCGCTTTGCGTCAGGGCCAAAACGCTGATGCTCGCTGCAACCAGACAGGCCAGCGGGCCAGCAAGCAACATGAACAGGGAAATGTCGTGCAGTGTGATCAACGCCAGCGGTTGTTGCAGATAGCGTTTGAGCAGGTGTCGGCCGACATAAGCCTGTAATGTGACGGCCGCCGCGATGGCCAGCGTCACCAGACCGACTTTCAGAGTGAGTGCGCCGTCGGTTGCATTGAGCAGGGAATCGAGGTTGACCAGGTAACTGCCGATCAGGATGCCCGGCAATATCCGGTAACCGTATTGCAGGGTAAGCGCGAGAGCGACACCGGCCGCCGGCCAGAAAGGGGAAGCACCGCTGGGCGGCACGGTCAGCAACAGGCCGATATAGCCGACCAGCCAGTAAACGGCAGCGATCAGCAGGTTGATCAGCAGAATTTTTTTGACAGGCCAGGCGTCGCGCATACCGCCGTTAGCGACCGCTGTGTGGTTTTTTTGAGTCCTTTTGCTGTGCGCTGAATGTTCTGCAGAGACAATGCCGACCGCTGTTGCAAAGGCCTACGAGAAGGTCAGTGAGTAATTGATGTTGCGCAGGTATTTCGACTCGCTTTCCATTTCCACGACGGTCAGCGGGTGGTCATCGAGCCAGTCTTCCGGGAAATAGACATGGATGGAGCCGGCGCCGGCCTGTAATTTGAGCTTGGGTTTGTCGGTATTGCTGCGGCCGCGATGCAACAACACCGCCAGGCGCAGCAGGATGCTCAGCCGCTGGATGGGTTCACGCACGTCGGTTGCGAGACTGTCGTAGGCGTCGGCCTGGATCTTGCGGCGGTGGTTGCGCACCAGCAGGGCCAGAATGCGCTGTTGCTGACGAGAGAAGCCAGACAGGTCGGCGTTTTCGAGAATGTAGGCGCCGTGCTTCTGAAACTGGCTGTGTGAAATGGTCAGGCCGATTTCATGCAGTTTCGCCGCCCAGGACAGCAGCTCGGCGTATTCGGGATTTTGCAATTGCCAGTCTGCGGCCACCTGGCCGTGTAACTGCTTGGCGGTGGTTTCAACGCGGCGCGCCTGGGTCTTGTCGATGTTGTAGCGCTCGAACAGGCTTTTTACGGTCTTGTCACGCACGTCCTCGTGATGGAACTGGCCGAGCATTTCATACAGCAGGCCTTCGCGCAGTGCTTCGTCGGACACCTGCATGAGTTCGATGTCGAGGGATTTGAACAGGGCGCTGAGCACGGCCACACCACCGGCGAAAACCGGCAGGCGTTCGCTGCTCAGCCCTTTAAGCTGCAGCTTGTCGACATGGCCGGCTTCGATCATATGGGTGCGCAATTTTTTCAGCGCCGATTTGCTGATGCCGCGGCTGCTCCAGCCCATTTCGAACACGACCTGGCGAATCGCACGAATGGTGCCGGAACTGCCGACCGCCATTTTCCATTTACCGGCGCCAAACGTGTGCTTGAGCGGGCGGATCTCGAGTCGACCGGCAAGAACGGCGTGACTCATGCTTTCGCGGGAAATCACGCCATCGGCAAAATAACGTGTGCTGTAACTGACACAGCCCATGTGCAGGCTTTCGCGATCGTAAATGTCAAACTGCCTGCCAATGATCAGCTCGGTGCTGCCGCCGCCGATGTCGATGACCAGGCGCTTGTGCTCACCGGTATCCAGCCCGTGGGCCACGCCGAGATACACCAGGCGGGCTTCCTCGCGACCGGCGATGACTTCGATCGGGTGGCCGAGCGCCTGTTCGGCACGGTTGAGAAAGCTGTCGTCGCGCACCTGTCGCAGGGTGTTGGTGCCGACGGCACGCACGCTGCCGAGCGGAAAATCGCGCAGTCGCTGGCCAAACCGCTCCAGACAGGCGATGGCGCGGTCGGCGGTTTCCTCATCCAGCGTCTTGTCCGCTTTCAGGCCGGCGCCAAGCCGCACCATTTCACGCAGTTTGTCGATGATCTTGAGCTGATCGTTTTCGATGCGGGCCACAATCATGTGGAAGCTGTTGGAACCAAGGTCTACGGCGGCGAAGGTGTCGGGCGTGGTCGAAGCGATATGAAAAAGGTGCATGGGATTGTTTTCAGGATAATTTGCGGGCTTATTCAACCTGCTTGTCTGCTGCGGGTCAAATCGAATTTGCCCGGCAGGCGCTTTTCCTGAAGGCGCAGTGCAGGAGCGTGCTGATTAAAGAATCTGGTTGCAAACCCGATAAAAAAATATGCCTGAGTTTGTATATTTTTCATGAGGATACTGAAACTGTGACCGAAAAACGGCAAGTGAAACTGATTGCCGCCGGGGTGCTTTCGGCCGGTTTTGCCGTGTTGCTGATGTGGCTTTATCTGGTCGGCGGCAGCGCGCCAGCAACCAGTCCGGTCAGTTCGGCGCATCATTACTTTGATTATCTCGGCGACGGTACCGAAGTCATCAGCCCGATTCCGCAACAGGTGCAGCTGGATGCCAGAAAAGTCGGCCTGGGCGAGATGCTGTTTCAGGACCCGATTCTGTCCGACAGCAACGTCAGCTGCGAGACCTGTCATTCCCTGACGCAGGCAGGAGTTGATCAACTGCCGGTTTCGATCAATGTGCAAGGTGGCTTTGATGTCATGAACACGCCGACGGTGTTCAATGCCGGTTTCAACCAGTACCAGATGTGGAGCGGCCGGGTGGCCTTACTCGAACAACAGATCGATGACGTCATCAACAATGACAAACACATGAACTCCAGCTGGCCGGCCATCTTGCAGCGCCTGCGACGACATGATGTTTATCCGGCTTTGTTCGCCGATATTTATGCCGATGGCATCAGCGTGCCGGCGATACAGGATGCATTGGCGACTTTCGAACGTTCCCTGATTACCCCGGATTCGGCATTCGATCGTTATTTGCGTGGCGACAAACAGGCGATCAGCAGCGAGCAGAAAGAAGGTTTTCGCCTGTTCAAGGACTACGGCTGCATCTCCTGTCATCAGGGGATCAATCTGGGTGGCAATGTACGCGCCTTGTTGGGTGTGTTTATCGAGCGTACAAAACCGGGCAGTGATGCTCGGGGCGGTTCAGCAGAGGTGGAATTGCCGCAAAGCGAGGTGAACATCTATCGCGCTCCGCCGCTGCGTAATGTGGCGCGCACCGCGCCCTATTTTCATAATGGGTCCATCGCCAATCTGCATGAAGCAGTGATTGTCATGGCGAGAAGCCAGCTCGGGCGTGATATGCCCGCAGAACATGCCGACAAGATTGTTGCATTCCTGGACTCGCTGACCGGCGAATACCGCGGCAAGCCCTTATGAAAAGCATTTATTACAAACAGTTGTTTTTCGGCCTGGCGGTGGCGCTGGTGTTGAGCTGGCTGTTTGTCAACAGCCGTATCGATCACGAAAAGTTCAATGCCGATACCACCAGGTTGTTACGTCTGCAAAAGCAGGATGCCGAGCTTAATCGGCTGACGGCAACGCTGGAGGCCGGCCGTATCAAAACCTTTGAGCCTTTTACCAAGGTGCAATACCGCATCGGTATATCCCTGGAAAACCTCCCCGAAGTTGCGGCAGATCTGGATAGTGACCACCAACTGACACTGGCTACCCAGATCAAGCAATTACAACAGTTGTTTGAACAGAAGCTGGAAATGATCGAAGAGTACAAGGCGCACACGGCCATTTTGCAGCAAAGCCTGCGCTATTTTCCCATGCTTACCCGCGATACCCTGGCGCAACTCAGTGCGCAGGCGCGCAGCCGGAAAACTGGTGATGTGACCATCGCTGAAAGCATCAAACTGCTGGCGATCGAGGTGTTGCTGTTTGCTCGTGAAAGCGAAAACAACCGCCGTGTCGGTGCGTTGCTGCAGATGCTGGATAGCGAGCAGGACAACCTGATTGATCGCGACGTCGCAGAGATCAGGAATTTTGTCAATTTTGTCAAAACCATTGCCGGTTACCAGGTGAGTACGGATGTCCTGGCAAACAGGCTGGAGAGCATTGCCACCGGCAAGGTTTTGCAAGATCTGTATTCCGATTACCAGGCGGTCATCACCCAGTTATCGCGCAGCGCACAACGCTATCGCGGTCTGTTGTTCATGCTGGCGTTGACGCTGGTGCTTTATCTGGCGTTTGTGTTTTTGCGCATGCAACGTCTGGCGCAGCAGTTGACGCTGTCCAACACCAGTCTGCAGTTTCAGCAGTTTGCACTGGATGAACATGCCATCGTCAGCATTGCCGATACCAAAGGCAATATCACCTATGCCAACGAGAAGTTTTGTGAAATCAGTCAGTACAGCAAGGAAGAATTACTCGGCCATAATCATCGCATCATTCGCTCGGACCAGCACGATAAGGCGTTCTTTCGTACCATGTGGAAGACCATCGCCAATGGCCAGGTGTGGCATGGTGTGATCTGTAATCGTGCACGTGATGGCAGCCATTACTGGGTGGAATCAACCATTGTTCCGCATCTGGATGAACAGGGAAAACCGTTTGAGTACATCGGTATTCGCACCGAGATCACCCAGCAGGTGGAAGCCGAGAAAAAGGTCGAAACACTTGCCCGCTTGCCGGAGGAAAATCCCGAGCCGGTATTGCGTGTCGATATCGATGGTGTGCTGTTGTACGCCAATCCGGCCAGCAATTACATCCTGCAGGACTGGGGTGTCCATGTCGGTGATAAATTACCGCAGGAATGGGTGACCGTGGTGGTGCGCGTGATCGAAACCGGCTTGATTGAAGAGGCGGAGTTGCTGATCAAGAAACGCACCTTGCTGCTGGTCATGTCGCCGGTGCCGGAAGCGCGCTACGTCAATCTGTACGGCCGTGACATTACGGCCAAAAAACGTGCAGAAGATAATTTGTCCTATCAGGCGACACACGACCAGCTGACCGGTCTGCGCAATCGCTTTTATTTTGAACAGCAGCTCACCCGGGAGCTCAAGCATGTGCATCACAGCAAAAAACTGGCGGTGCTGATCTACATCGACCTTGACCAGTTCAAGGTGGTCAATGATACCTGCGGGCACGTCGCCGGTGATGAATTGCTGCGCCAGTTGAGCGGTATTCTGGCCAGTATGGTGCGCGAGTCCGATGTGCTGTCACGTTTGGGTGGTGATGAATTTGGCCTGTTCCTCAAGGATTGTGACGTTGAGCTGGGGCTGAAAATCGCCGAGAAACTGCACGAAGCCATCAGTGATTACCGTTTTGTCTGGGAAGACAAACTGTTCCAGATCGGCGCGAGCATCGGCGTGGTGCCGATTGATGAAAATAGCACCAGTCTGATTGAAGTGATGGGCGCTGCCGACGTTGCCTGCTATGCCGCCAAGGATGCGGGGCGTAACCAGATTCGCCTGTACCAGCGCGACGATGCCGCAACAACCCAACGCCAGTCGGAAATGCAATGGGTCACAGAGATCCCGAATGCGCTGGCGGAGAATCGCTTCGAGTTGATGGGTCAGCTGATCAAGCCATTACAGGACGGCCAGGGCGACGGCCACTATGAAATCCTGTTGCGCATGAAAGGCAAGGATGGTGAGTTGATCCCGCCGGGCGCCTTCATCCCGGCGGCGGAACGTTACAATCTGATGTCGTCGATCGATCACTGGGTGGTGGAGCAGACTATCCTGTTTATCGATCGTATGTCGCGCCAGGGGCACAAGACACAGAACATGAGTTTCGCCATCAATCTGTCCGGTGACTCCATGTCGCGTCCGCAATTGCTGCAGTCCATCGGTCAGCTGGTCAAACGCTATGACATACCGGCGGGCATGCTCAGCTTCGAGGTGACGGAAACGGCGGCGATCAGTAACCTGACCATTGCGATCGAATTCATTCGCGAACTGAAAAAACTCGGCTGTAAATTTGCCCTGGATGACTTTGGCAGCGGCCTGTCGTCGTTTGCCTATTTGAAAAACCTGCCGGTGGATTATCTGAAAATTGACGGCGCCTTTGTGCGCGATGTGCTGGATGATCCGATTGACCAGGCCATGGTCGAGGCGATCAACCAGATTGGTCACGTCATGCAGATCCAGACCATTGCGGAATTTGCCGAAACCGAGCAGACGGTTGAGTTTCTGCGTCGTATCGGCGTGGATTACGCGCAGGGATACGCGATTGGCAAACCGGTCTCTTTGCGGCAGATTTTTAACCATGCCTGATTACAGCACCAGGGAGGGCCAGCCATGTTGATTGCCAGAGTAACTATAATCACAATATCAGAAAATAATTCCTTTCCAGCATCCGGAGACAAACAGTGAATCCAGAAAAAGTCATTTTCGGTTTTTTTATCGTGTTGGCGGCAACGCTGAACTTCGGCTTTTTTGTCGGCGAGATCGCCAATCCGGAGCATCATCCGGTATACGAACTGTTTGCCGTCGTGGTGGTGAACCTGATTGCGACCGTACTCAAGTTCGGTGATCGCACCCAGATGGGAGCGGTACTGCTGGCCACCAGTCTGGTAGCGGTATTGCAACTGCTGGCGGCGGCGTTGGTGTGGGCGTTTGCCGTTTATGCCACCGAGGATGGCCTGACCCCCGCCATGGTGGCGAGCATCGTGTCGCTGTCGGGTGGCGCGCTCATGGCCAATATCATTTCCGTGGTGCTGCTGGTGATCGAAACCGTCATGCTGAGGCGCTAATTCCGCCGTGGCGATGTCCAGCAAAATCCGCATGGAAAACATCTTTTTCATTGTTTTCCGCCGCATGCGCCAGCCGCTGCTGACGTTGATTGTGACTTACGCCATCACCATCCTCGGCCTGGTGCTGATACCCGGCGTGGATGAGCAGGGCAATACCTGGTATCTGAGTTTTTTTCATGCGTTTTATTTCGTCAGCTATATGGCGACCACCATCGGCTTTGGTGAAATACCGCATGCATTCAGTGACGCGCAGCGGTTGTGGGTGACACTGTCGGTGTACGCGACGGTCATTGTGTGGATTTATGCCATCGGCACGCTGTTGGCGCTGATCCGTGACCCGGCGTTTCAGCAGGCGGTGACCGAGCGGCGTTTCAGCCGGCGCATTCGCCATCTGCGTGAACCGTTTTACCTGATCTGTGGCTATGGTGAGACCGGCCGTGAACTGGTGCAGGCGTTGATCGAGCATAACCAGCATGCGGTGGTGGTGGACTACGATCCCGAGCGCATTAGCGAACTCAAGCTGGAGGTCATGCGCGATTATGTGCCGGCGCTTTGCGCGGATGCGCGCCGGCCGTTACATCTTCTGGAAGCCGGCCTGAAACATAACCGCTGCGCCGGCGTAGTGGCGCTGACCAATGTCAATGAAAGCAACCTGAAAATCGCCATCACCAGCAAGCTGCTGCATCACGATGTGAAAGTGATTTGCCGCGCCGATTCCCATGATGTGGAAGCCAATATGGCGTCGTTTGGCACCAATTACATCATCGATCCCTATGATACCTTCGGCACCCTGTTATCGACCGCACTGCAGGCGCCCTGTCTGTATCTGCTGCATCAATGGCTCACCGGCGTTTCACATCAGTGCTTGCGTGAACCCGTTTACCCGCCGAAAAACGGCCGCTGGGTGATCTGTGGCTACGGTCGTTTCGGCAAGGCGGTGTATAACCGCCTGCGACAGGAAGGTGTTGATATCGTCGTGATTGAGGCGACTCCGGACCTGACCGGTCAGCCCGACACCGCCTTTGTGCAGGGGCGTGGCACCGAAGCCGACACCTTGCAACAGGCCGGCATCGAAAGCGCAGCCGGGCTGGTGGCCGGCACCGACGATGACGCCAACAACCTGTCGATTGTGGTCACGGCGCTGGAGCTGAATCCGGACCTGTTCACCATTGCGCGCCAGAACGAGCATGACAACCAGTCGGTGTTCGATGAACTCAAGTGCAATATCGTCATGACGCCGGGGAGCATCGTCGCCAACAAGATCCGCGCCTTGCTGGCCACGCCGATGCTGTACGATTTTATCGGTCTGGCTTATTACCAGGACGAAGCCTGGGCCTGTGAGCTGGTCAGTCGCATTTCCGGTGCGATTTCCGAAGAAGTGCCGGAAATCTGGGAACTGACCATCAACGACGACATGGCGCATGCGGTGATGCAGGCCTTGCAGCACGACCGTGTTGTGACGCTCGGCGATATCGAGAAAGATCGCTACACGCCGGAGCGCAGCCTCAACTGTGTCGCCCTGTTGCTGCAGCATGCCGATGGCAATGTGTTGCTGCCGCCCGGGGAAAGTCCCCTGCATGCCGGTGACAAGGTGTTGTTCTGTGCCCAGGCCGGTGTGAAGCGCGATATGGAATGGAATCTGCTCAATGAAAACGTGCTCGAATTCCTGTTGACCGGCGGCTCCGCCACCCAGAGCACGGTCTTGCGCTGGCTACAGCGCTAGATTGTCGCCCGATCGGGCTTTTTTTGCTTTAACATCCTGAAAAATCGGTGTATTGTCATTCAGCTAAACGGCACACAGAAGGCCGCGCGAAGATGATAACCCACCAACTAGAATAATCAGTTTTCAGGAGGAGTCTCATGGCTCATATAGTGGTATTGGGCGCCGGCACAGGTGGCATGCCTGCGGCGTACGAACTTCGCGACATTCTCGGTCGCGAGCACGAAGTCACCGTCATCAACGAGCGTGACTATTTTCAATTTGTACCTTCCAACCCCTGGGTGGCGGTCGGCTGGCGCGATCGCGCCAGCATCACCTTTGATATCCGCAAGCACCTGGAAAGAAAAAACATCAATTTCATCGCCAAACGCTGCACCAGCATCGATGCGCCGAACAATTCGTTGCAGCTCGATGATGGCGAGACAGTGCGTTACGACTATCTGGTCATCGCCACCGGTCCGCGTCTGGCGTTCGAGGAAGTTGAAGGCTCCGGCCCGGTTAACGGCCACAGCGATTCGGTCTGCACCGTCGATCATGCCGAATCCGCCTATTCAACATACCAGAAGCTGCTGGATGAGCCGGGTCATGTGGTGATCGGCGCCATGCCGTTTGCCTCCTGCTTCGGTCCCGCCTATGAGTTTGCTTTCATCGTTGACGCTGACCTGCGCAAGCGCAAACTGCGTGACAAGGTGCCGATGACATTCGTCACCTCCGAACCCTACATCGGCCATCTCGGCCTCGGTGGTGTCGGCGATTCCAAAGGCATGCTGGAATCGGAAATGCGCAGCCATCACATCAACTGGATCACCAACGCCAAAACGGTCAAGATCGAAGCCAACAAGATGTTCGTCGAGGAATACGACGATGCCAGCAACAAGATCAAGGATCACGAAGTGGAGTTCAAGTTCTCCATGATGTTGCCGGCATTCAAAGGTGTTGAGGCGGTCAGCAACGTGGAAGGTCTGTGCAACCCGCGCGGTTTTGTGTTTGTAGACGAATACCAGCGCAACCCGACCTACAAAAACATCTACGCGGCCGGTGTCTGTATTGCTATCCCGCCGGTGGAAGCGACCCCGGTGCCGACCGGCGCGCCCAAGACCGGCTACATGATCGAATCCATGGTGACTGCGATTGTGCACAACATCGCCAACGAACTGGTCGGCAAGGATCTCGATACCAAAGCCACCTGGAACGCCATCTGCCTGGCTGACATGGGTGACACCGGTGCGGCTTTTGTCGCCTTGCCGCAGATTCCGCCACGCAATGTAGCCTGGTTCAAGAAGGGCAAGTGGGTGCACATGGCCAAGATCGCGTTTGAAAAGTACTTCATTCGCAAGATGAAAAAAGGCACGTCCGAGCCGATTTACGAGAAATACATTCTCAAGATGCTCGGCATCGGCAAGCTCAAATAAGCCTGCATCACGAGCTGTAAAGAAAAGCCCGGCTAGTCCGGGCTTTTTCTTGTCCGCTGCTTCGCGCTATCATGCGCGCATTTCCCGCAACAGAAGCCGATTCATGAGTTCTTCCCCGATCCAGCGCCATGCTACCCGCGCGGTCAATATTCGCCACCTGCAGGTCGGCGGCGATGCGCCGGTGGTGGTGCAATCGATGACCAATACCGATACCGCCGATGTCGCCGCCACCGTGCAGCAGGTCGCTGACCTGTATCGCGCCGGTTCCGAGATGGTGCGCATCACCGTCAACAACGAAGCCGCGGCCAAAGCAGTGCCAGAGATCCGCGAACGACTCGACCAGCTGTCGCTGGATGTGCCGCTGGTCGGTGATTTTCATTTCAACGGCCATCGCCTGCTCAGCGAACATCCGGCCTGTGCCGAGGCGCTCGACAAGTACCGCATCAATCCCGGCAATGTCGGCAGCGGTGAAAAACGCGATAGCCAGTTCGCCGTCATGATCGAAACCGCTGCGCGTTACGACAAGGCGATTCGTATTGGTGTCAACTGGGGCAGTCTCGATCAGTCGCTGGTGGCACGCAAGATGGACGAAAACGCCAAATCGGCCCAGCCACTGGAAGGTGCTGCGATCATGCATCACATTATGGTGGCTTCGGCATTGGAAAACGCGGCGCGCGCCGTCGACATCGGCCTGCCGCCGGAGCGCATTGTCTTGTCATGCAAAATGAGCGGCGTGCAGGACCTGATCGCCGTCTATCAGCAACTCGCCGCACAATGCGACTACGCCTTGCACCTGGGGCTGACCGAAGCCGGTATGGGCTCCAAGGGCATTGTGTCATCAACCGCGGCGCTGGCTGTGCTACTGCAGCAGGGCATCGGTGACACCATTCGTATTTCGTTGACACCCGAGCCGGGTGGTTTGCGCACCCAGGAAGTGCTGGTGGCGCAGGAAATCCTGCAATCCATGGGTCTGCGCTCGTTCATGCCGCAGGTGATTGCCTGTCCCGGTTGTGGTCGCACCACCAGCACCTATTTTCAGCAACTGGCGCAGGACATCCAGCAATACCTGCGTGAGCAGATGCCGGTCTGGCACGAGCAGTATCCGGGCGTGGAGAGCATGAACGTCGCGGTCATGGGTTGTGTCGTCAACGGCCCGGGGGAAAGCAAACACGCCGATATCGGCATCAGCCTGCCCGGAAATGGTGAGCGGCCGGCTGCGCCGGTATTCATGGATGGTGAGAAGAAGGTCACGCTGAAAGGCGATCACATCGCCGAAGAGTTCAAGCAGATCCTCAACGACTACGTACAGCAGCGTTACTCCTGACTGCCACCGGCAGCAGCTTGTGTGCCGCTGTCAGTCCTCGGCAATTTGCTGCAGCTTTTCGACATCGAGCCGGTAGTGCTGCGGTGCAATTTCAATCAGCATCCCCTTGCGTTTGAATTCGGCGATGACGCGGCTGCTGGTTTCCGTGGTGATGGCCAGCATGGAACCGATGTCTTCGCGACTGAACAGCTGGCAGCTCAGGTCATAATTCTTGCCGAACATATGCAGCAGCAGACGCGCGATGCGCTGCTTGGCCGAACCGGTGGATAAATGCGTCAGCCAGGCATCGGCTTCGGTCAAGGCCTTGTGCCAACGGTGCAGCAGTTCGTGATGCAGTTTCGGGTTTTCAGCGCTGAGGTGTTTGATCACCGGCACCGGCAGTTTGCAGATTTCCGTCGGCTGCAACGCAATCGCGTCGTGCTGGTATGGCTGGTGCAACAGAGCCTCGAGTCCGGTGATGTCGGTGGTGCGCAGTAGGCGCACAATGCGCTGACTGCCGTCCGGCAGGTATTGCACCAGTTTTACGGCGCCACTGCGGATGGTGTACATGGTATCGCCGACTTCGCCCATGCGGTACAGTACCGCACCAGGCGTCAGGGTGTACTGATCGATCGGCTGATGGATTTTTTCGAAGTCTTTTTCCTCAAGCCCGGCAAACAATACGGTATTGCGTAACGAGCAGTTCTTGCAGTCGGCTTCCCCCGACCATGCAGAATTAAAGGAAACTGTCTTGTTCATGACAGTGTCAACCTGTAGCCTTTTATCACAGCGATCATAGTAACGATTATCCCGGGCATTGCCTAGCTGAAAAGTATGACAGTCTGTATGGGCAAAATACTTTTCTTTCCTGTCAGGAATTTTTCAAGGGTTGAACATGATGAATCTGGTCACGCTCAGAGCCGTGCAGCATGGCTATGGTGGTCCCCCATTGCTGGAAAATGTCGATTTCAGCATCACGACGGGCGAACGTGTCTGCCTGATCGGCCGCAACGGTGAAGGTAAATCGACGTTGATGAGAATCATCGCCGGGGAGATCGTGGCGGACAGTGGTGAACGCGCCGTGGGCAAAGGCGTGCGCATTGCACGCCTGACGCAGGAGGTGCCGCAGGACTTCCACGGCAAGGTGTTTTCCGTGGTGGCATCGGCGCTGGGGCAGGAGGCGCAACTCATCAACGACTATCACGCTGCGGTGCAGTTGGTCAGCAATGATCCGAGTGACGACAATCTGCAACAGCTGTCACGCATTCAGCACGACCTGGAAAGTCGCGGTGGCTGGCAGCTCGAACAACAGGTCGAAACCGTGATTTCGCGTTTGTCATTGCCGGCCGACGCCGATGTCGCCAGCCTGTCCGGCGGACTGAAGCGCCGCGTGCTGCTGGCGCGGGCACTGGCGACAGACCCGGACCTGTTATTGCTGGATGAGCCGACCAACCACCTGGATATCGAATCGATCCAGTGGCTGGAACAGTTTCTCATCGGCTGGCCGGGCGCACTGTTGTTTGTCACGCATGATCGTGAATTTCTGCGCCACCTGGCGACGCGCATTGTCGAGCTGGATCGCGGTGGTCTGACCGATTGGCCGGGCGATTACGACAATTACCTGCGCCGCCGCGAGGAGCGCTTGCACGCCGAGCAAAAGCAGAATGAACGTTTCGACAAAAAGCTGGCGCAGGAGGAAGTCTGGATTCGCCAGGGCATCAAGGCGCGGCGTACGCGCAACGAAGGCCGTGTGCGGGCATTAAAGTCGATGCGAGAGGACTACCGCCAGCGCCGTGCTCAGCAGGGGCAGGCGCGCCTGCGCATGCAACAGGGCGAGCAATCCGGCAAGCTGGTGTGCGAGGCCGAGCACATCAGTTACCGCTGGGATGGCAAGCCGATTGTGCGTGATTTTTCCACCACTATTCTGCGCGGCGACAAGATCGGTGTGATCGGCCCCAACGGCGCCGGCAAAACCACCTTGCTGAGATTGTTGCTTGGCCAACTACCACCGGATGAAGGCCAGGTCAGGCTCGGCAGCAAGCTCGAAGTGGTGTTTTTTGATCAGCTGCGCGGCCAGATCAACGATGCCAAAAGCGTGCAGGACAATGTCGCCGAAGGTTCGGACAAGGTGGTGGTCAACGGTCAGGAAAAACACATTCTGTCGTATTTGCAGGATTTCCTGTTTTCGCCACAGCGCGCCCGGCAACCGGCAAAGGCGTTGTCCGGCGGTGAACGTAACCGTCTGTTGCTGGCCAAACTGTTTCTCAAGCCGGCCAATCTGCTGGTGCTGGACGAGCCGACCAATGACCTGGATGTCGAGACACTGGAATTGCTCGAGGAGCTGCTGTTGGATTATCAGGGCACGCTGATCCTGGTCAGTCACGACCGCGAATTTCTCGATAACGTCGTGACCGCCACGCTGGTTTTTGAAGGCGATGGTCGCGTCGGCAGTTATGTCGGTGGTTACAGCGACTGGCAGCGACAACAGCAGGCCAGCTTGCAGCAACAAGCGGGCGTTAAAGCGAATCCGGCCAGGCTCGCGAGTCAGGATACTGGCGGGAAAAAAGCTCCTGCGACGAAAAGCAAAAAGCTGAGCTATAAATTACAAAGAGAACTCGAACAGCTGCCACAGCAGATCGAACAACTCGAGCAACAGCAGACGCAACTACAGCAGCAACTGTCGGATCCGGCAATTTACCGGGGCCAGCCCGAACGCATCCCGGTATTGCAACAGGAGATGGCCGAAGTTGAAGCGCAACTGGAAAGCTGCTTCGTGCGCTGGGAAGAACTTGAGGCCATGAAAGAGCCTGGGACCAGTTAACTGGCTCTGACAGGCCGGGAATAAAGACTTATGCCAAAAAAATTGATGCTTTTGATTTTGTTCTGCTTGCTGCCGCTGCAATCCTGGTCGGCGGCCATCTGTGTCACGGCCAAATGGAAGGGCACGGTGCTGGATTACGAATTCCTGCACGGCGATGAGCAACCGTTTCAGTTACAGGAAAAAGCCGAAGTCTTGCTGGCGGAAAAAGGTTATGCCGATTATGGTCCCAACGTCGATATTCGCCACGCCCAGGGCCAGACCTATCTGAAACACGGCTACGCCATTGTCATCGAGGCCAGATACATTCCGGGCAAGCGCAAGTCACAGACTGAACGTCACAGCATCGGTTGCGGTTTCAGCGCCAAGTCTTTCGATGACGCCTTGTGGGCGGCATTTCGTGACATGCAGACGTTTGACTGGGGCTGGAAGCCGGATCGCGACGGTTACGAGGTGGTCAAAAAGCTGCGTTTCTAACGTGGTTCTTCGGTCTTGATAATGCCGGAAACTTCAACCTGCAGGCTGGAGTTTTCCTGCGGCTGCAAAATTGGCAGCTCGGCATCGACCGACGGTGTCTGCCAGCTGGGCTGAGTCCATGGCAGCAACAGTTGCAAACGGCAGTGATATTGATGCGGTTTACGATGACGCTGCATGGCGTGATAGTTGACTCGTACGACAACGTTTTTATCCAGTCGGCCAAACTGTGAATGGATGGTGTGGATGGTATAACCGGACGCGATCGGCTGGCGGTTGTCGCTGTAGGAAAACACTTCACAAATCACTTTCGCCTGGGGAATGCCTTTTGGGATCTGTTCCAGTTGCAGCGGCACATTGAATACAAAGTCCGCCGCCAGGACGGGTGAGCAGGACAGGAGGATCAGGGGGAAAACGGGCAGTTTTTTCATGGTTGTTGTCGTTTGTTGCCGGTGAATCGGAGTGTCTGGGTCTTGATGATTTTATCGCGCTCGCGGCTTTCGGGTAGGTTCAGCCTGGCCTTTGTTTGGGTTGCTCGTTTGCCGGTCATGACAATTTTTGCGGTTTCGATGACCAATGGCGCTGCACCGCTGGCTGAAGAAAAGATGCACAAAAACAGGGTGATAGCAAAAGCGCTCGAGAGTGGAAATACCGGGAAAATTTTTTTCACTTGCGCTATCTCATTGAATCTTTTGGCCGGGCTGGCTGAATATGCACGGATTCGAATCCTATTGGCTTCGGTGAAAAAAATCACGCCTCTTCAGAATTGGGATAAATCCTAGAAAAACGAGGGATTAATCGCAAGTGCTATTCCTGTCCCGGTTGATAAACCATTAATGATTAGAATATTATAAAAAGCTAAATATTTGGCGGCGCACACCAGGCCAGCCGGAACACGAGAATTACTATGCTGGACCCGACAAAAACCTCGGATAAAGAGCTTGGACGGATAGAGGTCAAAAAAACCACCTGTTATATGTGCGCCTGCCGTTGCGGCATCAAGGTGACATTGCGCGATGGCGAGGTGCGTTATATCGAGGGCAACCCGGATCATCCGCATAACGAGGGCGTGCTCTGCGCCAAGGGCGCCTCCGGCATCATGAAGCAGTATTCGCCGGCGCGCCTGACCAAACCGCTGTTGCGCAAGGCCAATGCCGAACGCGGCGAGTCGGCTTTTGAAGAAATTTCCTGGGAAAAGGCGTTCGACATCATCGAAGAACGCCTGGCCGGGATTCGCAAAACCGACCCGAAGAAATTCGCCCTGTTCACCGGCCGCGACCAGATGCAGGCGCTGACCGGTATGTTCGCCAAGCAGTTCGGCACGCCGAATTATGCGGCGCATGGCGGTTTTTGCTCGGTCAACATGGCGGCGGGCCTGATTTACACCATCGGTGGCTCCTTCTGGGAATTCGGCGGCCCGGACCTGGATCGCTCCAAGCTGTTTGTCATGATCGGCACCGCCGAGGATCATGATTCCAATCCGCTGAAAATCGCGATTTCAAAATTCAAGCGTCGTGGCGGCCGGTTTATTTCGATCAACCCGATCCGCACCGGTTACTCGGCGATTGCCGACGAGTGGGTGCCGATCAAGCCCGGTACCGACGGTGCGCTGTTACTCGCCATCATCCACGAAATCATCAAGCAAGGTCTGTACGATCGTGACTTCCTGGTGCAGTACACTAATTCTGCCGAGCTGGTGGTCAACGATCCGAACCTGGATGACCATGGCCTGTTCAAGCGCGTCGAAATGCATTACGAGGAAGGCTGTTTCGATCCGGAAAACAAGCTGTGGTGGGACCGCGACCTGAACGTCGCCATGGGTACGCACACGCCGGGCTGCGATCCTTATCTGCTCGGCGAGTTCACGCTGGATGATGGCACGCCGGTCAAGCCTGCCTTCCAGTTGCTCAAGGAGCGCGTGGACGAATACACGCCGGAATGGGCGGAAACCATTACCGGCATCCCGGCCGACACGATTCGGCGGCTGGCGCACGAAATGGGCGTGACCGCGCGCGACCAGAAAATCGAATTGCCGATCCAGTGGACCGATACCTGGGGCAACGACCACGACACCGTGGTCGGTAATCCGGTGTCCTTCCATGCCATGCGTGGCCTGGCGGCGCACTCCAACGGTTTTCATGCCATTCGCGCACTCGGCATCCTGATGAGCATCCTTGGCACCGTCGACCGCCCTGGTGGCTTCCGTCACAAGGCGCCGTTTCCGCGGCCAATTCCGCCCTGTCCGAAGCCGCCAAACAGCCCGGAAGGCGTGCAGCCGGAAACGCCGCTCGACGGCATGCCCTTGGGCTGGCCGGCGGATCCCAACGATTTGTTTGTCGACGATGACGGTCAGCCGGTGCGTATCGACAAGGCGTTTTCCTGGGAATACCCGCTTTCGGTACACGGCCTGATGCACAACGTCATCACCAATGCCTGGCGCGGCGATCCGTACCCGGTCGATACGCTGTTGCTGTTCATGGCCAACATGGCATGGAACTCGTCGATGAACACCGAGAAGGTGCGCGAGATGCTGGTCGACAAGAACGAGGATGGCGAATACAAGATTCCGTTCCTGATCGTCGCCGATGCCTTCCAGTCAGAAACCGTTGCATTCGCCGATCTGGTGTTGCCGGATACCACTTATCTGGAACGCTATGATGCGCTGTCGATGCTGGACCGGCCGATTTCGGAATACTCGGGTCCGGTTGATTCGGTGCGCATCCCGGTGGTCAAGCCGACCGGTGAGTGCAAACCGTTCCAGGAGGTACTGATCGAACTGGGCAGTCGTCTCGGCCTGCCGGCGTTCGTCAAGGAGGACGGTTCTCGCAAATACCGCGACTATCCGGACTTTGTCATCAATTACGAAACCAGCCCGGGTTCCGGCATCGGTTTTCTGGCCGGCTGGCGCGGCAAGGGCGGCGAGAAGTTTCTCAAGGGTGAGCCGAATCCGCGTCAGTGGGAAATGTACGCCAACAACAACTGCGTGTTCCATTACGAACTGCCGCGTTCCTACCAGTACATGCGTAACTGGAACAAGGGTTATCTCGAATGGGCGCGCGCCCATGGTATGACGCGTTATGCCGAGCCGATCACGCTGCATGTGTATTCGGAAGTGCTGCAGAAATTCCGTCTCGCTGCGCAGGGCAAACGCCCCGGCAAGCAGCCACCGGAGAATCTGCGCAAGCGCGTCGCCACCTATTTTGATCCGCTGCCGTTTTATTTCGAGCCGCTGGAATCCAAGCTCATCGACAGCCAGGAATATCCGCTCAATGCGCTGACGCAGCGACCGATGGCGATGTACCACTCGTGGGATTCACAAAATGCCTGGTTGCGCCAGATTCATACGCACAACTATCTGTATGTCAGCCCGCGCCTCGGTGATGCCAAAGGTTTTTCCGAAGGCGACTGGGTCTGGGTCGAGTCACCGCACGGCAAGGTGCGCTGCATGGTGCAGTTTTCCGAATCGGTTGAACCCGGCACGGTATGGACCTGGAATGCGGTCGGCAAGGCGTCCGGCGCCTGGGGTCTGACACCGAAAGCCAACGAATCGCAAAAAGGCTTTTTGCTCAACCACGTGATTTCCGAAGAATTGCCGCCGTGCGAATCCGGTCAGCACATTTCCAATTCCGACCCGGTCACCGGCCAAGCCGCCTGGTTTGATGTGCGGGTCAAGGTCTATCCGGCCGGCAAGGGCGAGCCGCATGTGACGGCGCCGCAGTTCAAACCGCAACGGCGTGTGCCCGGCCAGGAAAGCCGGCGTGGCAAATGGCAGCCGTTTTTCGCCGGCATGTTTCGCAAGAAAAAGGCCTGAGGCAGGAAAGCAATATGACTCAACTCGCTCTGGTAATTGATTTGAATGTTTGCGTTGGTTGTCATGCCTGCGTGACGTCGTGCAAACAGTGGAACACCTCTGGCTGGGCCGGACCAATGGTCGATCAGCGGCCGTATGATGCCGATCCGACCGGTACTTTTTTTAATCGCGTGCAGACCTTTGAGGTGGGTGAGTTTCCCAATACCGAAACCGTGCATTTTCCAAAAAGTTGCTTGCATTGCGAAGAGCCGCCCTGTGTGCCGGTGTGCCCGACCGGCGCATCCTACAAGCGTGAGGACAATGGCGTGGTACTGGTCGATTATGATAAGTGCATTGGCTGCAAGTATTGCTCTTGGGCTTGCCCGTACGGCATGCGCGAGCTCGATGAATACCAGAAGGTCATGAAGAAATGCACGCTGTGCATCGATCGTATTTCCGATGAGTCATTGCCGGAGCGCGAACGCAAACCGGCCTGCGTGTTGTCCTGTCCGACCAGTGCGCGCCTGTTCGGCGATGTGCACGATCCGGATTCCGAAGTGTCGGTGGCGATACGTGAACACGGCGGTTACCAGCTCATGCCGGAGTGGGGCACCAAGCCGGCCAATCATTACCTGCCGCGGCGCAAGGCGCGCATGCAGATTCACGAGGACGAACTGGAACGCGCCGACAATCCGCTCAAGAAGGAAGCACCGTTGCCAGCGGCCGAAGGCGAAACCCTCGACGATGTCGCCTGGTAACACGAGATTATTCTGGAGTAACCCATGCATCCTGCCTTTTCGGTAATTTTCCTGACCACATTGATCGGCGCCGGTCAGGGCTTGTTCCTGGCCTTGTATACCGGCCAGGTGTACTCGATCGCCAATCTGCTCGATCCGCAGGACAGCGTCAGCTTTTATGCCTTTGGCAGCCTGCTGTCGCTGATTCTGCTCGGTGCCGGATTGCTGGCATCGTTTTTCCATCTGGGTCATCCGGAACGCGCTTGGCGCTCCATGACGCAATGGCGCACTTCCTGGTTGTCGCGTGAAGTCATCGTGTTGCCGTTATTCATGGCGCTGGTGTTTGTTTATGGCCTGCTGCATTACCTCGGCCTGACCGACACCCTGTTTGTGGTGCGCCAGCACCTGCCGGTTGATGCCACGCTCATGGTCGGCTTGCTGGCCGGTGTGGTGGCGTTTGCCTTGTATGTATGCACCGCCATGATTTATGCCAGCCTCAAGTTTCTGCAGGAATGGCACAGCCCGCTGACCGTGTTCAACTATACTTTGCTCGGGCTGGCTTCCGGTTTCACGCTGGCGGCCGGTTTTGCCGCCTGGACCGGCGCCAACCTGGTCGGCTTTTACGTCGGCTGGGCGATCATCTTCACCATGCTCGGCATGATCAGTCGGCTGGCTTCTTTATATCGCAACAAGCGCATCAAGCGTCTGGTCACCTTGCAGAATGCCATCGGTGTGCGGCATTCGAAGATCGTGCAGAAGTCACAAGGCTTCATGGGCGGCTCGTTCAATACACGGGAGTTTTTCCACGGCAAGTCGGCCGGTTTTGTCAGTCTCATGCGCAGTACGTTTATTGCTCTGGTGTTTGTAGTGCCGGTGGTGATTCTGGTGACGGCTGCCAATGCGGGTTCGTTTAAATTGCTGATTATCGCGTTTGCGGTGCAGTATGTTGGACTGCTGGCGGAACGTTGGCATTTCTTTGCTGATGCGCAGCATCCGCAGAATTTGTATTACCAGTCGCAGGCTTGAATGTGCTTCGTTTCCGGAGTCGCCGAGATAATATCTTTTTCGCGGATTACCCATGCTGAAAGCGCTGGGTGATAACCTTCAGTAACATGTTTTTTGTTACTTTGTTTTCGCACAAAGTAACCAAAGGCACTTCCTCCACCAGCCCAGCCTGCGGCTGCCCTCAAAAAATCCCGACATTCTGCGGCTTCGCCAACTCACTGACGTTCAAACAAACTCGGCCTTGTTTCAGAATGTCGGGATTTTTTTCGGTGGGCTGGAGTCGGAGAAGGGTAGTGAATTTAACACCCTGCTTCCCCTCTGTTTTGATGCGTCACGCCGGAAGGCAGGCGGTAAAAACGAAAAGCTGTTTGAGTGATTGTAAATCACGAGTTCTTTTCGTTCGCCTGACTGACAAGTGGCGCATGCAGCTGAACAGCGTGAAGCCAAAACAGGGGGAAGACGGTTTTGGTTCTTTTGCCATGACAAAAGAACAAGGAGAACATTTACCCAAGCTGATTGCTCCCCGGGGGTAATCTGGGTAAGTGGATGAAATCACTGAAAACCACAGGTTATTGTCCTATCCACTTGATTTATACTTGCAGCAGATATTTTTGGAATACTTTTCACTCATGAAAACCCCTGAACTTTTATCTCCCGCTGGCACATTGCGCAACATGCGCTACGCGTTCGCCTATGGCGCCGACGCCGTCTATGCTGGTATGCCGAGATACAGTCTGCGGGTGCGCAATAACGATTTTCTCGAAGACAATCTCGCCATTGGTATCAACGAGGCGCACGAACTGGGCAAGCAGTTTTTTGTGGCGACCAATGTCATGCCGCACGGCGCCAAGCTGAAGACGTTTCTCGACGACATCACGCCGGTGATCGAGATGGGGCCGGATGCGTTGATCATGGCCGACCCGGGCCTGATCATGCTGGTGCGCGAGCGCTGGCCGGACATGCCGGTGCATCTGTCGGTACAGGCCAACACGGTCAATGCCGCCGGCGTGAAGTTCTGGCAGTCGGTCGGGCTGACACGCGTGATCCTGTCGCGCGAGTTATCGCTTGAAGAGGTCGCGGATATTCGCCAGGCCTGTCCCGATATGGAGATCGAGGTGTTTGTGCACGGTGCCTTGTGCATTGCGTATTCCGGACGTTGCCTGCTGTCGGGTTATTTCAATCATCGTGACGCCAACCAGGGGACCTGTACTAACGCTTGTCGCTGGGAATACAAAATCTCCAAGCAGGAATTTGATCGTGTCGCCGAAGTTGCGGTGGGCGACATCCAGCGCCATCCGGCCGCTGACGAAGTGTATTACCTCGAGGAGGCCGGGCGGACCGGTGAGTATATGCCGGTGTTTGAGGACGAGCACGGCACCTACATCATGAATTCGCGCGATTTGCGCGCGGTCGAGCACGTGCGGCGCCTCACCGAAATTGGCATCGACTGCCTGAAAATCGAGGGCCGCACCAAGTCGCATTATTACACCGCACGCACCACGCAGATTTACCGCCAGGCCATTGATGATGCCGTGGCTGGCCGGCCGTTTGACCCAGGCCTGCTGGGGCAGCTCGAAAGCCTCGCCAATCGAGGTTATACCGACGGCTTTTTCCAGCGCCATGAAAGCCAGGAAATGCAGAACTACCGCGAGAACGCTTCACGCAGCGACAAGACCCAGTTTGTCGCCGAGATTCTGGATTTTGATGAAAGTACCGGCCTGACCAAGGTGGATGTGAAAAATCGATTTGCGGTTGGTGACGAAATGGAAATCATCAGTCCGGCCGGTAACCGCCGTTTTCAGCTCGATATGATTGAATCACTGGATGGCGAGTCGATGCCGGTTGCTCCCGGCAGCGGCTGGAAAGTGCGCCTGCGTCTGCCGGTGCGGCCGCAATCGAAAGATTTGATCACCCGTATTATTGCCTGATCGGCTGTTGCATATCCGGCAATAGTTTCTTGCCGGCTGCCTGTTTGCTTTTTATCTGCTCAATGGTTTGCCTGATCGCCAGGAAACGGCTGGGAGTGGTCGGGTGCGTGGGACTCAGGCCATCGCCGGTGATGCCCTCCGGGTGTTCTGACGCCATGCGTCGCCAGAAATTTTCGGCATGGTCGATCTCCAGTCCGGCGCGCGCCATGATGTACAGGCCGACATAGTCAGCTTCGCTTTCATATTGTTTCATATAGGCACTTGCTCCGAGCGCGCCGAATACTCCGGTGATCGGCGCGCCAGTAGTTGCAACGGCGACATCAACCAACAGGCCGCCGAGCAGGTTGATGGTGCGGTCCCTGAAATGCCGCATAACATTGTGGGCAATCTCGTGCGCGACAATCTGTGCCAGCTCCTGGTCATTGGTAAAGCGCAGCATGCCCTTGGTGATACTGATACTGGAGCCATCGGCGTAAGCATTGATGGCATCACTTTCCGACAGGGTCACCGGGTAGCGGCAGATGGTTGTGCTGTGCAGTCGGATTTGCAGGCTTTCGTCATTGCGTTGTATTTCAAAGTCGAACTGCGCGATGTCGGCCTGTCGGATCAGTTCCAGTAATTCGCTGATGCCGGCCTTGCTGTTCGATAATGTTTTGTCATTGATTGTGTGGATGACATCGCCTGGCTGAATGCTGGCGAGTGCCGCCGGACTGTTTGGAACCACATGCAGCACATGCAAGCCATCATCAACGCCATACAGGCGCTTGGCAACCGGACGGAATTGTTCGCTGTAACTGTCGCTGGTTGTGAGCAGCAGGCCGGTGGCGGCCTTCTGCTGATCCGGGCATAACACACTGGCTGCCTGCAACAGCGGAAACGACGTATCAGCCAGACGTTGCTGCTGGCTGGTGCGATGTTGCAGTGCCAGTTCCAGCTGTTTTTGTTTTTCCTGTTCCAGTTGCTCTGCATCCGGTTTGAGCCGTTGCGTTTGTGGCGCCAGACAGCCCTGCAGGCCAAGTGCCAGCAATACTGGAAAAAAAGCCAGCGCTTTCATTGGTACTGTTTCATCATGTTACTGAAAGCCAGGGCCAGCTGGTCCGGTCGCTGTGGATGACGAATTTGCGCCATAATGATTTCGCGTAATCTCGGCATATACAGCAGGTCGGCCAGTATGTTGTTGAAAACATCTTGCGGTGTTTGCGTCAGCTTTTCCAGATACAAAGCGGTATTGGTCGGTTTATACAACCATTCCCAGACACGTGCGGCAATCGCGGCGAGAATATCTGCCTGTACGCCATAACGGCTTTGCAGTAACTGCTTGAGCATGTGGTTTTTGTGTGTTTGCGACTGGCTGCAGGCGACCGAGCGCGCCAGATGGGCAAGTGTTGAAACAACAGGCTGGTCTTTTTCCAGTTCCTGTTTCAGCCGCTGTTGCAGTGCCTCGGCCAGTACATGAGGTACAGCCCGATTTTCCAGACATTGCAGTAAGGCTTCAAGCGGAGTTGTCGGTAGCTCGGCAATGGCGTTGCAGAGCAGTTCGGTGTTGTTGTCTTCCTCGAGGCGTTCGCTAACATCGGCAATGCCCTGGAAGCCGACAAAATTCCACTGTTCCCAGCCCTGGGCGCCGCTGAAGTATTCCAGCGCGTGGGCATAAAAGCGTGATGCCGGTTGTTTCAGGGTCTTCGCCAATCTGGCGTGAAACACGGCCATCTTGTCGTCGCGTGGTTTGAAAACGTGCGGGTTATCCTTGAGTGCATCAGCCAGCGTGGCGGCATTATCGGTCCTGGTTGCGGTTGCCGCTTCAAACAGGCGGTGAATGAAATAGTCGCGCCCGGCCTGCATGAGCTTGCCGGTTTCATCGAGCGGGAAACGTAAGAACCAGATGACCGGTTCGGCTTTTTGGTTCGCATCCAGCATGACTAGGCCAAACCAGGCCTGTTGCTGCAACGGGTAGGGCCAGACCAGCTCGAGTTTTTCGAATTGTAAAAAATCGTTGCGGCTGATTTTACTGATGCGCCGGCCCAGGTCATAGAAACGCAGGCTGGCGCCGGTGGCTTCAAGGAATTCGGTGAGGGTGACGGTTTTGTTCATACTGCAATGCGGGCTTTTATTTCACCCAGCTGATCAGGTGCTGCTCCAGATCATCGGCTTCGGTTTCCGATACCACCCGTCCGCAGATGCTGTGGCCGGCGCGCTTGACGCTGTTGCTGTCACCCGACACCAGCGGGTGCCAGTCGGGTAAATCCTTGTGTTCGGCCAGCAAACGGTAGGCGCAGGTCGATGGCAACCAGTAGGGATCGGCCAGATCGGCCGGTGTCAGCGTGACGCAATCCGGCACCAGCGTGGAGCGTTGCGTATATTGCGTACACTCGCAACTTTTGTGGTCGAGCAGGCGACAGCATACATTGGTGAAGTGAATCTGGCGGGTGTCGGTATCTTCGAGCTTGTGCAGACAGCACTTGCCGCAGTGGTCGCACAGTGACTCCCATTGTTCGCGGGACAGTTGCTCCAGCGGTGTAGAAAGCCAGAAGGGTTCGGTTTGCTTGGCTGGCATGATCAGCAATTCTGAAATACAAAGCCCGGATTGTAGCGATTTTTTCCAGGCTGCACCTGTTTGGGGCGAAAAGAGACGATTTGGGCGGGTCGGGTAGAGTGAAAATGCCACGACTTTTGCACAGAAACGCTGGGGTGACGAAAAAATGGCATATTTGGCGATATTTCTGCTTAATTTAAGTTAAGAAAGTATCTTAACTATTTGTTATATAAATGTTTATATGCTTTTGTACAAAAAATATACAATTTAACAGCCGACCTGTATTTTTATTGCTGAAATGAATTTTTGGGCAACTTCCTAACAGAGTTATCCACAGAGAATGTGGATAACCGGAAAGCCAAAAATTGTCTCACAGCAGCCGTCCTGATCGGTCATTCGCAACCATCCTGTTCGGTGCGTTCCGCACCTCCGCCAGCGCTGGGTGGCAGACGTGTACCAATGAACATCATATGCTGTATGCGGTTGAAGTGATCGTCCAGCGCCAGCTCCACATCCGACAGCTTCAGGCCTTCGTAAATAAAGACCTGCTGGCGTTGTTGTTCCAGCTGCAACTGGCGCCCATCGGGCTGCATGAGGTGTTTGATTTGCCAGTCGTAGACGGCGTTTTCCGGCTTGCTTTCGCCCGCAGCCAACAGCGGTAGCAGGCAGAAACCGGCCAGCAAATTTCTGATTCCAGTGTGCATGTCCATATACTCACCATTGATTTTGAAATGGCAGGCAATTAAATCTTAGACCCGGGACTGCTGATTGTCAGAGGCAAAAGCATGGAGTCTTGTGGGGGAATTCGGCAGGCACAAGCCTGTTGAGAAGCGGGCCGGTTTCTGACATTGTTCGGCCATGTCGAAATCCGCTGCAAACAAGGTATCGCCCATGCAAGAACCGCAACACAATCAGGACTGGATGTTTGCCATTACCACTGAAATCGGCTGGTTGCGCGTCAGCGGTAACGACTCGCTGGTCAACAGCATCGGTTTTGTCTTTGAACAACCCGAAGCCGATTATGGCTCGGGCGAATTGCGTGATCGAGCCTATCAGCAGTTGCAGCGTTATTTGCAGGACGCTTCCACCAAGTTGGACCTGCCGCACGCGGCGGACGGCAGTGATTTCCAGAAGAAAATCTGGCAGGCGCTGGAGCATATCCCGTCTGGCAAAGTTCTGACCTACGGTCAGCTGGCTCAACAGCAAGGCAGTAGCGCACGCGCGGTCGGCGGTGCCTGCCGGCGTAATCCGTTGGCGGTGCTGGTACCCTGTCATCGCGTGGTAGCGGCACAGGGTTTTGGCGGTTATGCCGGTGATACCGCGGGTCGTAACCTGCAGGTCAAACAATGGCTGATCCGGCACGAAGCCCATGCAGGATGAAGCGGCGATCGAGCGTTTCCTCGATGCCCTGTGGCTGGAACGTGGCCTGGCTGACAATTCCCTGAGTGCCTACCGTTCCGATCTGACGCATTTCCACAAATGGCTGTCGTCCAGAGGCAAACCGTTATTGCGTGCACAGCGCATGGAATTACTCGCCTATCTGGCATTTCTGCTGGAGCAGGGGCGCAAGCCGCGTTCCAGTGCGCGGGTGTTGTCCTGTCTGCGACAGTTTTACCAACATGCGCTGCGTGACAACCTGATCGACAAGGACCCCAGCGCCCGCATCGACGCACCGAGTCTCGGCCGGCCGTTGCCAAAATCGCTGACAGAAAATGAAGTCGAGGCCTTGCTGGCGGCACCGGAGCTGGACAATGCCGAGGGACTGCGTGACCGCAGCATGCTGGAGCTGCTGTACGCAACCGGTTTGCGGGTTTCCGAACTCATCGGTCTGCGCCCGGAACAACTGAGCCTGAGCCAGGGGGTGGCGCGGGTGACCGGCAAGGGTGGCAAGGAACGACTGGTGCCATTGGGTGATGAGGCACAGCACTGGCTACGACAGTACCAGCAGCAGGCGCGGCCCGAATTGCTCAATGGCATGCCGGCCGAACATCTGTTCGTCACCCGTCGCGGCCATGGTATGACGCGCCAGGCTTTCTGGTACCGCATCAAGAAACACGCCCAGGTCGCCGGCATTCACAAGCATCTGTCGCCACATACCTTGCGGCATGCGTTTGCTACGCATCTGGTCAATCACGGTGCCGATCTGCGCGTGGTGCAAATGCTGTTGGGACACAGCGATCTGTCCACCACGCAGATCTACACCCATGTGGCGCGCGAACGCCTGAAAAGCATGCACGCGCAGCATCATCCGCGTGCCTGAGGGCAGTTTGTGTTATCTTTTGGGGTTAGAAAATAAAACCGGCGGAGGTTGTTGTCGATGCCATCGTTTGATGTGGTGTCCGAAGTGGATTTACAGGAAGTGCGTAACGCCGTCGACCAGGCCAGTCGTGAGGTCAATCAGCGTTTTGATTTCAAAGGCACGGATTCCCGTTTCGAACTCAATGAAGCCGAGGTGGTTCTGTATTCCAACAGCGACTTTCAACTGCGCCAGATGATGGATATCCTCGAGAACAAGCTGATCAAACGCAAGGTCGATATTGGCAGCCTGGAGCGTAAGGAGCCGGAAATACAGACCAACAAGGCGCGCCAGCAGGTAATCGTGCGCCAGGGTATCGAATCCGATCTGGCGCGCAAAATTGTCAAGGACATCAAGGCGGCCAAGCTCAAGGTACAGGCGCAGATCCAGGGTGAACAGGTCCGGGTAACCGGCAAGAAGCGTGATGATTTGCAAGCGGTCATCGCGTTGTTGCGCAACAACGACTATAACCTGCCATTACAGTATATAAATTTTAGAGACTGATTTTATGATGAAACATTTCAGATTCCTGGCTTTCGGGATAATCTTGCTGCTGCCTTTGTTACAGGCTCAGGCCGCTGACAACCATCAGGGTATTCGTGACAGCCTGGCGAAATTGTTGCCGGGTGTCACACCCGACAGCATCGAGGCAACCTCGGTGCCAGGGCTTTATGAAGTCGTGTTTGGTCCACGCCTGGTGTACATGACCGAAGACGGGCGTTACCTGATCCAGGGCAGCATCATCGATACGCAGACGCGTGAAAATCTCACCGAGCCACGGGTCATGGAAGCCAAGATCCACGCCATTGATCAGGTGGGTGAAGCCAATATGCTGATTTATTCACCACCCGAGGGCGTCAAGGCCAAGCATCGCGTCAATGTCTTTACCGACATCGATTGCGGCTACTGTCGCAAGTTGCATTCGGAGATGGCGCGCTATAACGAACTCGGTATCGAAATCCGTTATCTGTTTTATCCACGGGCCGGTGTCGGTTCCAAGTCCTATGAGAAGGCGGTCAGCGTCTGGTGTGCTGAAGACCGCTTCCAGGCGATGAACGAGGCCAAGGCCGGCAAGACGATTGAATCCAGGCTGGATTGCAAAAACCCGGTGGAAAAACACATGCTGCTGGGTGAGCTGGTCGGTGTTTCCGGTACACCGGCTTTGGTTTTGAGTGATGGCCAACTGATTCCCGGTTATGTGCCGGCGGACCGGCTTGCCAAGGTGCTGGATGAGCGTGCTCAGGCCCAGAACCAGTAAATCTTTCATGGTGCACAATCTCGAGTATTCTGCGGCGACCGAAGTCGGTCTGGTCAGAAGGAACAATCAGGACTCCTATTACGTATCGCCCGAACTCGGCCTGGTGATTGTGGCCGACGGCATGGGTGGCCATCGTGGTGGTGAAATCGCCAGCGCGATTGCGGTGCGCGGTATCCGCGAAAACCTGTTACAGAAACAGTGGCAGAATGACAGCGATGAAATGCAGACACTGCTCAATCTCGGTGCCACGGTCGAGACCGCAAACCGGCTGATTCGCGAGGAAGCCGCCTTCCGTCCCGAATTGACCGGCATGGGTACCACGCTAGTGGCGGCGCAGTTCCGGCTGGGGCGGATATTTTTTGCCCACGTCGGCGATTCGCGCCTGTATCGCTTTCGTGATGGCCAGTTGCAACAGCTGACGCGTGATCATTCGCTGGTGCAGGAACTGGTCGACTCCGGCACTTTTATCGACATTCATGAAGCCGAGGCGGCCGGTATTGGCAGCAATGTGCTGACGCGTGGTCTCGGTATTGCGGATCAGGTGGAAGTGGACATGTCCGACGAGGCATTGCAGCCGGACGACCTGTTTTTATTCTGCAGCGATGGCCTGACCAATATGCTGACGGACCGCGAAGTACAGCGCATCATCAATGATTACCAGAGCGACCTGGAACTGGCGACCGAAAAACTGGTGGTGTCGGCCTTGTCTGCTGGCGGGCTGGATAACATCACCGTGGTGTTGTCCAAGGCATTGCTTGATTAAGCAAGTATCAACTTTCCTGCAGTAACTGTTTCAGCTCATAAATCAGATCCAGCGCCTGCCGGGCACTGAGTTCATCCACATCGATCTCTTGCAACGCCTGTTCCACGGCGCTGGGCGTTTTTTCCTCGACGACATCAAACAGCGATAACTGGTTAATGCTTTGATCGGCATGGGCGCGTGCGCTTTGTTCCAGTTGCAGCAGGCGTTTGCGTGCTTGCTGGATGACGGCTTTCGGCACGCCGGCCAGGGCGGCGACCTGCAGACCATAGCTCTGGCTGGCCGGTCCCTGTTTCACGGCGTGCATAAAAACGATGCTGTCGCCATGCTCGATCGCATCCAGATGCACATTGGCAATGCCACTGTATTCATCCGGCAAGGTAGTCAGCTCAAAATAGTGCGTCGCGAACAGGGTATAGGCGCGAATACGGCTGGCCAGCTCAACCGCACAGGCCCAGGCCAGCGACAGGCCATCGAAGGTGCTGGTGCCACGGCCGATTTCATCCATGAGCACCAGCGACAGCTCGGTGGCGTTGTTGAGGATGGTGGCGGTTTCCTGCATTTCGACCATGAACGTCGAGCGACCGCCGGCCAGATCATCGGACGCGCCGATGCGCGAAAAGATGCGATCGACGGGGCCGAGCTCGGCGCTGTCGGCCGGTACGTAACTGCCGGCATACGCCAGCAGGACAATCAGTGCATTCTGGCGCATGAAAGTGGATTTACCGCCCATATTGGGGCCGGTGATGATGAGCATGCGGGTAGCATCGCTGATGTCGAGCGGATTGGCGACAAACGATTGCTCACTGACCTGTTCCACCACCGGGTGCCGGCCCTGCTGAATACATAATCCCGGTGTGCTGGAAAAGCTCGGGCGGCACAGCTCTAAAGTCTCGGCGCGTTCGGCCAGGTTGGCCAGTACATCGACCGTGGCGATGGTGGTCGCGGTTTGCTGTAGTACCGGTACATGCGGGATCAGTTGCTCGAGCAACTCGTCATACAGCATTTTTTCACGTGCCAGCGAACGCTCGCGCGCCGATAACACCTGGTCTTCGAAACGCTTGAGTTCCGGTGTGATGAAGCGTTCGGCCGACTTGAGTGTCTGGCGGCGCACATAATCGGCCGGTACGTTTTCGGACTGGCTACGGCCAATCTCGATGTAATAACCGTGCACACGGTTGTAGCGCACTTTCAGGCTGTCGATGCCGCTGCGCTGTTTTTCACGCTGCTCCAGGTCGATCAGGAACTGATCGGCGTGTTGTGACATGTGGCGCAGTTCGTCGAGCTCTTGGTCGTAACCCGGCGCCAGCACACCGCCGTCGCGTATCACCACGGGCGGTAATTCGACCACCGCCTGTTGCAGTAACTGACATTGCTCGCTGTGCAATTCGATGGCCGGTGTCAGCAGGCCAAGAAAGTCGCCCGGCAATTGTTCGACTTGCTGCTTCAACTGCGGCAGTTGCGCCAGCGAGTCGCGCAACGTGGCAAGATCACGCGGGCGCGCTGATTTGAGCGCGACACGTGCCAGGATGCGTTCGACATCACCGACCTGTTGCAGCAGGTCCTGCAGGGTGCTGAAGGCTTGTTGCTTGAGCAGGGTTTCAATGCAACCGTGGCGATAGCTGACCAGCTCGATATCACGCGATGGCTGGTTCAGCCAGCGGCGTAACAAACGGCTGCCCATGCTGGTGGCGCAACGATCAAACAAGGCCAGCAAGGTATTGCTGTTGTCACTGCTGACGCTGCTGTCGATTTCCAGATTACGGCGGGTGGCCGCGTCGATGATGATGTGGTCTTCACGGCGCTCGACCTTCAGGCCGGTGATGTGCGGCAGGGCGCTGCGTTGGGTGTCATTGATGTAATCCAGTACGCAGCCGGCGGCGCGAATCGCATCGGGCATGTCGTTGCAACCAAAGCCGCTCAGGTCGTGCGTGCCAAACTGTTTGGTCAGCAGGCGCTGGGCGGTTTCCAGATCAAAATGCCAGCCGGCACGGCGCGTCAGGCTGCTGCCCGGCGGAATGCGCGCCCCCGGATCACTGTCTTCCTCGGCCAGGATCTCGGACGGCTTGAGACGTTCCAGTTCACTGCTGAGTGCTTCGTTGTCAGGCAGTTGCTGCAGGACAAAATGACCGGAGGACAGGTTCAGCACCGCCAGGCCAATGTGCTGGTTGGAACGGTGCAGTGCGGCGAGCAGGTTGTCGCTGCGCTCTTCCATGAGCGAGTCGTCGGTCACGGTGCCGGGGGTGACGATACGTACCACCTGGCGTTCGACCGGCCCCTTGCTGGTAGCCGGGTCGCCAATCTGTTCGCAGATCGCCACCGACTGACCGGCCTTGACCAGTTTGGCCAGATAGTTCTCGGCGGCGTGGTAAGGCACGCCCGCCATCGGAATCGGCTTGCCATCGGTCTTGCCACGCTTGGTCAACGTGATGTTGAGCAGGCGTGCGGCTTTTTCAGCATCGTCAAAAAACAGCTCGTAAAAATCACCCATGCGATAAAACAGCAGCTTGTCGCCGTGCTGTTCCTTGATGCTCAAATATTGCTGCATCATGGGCGTGTGCTGTGATTTATTGCTGCTGGCTTTGTGGCTTGTTTGGTTCATTGACAATGTGGAATTCAAAATTTTTCAGCTTGCCGGGTGTCAGCGAATGCGATGAGCAGAATGACAAGGCCTCAGCTGAGCCGGTTTCCCGGATTGCCTCGCTGGTCTGTCCGCTCATGATAACAAGCCGGCCAGCATCCGGTCATTGTTTTCCGCATTGCAGGCGCCAAGCAGGTGCGTCGGGGGTGTGACGCGGCTTGCAGCCGGCATTTATCGGAAAATCAGACTGTTAAAGTACTGTCAACGACAGCCGATGCATAGTTTTGACGACAGACCACGCCAATAATAAGCGGAACTGCAACTGGCGCACGGAATGACAGTAACTTCTGGGAGAGATAATGACAGTGGTTATCCGCTTTTGTGTCCGCTTTAGCCGTATTTCAGGCTGTTGCAGTAAATGATGTTATCAAAGTGCAAAATTTCCGGGTTGACCGGACGGCCATTTCTGATGTGGCTGCTGCTGTCGTGGATGTCTTTGTCGGTCGGCCAGGCGCTGGCCAATGATACCCCCCGGATTCTGGTGGTACATGCCTACAGCCAGGATTATCCCTGGACCAGACAGCAACATGAGGCTTTTCGTGAGGGCCTCGATCAGGCATTGGCCATGCCGGCGAATATCAAAACCGAATACCTGGACACCAAGCGCCTGCAATTTGATGCCGGTTACCGCGCCTTTTTCGCCAGTTACATGGAACGTAAATATCGCGATTTCCGACCGCATGCGTTGTATCTGACCGACGACAATGCACTGCAGTTCGGTCTGACAGAATTGCGCACCGTCTTTCCCGGCACGCCGATGTTTTTTTCCGGCGTCAACGATTATTCGGTACTCGACAAGCTCGACGCGACCCGGGTGACCGGTGTGTTCGAGAAAAAACAGATTGGTCCCAATCTTGATTTGTTGCAGCAGTTACTGGGTGAAGTCGGTGAGATTATTGCGGTTGGTGACAATTCCAATACCTATCAGGTCATCAAACGGGAGTTGCAGCGGGAACTGGCCTCCCGGCCGGATATGCGGATCCGTTATGTCAGTGACAGGCATCTGGACGTTATTTTGCTGCACCTGCAGGAGCAGCCACAGGCGACTGTGTTGCTGACGACGCTGGGCGCTGTGCGCAACAGCCAGGGGGAAGTCGTCAATATCGAGAATACCATACGACGTATTGCGGCGAGCGGCACCCGGATTGTTGTGAGCATGGAAGACGCCTATTTGTATGGTGGCGTGCTGGGTGGTTATGTCACCAGCGCCACCGCCCAGGGAAAGGCGGCCGCATCACTGATGCAGGCTTTTTTGAACGGCACCCCGGTCAGTGCATTACCGCCGATGACTGAAAGTCCGAATCAATACATGTTCGATGACCGCGTGCTCGACAAGTTGCAGCTGAAGCTGCCGGCAGCGATTGCAGAACAGGCGATGGTGCTGCAGCCACGTGAAAGCCTGTATCAGCGTTATCGCCTCGCGATACTGGTTGTGCTGGTGTTTCTTGCGCTAGCTTTGCTGGCCACCCTGTTGTTGCATGTGATGCAGGTGTCACGCAAAAACCGCACGCTGCAACAGCAGTCAATCATGTTGAAATTCCAGGGCAAGCAACTGCAACAAAGCGAAGAGCGTTATCGCTTGTTGTTTGAGCTTTCGGAAGATCCGATGTTGTTGATCAAGGATAACGAATTTGTGCTCGCCAATGATGCCGCCGGGCGCCTGCTTGGCTACCAGAGCGCAGCGGAGTTGCAGATGGTGCATCCTTCCAGGCTGTCGCCGGAGCGCCAGCCGGATGGCCGCCTGTCATTTGAGAAAGCCAACGAAATGATGCAGGTTGCTTATGAAATCGGCTATTACCGCTTTGAGTGGGAACACCTGAAAAAAAATGGCGAGCCACTGCAGATCGAGGTATCGCTGACGCGTATTCCGTATGATGACGGCTATTCGCTGTTCTGTGTCTGGCACGACATCACCGACTGGCGCAAGGCCGAGCAGGCCTTGCGGGAAAAATCCACCTACCTGAACAGCCTGTTAAGCGCATCGGTCAATGTCGGTTTTATCGCCGCCGATGCGGATCTCAACATCAATTACTACAACGATTCAGCGGCGCTGATTCTCGGCGTGCAGCCGAATGAATTGCAGGGTAAAAGCATACACTTCTTCCACGACCTGGAAGGTGGCGTTCCCGGTGATCGCCTGCAGGCAGCTCTGGAATTGTGTCAGGAACAGGGTGAATACCGCTTTTCCATGACGCGAAATGTCGAAAACGGCAAACAGCTGGTGGATGCCAGGCTATCGTCCATCTGGGATGATTCGCATGTGCTGAAGGGTTATATGTTCATGGTTGAGGACGTCACCAAGCAGCACGAAGCCGAGGAACTCATCAAATATCAGGCGAACTACGACCATTTGACCAATTTGCCCAACCGTCGCACCTTGCTGGAACGTCTCGATCAGACGGTGTCACGTTGCAAGCGCCACCATCACCTGGGTGCGGTGCTGTTTGTTGATCTGGACAACTTCAAACACATCAACGACCGTCTGGGTCACACCATTGGCGATGGGTTGTTGCAACAGGTAGCCGAACGTATGTTGGCCTCGGTGCGCAGTGAGGATACCGTGGCGCGCCTCGGTGGTGATGAATTTGTCATTCTGCTTTCTGAAATCGGCGATACGCTGGGGCAGGCGATCGACGATGCCACACTGGTGGCGGAAAAACTGCAGTTGGTGGTGGCCCGGCCGTATACGATCGAAGGCCATGAAGTGCGCACCGGCTCCAGCCTCGGTATTTCAATTTTTCCCAGCATGAATGAATCGGCTGACGACATCCTGCGCCAGGCGGACACCGCCATGTATCAGGCCAAGGAGGCCGGACGTAACAACTACAAGTTTTTCTCACCGGAAATGCAGCAGAAAGTGGAAGCGCGCACACAGCTGCTGCATGAACTACATCAAGCCGTCGAGCGACAGGAATTCCAGGTGTACTTCCAGCCGCAATCTGATCTGCATGGCCGGCTGGTCGGGGTGGAAGCACTGGTGCGCTGGCAGCATCCGCAAAAAGGCCTGGTGTATCCGGACACCTTTATACCACTGGCCGAGGAAAGCGGCCTGATCGATGCCATCAGCGAATTTGTGTTGTACCAGTCGCTGGTCAAGCAACTTGAATGGACGCGTGATTATCCGGACAGTCTGCTGTGTCGTATTGCCGTGAATGTCAGCGCCAAGCAGTTTCAGCAGGACGATTTTGTCGAGAAGATCATCAATACCCTCAAGGTGGTCGGCAATGATCCGGCCATGTTGACACTGGAACTGACCGAAAGCATGTTGCTGGACAACATCGACCAGACCATCGCCAAGATGCAGGAATTGAAAAAAATCGGTGTACGTTTCTCGATTGATGATTTTGGTACCGGCTACTCCTCACTGGCGTATCTCAAGCGTTTGCCGATCAGTGAGATCAAGATTGATCGTTCCTTCGTGCAGGATATTTTCAGCGACCCGAACGATTCCGCACTGGTGAAAATGATTCTGAGTCTTGCGAAACAGCTGAATCTCGAAGTCGTCGCCGAGGGGGTTGAAACCCGGTCGATTCGCGATGCATTGGTCGAATATGGCTGTCAGTGTTTCCAGGGCTATTACTTCGGCAAGCCGATGCCGGCGAATAAATTCGAGCAACGCTTCCTGGCTTCGGACAATATTCTGTCAACCAAATCACTGAGGCTGGTCTAGCCGATGTGATCGGCTGCCGCTCTAAAGTATGTAGCGGCCGCGCCGCTAGGTTGGGTTGTCGCCGTAATGTGGATCTTCACCTATGCCCGTGAATTGGGATGCAAATGCCGATTCGGTACTGATTGTTGAAGACAGCAAGTCCATCGCCACGCTGTTACAGGCCAGTATCAGCCGTGTTCCGGAAATTAAATCCTTCCTCGCTGGCAGCCTGTCGGAAGCCAGAATCATGCTGGAGCAGAATGCCCGGCGTTTTTTTGTCGCCATTCTCGACCTGAACCTGCCGGATGCGACCGAAGGTGAAGTGGTTGACCTGGTGCAGTCCAAAGGTATTCCGGTGGTTGTGCTGACCGGTTCGCTGGATGAAAAAATACGTGACCGGATGTTCCAGAAACAGGTGGCCGACTATGTGGTGAAGCGCCAGCTTTCCGGTATCGAGTACGTAGTCAGGTTGACGCATCGCATCTACGCCAGCCGTGAGCGGCACATTCTGGTGGTGGATGATTCGCGTTCTTTCCGCTTGTATGTCGAAAGCCTGCTGAATAACCACGGATATCGCACGCTGACCGCAGAGAACGGGGAAGAGGGTCTGGCGATACTCAAGGAACATCCCAAAATCGTGCTGGTGGTGACCGATTACAACATGCCGAAAATGGATGGTCTCGACATGATTCTGGAAATGCGCAAGGTGCGCAGCTGCGATGACCTGGCGATCATCGGTCTTTCCGATGCCCGGCAGGACGGCTTGTCGCACAAGCTGCTGAAAAACGGTGCCAGTGATTTTCTCGGCAAGCCGTTTCAGGTGGAGGAGTTCTACTGCCGTGTGGATCAGAACATCGACATGATTCACCACATCCGCCAGGCGCGGGAGGCCGCCAATCGGGATTTCCTCACCCAGTGCTATAACCGCCGCTACTTTTTCGAACATGGCCAGCGCCTGTATGCCATGGCGCGCAATGGCGACATCCATATCAGTCTGGCGATGATCGATGCGGATTATTTCAAGATGATCAACGACAAGTTCGGCCATCAGATCGGCGACGATGCGCTCGTGCTTATCGCGCGCCTGTTGCGCGAAGGGCTGGGCAGCAACGGCATACTGGCGCGCATCGGGGGAGAGGAGTTTGCTATCCTCTACGTGCATAAGCAGCCGATGGCGGCAGAGGATCTGTTTGATCGCTTTCGCGAAATGGTCAGCAATTATGAAATGCTGACCGGCGCACAGCGTGTGCCCCTGTCGGTGAGCATTGGTTGCACGCAAAACCTGATGGGCTCGCTCGATGAAATGCTCCGCAAGGCCGACGAAGGCGTTTACCAGGCCAAGGCCGCCGGGCGCAACCGACTGGTGTGTAACTGAAAATTCCCGGCAGGCACGCGTTTTTGCCTGGCCACAACATCGCTGCATTTTTTTCGCACAGGGCGGGGATTTTTATTCCTGCTGCGGTTAAGCTAGGCGCACTGGTTTCAATAAAGAATTCATACGGACAGCCGTTATCAGACAACAGGCTGCAAGGGACCCGATTGGAAGAATTTTGTGATTCGTAGGCTGGTTTTTTTTCAAAATTTATTGCTGGCATTGTTGTTGACATGCACCACCGGATTGACCCTGGCAGCGGGCGTTTCTCCCGAGGATTTCCTGACCGCTGAAGAGCAACAGTGGCTGCAGCAGCACGACAGCATCCGCCTCGGTGTCGACCCTTCATGGCAGCCGTTTGAGTTCATTGACGAGAATGGCAAATACCAGGGGCTGGCGGCGTCATACACCGCTCTGCTGAGTAATCTGCTCAACATCAAAACCCGGCCGCTCACCGGACTCAGTTGGTCCGACCTGTTGCAACAGGCCAAACAGGGCGGCGTCGATGTGTTTCCCTGTGTGGTGGAAACACCGCAACGTTCAGAATATCTGAATTTTACCCGTCCCTATCTGGATTTCCCGATGGTCATCCTGAGCCGCGACGACACCGGCTTTATCAAAGGTCTCGACGATGTGGCGAATCATGAGATAGGTGTCGTCAAAGACTATGCGACGGTGGATTTCCTGTCGCGTGATTTTCCGGATATGCGCCTGCGCAGCTACCAGACCCTTGAGGACGGCCTGCGGGATTTGTCACTCGGTCGCATCGATTACTTCATCGATAACCTGGCATCGGTGACGCACGTCATTCAAAGTCGTGGTTTCACCAATCTCCAGGTGGCGGCCAATACCCCGTATTCCTTCAAGCTCGCCTACGCCGTGAGGAAGGATTGGCCGGAGCTGGCCTCAATTCTCGACAAGGCGCTGGCGCAGATTTCCGACACCCAGAAAACCCGGCTGCAGCAGCAATGGATTTCCTTGCGTTATGCCGGCATCGTTGACTGGCGGACGCTTGTCGTCGGCGGCATTATCGTCGCTGTGGTCGTGTTGACGTTGTCGACGCTGCTGTATTATCGCAGCCGCCTGCTGAAAACCGAACTGCAGTCACGCGAAAAGGACAACCTGATCGGCCGGATCGCCCAGGCGCTCGACGTCAAGCAGGGCGACTCTTTCTTCGAGGAACTCACCACCCAGTTGGCGAATGCCCTGCAGGCGGACATGGCTTATGTCGGTTTGTTTGCGAATCACATGAAGCAGCTGGATGTGTTTGCTGTTTACGGTGACGGAAAAATGCTGCCGACTTTTACGGTTGGGCTGAAAAACACCGCGTGCGGGGAGGCTCGGCGGGAGAAAATGTGCGTTTATCCCAAAGCTGCACAGCAGGTTTTTCCAGAGGACCAAAGTCTGGCGGACATGCAGGTCGAGGGTTATATCGGCAAACGTCTGGACGATTCTGCCGGTCAGCCGCTGGGTGTACTGGCGGTGCTGTCGCATCAATCGATTGAGGATGTTGAACTGGCAGAAAAACTGATTCGCATTTTTGGCGTGCGCGCCGCCGTCGAGATCGAGCGCCATAACAGCGCCGAAACACTGCGCAAGTTGTCACTGGCGGTAGAGTTCAGCCCCAACGCGGTCATCGTCACCGACGTCAAGGGCCATATCGAATACGTCAATCCGCGCTTTAGCGAAATCACCGGTTACACATCAGACGAAGTGGTCGGTCAGATACACCAGACTTTCAGCCCGAACCAGGACGAACCGGAACGACAGATGCAGATCATGTACAACCTGCATGCCGGCAAACAGTGGCAGGGCGAAATGTACAATCGCAAAAAGGACGGCTCCGGTTACTGGTCGACCGAGCACATTGCGCCGATTTTCAATGACGCCGGTGTGATGACGCATTTTGTTGCCATGCAGCAGGACATTACCGAAGCCTATGAAGCCTCGCAGCAGATCCACTACCAGGCCCGCCACGATGGCCTGACCGGCCTGATCAACCGCATCGAGTTTGAAAACCGCCTGGAGCAGGCGGTGCGTGGGGCGCACCGCAATGGCGAGCAACATGTGTTGTGTTTTCTCGATCTGGACCAGTTCAAGATCGTCAATGATACCTCTGGCCATGTCGCTGGCGACGAGATGTTGCGCCAGATCGGCAAAATGCTGCGCGAGCATCTGCGTGAGGCCGACACACTGGCCAGGCTGGGCGGTGATGAGTTTGCCGTGCTGATGCTCAATTGCTCGATCAGCGAAGCGCGCCTCAAGGCATCCGAGATCCTGCAACTGTTTGAACAGTTCCGTTTCCCGTGGGAGGAGCGTGTCTTCACGGTGGGCGTCAGCATCGGTATCACCACCATCGACGAGATGACGCATTCCGCTACCGAGGTGCTCAAGTACGCCGACATCGCCTGCTATGCCGCCAAGGATGCCGGCCGTAACCGGGTGCATATCTACCAGACCGACGATGAGAAAGTCATGACCCGCAGCGGTGAGATGCTGTGGGCGCCACGCATCTCTGAAGCGCTGGAGCAGGATCGTTTCCAGTTGTACGCCCAGGTGATCAAGCCAACCGATGTCGAGGCCAGATTCGAGCACTACGAGATACTGATCCGCTTGCTCGACGAATACGACGAGATCATTCCGCCGGGCGCTTTTCTGCCGGCAGCCGAACGCTATAACCTGATCACGCGCATTGACCTGTGGGTGATTGATCATGCGTTTGACTGGCTGCAGCAGCACGTCGACAAATTTCCGCCGGAGACGCATTTTTCCATCAACCTGTCCGGTCAGTCGATCGGTGATGACATCGTGCTGGGGCATCTGGAGAAACTGCTGGCCTCGGCCGTGGTGGCGCCGCAGCGTGTCAACTTCGAGGTTACCGAAACCTCGGCCATCGCCAACCTGCAGCAGGCCAATCACTTCATCCGTCGCATCAAGGAATACGGCTCCGGCTTTTCACTGGATGATTTCGGCAGCGGCCTGTCGTCGTTCGGCTATTTGAAAAACCTGGATGTCGACACGCTCAAGATTGACGGCATGTTCGTCAAGGACATTCTCGACGATCCGATCGATGCCGCCATGGTCAAGTCGATCAACGATGTCGGCCATGTCATGGGCATGAAAACCGTGGCCGAGTTCGTCGAAAACGAAGCCATTGCCATTCGCTTGCTGAAAATGGGTGTGGATTTCGTGCAGGGCTACGGTGTCGGCAAGCCGGTGCCGATTGACGAGATTCTGCCGCAGGGCCATACCGAGCAGCAGGCCTCGGCCTGATTCCCGGCTTTACTGAAAGTCGTAGTGCTTCTCGACATCTTTGGTGATTTGCCAGACGCACTTCATGCCGGCCGGAAAGGTGATCAGGTCACCGCGTTTGAAATGCTGTGCCTGGCCACCTTCCGGGGTCACGCTGAATTCGCCACGCACAATGTAGCAGGTTTCCTGCTGGTCGTAGGTCCAGTCGAAGGTTGATGCTTCCTTGCGCCAGATCGGCCAGTCGTACACGCCCATGACTTCCAGCTTCATCGGTGTGGCGTTGTGTTCTACCAGGATTTCATCACTCATGCGCGGTTTTCCATGTTGTCTGATTACGATGCGCCATTTTAGCGAAAAGCTGCTGGAACGTCAGGCCGGGAAGCATTACCCTGAGAATCCATGAGAGTATCCATTGATCAGCAGAATATCCTGCAACTCGGTGCATTGCTCAGCGCACAGAACTGGCGCCTGGCGACGGCCGAATCCTGCACCGGTGGCTGGGTGGCCAAATGCTGCACCGATGTGAGCGGTTCCAGCGCCTGGTTTGATCGCGGCTTTGTCACCTACAGCAACCAGTCCAAAACCGATATGCTTGGCGTGCCGGCTGCAACCATCGCCAGCCATGGCGCGGTCAGCCGCGAGGTGGTGCACGCCATGGCCGACGGCTGCCGGCAGGCTGCCGGTGTCGAGTTGGCGGTGGCGATCAGCGGTATCGCCGGTCCCGGCGGTGGCACGCCGGACAAGCCGGTTGGCACCGTGTGGTTTGGCTTTGCCATGCAAGGGCTGGAAACCATGGCCCGGCAACAACACTTCAGCGGTGATCGCGATGCGGTCCGCCGCCAAGCGGTCAACCACGCTTTTGTCGTGTTGAACGAGTTAATGCAAAAAATTTAAAAATTTTTCTGGCAGGCTCATCAATTGAGTCCTATGCTATGCCATAATGTAGAACGTAAAGAGAACATTGGCAGTCACATTTCAATCAATCCGGGGGGAGAAAAAATGGACGACAATCGTAAAAAAGCGCTGGCCATGGCGCTGGGTCAGATCGAAAAACAGTTTGGTAAAGGTTCGGTCATGCGCATGGGCGATGCCTCTGCCGTGCGTAATATCGAGGCTATTTCGACCGGCTCACTGTCTGTGGACATCGCGCTTGGTATCGGTGGTGTACCCAAGGGAAGGGTGGTCGAAATCTTTGGTCCGGAATCATCGGGTAAAACCACCATGACGCTGCACATCGTCGCCGAAGCGCAAAAGCAGGGCGGCACTGCGGCGTTCATCGACGCCGAGCACGCGCTGGATCCGGTGTATGCAGAAAAGCTCGGTGTCGATATGGATGAGTTATTGGTATCGCAACCCGACACCGGTGAGCAGGCGCTGGAAATCACCGACATGCTGGTGCGCTCCGGCGCCGTCGACGTGGTGGTGGTCGACTCGGTCGCGGCGCTGACGCCGCGCGCCGAAATAGAAGGCGACATGGGTGATTCGCACGTCGGCCTGCAGGCGCGCCTCATGTCGCAGGCGTTGCGCAAACTCACCGCCAACATCAAGCGCTCCAACTGCATCGTCATTTTCATCAACCAGATCCGCATGAAGATCGGCGTCATGTTCGGCTCGCCGGAAACCACCACCGGTGGTAACGCGCTGAAGTTTTATTCTTCCGTACGCATGGACATCCGTCGCATCGGCGCGATCAAGAAAGGCGATGAGGTCATCGGCAACGACACGCGGGTCAAGATCGTCAAGAACAAGGTGGCGCCGCCGTTCCGCCAAGCCGAGTTTGAAATCCTGTATGGCGAGGGCGTGTCGCGCGAGGGCGAAATCATCACTCTCGGCGTGGCCCAGGGTATTATCGAAAAGTCCGGCTCCTGGTACGCCTACAACGGCGATCGCATCGGCCAGGGCAAGGACAACGTACGCCAGTTCCTCAAGGACAATCCCGACATCGCCGCCGACATCGAAGGCCGTATCCGCGCCGTGGCGTTCCCGCCGCCGGCCGAGCGCGCGGAAGCGGCAGCTGCCGTGGATGAAGCCGAGGCCTGATGCCAACCGCAGCAGCGCTGGCGGACCTGGAACAGGCCGCCATGCGACTGCTGGCCGTGCGCGAACACACGGTCCGGCAGTTGCGCCACAAACTGCTGGAGCGTGATTTCGAGGCGGGCGAGGTTGAACAGCTGCTTCAGGATTTCCAGCAGCGCAATCTGCTCAGTGATGCCCGTTTCGCCGAATTGTGTGTGAACAGCCGTATGCGCAAGGGCTACGGGCCGACGCGCATCGCCATGGAACTGCGCGACAAGGGCGTGGCGGAAAATCTCATCGAAATGCATGCCGGCTTGCACGAACACGACTGGTCAGCCGAAATGGAACAGACTCTGCGCAAAAAGTTCGGCGCGGCGCAGGCGCGTGATTTCCGCGAGCGCGCCAAACGTGCACGTTTTCTCGAATACCGCGGTTACCCGGCCCATCTGATTCGCCAGAGGTTGTTTGCTGACGAGTAATATTTCTGTCTTTTGCCTGACTTAGTCTTCTAATTCCATTAGGTTTTTTGTCAGGAATCTCTTAACATGTCAGCTGCCGGCCTTGGCCGGTTTTTGTTTCTGTGATGTACGGGCCATGACAACTCATAAGCACAATACAAGCAGTCGTACCTTTCTTGCGGCCAGTCTGTGGCTGTTCCTGGTGCTGTCCCAAAGCGCGATGTCTGCTGGCGAGCCGGTGCCGGTCACGGCGGTCAGGCTCGATAGCGTGCAGCAAAAACAGCAGTTTGATGCGCCAGCCGAAGTGGTGGCGTTAAACACGCCGGACTTGAGTTCACAGCTGACGGCTGTGGTTGAATCCATCCCGGTGCGGGTTGGCGATCGCGTCGCGGCTGGTGACCGCCTGGTCAACCTCAACTGTGAGTTGTATGAGTCACGCCTGAAGACGGCCGAAGCCGAATTGCAGCGCGCCATCTCACAACGCCAGTTTGCCGCTGCGCAGCTCAAACGCGCCAAGAATCTCAGCTCCAGCAAAAGCATCAGCGAGGAATTGCTCAATCAGCGCAGCACGGAATTAAGCGCCGCCGAAGCCGATTATCTGGTGCGCAGCGAGCAACTGACCCAGGCGCGCCTCGATGTTTCCTATTGCCAGGTGGATGCGCCTTTTGCCGCCGCGGTCACGGCGCGCTTGCAACATGAGGGTGCGCTGGCCGTGCCGGGCAGCAAATTGCTGAGCCTGGTGCAGCTCGACAATGTCGAGGTCAAGGCAAACCTGCGTCTCAACGAGATGGACGAGTTGCGCGCCGCCAGTTCGATTGCCTTCGTCAGTGACGGCGAGACATATCCGCTGCAATTGCGTTCCATGGTGCCGGTGCTGGATGAACGTAGTCGCACGCGCGAAGCGCGTTTGTTGTTTGCCGCCGCACAGGCGCTGCCGGGTACGCCGGGGCGTCTGGCCTGGCAAAGCAGCAAAATCACCTTGCCGGCTAATTTCCTTGTGCGCCGGGAAGGCCGGCTTGGCGTCTTTTTGCTCGATGATGAACAGGCGCAATTTCATGAACTGCCCGGTGCGCTGGAGGGCCAGCCGGCCGTGATCAATCTGTCGGCGGACAGTCTGCTGATTGTTGAAGGTCGCCAGCGCCTCAACCACGGCGATGCCGTCAGGCTGACCCCGCAACAGCCGAGTCCGGACGCACCCTGATGGCGGCATCCAGCCTGTTTCAGCGGCTGTTACGCAATCATGTACTGGCTAACCTGACCTTCCTGCTGGTGCTGGTGGTCGGCCTGTTGTCCTATCTCAGCCTGCCGCGCCAGCAGGACCCGACCATCAATTTCAACTGGATCATCGTCACCACGGTGTTGCCTGGTGCGGCAGCGGCCGATGTCGAAAAGAAAGTCACCGACCCGCTCGAAGACGCCATCCGTAAGGTACAGGACGTCAAGTTCATGTCGTCCAACAGCCGTGAATCGGTGTCCAGTATTCTGGTGCGTTTCGAGGACATCGACGTGCGTGTGTTCGACAAGCGCGTCAGTGACCTGCGCCGTGAAATCCAGAATGCCGAGGACGAGCTGCCGGACGAGGTCGAAGACCCGGTGATCCTGGAAATCACCAGCGCCAATGCGTTTCCATCGGCGACCATTGCGGTCGTCGGCCAGGCCATGGACGAACAGCTACGCATCCAGGCGCGCAACATTGAAAAAGACCTGGAGCAACTGGCCGGTGTCGATCGGGTTGATCCGGTCGGCTTGCCGGATCCGGAATTGCAGGTGGCGTTCAATAGCAGTGAACTTGAGGCGCTCGGTATCAATCCGGGCCAGGTGGCGGATACGGTGACCGCCTTCTTCCAGGACATCGCTGCCGGCGATGCACGCCTCGGTGCGGAAAACTGGCTGGTGCGCGTGGTCGGTTCGGATGCCGATCCCAGCCAGCTGGCGGCTCGCACCGTGGTCGGCGCCGATTCTGAAATCCGCCTGGCCGATGTTGCCGATGTACGCCGCGGTCGTGCCGAAGCCGATCAACTGACCAGCACCGATGGCCGGCCGGCAGTGCTGCTGGCGGTCATGAAACAGCCCAACGCCAACACGTTGGAACTGGTGGATCGCATCAAGGCCTACATGGATGAGCGCAACGCCTTTGCCCTGCATACCGGCGTGGATCTGCAACTGGTGGATGACCAGACGGTGATGACCACCAATGCCATCAACCTGATGCAGAACAACGCACTCATCGGCCTGGTGCTGGTGTTACTGGTGGCCTGGCTGTTTCTTGGTTCGCGCATCGCGTTGCTCACGGCGATCGGCATTCCGTTTGTGCTGGCGGGCACCTTCTGGATTCTCGCCGCCGGTGGCGAAACGTTGAACGTCATGGTGTTGCTGGGTGTGGTGATAGTGCTCGGTATGCTGGTCGACGACGCCGTCGTGGTGGTGGAGGGCATTTATTATCGCTTGCGTCACGGTATGGACAATATGACGGCGACACTGGATGCCTTGCGCGAAGTGGCCGCGCCGGTGACCGCCGCGGTCTTAACCACCATGGCGGCATTCGGCCCGCTGATACTGCTGCCCGGCATACTGGGTGATTTCATGCGCGTGGTGCCTTTGGTGGTGGTCACGGCCCTGGCCTTGTCGCTGCTGGAGGCTTTCTGGATGCTGCCGGCGCACGTGCTGGCGGCCTCGGTGAATTTTCGCCGACCCTCACGCATGCAGCGCTATCGCGTGAAGATCACCCACTGGATCCAGATTCGTTACATCCGCCTGCTGGTCAAGGCACTGCGCCACCGCTGGAAGACGCTGGCGCTGGTGCTGGTATTGTTTGTCAGCGCCATTGGCACTTTGGCGCTGGGACTGGTGCGGGTCGATTTTTTTGCCGCCGATACCTTGCGGGTGTTTTACGTCAATGTGGAAATGCCGCCGGCCACACCGCTGGAAAAAACACTCGCAAAAGTCGAGCAGTTCGAGCAACGCGTACGCCAGCATCTTCGTCCCGAGGAAATCCGCGCCGTGGTCAGTTATGCCGGCAATATGTTCACCGAAACCGAACCGCGTCTCGGCGATCAGGTCGGTCAGGTCATTGTCGGCCTGCAGCCACAAGTCGGCGACATGCGCAGTGTTGAGGACATCATCGAATCCATGCGCGCCGACGTCATGGCGGTTGCCGGGCCGTTGCAGGTGTCGTTTCTGCGCCTGACCGGCGGCCCGCCGGTGACCAAGCCGATCAGCATCAAGGTGCGCGGTGACGATTATGCCGAAATTCGCGCCGCCGCCGATCGCTTGCGCGAGATTCTGGCCGCCATGCCGGGCATTACCGATATTTCGGATGACGCCAGTCGCGGCCGTTCCGAACTGGTGCTGCAACTGGATGAGGATGCGATTCATCGCGCCGGTCTCAATCCACTCGACATCAGCCGCAATGTGCAGTTGCTGGTCGATGGCATGATTGTCGCCGAGATGCGCGCTGCCGGTGAAAAGCTCGAGGTGCGCGTCATGGGCGCAGAAACCAGCCGCGAGGACATCGCTGAACTGCTGGATGTGCGCCTGACCACAGCCGATGGCGACACGGTCCCGCTCAACTCGTTGGTGAAAATCCGTCGTCAGCCGGGGCTTGGCAACATCCGTCATTACAACTTCCGCCGCGCCATCACGGTCGAGGCGGATATCCTGTCGGAAGAACTCGACACGGTCACCGCCAACAACAACGTCATCAAGGCATGGAAAGCAGAGCGTGTGCAGTTTCCGAACATCGACCTGGATTTTTCCGGCGAACTGGATGACATCAAGGAAAGCCTCGACTCCATCCTGCTGCTGTTCGTGTTCGGTGTTGGCGTGATGTACGCCATCCTCGGCACCCAGTTTCGTAGTTACTGGCAGCCGTTCATGATTCTATCGACGCTGTTCATGGCGTTTACCGGCGTGACCTATGGCCTGCTGATGTCGCAAAACCCGATGAGCCTGTACACCTTGTACGGCGTGGTGGCGCTGGCCGGCATCGCCGTGAATGCCGCGATTGTGCTGATCTCGGCCGGCAATGCGCGCCTGCAGGCCGGCATGAGTGTGTTGCACGCCACCATTTATGCGGCGCGCCGGCGCGTCATCCCGATCCTGATCACCTCGCTGACCACGATTGCCGGGCTGTTTTCACTGGCGACCGGCCTTGGCGGCAAATCGTTGATCTGGGGGCCGGTGGCGACCGCGATTGTCTGGGGGCTGGCGTTTTCCACCATCCTGACGCTGATTGTGATACCGCTGCTGTACCGTCTGTTCATGACGCGCAGCCACCTGTTGCGAGAGCACGGCTGACCGTCAGCGTCGGCAGGATTTCCGGCTGTTGCGGGCCGCAAAAAATGGCGAACTGCAGCATCCCGATGAGTGACAGCAAGAGCGTTAACGCATAATATGTACGGCTTTGTTACGCAGGCATTTTTTGCAGATTTATGAAGACCACCGCTGAATTACGCAAGGCTTTTCTGGACTATTTCGAGCAACAGGGACACACGGTTGTTGACTCCAGTTCGCTGATTCCCGGCAACGACCCGACATTGCTGTTCACCAATGCCGGCATGGTGCAGTTCAAGGACGTCTTTATCGGTCGCGAAAAACGCAGTTACACACGTGCCACCTCATCACAACGCTGCGTGCGCGCCGGCGGCAAACATAACGACCTGGAAAACGTCGGCTACACCGCGCGCCACCACACCTTTTTTGAAATGCTTGGCAACTTCAGCTTTGGCGATTATTTCAAGCGCGAAGCCATTCAGTACGCCTGGCAGTTTCTTACCGAGACACTGGGCCTGCCGCCGGAAAAGCTCTGGGTCACCGTGTACGAAGACGACGACGAAGCGGCAGACATCTGGCTCAAGGAAATCGGTATCGATGAAAACCGCTTCAGCCGCATCGGCGACAAGCCCGGTGGCAAGAAATTTGAAAGCGACAACTTCTGGTCGATGGGCGACACCGGCCCGTGCGGTCCCTGCACCGAGATCTTTTACGATCATGGCGCCGATATATGGGGTGGCCCGCCGGGCACGCCGGAAGAAGACGGCGACCGTTACATCGAAATATGGAATCTGGTGTTCATGCAGTACAACCGTGACGCCAACGGCGTCATGTCCGATCTGCCGAAACCTTCGGTGGATACCGGCATGGGCCTGGAGCGGCTCGCCGCAGTCATGCAGCAGGTGCATTCCAATTACGAAATCGATCTGTTCCAGGCGCTGATCAAGGCGGCAGCAGCGCTGACCGGAGCGCAGGATTTGGAAAACAAATCCCTGCGCGTCATCGCTGATCACATCCGTTCCTGTGCTTTCCTGATTGTCGACGGCGTCACGCCCGGCAACGAAGGTCGCGGTTATGTGTTGCGCCGTATCATCCGGCGTGCCATTCGGCACGGTTACCAACTCGGCCAGAAGCAGCCGTTTTTCCACGTCCTGGTTGACGAACTCGACAAGCAGATGGGCGATGCCTATCCGGAGCTGCGCAAGGCCGTGGCTCATGTGCGCAAGGTGCTGCTGACCGAAGAACAGCGTTTTGCCGAGACCATCGAGCAGGGCATGAAAATTCTCGACGAGGCGATCGCCAACCTGGCCGGTGACACCATTCCGGGTGACGTAGTGTTCAAACTTTATGATACCTACGGTTTCCCGACCGACCTGACCGCCGACATCGCGCGCGAAAAAGAATTGCAGCTCGATCTGGATGGCTTTGACGTCGAGATGCAGGCGCAGCGTGAGCGCGCCCGTGCCGCCAGCCAGTTTGGCTCGGACCAGTCGGTGCAGGTCAGCCTCGAAGGCGAGACTACTTTTACCGGTTACGACAGGTTGCAGGATCAGTCTACCGTGATTGCGTTGTACAAGGACGGCCAGCAGGCGGAAGCGCTGGGTCCCGGCGACAAGGGCATGGTGGTGCTCGACAAGACACCGTTTTATGCCGAGTCCGGCGGCCAGGTCGGTGATCACGGTCTGCTGCAGGTTGTCAACGGTGGCAGTTTCAGCGTGACCGACACGCGCAAACAGGGTGGTGACATCTTTGGCCACATCGGCGCGCTGCAGGGCGGCGAGCTGCATGTCGGCGATGTCGTTGAAGCGCAGGTCGATACCGATTTGCGTAATGCAACTGCCCTGAATCATTCGGCGACGCACTTGCTGCACGCGGCGCTGCGCAAGGTACTCGGTGAGCACGTACAACAGAAAGGTTCACTGGTGGATGCCGAACGTTTGCGTTTTGACTTCTCGCATTTCGAACCGGTCAGCGACGAACAGCTGGCCGAGATCGAGCGCCTGGTCAACAACGAGATTCGCAAAAACCATCTGGTCGAAACGCGCATCATGTCACTGGATGACGCCAAGCAGGCCGGCGCCATGGCACTGTTCGGCGAGAAATACAGCGATCAGGTGCGCGTGCTGCGCATGGGTGATTTCTCCACCGAGCTGTGCGGCGGTACGCACGTCAAGGCGGTCGGCGATATCGGCCTGTTCAAGGTGACCGTCGAGACCGGCATTGCTTCCGGCATTCGCCGCATCGAGGCGCTGACCGGTGATCACGCCATGCAATGGGTGCAGGCTGAGGAAAAACAGCTCAACCAGGTGGCGTCCATACTGAAAGCCAAGCGCGACGATGTCGAGGACAAGGTCGCGCAGCTGCTGGAAAAAAACCGCAAGCTGGAAAAAGAACTGGACCAGCTCAAGGGCAAACTGGCGAGCGCCGCTGGTTCTGACCTGGCATCGAGTGCTGTTGATGTTGCCGGGGTAAAACTGCTGGCCGCCAAAATCGAAGGCGCCGACGTCAAGGCGCTGCGCGATACCCTGGATCAGCTCAAGAACAAACTCGGTACCGCCGTGATCGTGTTGGCCGCTGTCGATGGCGACAAGGTCAGCCTGATTGCCGGTGTCACCAAGGACACCATCGATAAGGTCAAGGCCGGTGACCTGGTCAAGTTTGTTGCCGAACAGGTTGGTGGCAAGGGTGGTGGTCGGCCCGACATGGCACAGGCCGGTGGCAACGATCCGACGGCCCTGCCGGCGGCTCTGGATTCGGTAGCCGGCTGGCTTAACGATAAACTGGCTTCCTGATTGTCCGGACCGCTCGGTCAACTGCCCTGATCTGAAAATATAACCAGCGGTTTATTTCGTGTTGATATCAGGACGTCCGTTGCAAGTGCCGAACATTTCACAACAATGAAGTATCGGGTTCAGCACAAAGCCTGATACGCGGGCATAGCAAATTATTATCAAATACGGGCAAATGAGCCACTATCACCCGGAAACGGGAATTGGGTTTCCGCTATCAGTCCTTAGCTGTAACTTGGAGTTAAGAATCGCTTGAGAAAGTGATTTTTCATGCTTCCCCCTTGATAGCCCCGTCCTCCTCGATGGGACTTTATACTGCTTTTTTGCGAAAAGCGGACTCAAATTTTTAGCTTTTGCCGTTTCAAAATTATGGAAAACCACAATTTTTCGTTCATACGATCGTCTTTATTATTAGTTTAAGAGGTGTTTTTTAATTTTTTCTGCAGCATGGAAATAATTGCTAAGTGAGTGAAATTCAATGAGTAGCAACATCAATTGGACGCAAGCTAGTATCCAGCAAGTTAATAATTATCTGATTATCATGGGTGACCAGTTACTAAAGTCTGGTCGTGGTATGGACAGCGTATATAGAGCTTGTTATGCACTACCATCTAATCCCAATGAAATGGATGCCTGGTGTGATGAATGGCTAAACCAAGAAAGTCAAAAAAGCTTGTTTGAATTTATTAGAGATAAATAACTGTAACTTTGTTGTTATTTGCGATTCATTTATCAAATCAAATAAAGCCCCGCAGAAGCGGGGCTTTTTTCTGGCCCTGATCAAATGACAGAGCCTTTTAGCATAAGACCGCTGTCTTCCTAGGTGTGCGGCTGGCTAACGGGAATCACAAAACGAAAACAGGCGCCGCCATCCGGGCGATTTTCCGCGCTCAACACGCCGCGGTGATGCTGGACAATTTCCCGACTGATCGACAGGCCCAGGCCGGTGCCGCCCTTGCCGCTGCGCGTCTTGCTGCTCTGGATGAATTTGTCGAACACCGTCTCGAGTTCGTCTTCCGGAATACCGATGCCCTGATCCTTGACGGCAATCGCCAATGCCGGCTGTTGCTCAATATCGGCATCGGCAATCTCGACTTCGATGCGGCTGTCCGCCGGTGAGAACTTGATCGCGTTCGACAGCAGATTGGTCATCACCTGGTAGATGCGTTGGCTGTCACACTCGGCCACCGGCCTTTCCGTATGCAGTTGCAGTTCGGCCTGAATACCTTTCTTGTACAGAATCTGCTGCAGCGAATCGATGCATTGTGCGGTGATCTGGTTCAGGTCATAGGACTCGAAGTGATATTTCATCTGGCCGGCTTCCATCTTCGACAGATCGAGCAGGTCGTTGATGAGTCCGAGCAGGTGCTTGCCGTTGTCCTGGATCTGGCGGAAAAAATCCAGCAGGGTATCCGGAGGTGCGCTGGC
>JASFVP010000072.1:0-12408 GCA_050049775.1 Chromatiales bacterium
ATCCAGAATTTTGCCGTTGCCGACAGCGATCACTTCACCCTGAACCGGCTTTTCAGTGGCCGCATCCGGGAGAACGATGCCACCAGGACTGGTGCGCTCCTCTTCCATACGACGAACGACAACACGGTCGTGCAAAGGACGAATATTCATAACTACAAATCTCCTGATTCGTTTTGGGAAAAATTTTAATAATGTAAGAACGGGAATCCCGCCCGGATGTTAGCACTCATAACTAGTGAGTGCTAATAATAGGGACGATCATTAGTGAGTCAACAAAAGCAATTTTTATATCTCGATTAATCATGCTTTTCCCAGTGATCAATCTCAATAACCCGGCCAGACTCCTTGCGGGTATGCCCGGGAGGCGCCCCGGCCGGTGTAATGAAGCGACCGCGCTTGAGCAACCACAGGATGAAACGCTGCCTGACGGGCGGGATCAACAACACAAAACCGATGGCATCGGTAATGAAGCCGGGCAACAGCAACATCAGACCGCACATCAGCAACACCGCGCCCTCGAGCATTTCCAGCGCCGGCGTCTCGCCGCGCTGCATGGTTTCACGCATGCGCATCATGGTGGAAAAGCCCTGCTGGCGCACCAGCAGACCGCCGACCACCGCGGTGAAAATCACCAGCATCACCGTGCTGAAAGCACCGATCTGGCCGCCTACCGCGAGCATGAAATACAACTCGATCAGCGGCACAGCCACGAAAAGAAACAAAAAAACCATAATAAAAATAGCCTTATACTGACTTCACGGCAGACTAGTTACCGTACCGCTTATGAATTAAGATTGTCGGGGTATGTCCGGCATCATTATCTACTGCACCTGTCCTGATATTGCGACGGCGGAGAAAATTTCAAGACAACTGGTCGAAGCCAAGCTGGCTGCCTGCGTCAACATGCTACCCGGCGTCACCTCCATTTACGCATGGCAGGGAAAGATCGAGCAGTCCGCCGAGGTCCTGTTGTTGATCAAAAGCGTGCAGGAACGCTTTGTACAAATCAGCGCACTGATCGAAGACATACACCCGTATGAACTCCCGGAACTGATCGCAGTCTCTATCATGGATGGTTTACCCGGCTACCTTGACTGGATAAAACAATGCACAACAACAAAAAACTGATCTCACTGTTATGGTTTGGCCTGCTGGCCCTGCTGCTTGGCGCGCCCGGCGCATACGCCATCGATGAAGACGAACTGCTCACCCCGAAACAGGCGTTTCCGATTTCCGCCGACGGCTCCCAATCGGACAAGATCCGCGTCAAATGGCGCATCGCCGAGGGTTACTATCTGTATCAGAGTAAAATCAAGTTCACCACCGAATCGTCCGGCCTGACCCTCGAAACACCGAATTTCCCGCCCGCCGAAATCAAGCACGACGACTTTTTTGGCGACGTCAGCATTTACCGCGACGAAGTCATTATTGAAATCCCGGTGAAAAAATCCAAAGACGCACCGCAGATCATCACGCTGCACGCCAAGTCACAGGGTTGTGCCGACATCGGCGTGTGTTTCCCGCCGCAGACCCAGACCGTACTGGTGGCGATGACCGCCGACGCCGATCGGCCGCCGCCGGTTGACCCCAACATGGTTGAAGAGCCTGAGGCCAGCGGCACCGGCGACCCATCAACCAACGATGCCGTCGAAACAGAAAGCGTTGTAGACCACGAAGAAAACCCGTCGTCCAGCCGCGATGCGCTGGCCGCACTCAGCGCTTTCGGCGAGGAAATTGGCATCGACGCCGAAGAGGACGACCTGCTCACGCCCGAACAGGCGTACCAACTCAGTTACGCCATCAACAACGACCGGCTCGAACTGAACTTCCAGATTGCCGAAGGCACCTATCTGTATTACGACAAACTGAAGCTGAAACTGCCCGCCGACAGCGACTTGCAACTGGGTGACTTCCAGCTGCCCGAACCAGAAACCAAAGAGGACTCGGTACGGCCTGACGGCTCGATCGGCCCGGTCGATATCTATCACGGCAGCGTCAGCCTGAGCGCACCCCTGATCAACAACAGCAGCCAGGCAGGCACGACCGAACTGAGCATTCACTACCAGGGCTGCGCCGAGCGTGGCATCTGTTATCCACCGATCACAAAAACCGTGCAGCTGGATTATCCGGCAGCCGGCCAGGGATCGGTCAGCCTCAGCGGTGACGCCATTACCGGAGCCGCATCAACAACCGTCGCGACAACCGATGAAGCAGAGACGCCGGCAAGCAGCCCCGCCTCTGCGGACAGCAGCGGTTCGGAAGAAGACCGCATCGCCAGCGTCATCAAAAGCAGCGGCTCGCTCGCTGTTATCGGCATTTTCTTTGCAATCGGTCTCGGCCTGGCGTTCACGCCCTGTGTGTTCCCGATGATTCCGATCCTGTCCGGCATCATCACCGGCCAGGGTGAAAACATCACGACACGCAAGGCGGCTTTCCTGTCGACCGTGTACGTGCTGGCCATGGCGATCACCTACACCGCCGCCGGTGTGTTCGCCGCCATGTCCGGTGAGAACCTGCAGATCCTGCTGCAGATCCCCTGGGTGATCGCCCTGTTTGCTCTCATCTTTGTGCTGTTGGCACTGTCGATGTTCGGTTTTTACGAGCTGCAACTGCCGAGCAGCCTGCAAAGCAAAATCACGGAAATCAGTAACAAGCAGTCCGGCGGCAACGTCATTGGCGTCGCCATCATGGGCTTTTTGTCGGCCTTGATTGTCGGTCCCTGCGTGGCGCCGCCACTGGCCGGCGCGCTGCTGTACATCAGCCAGACCAACGATCCGATACTCGGCGGCCTGGCCCTGTTCGCCATGAGCATGGGCATGGGCACACCGCTGATCCTGATCGGCGCCTCGGCCGGCAAACTGCTGCCACGCGCCGGCGGCTGGATGGATACCGTCAAGGCGGTATTTGGCGTCAGCATGCTGGGTCTGGCGATTTATTTCCTCGAACGCATCCTGCCGGAAAGCGTGATCCTGTTGCTGTGGGGACTGCTGTTGATCAGCTCCGCCGTCTACATGGGCGCACTTACGCAACTGCCGATCGAAGCCAGTGGCTGGAGCAAGCTCTGGAAGAGCCTCGGCATCGCCCTGCTGATCTACGGCGCCCTGCTACTGGTCGGCGCCGCCGCCGACAGCAAGGACGTACGCCAGCCACTCAGGGGCATCGCCTTTTCTTCCGGCACCGGCCATGCCGGCGGCCCGGCAGTGCGCCACTTCGAACGCATCACCACCATGCAGCAACTCGACGACCGCTTGGCGCAGGCCAGGGCAGCGGGCAAACCCGCCGTGCTGGACTTTTACGCCGACTGGTGCACCTACTGCAAGACCATGGAAAAGGAAATCTTCCCGGCGCCGGACGCCCAGGCGGCACTCGCCAATGCCGTGCTGATTCAGGCGGACGTCACCGATGCCGGCAGTCCGCAGGCCAAGGCGCTGATGCAACGCTTTGGCGTCATCGCACCACCGGTCCTGGTCTTCTGGGATGCTGAGGGTAACGAACTCAAACAACACAAAATCGTCGGCGATGTCACGCTTGAGCAGTTTGTCAACAAAACACGGAAGGCCATCCAGTGAACACGTTCAAATTTGTCGCCCTGCTCGCCATCGCCAGCGCCGCGTTTGGCGTCGCCCTGGGTTTTTACCAGAAACAGTCGGAGCCACAAGCCGCCGACAGTGAGACAATCACGACCCTGGATAAGCTGCCAGCATTTTCCTACCCGGACCTGCAAGGTAATCAACGCAGTTCTTCCGAATGGCGCAATACCGTGGTTGTTTTGAATTTCTGGGCCAGCTGGTGCCCGCCGTGTCGCAAGGAAACCCCGGACTTCATCGAGTTGCAGAACCGGCATCAGGGCAAGGTGCAATTTGTCGGCATCGCCATCGACGACCAGCAGCCGGTCGCCGAATTTGCGAAAAGCTTCGGCATCAACTACCCGACCCTGCTCGGCGACATGGCGGCAATTGAAATGTCCAGACAACTCGGCAACCGTTTCAGCGGCCTGCCCTTTACTGCCATCTTCGACCGCGAAGGCAAATTACAGCATGCACACACCGGCGGCCTCTCTCGCGAGACACTCGAAAAACAGCTGCAGGAATTAATGTAATTGATAAAGATTCCACATTTGTGGACAAAGTTAGCGTTTTTTCGCCTCCAGATATAGACAAAAACCTGCCATTTCATACAATAGGTGTAATTTCGAACATTCAAGTCAACGGCGGCTTCCTTCATGGCGCAAATCCTGGTGCTCAACGGTCCGAATCTGAATTTACTGGGCAGCCGCGAGCCCCATCTGTATGGTAGCCAGACGCTGGATGACATCAAAAACACACTGACAGCACAGGCCCAACAGGCCGGTGTTACGCTGGAATTAAGCCAGTCCAATGCCGAACATGAACTGATCGCGCAAATCCATCAGGCCAAAACCGATGGTGTCGCGTTCATTATCATCAACCCGGCGGCATTCACCCACACCAGTGTGGCTTTGCGTGATGCATTGCTCGGCGTCGATATCCCGTTTATCGAACTGCATCTGTCCAATGTACACGCACGTGAGGAATTTCGCCGACACTCGTATCTGTCCGATATCGCCGTCGGTATCATTGCCGGTCTGGGTCCCTTGGGTTACGAGCTTGCCCTGCAAGCTGCCATACACCGGCTGAACAACAAATAGGTCACTATCACAATGGATATCCGTAAAATAAAAAAACTCATTGAACTGATCGAAGAATCAGACATTGCCGAAATCGAAATTCACGAAGGTGAGGAATCGGTGCGTCTCAGCCGCGCCAGTTCCATCTCCGCCCCGATGATCGCCGCCGCGCCGGCTGCCGTAGCCGCCCCCGCGCCTGCAGCAGCACCGGCCGCCCCAGCCGAAAGCAGCGCAGAAGCCGAGGAGACCGGCCACGTGGTGCACTCCCCCATGGTTGGCACCTTCTACCGCGCCGCATCGCCGGGCGCGACGCCGTTTACCGATGTCGGCAGGAAGGTTTCTATCGGTGACACGCTCTGTATCATTGAGGCCATGAAAATCCTCAACCAGATTGAATCCGACCAATCCGGAACCATCACCAAAATCCTGGTCGAGAATGGCCAGCCGGTTGAGTACAACCAACCTCTGTTTGTCATCGAATAAAGGCGGTATCCCATGCTTGACAAAATCGTCATCGCAAATCGTGGTGAGATCGCATTACGCATACTCCGGGCCTGCCGCGAACTCGGCATCAAAACCGTGGCCGTGCATTCAGAAGCCGACCGCTGCCTCAAGCACGTGCGCCTGGCCGATGAAACCGTCTGCATCGGCCCGGCCTCTTCCACCGAAAGTTACCTGAATGTGCCGGCGTTGATCAGCGCCGCCGAAGTCACCGACGCCGTTGCCATCCATCCCGGCTACGGCTTTCTGTCTGAAAACGCCGACTTTGCCGAGCGTGTCGAAAAAAGCGGTTTCACTTTCATTGGACCCAAACCCGAAACCATTCGCATGATGGGTGACAAGATCACCGCTATCGAAGCCATGAAAGAAGCCGGTGTACCGACCGTACCCGGCTCCGACGGCCCGCTGACCAGTGACGAGGCACGCACTTTGCGACTCGGCCGTGAAATCGGCTACCCGGTCATCATCAAGGCGGCTGGTGGTGGTGGCGGCCGCGGCATGCGTGTGGTGCATGCCGAAGCCCATCTGCTCAGCGCCATCGCCCTGACCAAAAGCGAAGCGGCAGCGGCTTTTGGCAACGATACGGTATACATGGAAAAATTCCTCGAAAACCCGCGTCATGTCGAGTTTCAGGTGCTAGCCGATACGCATGGCAACGCCATTCATCTGGGTGAACGTGATTGTTCGATGCAACGGCGTCACCAGAAAGTCATCGAGGAGGCGCCGGCACCCGGCATCACCGAGGAACAACGCAACCGCATCGGTGAACGCTGCGCCGAAGCCTGCCGGCAGATCGGCTATCGTGGCGCCGGCACCTTCGAGTTCCTGTATGAGAACGGCGAGTTCTACTTCATTGAAATGAATACGCGTGTGCAGGTTGAACATCCGGTCACCGAAATGATCACCGGTATCGATATCGTCAAGGAACAACTGCTGATCGCCTCCGGCGAACCGCTGTCCTACAGCCAGCAGGATGTTCATATCAACGGCCATGCGATCGAGTGCCGCATCAATGCCGAGAACCCGGACAACTTTATGCCGAGTCCCGGTAAAATCACCAAACTGCATGTCGCAGGCGGCCCCGGCATTCGTTTTGAAAGCCATATCTACGCCGGCTATACCGTGCCGCCGTATTACGACTCCATGATCGGCAAGCTCATTGCCCACGGCGAAACCCGCAAGAGCGCACTGGCGCGCATGCACACGGCCTTGTCGGAAATGGTCATCGACGGCATCAAAACCAACATCCCGCTGCAAATCAAAAACGTCACCGACCCCTCTTTCATGGAAGGCGGCGTCAACATCCATTATCTGGAAAAGAAACTCGGTATGAGTCACTGAGACTCACCCGGGGCGGCAGGCGCGGCCCCGGTGTACCGGTTACTTGCGCACGTTAGCACCAACAAAATCGCCCATGTCCTGGCTGCAAGCCCATCTGGTCGTCACCAAACAGCAGGCCGAACTGGTTGAATTGCTGTTTGAACAACTCGGCGCCCTGTCGATCACGTTTGGCGACGCCCGGGACGAACCGGTGCTGGAAACCCTGCCGGATGAAATCCGCCTCTGGCCATTGGTGAAAATCACCGGCCTGTTTGATATTGCCACCAGTCCCGACGCGATACGCCAGGGCATCAATCAAAGCTTGAAGCAGGAACTCAGCCGCCAGCTGGAACTGGAAATCCTCGAAGATCAGCCATGGGAACGCGCCTGGCTGGAGCACTTCAAACCCATGCGCTTTGGCCAGCATCTGTGGATATGCCCGAGCGGCCATCAAGTCGACGCCGAGGATGCGATTGTCATCGAACTGGATCCCGGCCTGGCATTTGGCACCGGCACCCACCCGACCACGGCATTGTGCCTGGAATGGCTGGATGCCCAGGACCTGCATGGCAAGACACTGATCGACTACGGTTGTGGCTCCGGCATTCTCGCCATTGCCGCGCTCAAGTCGGGTGCGGCGCATGCCACCGGCATCGACTACGACAAGCAGGCCTTGCAGGCCAGTCGCGTGAATGCTGAAAAAAACCGGGTGGACGAACAACTTGACGTGTTTGACTCGGCCACGCAGCTGCACAAGCAGGCCGACATTGTCATGGCCAATATCCTCGCCGGCGTACTGATCGAGCTGGCGCCGCAACTGGCCGATCTGGTAAAACCCAACGGCGACATCGTGCTGTCCGGTATTCTGCAAGAGCAGGCCGACAGCGTTATCAACGCCTATCGACCCTATTTCGAAATCTGTGATCCGGTTAGCACTGAGGGTTGGGTCAGGCTTGAAGGTCGTCGGCTGGAAAACTAGAATTCCACAGCATGAAATTACTGGTCACCTGCCCCAATTGCCACACCAGCTACCAGATTGATGAACAACAGGTTCAGCAATCTGATGGCCAGGCACGCTGTTATCAGTGCCATACCGTGTTCAACACCATGGAAAACTCCCGTCCGGCGGATGAACACAACCCGTTCAGCACCTTGCCGGACAGTCGCATTGAAGCCGACAGTGAAGCCAGCAGTCTGTTTGTGCCGAGCACGGCGGCGGAAATCATCTCGGGTCCGGACGATGTCTCGCTCGATGCCAACAGCCTGCTGCTGCCGGAAGAATCGCTCGACATCAATCTCGACGACATCGAACCGATCAAACCCGTCGACAAGCATGCAGCAAAAAACAAACCACAGTATTCCACGGCCGCAACCATTGGCTGGATCAGCGCCAACCTGCTGCTGTTGCTGGTGTTTGTCAGCCAGATGGGCTGGCACTACCGTGCGCAATTACTGCAACAACCGCAGACGCGTGATCTGATTGAACTGGCGTGCGAAAGCCTGCCGTGCCAGCTGCCACCACGCAAACAGGTGGACGGTTTTGAAATCATCGAGCGTGAAGTCAAGGCACATCCCGAAGTCAAGGGCGTGCTTAGCCTGAGCCTGCTGTATGTCAACCAGAGTGAGTTCGAACAACCCACGCCAGGGCTGACGCTGAGCCTGTTCGACTCCAGCAGCAGCCTGATCGCACGACGCAGCTTTGCGCCGCACGAATACCTGCATCTGAATGCCGATGATAATGGTCTCATGGCGCAGGGCCAGAAACGTGTGGTGGCACTCAACCTCGACGATCCCGGCCAGGATGTTACCGGCTTCGAATTCGATTTCTTCTGACCGCTGCTTGTCTCGTGAAAATCGGTCCCTATCAACTGGTGAACAACCTGATACTGGCGCCTATGGCCGGTGTCACCGATCTGCCATTTCGCAATCTGTGCCGTGACTTTGGCGCCGGCCTGGCGGTGTCGGAAATGGTCACATCCGATGCATCGTTGCGCGGCAGTAAAAAAACCGTGCTGCGTCTGCAACATGCCGGCGAAGCCGAGCCGGTGGCGGTACAGATCGTTGGCGCCGATCCGCACAAACTGGCCGAGGCTGCGCGTGCCAACGTTGAGCACGGCGCGCAAATCATCGACATCAACATGGGCTGCCCGGCGAAGAAAGTCTGCAAGGTCGCCGCAGGTTCGGCATTGATGCAGGAGCCGCAACTGGTCAGTCGCATATTGCAAGCCGTGGTGAGCGCCGTTGATGTGCCGGTGACATTGAAGATCCGTACCGGCTGGGACCTGTCCAATCGTAACGCAACCGAAATTGCTCGCATTGCCGAAGACAGCGGCATACAGGCGCTGGCCATCCACGGTCGCAGTCGTGCTTGCGGTTTCTCCGGTGACGCCGAATACGACACCATCGCGCAGGTTAAACAACAGATCAACATACCGGTAATCGCCAATGGCGACATCACCGATCCGTTAAAAGCCAGACAGATACTTGATTACACCAACGCCGATGCAATTATGATCGGCCGCGCCGCACAGGGACGTCCGTGGATTTTCAATGAGATACAACACTATCTTAAAATCGGTGAAATATTGCCCGCTCCGGATGGCCTGCAAATCCAAAAAATTCTGCTAAAACATCTGGACAATCTCTATGCGTTTTATGGAGAATACATGGGTGTACGCATCGCACGAAAACATATTGGCTGGTATAGCAAGACCCAGCCAGCCAGTGCAGTGTTCAGAAAAACAATCAATCAGCTGGACCGACCTGAACAGCAAAAGCAGGCGATACGTACATTTTTTGATCATTCAAAATCAACAGGGGGATTAGCTGCATGAGTTTCGACGCATCGCAGTCACAGGGCGCACTTGACCATTTTGTTGCAAAACAGGCCGCCCGCGAGCCATTGCGTGACTGTGTCAGGGAGGCCGTGGATCATTATTTTGCACAGATGAGCGATCATGAAATCAAGGGACTGTACCAGATGGTCATGTCCGAAACCGAACAACCATTACTTGAATCCGTAATGGAACAGACCCGCGGCAACCAGAGCAAAGCCGCCAATGTACTCGGCATCAGCCGCAGCACATTGCGCAAAAAGCTGGCTCTATATCATCTCGACTGACAACCTCGGTCCGAGTAACCCAGTACCAACCACACAGAGCGACAGACAGCGGATTTTCAATTAAACAATCGCGACATCACTGTCAGCACAGAATCCACTCCCGCATCTGTGTGGTTGGTCAACAAAAAATAATACGGCCTGCTGGCCGTTTTTTTTCATACAGGCAGGACACAATATGGCAATTACCCGCGCACTCATCAGTGTGTCAGACAAGACCGGCATCGTTGATTTTGCCCGCGACCTGAGCAAGCGTGGCATTGAGATTCTTTCCACCGGCGGCACGGCACGATTGCTCGCGGACCATGACATTCCCGTCATTGAAGTCAGCGACTACACCGGTTTTCCGGAAATGATGGATGGCCGAGTCAAAACCCTGCATCCAAAAATTCACGGCGGCATACTCGGCCGACGCGGCACCGATGACGCGGTCATGCAACAACACGACATCGGCCCGATCGACCTGATTGTGGTCAACCTGTACCCGTTTGAACAAACCGTCGCCGATCCCGATTGTGATCTGGCAACGGCGATTGAAAACATCGATATCGGCGGCCCGACCATGCTGCGCGCTGCTGCCAAAAATCATAACGACGTCACCGTGATCGTGGATCACCACGACTTCGGCCGCGTGCTGCACGAGATGGACACCCACGGCGGCAGCGTCAGCGACGCCACGCGTTTTGATCTGGCGGTCAAGACCTTTGAACACACCAGCGCCTACGACGGCGCGATCGCCAATTACCTCGGCGCGCGCCTGGGCGACGCGCCGGCCGATTTTCCGCGCACCATCAACCTGCAATACCGGCAGAAACAAACCATGCGCTATGGCGAGAACCCGCACCAGAAAGCGGCGTTTTATGTGGAAAGCGATATCGACGAATCCTGCATCGCCACCGCGCACCAGCTGCAGGGCAAGGAACTGTCCTACAACAACATCGGCGATACCGACGCCGCACTCGAATGCGTCAAGCAGTTCAACGAAGGCCCGGCCTGCGTCATCGTCAAGCACGCCAACCCGTGCGGCGTGGCCATCGGCGACAACCTGCTGCAGGCCTACGACCGCGCCTACAGCACCGACCCGGAATCCGCCTTCGGCGGCATCATCGCCTTCAGCGGCGAACTCGACGGCGAAACCGCGCAGGCCATCATCGATCGCCAGTTCGTCGAGGTCATCATTGCGCCGACCGTATCCGCCGAAGCCATCGAGGCGCTGAAAAGCAAACAGAATGTGCGCCTGCTGGTCTGTGGCGAATGGGCCGCCGAGGACATCCATCGCCTCGACTTCAAACGCGTCAACGGCGGCCTGCTGGTGCAGGACGCCGACCTGCAACTGAGCAATGAGCTCAAGGTGGTCACCGAACGCGCGCCGACCGAACAGGAAATGCAGGACCTGCTGTTCAGCTGGCGCGTGGCCAAATTCGTCAAGTCCAACGCCATTGTTTACGGCAGGAACAACATGACCATCGGCGTCGGCGCCGGCCAGATGAGCCGCGTCAATTCGGCGCGCATCGCGGCAATCAAGGCCGAGCATGCCGGTCTCGAAGTGCGCGGCTCGGTGATGGCATCCGACGCCTTCTTCCCGTTTCGCGACGGCATCGACAACGCCGCCGAAGCCGGCATCGCTGCCGTCATCCAGCCCGGTGGTTCGATGCGTGACGAGGAAGTCATTGCTGCCGCCAATGAACACGGCATGGCCATGGTCTTCACCGGCATGCGCCATTTCAGACACTGATCGCGACCACAGGAGCACAGCGGCATGAACATTCTCATTGTTGGCAGCGGCGGCCGTGAACACGCCCTGGCCTGGAAAGCGGCGCAATCGCCGCTGGCCGATACCGTTTATGTCGCGCCCGGCAACGCCGGTACTGCGCTGGAAGACAAACTGGAAAATGTCGCCATCGATGTGCTGGATATCGACCAACTGATTGCGTTTGCGCAGAAACACAACGTCGGCCTGACCATCGTCGGCCCGGAAGCGCCGCTGGTCGTCGGCATTGTCGACCGTTTCACGGCGGCCGACCTGAAATGCTTTGGCCCCAGCCAGGGGGCCGCGCAACTGGAAGGCTCCAAGGCATTCACCAAGGATTTTCTCGCCCGTCACAATATACCGACCGCCGCCTATGGCAACTTCACCGATACCGACCAGGCGCTGGCTTACCTGCAACAGGTCGGCGTGCCGATCGTCATCAAGGCCGATGGCCTGGCTGCCGGCAAAGGCGTCATCATCGCCAACGATATGGCAACCGCTGAAGACACCGTTCGGGACATGCTGTCCGGCAACAGTTTCGGCGACGCCGGCAGTCGAGTGGTGATCGAGGAGTTCCTGCAGGGCGAGGAAGCCAGCTTTATCGTCATGGCGGATGGCAAGAACATCCTGCCGATGGCCAGCTCCCAGGATCACAAGGCCGCACTCGATGGCGACCTCGGCCCCAACACCGGCGGCATGGGCGCCTACTCGCCCGCACCGCTGGTCACGGCAGAAATGCACGAGCGCATCATGCGTGAAGTCATTCAACCGACCGTCGACGGCATGGCGGACGAAGGCCTGCCCTACAGTGGCTTTCTGTACGCCGGCGTCATGGTCGACGCGCACGGCACCCCCAAGGTGCTGGAATACAACTGCCGCTTTGGCGATCCGGAAACCCAGCCGATCATGCTGCGCATGCAATCCGACCTGGTGGAACACTGCCTGGCGGCGCTGGAAGGCAAGCTAGACCAGCAAACAACAACCTGGGATGACCGCGCCTCTCTCGGCGTGGTGCTGGCCGCCGGTGGCTATCCTGGCGACTACCACAAGGGCGATGCCATCTCCGGTCTGCCC
>JASFVP010000018.1:0-55395 GCA_050049775.1 Chromatiales bacterium
CAGCCACAGTAGCACTTTGTAATTGATTTGCATGAGCTGATCTTAGCGCAAGTGTAGTATTTGTCATGCTCGGGCTTCATTGACTGGAAAGCACGACGAAATAAACCTAATCTTTGTTCATCATTTTCAAGAGCAGTATTTTTATGACCTGGGAAGCCTGGCTGGTGTTGGCGGTAATCGCGCTGTGCTTTGTATTGTTGGCCTCGAATCGTTTTTCACCCGATCTGATCATGATGGGCGGTCTGACGCTGTTATTGTTGAGTGGCGTGATTACCCCGCAGCAGGCGCTGGCCGGTCTGTCCAACGAGGGCATGGTGACGGTGGCGGTGCTCTACATTGTGATCACCGGCTTTCGCGAGACCGGCGGTATCAACTGGATTGTGCAATCGGTACTTGGCATACCGCGATCACTCAGACATGCGCAGCTCAAGGTGATGGCTCCGGTGGCAGCACTGAGTGCGTTTCTCAACAACACGCCGGTGGTCGCGATTTTCATCCCGGCGATCGATGACTGGGCCAAACGCCATCGCCTGTCGGTTTCCAAATTGTTGTTGCCATTGAGTTATGCGGCGATTGCCGGTGGCACCTGTACGCTGATCGGCACCAGCACCAACCTGGTTATCAATGGTTTGATGACGGCCGAAACCGATTACCCGTCATTCGGCATTTTCGAACTCGCCTGGATCGGCGTGCCGGTCACGCTGGTTGTGTTTGTGTATGTGCTGCTCACCCAGCACTGGTTGTTGCCGGAACGCCGACCGGCGCTACAGCAGTTTGCCGACGCGCGCGAATACATTGTCGAGATGCTGGTGGAACAGGGCAGTTCCCTGGCCGGTAAGACAATCGAGCAGGCCGGCCTGCGTCAGCTGCCGGGGCTATACCTGATCGAGATCGAGCGTGGCGGCCGGGTGATCACAGCGGTGGCGCCGCAACAGCAGTTGCAGGCGAACGACCGGCTGGTGTTTGTCGGTGTGGTTGAATCGGTGATTGATCTGCAGCGCACTGCCGGGCTGAAGCCGGCCACCGATCAGGTATTCAAGCTGGACTCACCGCGTGAGGAGCGTTGTCTGACCGAGGCGGTGATTTCCAACAGCTCGCCATTGGTGGGCAAGACAATTCGTGAAGGCCGCTTCCGCAGCATTTACAATGCCGCCATCATCGGTGTGTCGCGCAACGGTGAACGAATTCACCAGAAAATCGGCGATATCAAATTACGCGCCGGCGATACCTTGTTAATGGTGTCGCATGCCGGTTTTTTTGAACAACAGCGCAATTCGCGCGACTTTTATCTGGTCAGCGGCCTGTGTGACGTACAGCATGTGCGTCATGAACGCGCACCGCTCGCCATGCTGATACTGCTTGGCATGGTTGTGGTGGTGGCGTTTGGCTGGCTGAGCATGCTCAAGGCGTCGATGCTGGCGGCCGGGCTGATGATTGTGACGCGCTGCACCAGTGGTCGCATTGCGCGTCGGGCGGTGGACTGGCAGGTGCTGATCGTGATTGCCGCATCCTTTGGCATCGCCACGGCATTGCAGAATTCCGGCGCCGCCGCGACCCTGGCGCAGGGGCTGGTGTCGTTGGCGAACGACATACCCATACTGGCGCTGGCGATGGTATTTCTCGCCACGGCGCTGCTCAGCGCGCTGGCGACCAACAATGCCGCCGCGGTGATCATGTTTCCGATTGCGCTGTCGACAGCGCAGCGTCTGCACGTGAATTTTCTGCCGTTTGCTGTTTGCATCATGGTGGCGGCCTCCGCGAGTTTTGCCACACCGATCGGCTATCAAACCAACCTGATGGTTTATGGCGCTGGTGGCTATCATTTCCGGGATTACCTGAACTTCGGTATTCCGTTGACATTGCTGGTCGGGCTGGTCACGGTCGGCATCACCCCCTGGGTCTGGTCCCTGTTCTGATACATTTTCATCAGCCGTGGGTGCAGGTACATGGACGACAAAACACCGAGCACGCCGCCGCAGGCCATGAACAGGATTTCCCAGCTGTTGCTGGCCGTCACGGATTTGATCAGCACAAATTGTGATACTGTGATGGCAATGGAAGTGGTGGTCGCCCACAGGTAGCGCCGATGGGTGACGTTCTGCTGCTGGAAGACCAGCAGGAACACGGTCAGATAGGATGAAATAAACAAGATCATGCGAACTCCTGCAGCGTTGTTATTGCAGACTAGCAGGAGAGAAGCTCATTTCATGAGCCTGTGAGGCTCGATTGAACTTTTTGCTCGCTGAACTACCTTAAAAACAACTTTCTACAGTTTATGACTGCAAAAAGCAGGGGGAGAAGTCATGAAGAAGAATCGAAATAACAGCAGCAACCAACGAGTCAGCCTGGCGCTGGCTGCCAGTCTTGTGCTCGGCCTGGCAGCGCCAGTGGTCTCGGCGGGCGAAGTCGAGCGCGCCGTTGAATATCGCCAGGGTCTCATGAACGTGATCGGCTGGAATGTGAAAAGCATGGGCGCGATGATGAAAGGCGAAACGCCTTATGATCAGGCCGCTTTTGCCCGGCACGCTGCCGATGTCGCCAAAGCGGCGCAACTGGATTTGCTGGCGGGATTTCCGGAAGATTCCGTAAACGATGAGTCTGACGCCTTGTCGGAAATCTGGTTTGACTTTGATGATTTCTCGCAAAAATTCCACGATTTTCAGAAAGCGGCCGACTCACTGGACAAGGCCGCAGCATCCGGTGATAAAGCGGCCACACAGGCGGCTTTCAAGGATCTTGGCGAAAGCTGCAAGTCCTGTCACAAGAAATACAAAAACTGATTCCAGCCAACACCTGACCACAGCGAACACAGTCGTGTTCGCTGTGGTCTGTCGCAGGACGGATTCGGCGGGGGTATGGCCGGAACAGCTGGATCAGGGTTGTTCAGTAACCCTTGTTGGCATGCACGTCCGGCAGCGGCTGGTCGGTAGTGAGACCCCAGATCAGATATGCGATGGTTTCCGGTGCGATGACGGTGTGCGTATTGCCGACATCCATCATCAGTTCACGTAACTGCTTGCGGGTGCCGTCATGGCCGGTCAGATCGAACAAGATGTCGAGATGTTCATTGAGTTCGACGATCTGTTTGAGGCCAAGTATCGGGATGTCATTGGCTTCGGCTTTTTTGCGGCCTTCGGTTTCATTGAGTTCGGCTGCTGCCAGAATCTGAATACCGATATCACTCTTCTCCAGCATCTGGTCAAGAAAACGTTCACCGACGCGACCCAGTCCTACGATTGCAATTTTTAATGCCATAAACCCTCCTGAAGGTATGGTTATTGTGTCAAACAAAGCCCTGAGAGGTTTTCACCGTCTCTTTTTGTTTTCAGAACAATCCTTGCTTGATACTCACGTCCGGGTGAAACGATTCTGAATACTGCTTCAATACTGCGTATCAAATGAAGCACACATTCACATGTGTCGCGACTGCATCAGGCCAGCTGTTGACACGGACGCACATTGAGATACATTTTCGGTTTCGGCGTCGGTTTCGCGAACTTTAATAAAAAAATCGCCTGATTTCGTCGCTGCCATGCAGATGCGCTGATTTCATCAGGACAATTTCTCCGGGGGTAGCTTTTCCACTATGTACAAATGCCAACATTTTGCGATTCATGAACTGGTGCCGCCCCATGTCTACCAGAAGCGCGGCGAAAAAGCCTGGGAGCTGCTCGATGAAAACCTGCTGATCACGCTCGACAAGCTGCGTGACATCTACGGCCCGGTCACCGTCAACAACTACAAATGGGGCGGTGAGCGCGAGTGGAGTGGCCTGCGCACGCCGGACAGTCCATATTACAGCGCGTTCAGCCAGCACAGTTTCGGTCGTGCCGCAGATTGCCTGTTCGACAACATCACCGCTGAGGAAGTGCGCCAGGATATTCTGGCCGACCCGACCAATTCGGCGTTCAAACTGATCGGCAGTCTCGAGCTGGGTGTGTCCTGGCTGCACTTTGATGTGCGCAATTGTGATCGCATCAAAACCTACTACCCGTAAAGTTCGATCCAATCAACGGGCGCTGTCGGAGTAAGCCGCCTGCGACAGGACGTGTTAACAATAACAACAAGGGAGCTTTCATATGTTATTTATCACCAACAGGGAACCGACAGGCTCTATCCGCACCCGCATCGGCCGGTCCTATTCTTTTGACCTGAAAAAAAATTCACCCTCCAATTCGGTGTTTTTCTGTGAACGCCACGGACCGGATGACTATACCGAGATAGGTAACGAAGCCTTGCTGGGCCGTTTGCGCGATAATAATGCCAAACAATTGCTGTTTTTCATTCACGGTTTTTCCAACCTGCCAGAACCGCACATTTTTCCGCGTGTGGAGAAGCTCCAGCAATTGTTTGACGAAAAGGAATCCAACCTGATTGAAGTGATTCCCCTGATCTGGCCCTGTGATGACGACTTCGGCATCGTCAAGGATTACTGGGATGACCAGAAGTCGGCCGACCAGAGCGCCTTTTCCTTTTCCCGTGTGTTGCAGAAGTTCATGGCCTGGCGTGATGAGCAGACTGCGGATGTACCTTGCCTGAAGCGCATCAACGTGCTGGCGCATTCGATGGGTAACCGGGTACTGCGCGAAACCCTGGCCAAGTGGGATAAGTACGACCTCGCCAATGGTGTGCCGTTGCTGTTTCGCAGCACCATTTTAATGGCGGCAGACATCGTCAATGAATCGCTCGAGGAGCACAAAGACGGCCGTCTGATCAGTCAGGCGTCACGTAATGTATCCGTGTATTTCGCTTCGGATGACCTGGCACTGCGCTCCAGCAAGATTTCCAATCTAAGAAACAAGGTGGCGTCACGCCGGCTGGGGCATACCGGTCCGGAGGACATGAGCAAGGTGCAGACGAATGTTTATGCCATTGACTGCGACAACTTCAATAACAGTTACGACAGCCCGAAGGGGCATTCGTATTTTCTGGATGACGGCCAGGGTGAGGTGGGCAAGGTATTCGACCATCTGTTTTATACCATCAAGACCGGTCGGGTCAGCGTGGATGATCACGTCAATCGCAAGATCATTCTGTAATCGGTCAGGCTATAACTGGAGCGTGTTTATGTACAAGGAAATGATCATGGTCGCGGTCGTTGCCGCTGTGCTTCTGTTACCGGCCTGCTCGCCGACACCGGATGTACGCCTGGTGCTGTGCAAGGATCTGGTCCAGCAAATGCACGAGTCACCGGATTCGATCGAGTGGCTGGATGAACAAATGAAGTTCTCCGGCTACGAGGACATGCAGGTGCAATTGCAATATAAAGCCGATGCCAGGACCGAGTCTGCTGTCTGCTTTTATGCTTACGAAGCCAATGAGGAGAATGCCATGACCCTCAGTAACCCGGCTTCGGCCTATTCGACTTATCCCGCCAAAATGCTCTGGAACGACCAGGCGGTGCAACGCCAGACACTGATCGACCAGATCAATGCCGTATTGCACAAGCAGGGCAAGCAGCTGATCCAGTCGGTCAAAACCGGCGTAAAAAAAGCCGAAGATTTTCTGGAACAAAACAACTGATACCTTCCCCCGGCAATCCTGTTAGCCAGGGCTGAAGCATTGCCGCGGCCCGGCAGCAGTCTTGTGCCGAGCAACAAATTCCATTTAATACCTTCCTGACACGCAGTTTGCTTGTCCTGCACGAGACTCTGCAGGCAGATGACGTTCTGCCGGGTGTTTCTGCCGTTGGCATCTGTACGTTTTCACAAAAAAATGAAAAAAAATGACGGATCAGTGTTGACAGTCAAATAAGAATGATTATCATTTACAAAAAGCAATTCACCAAGGAGATGATGATGCGACTGACTGTTGATGCCTGGCTGGAACGCCGTAACCCGCGAATTCGCTTGCTCGATTCAGTAACCGGACAGGAAGTCCTGCAGATCGGAAGTGAACGATTGCGTGACCTCATGGAAGCGGGCGATCTGTGTCTGGCTGACCTTGAGCCGAACGATCATCTGCCCGAAGAACTCATCGATGTTTTGCTGCAGCAACTTGCCGACCGGCGCGCCAGGTTCCAGCGTCGCCTGCCGTCCTACATTGGCAATCCCAGGCCACAGCACGGTATTTCCGGATATTCATTTTTTTCCTGATTAGGGAGTTTTTGCATGTGTGATCTCTGTGAAAAGCCGGGCGGACAAAGGCCCGAGGTTTCGACAAACCGGCGTCTGAAATTATGGGAGTTACGCAGTCATTTTCATTGCGCCATTCTCGGCACCTGCCTGAGCATGGATGAGTTGCGCAAGGTCATGCGCCAGTCCGGAGTTCAGCTGGACGTGCAGGCGTCGGATTATGACCTGCATGCCACCATGGTCGGGCTTGCGGAAGAAAAAAATCGTGCTTCACGCAATCTTCACAAAATGCTCGACCGCAAATACAAACGCTGGATCAATGCCATCGGGCGATGCCGCGATGCGCTTGTGTTGCGCCGACACTGGATTGATGCGATGGACAGCGGCGACATCCCCGGTACCTTCTGGGCCATCATGACGCACCCGTATGCCGACGTGGAACTGGTCAAACAGGCATTCCAGGATGTCCACATGCTGTCGCATTTACAGGGCGCGTCCAACCGCAGCGATATCAAGCGACTGAAACAGATGGAACTGGAAGTGGCGGAATTACAGGAAACGCTCAGTAAAACGCGCCAGACGCACAACGAACAGATCACCCGACGCGATCAATTGATTCGCCAGCAGGAACACGAACTCGCAGCCCTGACGACAAGCCTGCACAACAGTGAATCGTCACCTGGCAATGACGCAAGCGACCAGCAACAGGACAAACAAAAGCAGACTTTATCGCGGCGGATTGAATACGCGGAAAGCCAACTGGCGCAACGTGATGTCGAGATTGCGCAGTTGCATGAAGAGATCGCCGGCCTCAGGGAAATGCTGGATGAGTCCCGTGAAGAGCACGTGGCCATGGAACAAACCCTGGATATGCTGCTGGCCGAGAAAAACCGTGAGCAAGACAGCTCACTCGGCAACATAGACCTGCGCGGTAAACGCATTCTGTATGTCGGCGGCCGCTCGCGCATGGCGCCGCATCTGCGTTCGCTGGTGGAAGCCCACAATGGCCAGTTCAATCATCATGATGGTGGACTGGAGGACAGCCGTTATGGCCTGCAGTGCACGCTGGCCGGCGCCGACATGGTGTTCTGCCCGATTGACTGCATCAGCCACGATGCCTGCAAGCGCGTCAAACGCCATTGTCAGCAACAGGACAAGCAATTCATTCCATTGCGCTCATCCGGCCTGTCCGCTTTCGCCGCCGGTCTGCGACGCTATTCGCAGCCAGCGGATAACAATGCGCATGAAAAACCGGCCTTACAGTAAGTCGATGTATAGCAGAGGAGACATGAATCACATGCATCACAAGGAAATGAAACTCAGCCTGCAGATTGAGAAAGCCTTCCGCGAAATTGCTCTGGCGCACGATATACCGGATCACGAGAAAACCGCCAGATTGCGCAATGCCTATCGTCAAGCCTGGTTTGAACACGATGACAAGGCGCTGCAAAAATGGCTGGAACGTGATGCCGCCAGGCAGTCCGCCGCCTGAAAATACTCAACCCGAACAGGAGATGCCAATGGCTTGTAATGATAACGAACTGGATCACACCATGATGTGCCTTGAATACCTGATGAGTCGATTTGTGCTCAAGCGCAAACTCTGGATTGCACGTGCGGTTGTTGATCATCTGGAAAAATTGCAGGCGCATCCACGTAATCCGCGGCGCGAATCCCATGCCACATTGTTGTCGATCTGGAGCGCGATTGCCGCGCAGATGGAGCAGCCCAAAGCTGCTAATAGTGCCGCTAATAGTGCCGCCAATGATGACACCTGTTTGAGCCAGTTGCTTGCCGGTACTGCGGGAACCGGCATAACCCCACAGTCCGCGTAAAACCTGATGAGACAGATTAAACACCGACTTTGTTTTTTCTGTGGTTTCCTGCCGGGCATGCTGGTTGCCGGCCTGCTGTTATACGGTGGGCTGATGTGGTCTTTTCAGGAAGCCGGTGATGCTGCAGTTTCACAGTCAACCGGCACTGAGTTGTTGAACGTGGCAGGTAGCAGGGGCGGGGTACAGCACTAAAGCCTGTCTGCATCCTGTTGTTCGTGCCGGCCTTGTTCCAAGGTGGTTATTCACGAATTTTCCCTGAAGTCCTTACCGGTCTGATCCATGCATCCAGATCGCTTATTGACATTGAAAATTATGTGGAAAATAATGCGAACTATTATCAATTGCATTAAGTTTAGTTCTATAGTGGTAGTCGGGATGATTGATGACCAACCATGAAGTGTCGGATCGGGCGGCTTTTCCGCTGGCAATGGCGCAAGAGGGTGACCGGGTGAGTGTCTTGATGCTGCATGGCGGCAAGGGCATGGAAATGCGCTTGACGACACTGGGTCTGCATGTTGGCAGCGAACTCACGGTGATGCAGCGCCAAGGAGGCAACCTGGTCGTGATCAGTGGTGAGACGCGTTTTGCACTGGGCGCCGGCATGGCGCAAAAAATCATGGTGACTCAGCTTTAGTGATCCGTTTTCAGGTCTGGCCGCGATAGTTTGGCCGGATATATTTCGAGGGCATAGCGGTTATGGCGGAAAGTTTGAAACAGATGGCAGTGGGCGACAGTGGCCGGGTCGTGGGTTTTGGTGAAGGCGGCAAAGCCTACCGCAAGAAACTTTTATCGATGGGACTGACGCCGGGTGTCGAGTTCAGTGTCACACGCTATGCGCCCATGGGTGATCCAGTGGAAATCCAGTTGCGAGGTTTTCGACTGAGTTTGCGCAAGGACGAAGCGACAGCAGTCATAGTCGAGAGGGTATAGCATGAACAACAAATTTACCATCGGCGTCGTTGGCAATCCCAATTGTGGCAAGACCACTTTATTCAATGCCCTGACCGGGGCCAAGCAGCGTGTTGGCAACTGGCCCGGCGTGACCGTCGAGCGCAAAACCGGTCGCTATGTTTACCAGAATGCTGAATTCGAACTGGTGGACTTGCCCGGTACCTATTCACTGGATGTGCTCGAAGAGAATGTCTCACTCGACGAGCGCATCGCACGCGATTATGTCGCTGCGCGCGAAGCCGACGTCATCGTCAACATCGTCGATGCCTCCAATCTGGAACGAAACCTGTACCTGACCTCGCAACTGGTGGAAATGAAAATCCCCATGTTGATCGCACTCAATATGATGGATGTCGCTAAAGAGCGTGGTTACGAGATCGATATCGAGCGCCTGGCTGCGGATATCGGTTGTCCGATCATTCCGATTGTTGCGGCCTCCGGAAAAGGCGTGGTGGAACTCAAGCAGGGCATTTATGACGCAGCGCATGAGCTGCCGGTGCCGACCAGCCAGGTGGTTTATGCCGACACAATTGAAAAGGCCGTCGCCACGCTGTTGCCGGAAGTCAGCATCGTGGCGAGCGAGCACCTGGTGGATGCGCGTTGGTTGACGGTATTGGCGCTGGAAGGCGACCCGCTGGCGCGCCGTCTGGCCGGAATCGGCCTGACGCAGAAAATCGAAAGCTCCCGGCAACGGACGGAAGAAGCGCTTGGCGATGACATCGACATCAGCCTGGCCGATGCGCGTTATGGCTTCGTCAATCAGTTGACTTCGAATGCAGTGCGCCGCACTAGTCAGGTCACGCGCACCACCTCGGACAAGATCGACCGCGTGGTGCTCAATCGTGCGCTTGGCATCCCGATTTTCCTGCTGGCGATGTACCTGATGTTCATGTTCACCATCAACATTGGTGGTGCTTTCATCGACTTCTTCGACATCTTCACCGGCACCATTCTGGTCGACGGCCTCGGCGAAATGCTGACCGCCCTGGGCTCGCCCGAGTGGCTGACGCTGCTGCTGGCCAACGGTATTGGTGGCGGCATCCAGGTGGTGGCGACCTTCATTCCGGTGATTGCGTTTCTGTATCTGTTTCTGTCAGCGCTGGAGGATTCCGGCTACATGGCACGCGCCGCCTTTGTCATGGACCGCGCCATGCGCGCCATTGGCTTGCCGGGCAAGGCGTTTGTGCCGTTGATTGTCGGTTTTGGCTGTAACGTACCGGCAATCATGGCGACGCGCACCATGGAACAACATCGTGACCGCATCATGACCATCGTCATGGCGCCGTTCATGTCGTGCGGCGCGCGTTTGCCGGTATATGCTTTGTTTGCTGCGGCCTTCTTCCCGGTTGGCGGGCAGAACATCGTGTTCGGTCTGTACCTGATCGGCATTGCGGTCGCCGTACTGACCGGTCTGGTTCTGAAGAACAGCATTCTGCAGGGACATACCGCGCCGTTTGTCATGGAGTTGCCGCCGTATCACGTGCCGACCGTCAAGGGTGTGTTGCTGCGCACCTGGGATCGCACGCGCAGCTTCATGTTCCGTGCCGGCAAGATCATCGTGCCGATGGTGCTGGTGCTGAATGTGCTCAATGCCATTGGCACCGACGGCAGCTATGGTAATGAAGACAGCGACAAATCCCTGCTCAGTGAAATCGGTCGTGGCATCGCGCCGGTGTTTGCGCCTATGGGCATGACCGAGGAGAACTGGCCGGCAGCGGTCGGCATCTTCACCGGTGTGCTCGCCAAGGAAGCCGTCGTCGGTACGCTCGATTCACTCTATACCAATATCGCCGAGCAGGAGTCGGCCAGGGCCGAGGCGCAACTGCGCAGTCAGGTCAATCCCAAACCGCTGAGCTGGCGCAGTGACCAGACACAGGTTGAGGTGGAGCAGGCGACTGTGGCCGCTGAAGAGGAAGGCGGCTTTGATTTCTGGGCTGGTATCGGTGAAGCGTTCACCAGCATTCCGGCCAATTTGTCCGATAGCCTCGGCGCCTGGCTGGATCCGCTCGGTATCGGTATCGGCGATGTCAGCAGCCTCGAAACCGCTGCGGAAGAGCAGGAAGTTTCCACTAGCACCTTCAGTGCCATGACGGCGCGCTTTGATGGCGCGGCTGGCGCGTTTGCCTATCTGCTTCTGATCCTGCTGTATTTCCCATGCACCGCAGCACTGGCGGCGGTGTACCGCGAGACCAATACGGGCTGGACGCTGTTTGTCGCCGGCTGGACCACCGGGCTGGCCTATATCGCCTCAACTATTTACTACCAGGCGGCCATTTTCAGTCGCCATCCCGGCAGCTCACTGGCGTGGATCGCGGGCATGCTGCTGATTTTTGTTTTTGTCATCCTGGCGTTGCGCCATTGGGGCCGCAACCAGCTGGCAGCTTTGCCGGCCCAGGCGCAAGGAGCTTGATCGCATGATTCTGTCGGAGCTGCGTGATTACCTGCAAAGCCATCGGCGTGCTGCACTGCAGGATATGGCGCATCGCTTTGATACCGATGCTGATGCCTTGCGCGGCATGCTCGACAAGTGGGTGGCCAAGGGCCGCGTGGTCAAGTTGCAGCAGGGCAGTGTTTGCGACAGCGGTTGTTGCAAGTGTGACGCCGCTAATATCGAGATTTACGAGTGGCGTGATTCGGGGGCGGACTGATTTGTCGACGCAACAGCTTATGTACGATGTAAATGACTGGCGACACGATCACGACTACCTGCCCGAAAGCCAGCGTCAGTATGAGCGCCGCACCCCTGGCTGTCCGGTCAGAGAAGTGAAGGTGTGATGCGTCATGCCGGAGACTTTGCTGGTGACAGGCATTCATCGTGAAGAGCTGGGTTTTGGCGACCATGTTGCAGCTCTGCTCGATTCTGAGCTGATTCAGGTCATGCGCATCCCCAGGGGAATTTCGCACAGCCGACGTGCGCATGATGAGCTGTTTTATTTCAATGCGCGCCATCGTGAAATTTATCTGCAGTTGCATCAGCAGGTCAGGGGGCGCTTCCGCCTGTTGATCGACTTGCATTGTGGTGTCAACGAAGCCGGGCGTTGCGCGGATGTTTATTGTCATGATCAGGCCTTGCTCGATTACGTGTCGCAAAGAACACAGGTGAAAGGCTTGGCGCAACGCCTGCGTGGCGTGCGCATTGTCAGCGAGCAGCACGACGAAAGCCTGTCTGCCGACGTTGCGGCAGCCGAGACCCATGCGCATACCCGGATTCCCGAAAAAGTCTGGAATGACCCGAACTGTATTTATGTCGGTCTGGAAATTTATCTTGTCAGCGAAGGTGATGGCGTGGCGCAGGACTGGTGCTTTGCCGCTGATGTCATTGAGCTGGTGCAGTCGTATGTGCGCGAACCGGCCACGGTGAACACATGAGCAGTTTTGATTTGACGCCGTTTATGACATTGCGGCGGCACATGACGATCGTGCATCACGTACCCGGACGCGTGCGTTTACGCATTGGCGCCAGCCTGTTTAAGGAACTGAAACAGGTTGACACGGGAATGTTCAAGAGCGTCATGGGCGCCATCGATGGCATCAAGGATGTACGGCTCAATCCGGCCGCAGCATCCGTGGTGATTACCTACACACCCTCCATCATCAGGAACGAATGGTGGGAGACGCTGCTCAATGGCGAGGACCACGAAGCGTTGCAGCTATTGCAGCAGTTGCTGAGCGGCCAGTTCGCGAATGTGGTTGCCATGGCTCAGGAAAAAAATTGATCGTACAGCAAGTATTGTTAAGAGGAGTTACCAATGAATAAAGCGCAAGCATACGGACAAGGCGCGCCGGGACAGGCGCCTGCCGATCAACAGGCACCGCAGGGCGCGGATCAGGCGCAGGCTCATGCTCACGCCAATGGCGGTGGACATGGTGGCGCCTATGCCTGGGGGCCGCCGCCGGGTTATGGCGTTCCCCCTTATTCCGGCATGCCGCCATACGCCTGGCAGCCACCGTATTATGCCGCCCCACAGCCGCCGAATTACGCAGCCCAGTCTGCCTGGGCCGTGCCGCCTGCCGGTTTTACCACTGCACAGGCCGATCCCAACGCCGCAGCTGGCAATGCCGCAATGGCGGCGGCGCTCGGTGACATGGCGGATAAAAACGGCCTTGGCATGTTCAAGAATCTGTTCAATCTGGAAGATGGCGACTTCTGGAAAGGCGCCATTGTTGGTGCGGCTGCGGTGTTGTTGTTAACCAATGAAAACCTGCGCAGCTCGTTGATCGGCGGTATGGCCAAAACCGCCGAAGCGGTGAAGTCCGGCCTTGCCGGCTTTGGCAGTGAATCTGAAGAAGCCGACAGTGCCGATGACGAGGCAGGCGCAGAGCAAGCGGAAAAATCCAGCGAATAATCATCAGGAGAAGACGATATGAGTTATCAATACCCGACAATGATAAACGATATGCAACATCAGCAGCTGCAGCAACGTAATGATCTGGACCTGTTGCTCAACGCAGCCAAAACCGGTGCGGTGATCGGCGCCAGCGGTGCGGCAGCGGTCAATTTGCATCGCATGCGCCGCGACGAAATCGAATGGCAGCAGGCGTTGCGCAACACCGTTGCCGCCGGTTTTACCGTGGGCGTTGCGACCAGTGCAGCGGCTGCGGTGGGCCGCATGGTCGGCAGCAATCCGTGGCTGTCACTGGCGGCGACACTGGCCACCGGCACGGCTGTCATGTATGTGCTGCAGGACCAGCGCAAGGAGGCTGCAGATGAATAACCCCCATCACGCCCAGGCAATGCCTTATGCGCCCTGGCCGTACCAACAGGCCTACTGGCCACCGGCGGCCTATGCGCCTCAGGCGATGTCACCTTATGCGCTGCCGGCTTATCCGCCTATGACGCCGCCTGCAGCCCCGGCCAACACCGGCGTGCTCGGTCTCGGCAATTCCAGTTTTATCAAGGGTGCGTTAATCGGTGCGGCAGCGGCTTACCTGCTGAGCAATGAACAGGTGCAGCAGGCCGCCATCAAGACCACGGTGAAAGTCTGGTCGTTGCTGCAGGGTGGTGTCGAGGAAATGAAAGAACGTTTCCGTGACGCGGAAGCGGAAATGCACGCGACGCAAATGCAGGACGAATGATGACGCAGTCAGGCGCTCTAACACTCGCGGATGTGATGTATCTGGCGCTCGACGATGAATACCGGGCGTGCGCCACTTATCAGGCTGTGGTTGACAGATTTGGTCCGGTAACACCGTTTGTCAATATCCTGCAAGCTGAGCAGCAACATATCCAGGCGCTCTATGGTTTGTTTCAACGCTATGGCCTGCCGCTGCCGCCGGACCGCTGGGCCGGGCAGGTGGTGGCGCCGTCCACATTGCAACAGGCCTGTCAGGACGGCGTTGCCGGCGAAATCGGTAACTACCGCATGTACGATGCCTTTTTGCAGCAGATTGTCGAAGCGGATGCGCGCATGGTGTTTACGCAGTTGCGCGATGCTTCGGCGCTGCACCATTTGCCGGCATTTCAAAACTGCGCCGGCAGCCTGGCGTCACTGCCGTCAGCTCTGGCGGGCAACAATATGTATGCTTCCGCGTCGGCCATGCCTGCAACCGTCAACAACTGGGCCGGTCTTGCGGTCGGTGCGGCGCTGGGCATCGCGCTGTACTGGTGGTGGCGTCAGCGTGCCGCCTGATACGGAGCAGCGTGCATGACACAGGCAGCGCCGATTGCCGCCAATGGTTTGCGGCTGTTGCATGAGACGCCGCTGCGGTTGCGTTTCAAGCTGCCTTTCCTGGTCGATCCGCTGATTGACTTTTCCTGGCTGCAGACCTGGGTGGAGTCGATTCGTGGTGTTGTGGCGGCGCGCGTCAACCGGCATGCGCGTTCGCTGATTATCGAATACGACGGCCGGGAAAGAACACGCGACGATCTGCTGCGCCTGCTGGCCGAACTGAAGCGCGAAAAAATACCCAATGGCGACGCCGAACCGGATACTCCCGCCGATCTGGCGCCGATGCTGACCACTGGCGCCCTGCTGCTGGCGCTGCCGTTTTTATCGCCGCCGCTGCGTCACCTGCTGACTTTTCTGAATATCAGCAAAACCCTGTTTGTCGGTATCGATACGCTGATCAACCGGGGCATCAAGATCGAGGTGCTGGATGCGATAGCCATCGGCCTGTCCGCCGGCCGTGGCGAACATTTCACCGCCAACATCACCGATTTCCTCATGCAACTCGGCTCCTATCTGGAAAAGAAAACCGAACGCCAGTCGGATCGCATGCTGCGCCGTCTGTTGCGGCCGCAACCGAGCCTGGCCTGGGTTGAGCGCGACGACGAGTTGATCCAGGTACCCGACGACCAGATCCGCGCTGGCGAACGTGTTCAGGTTGGTCCCGGCGAAAAGATTTGTGTCGATGGTCTGGTGCTGGACGGTGCGGCGTTGGTCAACCAGTCAGCGATCACCGGCGAATCGGTGCCGGTGCGCAAGGAAATCATGGACCGCGTCATCGCCGGCAGTGTGATCGAGGACGGTCGTCTGCGCATCGAGGCCCGCCACGTTGGCGACGACACCACCACGGCACGCATATCGCGTTTCATTGACGAGTCTCTGGGACAGAGTTCCGAGACCCAGCGGCTGGCCGACCAGATGGCCGATCAACGCGTTTATCTGACGCTTGGCACCGGCGGTCTGGTGTATCTGCTGACCGGTGAGGAACGCCGTCTGGCTTCGGTGTTCCTGGTGGATTATTCCTGCGCGCTCAAACTCGGCACGCCGCTGGTGTTCAAATCCGGCATGTTTCGCGCCGCATCCGAAGGCATTCTGCTCAAGGGCGGTGAGGCCATCGAACATCTCGCCACTGTCGATACCGTGGTGTTCGACAAGACCGGCACGCTGACCTACAGCGATCTGCAGGTAACCGATGTCGTGGTGCTGGACCCGCTGCACTGGCCGAAGCAGCGTCTGCTGGCGGTGACAGCCTCGATTGAGGAGCACGCCAGTCATCCCATCGCCGAGGCTATTGTGCGTAGGGCCAAAGAGGAACAGCTTAATCACATCGAACACGGCGAGGTCGAGTATTTGGTCGCGCACGGTATGAGCTGTCCGGTCAACGGCGACCGGCTGCTGATCGGCAGTCGCCATTATCTCGAGGAGCATGAGGGCATTTCCTTTGATGCGTTTGAGGACCAGATCGCGCCGTTGCAGGCCGAGGGCAAGACGCTGCTGTATGTCGGCAATGAAAGTGAAGCCATCGGCCTGATCGCCTTGCGCGACCGCCTGCGTAATGATGCGCGCGAGGTGCTGCAGGATTTGCGCCGATTGGGTGTGCGGCATCTGGTCATGCTGACCGGCGACCATCAGAACCGGGCGCTGGCGCTGGCGCGCGAACTCGGCATCGACCGGGTGTTCGCCGAGCAGGCGCCGGAAGACAAGGCCGGCGTGCTGCAACAGCTGCGCGCCGAAGGCCGCAAGGTGGCTTTTGTCGGCGACGGCGTCAATGACGGGCCGGCGCTGGTAGCGGCCGATGTCGGCGTCGCCATGTCACGCGGCGCGGAACTGGCGCGCGCCACGGCTGACGTGGTGTTGCTTGAGGACAGCCTGTCACTGCTACCACAGTCCGTGGATATTGCACAACGCACGATGGAGCTGATCCGGGTCAATTATAAGGCAGCCATTGGCATCAATACTGGTGTGATGCTGGGCGCAGCCTTTGGCTGGCTGTCACCGGTTGCAACAGCGGTGCTGCATAACGGCACCACCGTGGCGCTGTTGCTCAAATCGCTGCGCGGCCTGGATGGTGGCTCGGCGCCGGCCAGAGCATTGCCGCTCGAACACAACGATTGAATTTTTTATAGCAAGACAGGAGAACTGAACCATGGCGTTTCCATTAATTCCCTTCATTGCCGGCGCGGTTATCGGCGGTGTGTCTGCCTATCTGTACCGCGACGATAAAATCCGCAAGGACATCAAACACACCGCAGCCGATTTGACAGACAAGGTCAAGGACACGGCCGGCAAGGTTAGCGACAAGGTCGGTGACAGCATCAGCGGTCTGCGACAAAAAGTCAGCGGCAGCGGAGCAGCAGCGGCTGCGCCGAAAGTCAGCAAGAAGAAAGCCAGTAAAAAAGCCAGTAAAAAGAAAACGTCGAAAAAGAAAACCGCTAAAAAGAAAGTCGCCAAAAAGACTGCGAGCAAGACGGCAGAAGCACAGGCTCCGAGCGGTACGCCAGAGAAAGGCCAGGCGAACGACTGATGTGCTGCCGGTGCGACCGCCTGTTTGCGTCAGGCGGTCAACGCAGCAGGCTTTTCGAGTAACGCAGCATGTGCATGCCGGCAAACGCCAGAAATGCGGTGGCGTATTGCACATGCGGTTTTTTCTTGCCGGCAACGCCATAGGCCACGGATGTCGCCAGGGTCGAAATCATGCCGATCTTGGTGATGCGGTTGAGCTGGCGTGACATGCCGGTGGGTGCGTTTTTGGCCGGTGGCTGGCACAGCTCATCGATAGCGTCCTCAAGTTCGTGCACATCCACCTGCTCGCTGTCGAAACTGATGATAATGCTGCCGGCCGCCGGGTTGGCGCGCACCTCGAGCGCGCCGGGCAGGGTGCGGATTTGTTCACAGATCTGCTCAGCAATGCGGCGTGATTTCAGGCGTTTGGCGCGAACCCGCAGGCGGCCGGCGACGGTGCTTACTACTACCATATTCAGGATTTAAAATTGTTCATTATTGATATTGCAAATAATAAAGATTCGCAATAATATGTCAATCAGATTTGACAACAAGCGTCGCAACCAATGGAGCTATCAATATGAGCAACTATCTGCATCATGTACCGGGGCGTGTGCGTGTCCGCTCCAGAATTTTGTGTCGTAACAACCAGACCAGACAACTGGCGTTGCAGCAAGTGCGGGCGCTGGAAGGCGTCACGTCGGTGCGTCTCAACAGCAAGGCCGGCAGTGTCACTGTCATGTATGACACTGAAGTGGCCGGGCTGGAGCAGATACTCGAGCAACTGCACAAATACGATTGTCTCGCGCCCGGTCTGGAAACCAGGCCGAAACCGGCCAAAAAAGCGGCCGTGGCACAATCCGGCAGCTTTCCGGCCATGATCGGTAAAATGGCGCTTAATGTGCTGGTCGCCAGGGGTGTCAACTATTCCTTATCCTCACTGTTGGGCGCCCGTATTTGAGAATGCGCTCGTAGCAGCTTATAGCTGCGTCCGACCATTCCGCACCAGCAACATTTCTGGCATGCTGATATGCCTGTTTGCTGTGAGCCGGAGTGGCCATTCTGACCATATTCATCAAAGCCGCGGGTGCTACCACAGCGCCCGTGTTGCGTAATCTCACCATACCGCTGGTATTGCTCTGTTGTCTGGCGACGCCAGCACTGCATGCTGTCGACGCGCCGATGCCACCGTGCGGCAACACGCCTTATCCTACTTATCCGGAAGATCCACAGCAGTTGCACATCGCATTCTGGTCGCCAGACCAGTTGCCGGATCCATGGCAACCACCGGCCTGCAGCAGCTGGCAGCCGCAAGAATTTTCCGTGCTGATGGCCGCCGCCGGCGTGTTCCATCCAGCTGGTGGTGCGCAGGCTTTGTTGCAGCGCATCGCGGCGGTATCGCAGCTGGCCGGTTTGCGTTACTGGTCGGTGACGCGTGACCGCTGGACCATTCTGATCGAGGAAGCCTACGCATTGAACACAGCAGAGAAGTCATCAAGGCGTGAAGATTTTTCACCGATAGAGTTGCAAACCGGTCGGGATTATTTTTACTGGCAACGTGAGCCGACCACATCGGGCAGTGCTGTGTACGGCTTTCGCTTGCTGGAAAATACCTCGCAGCGCATTGTCGTGAGTGTGCGCAACCTCAGCGCACCGCGACACCTCGGCCTTAAAATGCTGGATGTCGGTGAAGCGCAAACCCTGTACATATTTGAACGGTTGCAGGTGGACGGCAGTGATGCGGAACTCTGGGGTTATTACCAGTTGACACGACTCGGCCATGGCCTGCACGACTGGCTGCCGGTCACTGAGGCGTCCTATGCCAATCGCATGTCTGCCGTGTTTCGTTATTTTGCCGGCCTGTCGGAAGATGCATTGCCGGTCTCGAAAGACTGACATTTGCCGCTATCGTTCAGCCAGGCAGCAGCACCATGTGGTTATCCCATTTGAAACCGGCCTGCTGATGCAGCAGTTGTAAATCATTCCCCGAGGTGTATCTGGCGATCTTGCCCTCGCCATTGCTGGCGATGAAACCGGATGCGTCAGGTGCCAGGCCGCAGACATCCGGCATCTCAAAAGATTCCTGAAATTCGCCGTTGCCGGCGCGCCAAAGCGTGGCGAGATTGCCGCGCGGCGAGGAGATGGCAAACCAGTCACCGGAGGCGTCTGCCATGACGCTGCCGCAATAGTTTTTCATGCGTCTGGTGATGTCTTGCGGCGCATGACAGAGCTGTAACTCCGTTTCACCGCGATGCATGACCACCAGTGGCGGCCGCTGGTTGACCGGTCCCTGATATTGCATGCCGATGCAGATTTCATCTTTATGGTTGGCATCAAGGTGACGCATGCTGAGCTGGTGGTATTTTTTGTCGAGGCGATAGTCCTCGATGAGCTTGCTGCTGCGGCTATCGATATAGGCCAGCGATGGCGACATGCTGTCGAGATTGAGTTTGGCGCGGCCCAGGTCCGGATGGGTCTTGATGCCGCCGTTGGCGACCGCCAGGGTGCGGTTGTCGCTGAGCAACACCAGTTGATGCGGGCCGATGCCGTAGCTGGGGAGTTCTTCCACCAGTCGATAGTTGTCCGTGCAATCATAGACAGCGATCTTGCCATCGCCGGACCCAAACGCATTTTGCGTGACATACAGCCAGCGGCCGTCCTGGGAAAACACGCCATGGCCATAGAAACGCCGCTCGGGATTGCTGCGGATCTCGGCGCGTAATTCTCCGCTGCGAACATCGAGAATGTGAATGTATTCTCCGGGACGGCGTGCAAACACGGCCAGCCGCTGTTGATCCGGCGAAATGCTCAGGCCGTGGCCGCGGCCAGGCAAGGCATGTTGGAACAGCTGCGTTCCTTGCGCATTAATCGCACTGACAAAATGTTGTCCCTGTCGATCGGTACCACAGCTCAACATCGCCCAGCTGTCTGCTTGCGCCATCTTTGCCAGGGCGCGCGGAGCTACTGCCAGGCCGGCCAGCGCCAGTAAAAATTCACGTCTATGCATTAGTCACCATCCAGACTGTTAAAACCGAGCGGAATGCCGATGGCGTCGGGTAACGGACCGGCCAGCAGGGCTTTCAGTTTGGCTGCCGAGCTTTGCAGGGATTCAACTTGTTGGCGCGCTGTTTCATCGTTCACGGCAGCGTAGAGCGATGTCTTGATGGCATCGATCTGTTGCCGGCTGGTGCTGAAGGCGGCGGCAATCTGTTGCTGCAGTGGCGTGTCTTGGAGCCGCGGCGCAAACGCCAGTTGATACAGCTTCTCGGCCGCTTGCAGATTGAGGCGAATATTGCGCAGCGAGCGGCGGCTGCGCCAGGATTCGGCGCGTTGACCACGCGCTTTTTGGATGGCATCACCAAGCGGGCGCTCCAGTTTTTGTTCGGCGATCAGCTGCAGGGCCGTGTGCAGGTTGTTGAGCAGGCGTGAGCTGACTTCGTCTGCCGCTTCGTAATAATCGTTGCCGTCGGCGGCGCTGGCGATAAATACACGGTGGGCGTTGTCACCCTGGCTCCATTCGGCTACCAGTTCCCGTGACATGGTAGCCAGGTTGTGGGCGATTGCTTGCAACACCTGACAGTCATAGGTAGCGCGGCCTGCTGTGACGAACTGCTCAGGGTTGCTGTCATTGCCAAACAACAGGCGTTCCATCGCGCTGAAGCCCTGGATCGCGATACTGGCTCTTTCGAATTGATCGCTGGCCAGCTTGTCGCTGTCTTTGGCCTTGAGCAACTGACGCAGGTGCTTACCGACGGTGCCGCGCTTGTCCGGCCACATCTGGTAGCGGTTACCGCGCAGCAGGATTTCAATCGGGCCAAAACGGATCAGCTGGACATATTGCCAGTCATCCATGGCGTGGTGGAATGCCTCACGTAACGCCGTGAACTCCACTTCGCTGCCGGATGTGCAGAAGCTGTGCGTGCGGCTTTCGAGCTTTACCGTGCTGTCGGCCAGCGCCTGATAGCCCGGAATAATATAGTGGTCGACCGCGGCGAGGTTGAGCGCACTGCTGTTTGCGCCCATGGCCAGAGTCGGGAAAAGCAATACCGCACAAAGTGCGTAAAAAAATCGCGTCATAAGGATTCTACAAATTTAATCAGTTGTGAACGTTGCTGGCGGGGCAGGCGAGTGTAATGCTCCTTGCTGCGTTGCGCTTCGCCGCCATGCCACAGAATGGCTTCCTGTATATTACGCGCGCGTCCGTCGTGCAGTAAATTGCTGTGACCGCTGACTGACTGGGTCAGGCCGATGCCCCACAGCGGTGGCGTTTTCCATTCCCGGCCACTGGCCTGTGCTTCCGGGCGATGATCGGCCAGGCCTTCACCCATGTCGTGTAACAACAGGTCGGTATAGGGGCGGATTGTCCGGTTGGCCAGATGCGTCTCGACATAGTCGGGGCGGGTGACGTATTCGGGCCGGTGACAGGTGCTGCAGCCAGCTGCGGTAAACAGTTGCCGGCCTTGCTGCACTTCCAGGTCATCATGATTGCGTGTTGCGGGCACAGCGAGATTGCGGACGTACAGCAACACCAGGTCGGTGAGTTGCTGATGTACTTCGAGGTTGTCGTATTGTTGGCTGTTGCCATCCGGAGCCTGCCGGCAGGCTTGTTGCTGTGATGTGCATTCGCCGAAGCCGGCCGGGTACAAAGGTGTCGACAAGCCGATGTCGTCATTGAATGCCTGCTGGTTCTGGTCATCGATGCTGGCATGGCCGGCTTTCCAGCCATAGCGGCCAGGCAGGACTTTTGCTTGCGTGCGGCTCCAGACCCGGTTGAGCCTGCCGGAGATGCCGTCGTTGTCATCATCGTTTGCATCGGCATTGTCGATGAGGTCCTGCTCGTCGATGGCTTCGAGCAGGCCCAGGCCGATCATCGGCGGCGCTACACGTGCAGACAGCATGGTGTCAGGGTGCAGCGGGCCGAAGCCGAGTTGGGTTGCCTGGTAATGCGGTTGGCGCAGTTCAACCTGTTCGCCATCATCAAGCGTGACAGTGATGGTGTCGTAAGTGATTTTGATTTTACCTTCAGCCGTCTGGCCGAGAATGGCGAACTCCTGCAACTGCGTGCCATAAACCGGTTCGGCAATCACGTTTTGTTTGCCGCTTGCCAGGGCTTGTTTTTGCGCTTGCGTCTGCGCAGGAATCGACAAACGCAGGGCCATGGAAATGGCATTGCTGTCATCTGCAGCGGGTGGGTGGCCGCGGCCATTGTTGATATGGCAACTGGCGCAGGAGCGGGCGTTGTACAGCGGGCCGAGACCGTCCGATATCTGCGTGGTCGAAGGCGCGGTTACCCAGAGTTTTTCAAACAGGGCGCGACCGACCGTGAAATCGAGTTTTTGCTCAAACGGCAGTTGTGCATCGGCCTGTGAAAAAGCTTTTTGGCCGCTGGCGGCCAACGGACTTTGTGACAGGCCGAACCATCCGGCAACAGCCAGGCAATACCAATAAGCTGAAATCTGTCGCATTTGATGTTCCGGATAATCGCTGGATTGAAACACTACAAGAAAAAAAGGCCGGGTGCGAAAAACGCACCCGGCAGACAGTACCTGGAGGGAGGAGTTACTTCACTTTTTCAATCATTGCACTTTTTCAGGGTGATCCAGGCTGTCTGAACCTTCAAACTCGATCGCTGATAATTGCAGCGCACCGATGCTTTTTTCAATCTCGCGGGTTTGCGCCACCAGGGCTTCCACCGCATTCATGACCTTGCGGTTGCCGGCATCGTTGCCTTCGCCGATCATCTGGTCATAGGCTTCACCGCCTTCAGCGGTATCGACCAGCACCTGCATGGCCTGCATGGTGTTCTCCAGTTTGCCACGGATGGCGGCATCGAGGTTGCTGTCTTTGGCGGCAACCAGAGCCGACAGGCTGGGACCGGCTACAACGGAACCATTGATGCGTTTATAGCTGCCCAGATAAACGTTCTGGATGCCTTTGGCGTCGTAATAGTGTGAGTAATGGGTGTTATCGCTGAAGCAATCGTGTTCTTCTTCCGGGTCGTGCACCATGAGGCCGAGCTTGATGCGCTCACCGGCCAGTTCGCCATACGACAGACTGCCAAGGCCGGTGATGATGGTGCTGATGCCGGCATCGGCGCCACCACTGGACAGGGCCTTGCGCGCTGCACCATTGTCTTCCCATTGCCCAACCATCCAGGCCAGATCGTCGATCAACAGGTCGGTGGTGGCTTTCAGGTAAGCGGCGCGGCGTTCACAATTGCCCCAGGAGCAATTGTTGCCGTCGAAGTCGGTAGCTGGACGGTTGCCCGCGCCCGGGCCGGTGCCGTTAAGGTCCTGGCCCCACAATAGAAACTCGATGGCATGATAACCAGTGGCGACATTGGCCTCGATTTCATCGAGCTCATGCAGCTCACCGATCAGGTCCTTGTTGATGTGGCTGGCGTCAATGGTCTTGCCGCCCACTTTCACGGTTTTGTTGGCGATGATGTTGGCCGTGTAGAACGGGTTTTCATCGGACTCGGTGCCGTAGTCGGCTGCGACATAGTCGATCAGGCCTTCGTCGAGCGGCCAGGCGTTGACCTTGCCTTCCCAGTCGTCAACGATGGCGTTGCCGAAACGATAGGCTTCGGATTGCTGGTAGGGCACACGCGCCGCTTTCCAGGCATCGCGCGCCGCCTGCAGATTGCCGGTGGTTGGTGCGGCGATCAATGTGTCAACGGCCTTCTGCAGGTGTTTGGCGGTGATCAGCGAGTCTTCATAGACAGCGTGAGCGATGTCGGCGTAGTTGTTGAGTACGGCATCGGCGGAGATGGCCATGACGTTGCCGGACAGGCAAACGCCGGCCAGCAGGGTGAGTATTTTCTTCATAACTAGATAATCCTGTTAAGCAAACAAATCAGTTGAGTCAGACATTAGCGATGTGATCAGAATTCGACGGCAAGCTGGGCCGTAACCGTATCCGCCTTTTTACCGGTGCCGGTGATTGCGCCATTGATACCGGTACCGGAGTCGCTGGTGGAGTAGTCTTCATCGTGTGCCCATTCCAGTGACAGGGCGGTGTTTTCATAGATTTCAACCGACACGGCAGCGGCGATGCGTGTTTCCGGCAGTTCCAGCGCGATGGCTTCGTCGGTGCCCTGGTAGGCGATGGCGAAGCTGGCTTCCTTACCGGCCAGGGTGAAGCCGGTGCCGATTTCAATATTGAAAGCTTCCGGCTGGGCGCCGGCGCCGTTGAATGACAGCTCACCAACCTGGAAGTCGTCGGTTGCTGCGGTGTATTCTGCGATGAAGGTAAAACCGCCGAATTCAGCCATGGCGTTGGCGGTAATTCCGGGCACATGGTCGACCAGAGTGTTGCCGGTCAGGCCGTCCTGCAGGCCGTCGGAATCGCCAATGTCATTGATGTAGCCTATACCGGCACTGAAACCGTCACGCGTGAAACCGAACACGGCGCCCCAGTTGTCGACGGTTTCATTACCCGAGGTTTTCTCGTTGGTGCCGTTGAAGGCATAGACGCCGGCACTGAACATGCCGTTGTCGAAACCGCCCAGCACGGCCGTTTCACGGGTTTCGCCGATTTCCAGCGTCAGCGGGTCGGACACCAGGCCGGTTTCAAACGAACCGAACGGCACAAATTGCTGACCGGAGGTGACAAACCAGGCTGCATCGGGATCGGCAATCGTGATGGTGGCGGTGTCGACTTCCAGCGGGGTATCGTCTTCTTCGTACAGCAGGCTGATTTCCGCACTGGTCCAGTCATTGACCTGCGCTGCCACACCGATCGCGGCTGTGGCTACCACCACATCGCTGGTGCTGGAACCGGTGTAGGGAGAGGAGCGGCTGGCTTCAATTTCGACGGCGCCGCTGACTTCAACTTTCTGGAACCAGCCACCGCCGGAGCCGCCGCTCTGTTTCAGCTCGGCAATCTGCTGGTCTTTTTCGGCCAAAGCCTTGTCCTGGCTGACGACGCGTTTTTCCAGATATTGCATGCGTTGCTCCATCTGTGACATGCGTTCTTCGATCGACATCGCCATCGAAGGCGCGCTGTGTGCGCCCAGAGCTACGAGTGTCGCGATAGCGAGTGGTTTCAGTTTCATTTTGCAAAGTCTCCCGTTTATATTGTTTGGATTTGATGTCGCAACCAGTGCGGTGTTCTTGTGAAAATTCCTGTTAACAAATGCCCCATTTGATAATGATTCGCATTATGAGGTACGACTGATTCTAAAGTCAACAACAAATGAGAAGTATTAACATTTACGATATTTAAGGTATCATAGGGACAGTTTGTGAATCAGAATTTCCGCACAGGGCGTTGGCCGTGCGGCTATGGAGTTGTCGAGATGAAGGTTTTTGTATTGTCGGGGTTGTTGGTTTTTGCCAGCGGGCCGGTGTTTGCTGATACAGCCGAGTCAGAGGCTGACCCGCGGGTGGATCTTGGCAGGGCGCTGTTTTTCGACAGCAACCTGTCACTCAATCGCACCCAGTCATGCTCGACCTGTCATGATCCGGCTAAAGGCTTTGCCGATGGCCGTGACAACGGTGTCGGTAGTGCGGTCTCGCTCGGTGATGATGGCAAATCACTGGGCGATCGCAATGCGCCGACCGCGTCCTACGCCTCGTTCAGTCCGGAGTTTCACCTCAACGCCAAGGGGTTGTATGTCGGCGGCCAGTTTCTCGATGGCCGCGAAGCAGACCTGAAAGGCCAGGCTGGCGGGCCGCCGCTCAATCCGCTTGAAATGAACATGCCTGACAAAGCGGCTGTGGTGGAGCGCCTCAAGGAAAATCCGCAGTACGTGAAAAAATTCACCGGCATCTATGGCGTCGATGTGTTCGATGATGACGAAGCAGCTTATATGGCGATGACCGACAGCATTGCCAGCTTTGAAGAAACCGATTTCTTTGCGCCGTTCGATTCCAAATACGATCGCTACCTGCGTGGCGAATACGAGATGACCACACAGGAAGATCTCGGTATGACGCTGTTTTTCTCGCAGCAATTCAGCAACTGCAACCTGTGTCACCAGCTGAAAAAGTCGTCCATCAGTGAGGGTGAAACGTTCTCGAATTACGAGTATCACAACATCGGTGTGCCGGCGAATTCCGCTGTTCGCGCGGTCAACGGTACCAAACCTGATCATATCGATCATGGCCTGCTCGATAATCCGGATGTCAGCGACGTCAAACAGGATGGCAAGTTCAAGGTGCCGACCTTGCGCAACGTTGCGGTGACCGGACCTTATATGCACAACGGTGTGTTCAAGGATTTACGCACGGTGGTGTTGTTTTACAACAAGTACAACAGCCGCAGCAGCAAACGCCAGATCAATCCCGAAACCGGGGAGAAATGGGCGACGCCGGAAGTGGCAGAGAACCTGTCGCTCAAGGAACTGGAAACCGGCCCGGCGCTCAATGACAAACGCATCGATGCACTGGTGGCGTTCATGAAAACGCTGACCGACAAAAGGTACGAGCACCTGTTGCAGGACTGAGCTGCTGAAGCAGATGTGGCGGCCGCATTGTGTGACCGAAGAAACTTCAAGTCATTTCTGAACAATGTGGAATCTTTACTATAATTTCTGTGACCTTAGGAAGCAGAGTTAAAGTAATCGATACACTAAAAACAAAGCAGTTTTACGTTTACCTGCACAAACAGATACTGGTAATGCTCGGATTGTCGCTGGGTCCGGGGCTGGGTTACGTGTTGCTGGGCGTGATTTACGACGTAAGTTTTCGCTCGGTTGCCTGGTATACCGGTATCTTGCTGGTGTCGCTGTGGGGCTACGCTTTGTACCGCCAATTCAATTTCGCCAGCATGAGCCATGCCGAGTTGGACAGCTGGTACAGTCGCACCAGTAATTTTTTCTACTGCATCTTCGGCCTGTGGACTGTGATCTTCCTGCTGTATGTGCCGCTGACCGAGTACAACATCCACTATGTCGCCATCTTCAGTCAGATCGGCACCTCGGTCGTGGCATCGACGTTGCTGTTCAGTGACCGGCGTCTTTTTGTCCCGATCATTTTCATTCTGGTAATCCCGCTGGTGCTGTATTTCATGTTCGTTGGCAGCTGGTACGGATTCATCCTGACATTTTTTGGCAGCGTGTTTGCTTGGGTGCTGTATTACTCCTCGACCAGCAGCAACCGTTTGTTGCATAAAACCACTTATCAGGCGGCGCATGACCAGCTGACCGGGCTGTTCAACCGCAGCTATTTCATCGATGCGATGCAGCAGACCATCAATACCCTCAACAGAAACAACGGTTATTGCTGCCTGCTGCTGATCGACCTGGATCACTTCAAAACCATCAACGATTCACTCGGCCACGACGTAGGTGACGTTCTGCTACAGGAAGTCGCGCGGCGCATGCTTGAGATCGTGCCGGCCGAAGCCGTTGTTGCGCGCATGGGCGGTGATGAATTCATCGTGGTCGGTGGCGTGCACGCCAGCGAGCAGGCGTGTTTCGATGAATCCACGCGCATGGCGGAAAACCTGCGTGAAACCTTGAAGGATGTCTATTACATTGATCGACACAGTCTTTATATCAGCGCCAGTATCGGCATGAGCATCCTGCACCAGCCGAGCGATAATGCCAGCCAGTACATCCGTGAAGCCGACATCGCCATGTATGAAGTCAAGGATAAGGGCCGCGATGGCATTGTGTTGTTCGGCAAGGAAGTGTCCGAGCGGGTAGAACGCAACCTCGAGATCGAACGCTATTTACATCATGCGCTCAACAATCGGGAATTCCTGCTGCATTTCCAGCCGCAGTTCACGCGTGAACATGAAATTGTTGGTTGCGAGGTGCTGCTGCGCTGGAAGAATGAACAGCTCGGTATGGTGCCGCCGGATGAGTTTATTCCGATTGCGGAAAAGACCGGCCTGATCATCGATATCGGTTATTTTGTCATCCAGGAAAGCTTCCGTACTTTTAACCAATGGCATGAGGCCGGCATCAGGCTGCGCCAGTTGTCGATCAATGTCAGTATGCGACAGTTTTTTTACCAGTCCTTCCCGGAAGATGTTGAACGCCTCAGCCAGCAATACCTGGCGCAGGATTTGCGCAACAGCATTGTGTTCGAGCTGACCGAGACCGTTATGGCGGAAGAACTCGACAAGCTCATCAACATCATGAGCCAGTTGAAAAGCTGGGGCTTCCGCTTCTCGATCGACGACTTCGGCACCGGTTATTCGTCACTCGGCTATTTGCGCAAGGTGCCGCTGGATGAAATCAAGATCGACCGCAGTTTCATCGAGGAGCTCAGTAGCAACACCAGTGACCAGCTCATGATCGACATGATCCTCAATCTGGCCAAGGTGTTTGACCTGAAAGTGGTCGCCGAAGGCGTGGAAACGCAGGAGCAGGAAGATATCCTGATCAAAAGCCAGTGCGACCTGTTTCAGGGTTTTCTGTTGTCGCAGCCGCTCGGGCGTGAGGAATTTGAACAGTTGTTCGCCAGGCAGCAATAGACTGCGGTTGATTTAATTATCTGCATTCGGCAGTGCAAGATGTTGTTCTTGCATTGACCGGGTGAGCTTCAATCAATTTGCATCACCTTTATGCTTCTGCCATCTTCCACTTCATCACTCGGGTGATTGATCACGGTGTCGCCTTCATCCACGCCTTCGAGGATTTGTGCAAACAGGCCGTTGCGCTGGCCGATCTTCACCATTCTGCGCTGGGCTCGGTGATTCTCCGCGACAAATAACGCCCAGCCACTGTTGTAACGAAACAGGCTGCTGGCCGGCACCTGCAAGACCTTGTCTTCGTGCCACAGGATAAAACGCGCCTCAACGCGATAACCGTCACCCAGGCTTTGCCACAGCTGCGGTTCGGATGAGAAGTCGGAAATGATCAGTACACGTTGTTCTTCGACACCGAGTGCGGAAGTCTTGGTGAAGCCGACCGGTTCGACGCGGCGAACGATACCGTGCAACGGCTGCTCGCCACCCCAGCGCTCAAACAGCACCTGCATACCGGGTTTGATTTTCACCGCATCGGCGGATAACACATCCACCTCGACTTCCAGCGCCGCCGGGTCACCAACCTCCAGCAGTGGCTCGCCGGTGGTGACCGGGGCTGCACATTCATGCGCTATCTTGAGAACCTTGCCGGATATCGGGGAACGCACCTCAACGACTTCAGCCGCTTTTTGGGCGGCATCCGTGCTGTATTCCAGCACGCTCTTGGCGGCATCGAGTTCATAACGCGCCACCTCGACATTGAAATCGGCGGAGCGTTTGTCGGCAGCGGCGGTCTGGTTTGCCGTGAGTGCCTTGTCAAAAGCATCTTTTGAAATCATGCCCTGTTGTATCAATGGTTCAAGGCGTTTGAGCTCGTTAGCGGCCAGTTGTGCGGTGGCTGCTGCGGCGCTGGCGCGTTCTTCGGCGGCGCGCAGTGCCGATTTGGCGGCATCGATATTGGCAAGCGCCTGGGCACGGCTGCGTGCATCCAGCACCTGTGATTCCAGCGGGGTGATGTGCAACAGCACCTGCCCCTGTTCAACTGAGTCACCGACATCGAGCTGCACGCGGCAGGTCACACCACTGACCGGAGCCGAGACAATGTAACGATCGATCACCCGCGTGCGGCCTTCTTCTTCAATGGTGACGGTCAGCGGCGCGCGCGTTACCGGTTTGATCTCCACCAGCACCGGTTGTGGCCAGAAACCCCAGATCAGCAGCAGGATGATCGCTGCGGCTATGACGCTAATGGCGGGATGTTTTCTTAACAGGGTAAACATCGATTTATTCCTTGGTCTTGAGTACCGCAACCATATCGAGCTGCGTGATGTTACGCCAGATCATGATGGCGGAAATGACGGAAGAAGCAATCACCACCAGGCCGGCAAAAGCATAAACATTCATGCCCAGCACCAGCGGGATGCGATACAAATCGGTATCGAATTTATACGCCATGTAGGCGCACAGGCCATAACCAAACACAAACCCCAGCGGGATGGCGACCAGCGTGAGCAAGGCCAGTTCGCCAAGTAATATGTAGGCGACTTCACCACGCTGGAAGCCCAGCACGCGCAGACTGGCCAGTTCGCGATTACGTTCCGACAAGGCAATGCGCATGCTGTTATAGATCACGCCAAAGGCGATGCTGCCGCCGAGCAGGGTGGAGATGAAGGTGAAGAACAAAATGGTTTCCGCCAGGGTTTCGTAAAACGCCTTGATGGCGGATTTCTGTTCCACCACACCGGCGATGCGCGGCATGTTTTTCAGCTCGGCATAAATGCTTTTCTGGTAATGCGGATCGACATCGATCCAGGCACCGGAGATGGCGTTGCCTTCCTTGAGCAGGCGATTGAGGGTTGCACGTTGCATATAAGCCCGCACGCCAAGATATTCCTTGGCGGTGCCAACCACCGGTACCTCGACAGTCGGGCGGTTGCTTTCCAGAACTTCCATGGTGATCATATCGCCGGGTTTGACGTGCAGAATCTCCGCCAGGTAGTCGGTGAGGATGACGCCGTCTTGCGGTACGTCGATGCGTTTCAGGTCGGTATCGAGCAGACGCATCAGGCGGCCATCATTCTGGATGCCGGTGACGGTGGTGCGATAAAAGCGGTGCTGAAACTGGATTCTGATCGGCGCCTCGCGGTATGCCTCGACATGTTCCACGCCTTGCAGACTGCGCAACGAATACAGCGAACGCTCTGAGGTCGGGTCGGTATAGATGGCGGTGAGATCACTGGTGTGACTCATGCCGAACTGCACCTTCACCATCTGGTCAATCGCGCCTTCCTGGAAACCGCCGGTCATCATGGTGCCGCAGGCCATGCTGATGCCGAGCGTGGTCAACAGTGACTTCAGTGGATGGCGTTCGATGTGGCGCAAAATCATCCGCGACGGCTGCGAGAACCAGCGCTGCAAACCGAGTTTTTCCACCAGTGTGGCATGGTAGATGGGCGGCGGTTCTGGGCGCATGCCTTGCGCCGGCGGCAGCCGCGCCGCATTGAATACGGCATACAGGGTGCCGGCCAGGGCTACCGTCATGCTGATGACCGCGGCGGCAAATATCACCTGCGGCTTGAGCACATAAATCATGTAGGGAAAGCTGTAAAAATCCATGTAGATATTGCTCATGCCTTTGCCCATCCAGACGCCGACGCCACTGCCGATGATGATGCCGATGGCGACAATCAGCAGTATCAGCTTGGCGTAGTGCAGGCCCACGGCAATGTCGCTGTAGCCAAACGCCTTGAGGCTGGCGATCTGTTCACGCTGCAGGCTGATCAGCCGGCTGGTGACGACGTTGAGCAAAAAGGCCGCCACACCGAAGAAGATGATCGGGAAGATCGTGGCGATGGTTTCCTGTTGCTTGAGTTCTTCTGACAGGAAACGATTGGACAACTGGTCCTTGCGTGCATAGGAGCCGATGCCGCCATAACGCTTGAGCAATTCATCGAGTCGATCGATGACATCCTGTTCGTTGGCGCCCTTGTTCAGGGTCAGGGTCACATTGTTGAACGCGCCGTCCATGTCATAGGCCGTGGCCAGCGGCTTGCGCGCCATCCACAGCACGCCGTAACGCTGGTAGTCGGGAAACATGGCGCCGGGGGCGATCTGGTAAATGTATTCCGGCGACAGCGCCGTGCCGGTAATGGTGAGTTTTTTGCGCCGGCCATTAATGGTGGCATGCAAGCTGTCGCCGGCCTCAAGGTGGTGCGCTTCGGCAAACTCCCTGCTGATCAGGACTTCGTTGTCGCGTCCCGGTTCAAACAGGCGGCCCTTGTGCAGATACACCTGGTTCAACAGGCCGGGGCTGTTGTCGGGCAGCGACAGCAGGTGACCGCTGACCGGATCATCAAAGCCGGCCACATCCAGGTTGACGTAGGCGACCACGCGCGTCTCGACCTTGTCGACGCCGGGAATATCCTCAATGCGCTTGACCAGCGACAGAGGCGCACGTTTGAGCGTGGCGAAGATGTGGGCGAAATGATTGTTACGGTAATAGCTGGCGCGGGTTTCATAGAGCGAATCCAGCGTGCTCAGCGACATGATGAAAATGCCGACGCCACCGACGATGACCATGGCAATCGCCAGCGCCTGCATGCGCATGTTCCAGAGTTCGCGCCACAGCTTGATGTCGAGGGCTTTCATCACCAGGTCATGTCAGACGGCGCCAGCCGCGTCGTGTTGGTGTTGATTTCGGTGATGTGGCCATCGGCGAGGTGAATCACACGATCGGCCATCTGCGCGATGCCGGCGTTGTGGGTAATCACGGCGGTGGTGGTGCCGAGTTCCTGGTTGGCGCGTTGCAGGGCTTCCAGCACCACGATGCCGGTTTTCGAGTCGAGTGCGCCGGTGGGTTCATCGCACAACAACACGTCCGGTTGTTTGGCGATGGCGCGCGCAATGGCGACACGTTGTTGCTCGCCGCCTGACAGTTGCGCCGGGAAGTGATCGAGGCGATCACCCAGGCCGACCAGTTGCAAGGCATCTTCCGGTTGTAGCGGCGACCTGGAAATTTCCGTCACCACAGCGACATTCTCGCGCGCGGTGAGACTGGGAATCAGGTTGTAGAACTGGAATACGAAGCCGACGTGATAACGACGGTACTCGGTCAGCTCGGTCTCGCTCGCGCGTGTGAGGTCGCGGTCACGATAATACACATGGCCTTCGGTAGGCGTATCAAGGCCGCCAAGGATATTCAGTAACGTGGATTTGCCGCTGCCGGAGGCACCCAGCAGCACGGTAAATTCACCAGCGTACAGATCCAGATCAATGCCACGCAGGGCGCGCACCTGCACTTCGCCCATCTGGTAGATTTTGGTCACGCCATGGACGTGAAAGACCACGCTTTCTGGCAACGGCTCGTGTGTGCTTGGTTTATCCGGTGACATCGTCAGGCTCTGGCTGGCTGCGAGCCAGTATAACAAATGCGTCTGGTAATCCTGAACCGAACTCGCTGGCAAAAGTAAAACTACCCACGTAGATAAATATGTAATTGAAATGCTTGTTTTATTTCCCGAAAAAACGCCTTGAAACCCGGTTCACCTGATCTACAGTTGATTTCAATCAATGCTTTATGTTTAGACTAAGTCTAAATTCAAGCCCACGTTGTTTACGGGTTTTGATGACATCGTAGTAACGTAGAGCGTCGCGGTACGGGCGTTTTCTTTCTGGAGGCCAAATCCTTAAATCAAGGGGAGAACAATGAAAATAGCTTTAAAATCAATCGCTTTAGCAGTTGCCGTCGGTCTGGCTGCTTCCACAGTCGCCATGGCAAAAGAGCCGATTACACCGATTCAACCAGTCAAGGACATTAACCTCGCCCAGGTGGAGCTGGGTAAAAAGCTGTACTTCGATCCACGTCTTTCCAAGTCCGGTTTCATTTCCTGCAACTCATGCCACAACCTCAGCATGGGCGGCACCGACAACCTGAAAACTTCCATTGGTGACCGCTGGCAGCAGGGTCCGATCAACGCCCCGACCGTATTGAACTCCAGCCTCAACGTGGCGCAGTTCTGGGATGGCCGTGCGGCTGACCTGAAAGCCCAGGCCGGCGGCCCGATCGCCAACCCGGGTGAAATGGCTTCCAGCCATACACTGGCCATCGGCGTGATCGAGTCCATTCCGGAATACCGCATCGAGTTCCAGCAGGTATTCGGTGACAGCAAGGTCACCATCGACCGTGTCACCCAGGCGATTGCCGAGTTTGAAAAAACCCTGGTCACTCCCAACTCACCGTTCGACCGCTGGTTGCTGGGTGAGGAAGATGCGCTGACCGCCGACGAACTGGCCGGTTACAAACTGTTCAAGAACAGTGGCTGTGTCGCCTGTCACAACGGCGAGGCTGCCGGTGGCACCTCGTTCCAGAAAATGGGTGTGGTCGAACCGTACCAGACCAAGAACAAGGTGGTCGGTCTGGCTGCCGTCACCGGTAAGGACGCTGACCGCTTCAAGTTCAAGGTGCCTACCGTGCGTAACGTCGAGCTGACCTATCCGTACTTCCACGACGGTGAAGCCGAAACCCTGACCGAAGCAGTCGACATCATGGGCCGGCTGCAGCTGGGCAAGAAGTTCACCGACAAGGAAAACGCTCAAATTGTCGCGTTCCTGAAGTCACTGACCGGCGACCAGCCGCAGTTCCTGCTGCCGATCCTGCCGCCGTCAACCGACAAGACACCGGTGCCGAAACCGTTTGACTGATCGCTAGCCGCGTGTTGTAACAGGGGCCGCCGCGTGCGGCCCCTGTTTTTTTCCGTCTTTCGTCAACTGATTTTGCCGATCATGAAAAGAATTCAATTTGTCCTGCCTGTTTTGATCTGCCTGGTCTGGTCCGCCACATCACAGGCCGTTGACCTGGTCAACGGCGAACAGATCAACCGCAGTTGCGCCATGTGTCACGGTAAATACGGGCAGGGCGCACCCGGTCCCTTCGCGCCGCGCATGGCCGGGATTGACCGCGACTACCTGATCAAGGCCACGCGTGAATACCGCGATGACGAGCGCACCGAAATCACCATGGCTTACGCCACCGGTCTCAAGCTGATGACCGATCAGGACATCGAGGACGTGTCCGTTTATCTCGAACAACTGCAGATTCCGCCCCGGGCGCTGATCGATGTGAAAAGCGATAAGGGCGATGCCGATTCCGGTCGCCGCCTGTTCAAGGAATGCAAGGGTTGTCATGGCGCCGACGGCATGGGTAAACCCAAAGAGAAAGCGCCGCGCCTGGCTGGTCAGCACGTCGGCTTTCTGGATCTGTCGATCCGGATGTTCAAAACCCGTGAACGCCATCATGGTGTCGAAAAAGACGACCAGCTGTTGTTCGATGATCTCAGCCAGCAAAACATCGATGACCTGATGGCCTGGATCGCCACACTCGACGATGAAGACTACCTGGCGGCCACCCGCGGCCTGCCGCCCGAGCAACTTGCGCAGGCGCACACGGATGAATCGCCGGCAGCACCGGAGACAGCACAACCGACGCCAGTCGAAGCCGAACAACCGCAGCCTGCTGTCGCGCAGGCAGAGCCGAAGCAAGAGCCGACGAAAAAACATCCGGTCGGCCTGCAGATCAGTGACATCACGCAGACGGTTGCCAAATTGCAGATTCAGCCGGGCATTACACCCGAGGACGCCGAGCTGGCGATGCTGTCAAAAGCCGCCGGCCTGAATCTCAAGCTGGTCGGCGAACAGCATTTGTCGCGCGAATTGCAGTTGCGTGGCCAGCAGGTGCGTTATCTGAAAATCCTGCAGTTTTGTGATCCCGAAGACGCCATGCTGATGATCATGCAAAACCCGATCTACGCCAGTTACATGCCGTGTCGTATCGCCATTGTCGAGGATGAGGCCGGCAAGTACTGGATCATGATGCTGAATCTCGACATGCTCATCGAAAGCCAGCTGATCCCGCGCGAAGTTTCCGAGATCGCCATCCGTGTCAACCAGTCGTTGTTGAAAATCATGGTGGCCGGCGCCAGCGGCGATTTCTAGTTGTCTTTGTGATTTGGCATTCACCCGGCAGGCCCAAAAGGAGTAATCTGGTGGCGGGACAACCGCTGTTGTGATGCCTCTTTTCCGATTGCAACGGCAATGTTGAACAGAGTGTCTGTTGTTGCGCTCGTAACACAACAACTACACTTAAAGACAGCAGGGCAACTAATCTTTGTAATGCGGTGGCTATTTCAATTGTCCATGACTCGGTGCCGGGGCGCCTGCGTCTGAAGGTGCCCAAACTCTATCGCCGCCCGGCGTATAAACGCCAGCTGGAGCGATTGCTGGGTGCTGTTCCTGAAATAAACAGTGTCAACGCCAATGAGCTGACCGCAGCCGTACTGATTTTGCATGCGCCGCAGATCGACGCAGCGCAACTGCTGCAAGACATTGCCGACACGTTGAACGAAGCGCTGGCGCCACGCGCATCTTTCGAATCCGCCAAGCCGGCCCGTCGCCAGCCTGCCCGGGTGCGCCAGGCCGACGCGACGGCATCCAGTCCGCAACCCCAGGAACTGTGGCATGTACTGAGCGCCGATGCGGCGCTGGCACGCCTGCAAAGCACGGAGCAAGGGCTGGTGGCGGCGGAGATCGAACGGCGTCTGCAACTCTACGGCGCCAACCTGCTGAGCAAGGCGCAACAGCGCTCGGCGCTGGTCATTTTTCTGAAACAGTTTCAAAGCCTGCCGGTAGCGCTGCTCGGTGCTTCGGCCGTGATCGCACTGGTTACCGGTGGCATCGTCGATGCCATTGCCATCGGTGCGGTGGTCATGACCAATGCCACCATCGGTTATTTCACCGAAGCCAACGCCGAGCAGGCCATTGCGCGGCTCGATGATCTGGGTCCACGTCGGGCCGAAGTGCTGCGTGACGGCCGTGTTGCACTGCTGCCGATGGAGTCGGTGGTGCCGGGCGATATCCTGTTGCTGTCACCGGGCACCCAGATCGCTGCCGATGCGCGCCTACTGCATGCCGAACGACTGAGCATGGACGAATCGGCGTTGACCGGTGAAAGCATGCCGGCCAGCAAGAACGCTGCGGCGGTGTTGTCACGCGAAACCATGCTCGGTGACCGCAAGAACATGGTTTACATGGGCACGCTGGTGACCGGCGGCAGCGGCATCGCCCTGGTCGTCAATACCGCGGCGGCAACCGAACTGGGTCGCATCCAGAGTCTGGTGGAAACCACACATGCGCCGCAGACACCGATGGAAATACAGCTCGGTCGGCTGGGTAACCAGCTTGGCATACTCAGCGCACTGGTGTGCGTCGGTGTGTTCGGGGTCGGCATTCTGCGCGGCCAGCCCTGGCTGCAGATGCTCAACTCGGCCATGTCGCTGGCGGTGGCGGCCGTGCCCGAAGGTTTGCCGGCGGTCGCTACCACCACACTGGCGCTCGGCATCAAGGAAATGCAACAGCGCCGGGTGGCGGTGCGCAAGCTTGAAGCGGTGGAATCACTCGGTTCGCTGCAGGTGTTGTGTCTCGACAAGACCGGCACGCTGACCGCCAATCACATGTCCGTCGTCGCCATGCATCACGACGGCCAGGATTTCAGCGTGCATAAAAACCGCGTGCTGCAGCACGATAACGAAATCTCCATACCGGATGGGCATGGCCTGCAACGCATGCTGGAAGTCAGCAGTCTGTGCAGTGAGGTCGAGATCGATGCAGCTGATGGCAGCTTGAGCGGCTCGCCGACCGAAGTAGCACTGGTTGAACTGGCGCAGGCCAACCGTATCGATGTCAGCCAGCTACGCCAGCAGCACCAACGCGTGCTGTTGAAGATGCGCGCCGAAAACCGCCCGTGGATGTCATCGCATCACAAGGCTGGCGAGGACTATCTGATCAACGTCAAGGGCAGTCCGGTGGAACTGTTGCAGCGCAGCGATTGGATCATGCGCAATAACGACATCACCTCGATGACCGAAGCCGACCGTGACGCCATCACCGCGGCCAATATGAAAATGGCCTCCAATGCCTTGCGCGTACTCGCCGTGGCGTACCGGCGTGTGCAGGACCCGCGTGACACCGCCACCACCGGGCTGGTCTGGCTCGGCCTGGTCGGCTTGCAGGACCCGTTGCGTGACGGCATGCCGGAACTCATCGAGCAATACCACAGGGCCGGCATCAAGACGGTCATGATCACCGGCGACCAGAGCGCCACCGCCTATGCCATCGCACGCCAGCTCAAGCTGGACGGCAAGGGCTCGGTGGAAATTCTCGACTCCAGCCGCCTCGACCAGCTCGGCCCCGAACTGCTGGCCGGTCTGGTGCGCAAGGTGGATGTGTTTTCACGCGTCAGCCCGGCGCACAAGCTGCGCATCGTGCAGGCCTATCAGCAGGCCGGCAAGGTGGTGGCGATGACTGGCGACGGCATCAATGACGGCCCGGCGCTGAAGGCCGCCAATGTCGGCGTTGCCATGGGTGGCAGCGGCACGGATGTGGCGCGTTCGGTGTCCGATGTCGTGATTGAGGACGACAACCTGCACACCATGGCCGAAGCCGTGCGCCAGGGACGCACCATCTACGCCAATATCCGCAAGTCGGTGCATTATCTGTTATCCACCAATTTCTCCGAGATCGAAGTCATGCTCGGCGGTATCGCCAGCGGCATGGGCCAGCCGCTCAACCCAATGCAACTGCTGTGGATCAACCTGGCCACGGATATTTTCCCGGCGTTGGCCCTGTCACTGGAACCGCCCGACAAGGATGTCATGCAACTGCCGCCGCGACCGGCGGATGAAGCCATCATCACCAACGAAAAACTTGGCCGCATGGCACTGGAGTCGGCGCTGATTTCAGCCAGTGCCCTGGGCGCCTTCCTGATCGGCAAGAGCAGTGGTGGCCTCGCCAAGGGTTCGACGCTGGCGTTTCATTCGCTGACGCTGGCGCAGTTGATCCATTCCACCGCCTGTCGCTCAGACCGTTACGGCCTGTTCAACCCGGCCAGCGACAAGCCACGCAACCATTGGCTGGATATGGCCCTGGGCGGTACGCTGGCGTTGCACCTGCTGACCATGGTTCTGCCGGGGTTCCGGCGCCTGCTCGGCACCACGCCGATGGGGCTGCGCGATCTGGCCGTGGTTGTCACCGCCGCGGTATTGCCACTGCTCGGCAATGAAAGCATCAAGGCCATGCGGCAGCACAACAGCGAGCCGGACGACAACAACGAAACTGGCAATGAAACCGGCAACGAAGCCGGTAACAAGAAAAGCAGCGAACAGGAGTCGCCATCATGACAACAACACAGAACCAGACCGATTTCGTGTTCACCTCGGGCGCGGCCACCGCCGGCCACCCGGACAAGCTGTGCGACAGCATCAGCGATGCGGTGGTCGACCAGCACCTGATGCAGGACGAGACCACACGCATTATCACCGAGTGCGCCATCGCCGGCGGCGTGATTTTTGTTTCCAACCGCAGCCTGTCGGAAGCCAACGTCGACCTGGCCGATACGGCGCGCGACGTGATCGCGGCCGCCGGTTACCGGGAAGGCGAGTTCAATGCCGAGGATTGCACCGTCATGATCAATCAGGCCGGCCTGCCGAGTTACAGCTTTACACGTTTGTCGCTACAGGACATGGACAGTGAACAGGCGGCCACCATCACGGCCGCGCATCCGGTGACGCTGTTCGGTTATGCCTGCCGCCAGACGGCCAGTTATATGCCGCTGCCGCTGGTACTGGCGCATGCACTGGCGAAACAGCTGGACCAGCAGATTGCCGCCGGGCAACTCGGCTTTATTGCGCCGGACAGCCAGATGCAGGTATCCATCGCTTATCGACAGCGCAAGCCGGTGGCGGTGCAGGGCGTCAGTGTGTTGCTCGCCGCCACGGACCCGTATGCCGACAATCTGCCGGATCTGCGCGCAGCGGTGCACGAGAGCGTCATCAAACCGGTGTTGTCACAAGCACCGGTCAGCAGTGATCACGCCGAGATCCGCATCAACCCGCAAGGCGCGTTCCTGGTCGGCGGACCGCTGGTGCATTCCGGCCTGACCGGACGCAAGACCGGCATGGACAGCTACGGTGAATTCGCACGCCAAAGCGGTGCCGCATTAAGCGGCAAGGACCCGCTGCGCATCGACCGCATTGGCGCCTATGCCGCACGGCATGCCGCCAAGCATGTGGTTGCCGCCGGACTGGCCGACGAATGCGAAGTGCTGCTCAGTTACGGCCTCGGCCAAGCCGCGCCGATCAGTGTGCAGGTCAATAGCTTTGGCACCGGCAACATCGATGAAGCCGACATTGCGCAGCGTCTGCAGCGCGCCTTTGATTTCCGCCCCGGTATGATCGCGCGTGATTACGGCCTGCAATCACTGCCGAAACAACGCGGTGGTTTTTTCCGTGATCTGGCGGTGTACGGCCATTACGGGCGCGATGAGCTGGATTTGCCGTGGGAGCGATTGGACCGGCTGGAGCAGATTCAGTCCTGAAGATGGTTGCTGTTGACCTCGGTGCTGCGTCGCACCATTTCGTAGCCGTGCCACAGCAGGGTGGCGGCCGAGCCGAAAATCTGGCCGCGCGAGATTTGCACTGCCGCAGCTACCATGACCAGCCCGAACATCAGCGTCTGCATATTGACGCGGTTGTCGGAATATTCCGTCAGGCCCTGGTTGAGGCTTTCGCCAAATGCGGCAATGGCCTTGAGTGGATCGCCCGGTGCGACCGGTGGTGGTTCGCCGATGACAATGCCGTTGGCCTGTAGCTGCTCGTGCAGTTGCGTCCAGGGCAGTTCCTCGTGTTCGATGATGAGACTACCGGTCATGCTTTTCGGAACAACCTGATCGATGCCGTCGAACGCGGTGATGGTTGCAGCTGTCGCCAGCAATGCCTCGATATCTTTAGCGTATTGCTGCGCTCGCAGGCGCGTACGTCCGGTCGTCTGGTGGGCGATGTACCAGTGGCTGATCATGCGGCGGCATTCTTGTCGGTGCTGTCAGCATCGCCACCCGCTGCGTCGCTTTGCCCGGCTGCCTGTTCCGACGCTTGTTCCGTCGCTTGTTCCGCTTCTGAGGCCTCGGCTTGAGCGGCCATGCGCTCTTCGCGCAACTCGGCGCGGGTTTCCGCGATCAGGTCCTCGACTTCCTCGCTGATTTCGGCGACGGCTTCGCGGCCTTTTTCGTAGGCGGTCAGGCCGGCTTTCAATGCGGTGCGCGCCACCGGGCGCAATACCGGCGCCAGCGCGATTGCTGCGGCCGGCAGCAGCAATGCCGCGCCAATGCCCAGGGCAATGCCTTTGGTCAGGTTGTTGTTGAGTAAATCGTCAATCTGCGCCATGAGAATGTTTCCCGAATAATACTGTTATGCAATACAGTGCTTGATGACTATAGCCGCTGGCGTAAACTTTAGTATAGATAGACACTGCACAACAAATCATTTCCGGCCGGGCCGGCGAGCTTAAAGGTCACTGCAACCCGGCTGTGAATGTGTGAGGAGGTCAAGATGTTTTTCAAACTGGTCGGAACCATCGCGGTGTTTGCTCTCGGTTATTACCTCGGTAAGGAAATCGAGCGCACCGGCCCGGCGCGTCGCGACCTGAAACGCGAGCGCGAGGGCCAGACCATCGATGCCGAGGAATATCAGGACGTGACAAAAGCAGAGACCGGTGGGCAAAAAGGAAACTGACAACGTGATGGAATCAGTCAAAACCGAACAAGCGCAGACACATGAACTGCTCGCCATCAGCGAAGCGGACATGCAGCTGCTGGAACAGGCCTACTGGCGGCTGGAGCATCCCAGCCTGGCGGCACGGCTGTCGAACGTGGTCGGCACGCCGATCGAGGTCGCCATGCAGTTGTTGCCGCGCAGCTGGTATCGCCGGCTGCACCAGACGGCCGAGAAAGCCATCGGCAAGGCCTACGATTCGGCGATATTGTCACTCCGTCGGCCGCACGAAAGCAGCAGTCATGACACCTATTACAAGGCGCTGGTGGCGGGTTCCGGTGCGGTCAGTGGCCTGCTGGGCCTGCCTGGACTGGCACTGGAACTGCCGGTCACCACGACACTGATGCTGCGCTCCATCGCCGAAATTGCGCGCGATGAAGGCGAAGACATTCACGAGCTGGAAACCCGCGCCGCCTGTCTTGAGGTGTTTGCACTGGGCGGACCCAGTGAAGAAGACGACGCCGCCGAGACCGGCTATTACAGCGTGCGCCTGGCGCTGGCCGGTTATATGTACGCCGCGGTCAGTCATGTCGGTGCACACGGTCTGCATGGCGAAACCGCGCCTATTCTGGTCAAGCTGATCCATGCGGTTGCCTCGAATTTCGGGCTGCAGCTGTCCAGGCGCGCCGCCGCCCAGCTGCTGCCGGTCGTCAGCGCAGCCGCGGCCGCCACGCTGAACACCGTGTTCCTGCAGCATTTCCAGGAAATCGCACGCAGCCACTTCACCGTGCGCCGTCTGGAACGCCGCTACGGCGCCGAGCTGGTCAAAGCCAATTACGAAAATTTCGTGACCAGAGCGAAGGCCGCCAGCTGAAATCAGTCGTTCGCTGCTTCAGGCGAGGTACTTGTCGAGATAGCTGTTTAAGGTGCTTTCCACCTGGCCACGCACGGCACTCAGCAACAGGCCGAGTTTGATATCGACCACGATGTGGTCGTCCGCCAGTGCGATGTGCCCCTGTGCGCCGCTGCGTTTGAACTTGAGCTTGTCGCCTTCCCAGTGGTAGTCGTAGTCATAGTCCTGCGCCAGTTTCGCGGCGAGCTGTTCAACGTGCTCGCGCAGGGCCGGCTTGTCCAGCTGGTGCGGGCGTTTGATGTGAATGTGAGACATAAGGGCTATTTGTATGTTGATCGTTCTGCCAACAACAGTAACATATTCTTTAAGTTTCATATGCATACTGTCAGACTTTCGGATAGTGGCATTTTCGCCTGATACCCAGACAAAAAACCGGAACAAACCATGACCAAGCCGTGGCACAGCCTGGCCGCCGAACAGGTGCTGGAGCTGTTGCAAACCGACCCCCAGGGGCTGGATGCCGAACAGGCCAGCCAGCGCCTGCAGCAATACGGTCCCAATCAACTGGCTGAATATCATCCGCCCGGGCTGCTGCGCATTTTCCTGCGCCAGTTTTACGATGTCATGATTCTGGTGCTCGGTGCGGCCGCGTTGATCTCGGTGCTGCTCGGCGACATCAGTGACAGCATCGTCATTCTGGTCATTGTGATTCTCAATGCGGTCATCGGCGCGGTGCAGGAATACCGCGCCGAACGCGCCTTGCAGGCGCTCAAGGCGCTGGCGCAACCGACGGTGCGCGTGCGCCGCACCGGCCAGATTCTCGACATTGCCGCCGACCAGCTCACACCGGGCGATATGGTATTGCTGGAAGCCGGCAACCTGATGGCGGCGGACCTGCGCCTGCTCGAAGCCAACGGCCTGCAGTTCAACGAAGCGGCGCTGACCGGTGAATCCGAACCGGTCAACAAACAGACTGCACTGCTCGATGACGAACACCTGTCGCCGGGTGATCGCAGCAACATGGCGTTTCGCGGCACGCTGGTCACGCGCGGCCGCGGCGAGGGCGTGGTGGTCGCTACCGGCATGCAGACCGAGATCGGCCACATCGCCGCCATGCTGGATGGCGGCTCGCGCCTGAAAACGCCGCTGCAGCAGCGTCTGCAACGGTTTGGCAAACGCCTGACCGGCCTCATCCTGTTGATCTGCGCAGTGTTGTTCGTGGTCGGCCTGCTGCGCGGCGAACCCGCCGTGCTGATGTTCATGACCGCCGTCAGCCTGGCCGTGGCCGCGATTCCCGAAGCCTTGCCAGCGGTGGTGACCATCGCGCTGGCGCTCGGTGCGCGGCGCATGGTGCACCAGCAGGTGCTGATCCGACGGCTGCCCGCGGTGGAAACCCTCGGCTCGGTAACCTACATCTGCTCGGACAAGACCGGCACGCTGACCAAAAATGCCATGCGTGTTGCGGCATTCCAGCTTGGCGATGCCATGTATGAGCTGGAACAGCCGCCGCAGCATCAACAGAGTGCATTGTTCCTCGAAGCCATGGCGCTGAACAACGATGCCTTCAGCCAGGGCCATGGCGAAGTGCAGGGCGAGCCGACCGAGACGGCGCTGTACGAGGCATTGCAAACCCTGCAGCTCGATCCTGTAACGATGCGCCGGCAAAAACCGCGGCTGGCGGAAATCCCGTTTGATTCGACGCGCCGCATGATGACGACCTTCCACGCGCACGATGGCGCGGTCATCGCCTACACCAAGGGCGCGCCCGAGCATGTGATTCCAGCCTGCCGTCAGCAACTACTCAACGACAGCGAGATCGCCCTGGACCAGGCCGACATGCTGGCCCGCGCCGAACAACTGGCGGGCGAGGGTTACCGCGTGCTGGCGATTGCCTGTCGTCAGTGGCCGCAACTGCCCGATGATCTGGACAGCGAACAGATCGAACATGAACTGGTGCTGCTCGGCCTGGTCGCACTCATGGACCCGCCGCGCGAGGAAGTGGCCGAAGCCATCGAAACCTGCCGCAGCGCCGGCATCGTGCCGGTCATGATCACCGGCGATCACCCGACCACGGCAATGGCGATTGCCAGACGCATCGGCCTGATCGAATCGCAGGAGCAACGCCTGTTGACGGGCCGCGACATCGAACAGCTTTCCGATCAGGCGTTACGCGATATCGTTGCCGATACCCGCGTGTATGCGCGCGTCGCACCGGAGCAGAAAATCCGCATCGTCGAAGCCCTGCAGCAACGCGGCGAATACGTCGCCATGACCGGCGACGGCGTCAACGACGCGCCGGCCCTGCGCCGCGCCAACATCGGTGTGGCCATGGGCAAGGTTGGCACCGATGTGGCGCGCGAAGCGGCCGACATGGTGTTGCTCGACGATCATTTCGCCAGCATCGTCAACGCCGTGCGCGAAGGCCGGCGCATTTTCGACAACATCCGCAAGTTCGTGCGCTACACCATGAGCAGCAACGCCGGCGAAATCATCACGTTGTCGCTCGCGCCACTGTTCGGCATGCCGTTGCCGTTGCTGCCGATCCACATCCTCTGGATCAACCTCGTCACCGATGGCCTGCCCGGGCTGGCGCTGTCGCTGGAAAAGCAGGAACCCAACATCATGCAGCGCCCGCCGCGCGACCCGCACGAAAGCATCATGAGCGGCGGCATGGGCTGGCAGATCGTCTGGATCGGCTGTCTCATCGGCGGGCTGAGCCTGACCGCCCAGGCATGGGCGCTGGGTGACGACTCGGCCCACTGGCAGACCATGGTGTTCACTGTGCTGACCTTCAGCCAGTTGTTCAACGCACTCGCCATTCGCAGCGAACGCCGCTCGATCTTCAGCCAGTCATTGTTCGACAACTCGGCCATGCTCGGCTCGGTGCTGCTGACCTTCGCCCTGCAGCTGGTATTGATCTACACGCCATTATTTCAGGAAGTCTTCAGGTTACAGCCGCTGGACCTGCACGAACTGCTGGTTTGCATCGGCCTGTCCGCGCTGGTGCTGCCGGCGGTGGAACTGGAGAAGTGGTTGACGAGGAGAGGGCTGTTGTATCGCTCGGCAAACAATTCAAAAGCCCGGAAGTAAAAATGGCGGCACGACCAACAGCATCATACTGAGGTATTCTTTACAGTCATAAACAAGGGGCAATATTTCCCCGTCCCGTGCTCCCTCTCCCTTGTGGGGAGAGGGTTGGGGTGAGGGGGTATTGTTCAGCATCATTCAACCCTCACCCTGGCCCTCTCCCAAACTTGGGAGAGGGGACTTCCGATCGAATGGTCGACAAGAAGGGCACGCGGCTCCCTCTCCCTTAGGGAGAGGGCTGGGGTGAGGGGGAGATGTCCAATATTTTTCAACCCTCACCAGCCATACGGCCGGATTGATTGCACGTCAGTATCGATATGACTTGAAGATTAAAAAATGAAATTCATCGGACTACGCCACGGACAATCCACCTACAACCTGCAGTCGCTATGCAACGACGACCCGACACAGCCAGTCAACCTGACCGAGGTCGGAATCCAACAGGCACAACGAGCAGCGAACGAACTGGCGGGCAAGGGTATAAATAAAATCTTCAGCTCCCCTTTACCCCGAGCACTACAGACTGCCGGGATCATCAATGAAGTGCTGGATATACCGATCACCGTCGAACCACGCCTGGCCGATATTCGTTCCGGTTTTGAAGGCAAACCGGTAAAAGATTACATGGCCGCCATTGCCGCCGATCCGTTAAACAGCAAGATCAACGGCGGCGAATCGATACTCGAACAATACCAGCGTGTCAGCGGTTTCCTCGATGAGATTTACCACGCCGGGCTGGATAATGTGTTACTCGTCGCCCATGAAGAAACCCTGAGGGTTTTCAAGGCATGGTCTGAAGGACTGCAGCCGGAGGAGGTGATTGGTTTGCCGTTTGAGAATTGTCGGTCGTATTTATTTATCAAGTAGCATCTTGGTAGAGTTTGTCGAAGATATTGATGGGTTAGTGCTTCTTTCTTATAGTTGATTTGAAGAAGTGGTTGTTGGAAAAGGTCTGGATTTAGATCAGTATAGAACGGCGAGTTTGATTGTTGAGAATTTGTCCTGAATGGAATGGGTAGTGTATGGGGTGATACAAAATAGACTTGCTATCCTAGATACGTTGCCAATAAAGTAATTCGGTGCGTGTAAGTCTTTAACGGTATATATCACAAGCAGACACGTTAAGAATTATTCAACTCATGAATAATCTCTTCTTTTATCTGATTCTTTAATCTTTGAATATCATCTGTCTTTGGCACTGCAAAGTATTCCATGAAGAAAAAACGCAGACCTAAAACAACTATTAAGCCAGCGATGAATTGCAATAACCATTTGTTTCTATCATAGAAATGCCTTAATTCGTCTATCTCTTTCTTAAGTTCACTGGGTGACGCGATGTCTCCATGCATCATATTTTGGTCTTTGGAACTAATTATGTTTTGATCATCACTACACTTTGGATATCCATCCTTTGTGGGGTCGTCCAAGTTCGCATACCAAATCATAAATACTTTATCACCTCTAGAAATGGTTATTTCTCTGCTGCCAGCGTTGTATACAGAAAATTTAAGCCGTCCTTCAAACCCCGGATCTACGTGGAAGCCAGAAACATTGATAAGACCTTTCTGCTTCACACCGAAGCGCATTGAGATAAATGCCAAAGCATTTAATGGGATTTTGACTTTCTCTTCGGTGAGGAGTAGGGCAAATTGCCCTGGTGGGATAACTATTGAATCGCCGGTCTTCAGTGTTGTTTTTGTTTTTCCATCAGTGGATGTAATAAATGCCTCAGGCCCCATTGTTAACTCATAAGCACAGCGCTTTATTTGTGACTCATCATATGGCGATATTAGTATCTGAGCTGGGATTTCTTTTTTTAGTGTTTCAGATGACCAGTAAGACATGGCTTTTCTCGCGGTATTTATAATTCAATGAGCATTATCGGTATAGATTAAAAGTCTTGGAGAAGAAAGTCTATTATGCTTAATACATCTAGGTTTTGAGTTTCGTTTTGTTAGCTAGTCTTCTGCACCAAGAATCCCAAAGGTGATGCAAAATTTCACTCTTACAGAGTCTCATTGTATTCTCTGACTCACTATTCCATCCTCTTCGGCGTGCAGATTCTGCCCCTAATAAACAAAGTATATTTTGAAAGCTTCTTGGTGCATGGTCAATTTGACTCAATGATCTATGGGTTTCGATTGAGTAATTGTCAGCAGTGAGCTTATAAGCTCGGGTTGCGAGTTCTTTCCAAAGTATTTCAGATTCTTCTTTATTTAAAGAGAATATATCTGTGTTTGTAATATTTATCGGATTTTCAGTAATACTTAATTCTTGTGTATCTTGCTCGTATATGTGAAGGCTATCACTGATGTGTGTGTAGATACCCATGGGGATACCAATCCACCCAGCCACAATTTCTTGGAGGTAAGTAAATTGGACAAAGTTATATGGTATGCCTCTAAAAATATCATTACTCCGTGATATTTGTAGCCAGTCAAGACGACCTTCACGCACCTTTAATATAGACATTAAGTTGCACGGAATGTCAGCATCTTGAGGTGTCGAGTCAGTGTAAGGTAGATCAGAATTAGTATTCCAGATTTGCAGTACTACTTGGCGACTGTGAGGGTTAGCTTTGAGCACTTCAGAGGCTCGGACAAGTTGGTCGATTTCAAAATAAGAACGGAGTCGATGCCCATAAGCACCATAATATGTCAGGCTGTTGCCTGCAAAATGGGGAAGTTGTCTATTCCAGTAGTTAAGGAAAGGGGCATCATTCCACCCGTTGACCATCCACACAACTTCTGCGATGGAAAATGCCGGATTGATCGATGGAATCCTTGATGTTATCCATCTCTGTCGAGGGTCTCTAAGTTCAAATGAGACCCTCATTATCTCTCTGGTTGGTCCGTTCCGCCCGCTTTGTCTGTGGGCAGTGTTTGACATTAATAAGTCAATTGCTTGTCGCCACAAGCTATCGGCCGTATCTGCGCTAAGTAAGAGCATTTTTTTCTTTGGATCTGTTGGTTAGTGCTCCACCCCATTTTGGTGGAAGCATGTATTGGATTGGCTTATTATTTTGTTTGAATTTTTGTTTAATTTTTACTCGACCTGTTTTGCCTTTTAGCATTGGAAAGGCTACTCTCGAATACTTGTCTATTTCACAAAATAAATTCTGACAATCAATATACTGTAGAGGTCTTTGAGGGATCCGGTCAAAGCATAAACCGCGCTCTTCAAATTCTTCATTCTGGAAATCAGTTACGATGCGTACTACTTCTTCTGGTGTAATGTTTTCAAAGTTTTCAAAGCTTTTTCTTATCCCTTCACATGCGCCTGGGCCAGCAATTACAAATTCTGTTTCTTTAAAATCTGTTAGTTCACTGTAATTGATATCAGTAATTAGTTGGTAAGAGAGAAATTTTCCAATAGTGGGGTAGGAAATTAGAAGGTTGTATGCCTCATGCATCGATCGAGAATTTGAAATTTTAGATGGCAGGCCAGTCTTCATCATGAGTTCTAAAAGATATAGATGGTTCCTGTGTTTTCGCTTTGATCCAAAGGCAGATAAGCCTGATGGCATTATATAGGCAGCAGAATAAATTTTTTGGCCATCCATTAAAGCATTTGAGAGAATGCAGTCATATCGTTTAAAGTCGTAACTTTGCCAAGTTATTTCTCCAAGCTTTCCTTCCAATAATTCCCATGTTTCTATTTTGTTGAATAGTTTAAAAAGAATAATCCTAAAAAATAGGTCATTGGGTTTGTATTCGCCAGAGCCAATAACATTTCGGATCAGAAACTGGCTTACTCTGTCAAGCAAGCGATAAGCGTTTGTAAACTTATATGTTTGCAATATGCGATCATTTGTCCATGGGCCTGGGTGATTGTTTCTACGCAACTGAAAAATTCTTTGTCGCTCTGCAGCAAAGTACCAATAAGCGTCGAAAACCTCTGTCGGTTTCAGCTTTCTGAGAATGGAAGAGGCACTACTTAAATAATCTGTTTTTTCGAACAACTATTCACACCTTATAAATTAAGAAGTTTTTGTTAACAATGAAACACTTTCGATAGCTATTTTGGTGAATACCGTTCATGACTTTGCTCGAAGTCGAAAGGGTCACTTATGACCTGATTAAGGAGGTGACCGTATTTGCTTTCAAGCCAATCTAGTAAAGGTGTAGTCTGGGTTATGCTAAAGCGTCTATGAAATCGACCATTCTTATATCCTAGCTTTTTAATTATCTCACTTGGAATGGTTGGTGCGCTAGATCCGAAGTAATAGAAGTGTGTTGATATTAGAACGTTTTCTGATTTAGTGTCATTCTCGATATTTAGAGGATTAGGGCTACCATCTTCTTTACTATGGTGAGAGTCAATCTGTATCCATGAATCGGATTTAGGATCTCTATGGTAGATATTGTCACCAACCATCATTACCTGGCTGCCATTTCTAATTGGTATTTTCACTCTGTATGTAGCATCATTCCAGTAAGTGTCATAATTGATTTTATCTGAAATCCTCATTGCAAATATGCATCTTCCAGTAGCATTTAAGCGCGTTCCTCCGACACCTATAACCCAATCGCCAATTTTTGCTGGATTTCGGATTCGCGGCTTACATGTAGCTAGGGTGCAATATCCATGAAAGGGGTTAGGCGCAAATCCATAGTCTCGGTCAACGACATAAATGAATACAGCAGAGTTGTTTAACACGTTATCACTGTGGGGCTATGTGTCGCTTTTCGAGAGGAGCCGTCAGGGTTCTGAAAAGAATTATCCGTGCCGTCGATTGCTTCGATAATACAATCAGAGTTCCATGCTTGAAGAGATGAGCCGTATTTTTCAAAATTCGGAGGGATATCGTTATTCGATCCGCCTCTCGTGAATACGCCAACAATACGTTTCCCTTGTTTATGGGCTTGCTCAATTTCCCAATTAACCCATGCCCTTGAGTGGGTGTTTTTCCCAATTAGCACAATTGTTGTACCTGCCCAAGATATTTTCATACGTAATAACCGACGAATTGTTTCTGGGTTTACCTTGTTTTGAGCTAATCGTTTTGCATTTTCAGGTTTAGCTCTAATGGAACTATTGCGAATATCGTAACCTTTTCTACTCAAAAGATTAGTGAGTTTTTCTACATGAGAATCATCACGGTGATGATGACTTATAAATACATGTCGTCGTTTACTATCGCTCACCATTATCTGTCTCCAATCTAGTCAGGTCCTCTACTTGAGCCATTGATGCTAAAGCTTGTGCGTAGTGATGCAGTTTGCATTGGAGGTCTGCCAATTCTTTTCTAAATTGCCTTTGGCTGTCGGGGTCACTTAAGTCACCTGCGATTGAGCGCTTGTGCCAAAGAGAGGTAAATGGCCGTATTATTTGATTCAAGACAGGGATTGCTATCTTCGCGAATTCTCCACATCCAGAGCCATGTTTGCGCATGATTTCGCGGGTTAGTCCGAATATCGAATATATACTTTTGAGAGCAGTTTCTTCGTCGCCTGAATCAGAGGCAAGAGCCTGTGTTGTTACTCTGGTGAGCAATTCTACGTATAAATCCCAAGCTGCTTCTCTATCGGAATCGCTAGGGGAGAACTCTGCCTCTAAGAATCCAATATTTATTTTTAGTGAGGCCAAGCCCCATTGTTCAAGAAAGTCCCTTATTTTCATGTTTGAAAGCCGTTTATGAGTAAATAAACCTGCTGACAAGATGGATCTAAAATTAACCTGTGCTCTGTAATGTTTGTATAAATAACCAGATAAAAATTCTTATTAGCACAGTATATACCTTATTTGCTACGTGGCAATTTGATATTATGTTAAAATCGGTTTGGTTGGACAGGTAAGTTTTCAATTATATGCCTTCCGATTGGTCAGATAACTCAAGCTATGATCCTGGCCGGCAAGGCGCAGTAGGTAATTAAGTTAAGTCTGATACTTTTTTCGAAGCACTAAGTTAATAGTCTAGAAACGTAAAGAGATATATCTGGCCTTAAAATGTTGTGTGTGGTGGGTAGAAAATATTGTAGACAAAGTGATTTCGTACCCCTCAATGTATCTTGAGGGGAAACCGGCCAAACACAGAGGAAAAATGTGGACTGAATAACAAGGTTATAGTTCGCTGTGATGTCATGCTTGTGGAACTATGTAATTAGAACAGTATCTCTCAGTCTGGGTTTTGGAAAAAACATGAATGATGGTGTGGGGGGGGCTATAGAGTGTGTTTGGAATTTAGTGTCAATAGATTTATCGGATTAAGCTATATCATATCCATAAGGTTGATCTAAATATTCAAAACGTCTTATTGTTGAGGCGAGAAATCTTGTTATAGATGCAATGAAATAGTCCTTATTAAATAAGGACATTGACGAGATCATTGTGTATATCCCCCTCCCGGTAGCATAGGAGAACATCCGGAAGAGGGCGATACACTCACCTGATCTTTACTTACTTGCCTTTGCCGGAACCACGACCCTGCTGGATCATGTTGCCGGTTTTGTACTGGTAGCGTTGCTGTTTCTGCTCGCGGTACTGGTTGCGTTCCTGCTTGCGGTTTTCGCGTTGGTACATGCGGTCTTCGTAATTGCCTTCTTTATAGGCTTCATGTTGCTGTTTCATGAAAGTCTGGCGTTCCTGGCGTGCTTCATTGAAGTCGTTGCTGGCGAAGGTCAACGGGGCTGCCAGTGACAGGGTTAAACCGGTTAGGATGACGGCGGTGGTTGCTTTGATGTTCATGGGATAATTCCTCTTGCTTACCTCTGTTTGAGTAAGGCTCATGATAGGGAGGCAAGCTGAACTGAAGCTGAAAAATACCGCCGAACAGACTGGGAAATATGACAGGGTTCACAGGCCGGAAAAGAAAACCCCCTGGTGGTTTGTTAAGCCATCAGGGGCTATGTTCAGTGTTATTCAACCCTCACCCTGGCCCTCTCCCAAGCTTGGGAGAGGGAACAGTCGGCCGAATGGTTGGCCAATCCGGCTTTCAGCCGGTGGTATGTTCACTGGGCGCGTTTGGGTTTTACCGGAGTAGCTTCAATCGGAGCCACTTTGCCCAGGGGGCCGCGCGGCGGTTTTGGGCTGGTGTTTGGCTGCACCTTATTCAGCTTCGGTATGGTGCCGCCATTATCAAACCCCATCTTTCCACCGGCGCCGCCCATCGGTACAGCAACCTGAGGTGTGCAGCGGTGCTTGAAAACGGCCTGGTCATAGTCCTGCCACTGGCTCCACTGATTGCTGCCATCAAAGTTCTTGAAGCGGGCTTCGATGCGCATGTTGTGGTTATAAGTCTTGTTGTTCAGCTGCATCATGAACGCATACTTGTTCTGAGACAGCATTTCCTTCAGCGGGAATGAAAAGTCCAGATGGCCGCCGCCGTTTTTCGGGTTCTTCACAATGCCCGTTGTTTCAAAGTAATTCCCGTAAGCCGCATACTGGTTGGAAACAGCTTTCACCCGCAGATCAACAAGGCCTTGTTTGCCGCCTGCAATTTTAAAGTTCATGCGGATTTTCGGGTTTTGGTTCGGCAGGCATTTGCCGACGTAGTTCTGGTTGCCAGGATCAAACTCGATGTTATTCAGCTGGAACGGCAGGTTCGGGTTTTGCTGAATCTGGTTCGGCATGTTGTTGATGACCTGCGCATTCAGCTTTGGTGCATCGATCAGGGAAGGGTCGCCCTTGTATTTGATTTTGACATCATAGTTATGTCCCTCAAAACCAGCCAAAGTCTTGTTGCCTTTCTTACACCAGCCAACCAGAGAAACCGGGCGTTTCAAAGTGATGTATTGATCTTTTTTGTAAAAATCAATTTCCTTGCCGCCGTTATTGAGGTGTGACTGGAGCTTTTTATTCAGCTCCTCCAGCACATCAACGCGCAAAGCGGGGTGGCCATTTTTCAGCTGATTTACAGGAATTTTAAATACTTCGGGACCACCAGATTCAGTTATCCATTTAAATGCAGATATTTTGAATTTGGCGGAAGGATTTGCATCGCTTTGGGCCAAAGTGGCCGTATCATTGATCAAACCATTTTGCAGAGAGATGCTGCCAAAATAAATCTCGGCATCACCAAAGGTAATATCCTTATCATTTTCGCACTGCACAAAGCCCTGGTAATGAATGTCCAGCGTGCTATCAATGACCGCCAGCTTCAGGTCTTTGAGCATCTTGCTGCCGGATGTGTTTTTGACGTCAATATATCCGGGGGTTCCCTGGAAGGTCAGGTCGACATCTTTCACATAGTCGGAATTGCCACTCATTGCGGCCTGTGCGGTACTCATTCCAATAGCCAGAATACTGGCGCCCAGTGCTAAAGTTTTAATTGGTTTCATTTCAAATCCCCTTGATATTTATTAAGTTTTAGACCTTATGCCATGGCAATACAATGCTGCCGTTACAGTAAAGTCGTAAGGTGGTTTGAAAAGGTTCAAAAAAATTGAAACCCTGTTGTGTCTGGCCTTATCCCAAGTTTTAATCGGACTAATGTCCATCTGAAGCTACAAGAAAATACAGCTGCAATAACAAACCCCTGATGGTTTTCTAGCCATCAGGGGTTTGGTTTGGTTTGGTGGAGGCGGCGGGAGTTGAACCCGCGTCCGCAAGTTCTCCGCTTATGTGTTACGCCCGGCCATACCAGGTTCCCTTGCCTTTGCCATGTTGGGTTAGCTGCTGATTGGCAACAAGGGTTTGTAGATGTTTTTTCACCGTGTTGCGATTGGCGCCGGTCAATTCGACAATCTGGCTGACGCTTAGGCGGCCGTGTTCTGTTGTCAGTTCCAGAATATTAACAGACAGTTCTGGCAGTTTTGCCAGGAGAAGCTGTTCGCGTTCGATCTTGGTTTCAAGACGCCGCTTTTGTGTTTGCAAAGTGCGCAGGAAATACAACAACCATGGGTGCCAGTCAGGTGTGTCCGACCTGATTGTGCCCTGGGTGCTACGCAGTGCCAGGTAATAGCTTTCCTTGGTCTGCTCGATGACGCTTTCCAGTGAGCTGTAAGGCACATAGGCGTAACCATTTTGCAGTAACAGCAAGGTTGTGAGGATGCGCGACAGCCTGCCGTTGCCATCCTGAAACGGATGGATTTCCAGAAAGACGACCGTGAAGATACCAATTACCAGCAGGGGGTGCAGTTGTTTCTTTGCCAGACTGGTGCGTGTCCAGGCGACCAGTTCGGTCATCAGCTTCGGTGTTGCAAACGGTGACGCAGTCTCGAAAACAATACCGACTTCATTGCCGTTGGCGTCGAAAGCGCTGACGTGGTTGGGATGCGTTTTATAGTCGCCACGATGGCGTTCATCCTTGCTACTGTGTACGAGCAGGTCTCGGTGCAGTTGTTTGATGTAATTCTCTGTCAGTTCAATGGCATTGGCGTGCTCGAATACCGTATTCATGGTCTCGGCGTATCCAGCGACCTCCTGTTCGTCCCGAGAGTCGAACTTCTTGATGTCGATATGCTGTAACAACCGGGCCACGTGCTGGTCGGTGAGTTTGCTGCCTTCGATGCGGGTGGATGAGCCAATGCTTTCGATTGTTGCGACGCGACGCAGCGCTGACAGACGTTCGGGCGCCAGAGTACCGAGTGCGCGCCACGCGCCCTTGAACTCATCCAGCTCCGCGATCAGCGAGAGGATTTCCGGCGTGATTTCGAGGTTGTCGGTATTCAGGCGCATATACGTATTTATATCCATAAATATCCATAAATACAACCACTGATTGAGCCCGTTGCTAAACATATCAGGGAACTTATCCGGATACGTATCCGGATTTATCCAAAAGGAGAGGATGAGAACGGACCGTGACGAGGCAAATAAAAAAAGCCGTCCTGAGACGGCTTAATACTGGTTTGGTGGAGGCGGCGGGAGTTGAACCCGCGTCCGCAAGTCCTCTGCCTTTGGTCCTACATGCTTAGTCGGCCTATTAAATTTAACCGGCTGCTACCCGACAGACAGGGCGTACAGACAGCGATTTCAGTTTAGGTTTTAGCGAATCGGCCCTGAACAAACCTCATCGCGATCTTATGAGAATCGACGCCTGAAAACTCGGACGCATAAGCACGGCTCCGGTCAGACGGCACCCTACTGGGTATTAAGCAGCGAGTGCGTAGTTGTCGTCGTTGGCAACTATAAGTTTTCAGCTGGATTTACGAGGTCACTGAGCCTCGGCATGCACCTCAGGTTTTGCAACCCACGTCGAATGCCGTGTCGCCCCCAAAGTCAATCATAAGACATTGTAGGGGCAGCTTGGTTCCCTCACAAGTTTGTTTTCGACCTAACCGGCGAACTTGCCGTTTCTGAGACGTTCGGCTTCCATATTCTCGACTTCGCGTGCACCGGAGATCACCACGCTGGAGTCGGGTACAAAGTCGAGTTCCGGGTCGTGGCGCTGGTAGGGCACGGCATTGAGAATAGCCTTCATGGCATTCAGGCGAGCGGCGAACTTGAAACGGCAAGTTCGCCGGTTAG
>JASFVP010000019.1:0-54858 GCA_050049775.1 Chromatiales bacterium
GCCGCCCATGGCCTGCAGCGCATGCCGAACTGGATTGCGGGTTTGCAGCAGGCGGCGGACAACCTGCCGGCCAATGAAATCGAAAAGCATGTGGCCGCCCTGAACGCCCGCCGACTGGAAATGCAGGGCAACTCCGACAAACTCGCGAACGATTTTGCGGCGGCCAGACAGGAACTGGCCGCTGCGCCGCTGACGCCAGCCGGCATGCGGACACTCGATCACCTGCAGTCGCTGGCCTGGCTGAAACAACTACTGCCGCAGGATCAGGATGCGTTTCGCAACGACATCAACAACAAACGCCAGCAGTACAGCCAACTGCAGCGTCGCAAACAGATGGCCCAACAACCGCAGTCACAGCCGGCCCGGTCCGCTGGCGGCGCGAGTGGCTCGGCAGCATCCACCACTACCGACTTGCCAACCTACTTCAGGGAAGTCCTGGTCGGTGGCGCGGTGGAGGATGTCTCCATTAGAGGCCTGACACCCGCAGTGCCCGCTCAGCAGGCCGTCCGTCATGCCACCAAAACCTGGGGCCTGCGCGAAACCGTCAGTCTGGCGCTCTCGCCGGCTTATGGTCTGCACGGCCTCATGGTCGAATTCAAATCCATGGATGATGACACGGTCGGCCAGATCGACTACACGACACGCTTCAAATCCGCATTGGATCTCAACGCGGCAGTCGATAGTCTCAGCAAGCGTTTCGGCAATCCCGACAAAACGGAGGATGTACCGGCCGGCAAGCGCCTGACCTGGCGTGACGGTGACAGGATTCTGCAGGTCATCGTCGCCAACCGCGTCAATCATATGTACCGCGGCTACCAAAGCCGGCTGGGCGTGGCGCTGTGGAGCGAGCGATATGAGGACTACCTCGCGGACATCAATGAAAAATGCGCTGAACTCAGTGACACACCAATGAATGAACTCAGCCTGTCGCAAAAACAGTATATGGCCGGCCACTGTTCATTGATGGGCAAGACCGACAAGCACGCGGGGCTTGCCGCGGCACTCTGATTGTTAAACCCGAACCTGACAACAGGCGCTGTAAGCGTCTGTTGTCAGGCGCTAACGCCCATGCATCGCCACAGCCTGGCGATTCATTCACGCAGGACCGGACCCAGTTTCGCAGAGACGTACCGGCAGAGCCCGTCTTTCGGCATGGTGTGAGTCTTGAGGAACTCATCGGAAGTCATGAGCGTGGAAGGTCACTTCTGAACGGAATATCGAACCTGAAATCAGTCATCCCGCGCGGCTCTGCTTGCGGCTGATTCATCAGCCTTTTTACAATCCACAGGCAACGCAAAGAAACATATGCCTGGTAATTTTGTCACAAGCTGGCACAGTCACATTAGAATTACTTATCGTACACGCCGGCTGATGGGCAGCGCCGGGAGCAGGTCACAGGAAACCTATATGAATCCATCCAGACAACAGCCAGTATTTGTCCTGATTGCCGCGATCGCCGGTTTTTTCAGCGTCGCGCTCGGCGCCTTTGCCGCCCATGGGCTCAAGCAGACTATGCCAGCCGACTTACTGACCGTGTTCCAGACCGGCGTGCATTATCAGGCCATTCATGCACTGGCATTGCTTTATGTCAGCATCCTGCCGAAAAGCCGCAGCATCAGTGTTGCCGGCTGGAGCTTTGTCATCGGCATGCTGTTGTTCAGCGGCAGCCTGTATCTGCTGGCGACCACTGGCATGCGTACGCTCGGCATGATCACACCGTTTGGCGGCGTCAGCTTTCTGGTCGGCTGGCTGGCACTGGCGCTGTATGCCTGGGGAGCCTGGCGCAAACCCGGCAGCGCATGATGCCGCCGGCGGCAAATTGCTTTATGCTTTTGTCATGAAAACCCGCCGCCCGCCAACACATTAGCAATAGCTTCGCGATGCAAAGCAAGATCCTCATTGTTGAAGACGATGTGCATCTCGGCCAGATGCTGACGCTGCATTTCGAAGACGAAGGCTTCAAGGTGCAGCAGGTGCCCAGTTGCGAAAAAGCGCGCGATGCGCTGCAGCACTCCGAATACGACCTGGTGCTGCTCGACCAGCAGCTGCCGGACGGTACCGGCATCGAGCTGCTGCCGCAGATCCTGCAACAGGACAGCCGCCTGCCGGTCATCATGATGACCGGCCATCACGATCTGGAACTGGCGATCCAGGCCATCAAACAGGGCGCTGCCGACTTCATTCACAAACCGGTCAAAACCGTCGATTTGCAGGCCGCCGTCGACAAGGCGCTGGAAAGTCGTCGTGCGCAGCTGACCGATGACAGCGGCCAGGCACATGCGACATCGCTGCAACTGTCACGCGACCTGATCGGCCGCAGCAACGCCATGCTCGCGGTCAGCAAGGAAATCGCCCTGAGCGCACAAAGCAATGCCAGCATCCTGATCACCGGCGAGTCCGGCACCGGCAAGGAACTGGTGGCGCGCCTGATCCACCAGCACAGCGATCGCGCCAACGGCCCGTTCATCGCGATCAACTGCGCCGCGATTGTCGAGAACCTGCTGGAAAGCGAATTGTTCGGTCATGAAAAAGGCGCGTTCACCGGCGCCAACGAGCGCAAGATCGGCAAGTTTGCACTGGCCGAGAACGGCACTTTGTTTCTCGATGAAATCGGCGAGCTGGCTTTATCCATCCAGGCCAAGCTGCTGCGTGCGTTACAAGAGCATGTCATTGAACCGGTCGGCGCCAGCTCCACCATTCCGGTCAATGCGCGCGTCATCACCGCCACCAACCGCGACCTGTTCAAAATGGCGCGCGACGGCCAGTTTCGCGAGGACCTGATTTACCGTCTCAACGTTATCAACATCCAGATGCCACCGTTGCGCAAACGCAAGGAAGACATTCCGCTGCTGGCGCAGGCGCTGCTGGAAAAGTCGGCGCGTGAACTCGATTACCACACACCACAGCTGACCGAGGATGCGGTGGCCAAACTACAGCTATATGACTGGCCTGGCAATGTGCGCGAGCTTGGCAATATCATGTTGCAGGCGTTATTGCATGGCCGCGGCCAGGCCATCACCGCCGAACTGATCCAGCTGGCGGACAATCTGGATACGGCAGCGACCGGCCAGCCAAACCAGCCAACTGGCGATCAGGTGTTGCGCACGCTCGATCAGGTCGAGGCGGAACACATCCAGGCCGTGCTCAATCATACCGGCGGCCACAAGAGCAACAGCTGCCGCATTCTCGGCATTTCACGCCCGGCGCTGGACCGCAAAATCGACAAGTACCAGCTGCAATTGCCCGGCAATCACAACCAATAACATTTCGTTACAGACAAGCTACCATGCAACGTATCGTTACATCGAAACGTTACAGGCCAAAATCATTAAAACTGTAACATATTGTTCTTATTAATTATTTTTTCTGGCACGCTGCCTGCAATACAAAATGCAGCAATCACACAACCAGGAAAAAATAATGAACACCATCGCCCTTTCGCAAAGCCGCTCGCAGGTCCGTGAACAAAATCATGAACTGTTCGCCGCGTTGATCGAACAATACACCGAAGATTGTTTTCGCTACGCCTACTGGCTGGCTGGCAATCGGGAAGTGGCAGAAGATCTGGTTCAGGAAACCCTGATTCGTGCCTGGAAGTCAGTACACAAACTGCAGGACGTCAATGCCATCAAGGGCTGGCTGTTCACCATCGTACGACGTGAAAACGCACGTCGTTTCGAACGCAAGCAGGCACCGCAATCACAGATGCCGGTAGAAGAAGTCAGCGCCCCGGCGCAAAGCTACGACACTTCAACTGAAGCCTTTGTCCTGCGCCAGGCCATCGCCGGACTGCCGCAGGAATATCGCGAACCGTTGTTGCTGCAGGTGCTGCATGGTTATTCACAGAAAGAAATTGCAGCACATTTGGGTATCAGCAGTGCCGGTGCTGGAACCCGTTTGTTTCGTGCCAGGCAGAAATTGAAAGAAGTGCTTGGTGAAGGCTGAGGCTTGTTGCACAGAACGAGAGAAGCCTGCCTGTAGTAGCCGATAACAAAGCGACCTTTCTATTACTCTTTTGGCGGATTACTCATGATGCAAAGTAGCATAATTGAGTTTGGAAAAATGTTTTCTTGTTACTTTGTTTTCGCACAAAGTAACCAAAAGCACTTCCTCCGCCAGCCCAGCCTGCGGCTGCCCTCACTGCTCGAAGCCTGCTGAGTCCTCGCAAACTCGCTACGCTCAGACATGCTCGGACTTTTTCCAGCAGTCTTCTGCGCGGCTCGGTGGGCTGAAGTCGGAGAAGGGTGGCAAATTGAACACCCTGCTTCCCCTCTGTTTTGATGCGTCACGCCGGAAGGCAGGCGGTAAAAACGAAAAGCTGTTTGAGCGATTGGAAATTGCGAGTTCTTTTCGTTCGCCTGACTGACAAGTGATGCAGGTGCTGAACAACGTGAAGCCAAAACAGGGGGAAGACGGTTTTGGTTCTTTTGCCATGACAAAAGAACAAAGAAAACATTTGCGAGTCGGGGCATTTGCACCGTGATTATTCATGACACAAAGCTACAAAATTCTTTGTGTACTTCGCTGCGAGTGCTCTATTTACTCCAGAACGCCGGCGACAAAATCACCAACAAAGTAAAAATTTCCAATCGTCCCAACAGCATGGCAAAACACAAAATCCACTTGGCCGCATCGCCAATATCCGCATAGTGTGCACCCACCCCCGCCAACCCCGGACCCAGGTTATTGATGCTGGCGGCCACCGCTGAATAGGCGGTCATGAGATCCAGCCCGGTCATTGCCAGCGCCAGGTACATGGCAATAAAGCTCGCCACGTACAAGGCAAAAAAGCCCCAGATCGCCTCGACCACACGGTAAGGCACGGTCTTGCCGCCGACTCGAATCGGGATCTGAGCGGTCGGATGAATCAGGCGCAGGATTTCACGCAGGCCCTGCTTGATCAGCAACAGAAAACGAATCACCTTGATGCCGCCACCGGTGGAACCGGCACAACCGCCGATAAAGCTGGTGAACAACAACAGGATCGCGGCGAAGCCCGGCCAGTTGTAATACTCGGCCGTGGTGAAGCCGGTAGTGGTGCCAATCGAGATCGACTGAAACAGTGCATCGGTAAACGCATCCTGCCAGTTACCGTGTGTGCCGGTGAAAAACAGATTGCCGGTGACCACCAGTGTCACGATCGACAACACGGTAATGTAAAAACGAAACTCGGAATCGTGCAGGTAACCGCGCACCGACTGGCTGCGCCAGGCGGTGAAATGCAGCGCGAAGTTGACGCCGGAGATCAGCATGAACACCACGGCAATCATTTCGATCAGCGTGCTGTTGTAATAGCCGATGCTGGCGTCATGGGTGGAAAAACCGCCGATGGAGATGGTCGAAAACGCATGGCCGACCGCATCGAACATCTCCATGCCCGCCAGCCAGTAGGCCAGTGCGCAGGCAATGGTCAGGCCGAGATAGATGTACCACAGCGCCTTGGCCGTTTCGGTGATGCGTGGCGTCAGTTTGGAGTCCTTGATCGGCCCCGGCGTTTCGGCGCGGTACAACTGCATGCCACCGATACCGAGCAGTGGCAGCACCGCCACCGCCAACACCACGATGCCCATACCGCCCAGCCATTGCAGCTGCTGGCGGTAATACAGAATCGAACGCGGCAAGGCCTCCAGATCGGTGATCACGGTGGCGCCGGTGGTGGTCAGGCCGGATACCGCCTCAAACATCGAGTCGGTCAGCGTCAGATGTGGATTGACCGACAGCATGAACGGGAACGAACCGATCAGGCTGAGTACGAACCAGAACATCACCACGACGACAAAGCCGTCGCGCATGCGCATGTCACGCTTGTGATTGCGTACCGGCAACCAGGCCACCAGACCGATCGCCAGTGTCAGTAAAAAGGCCGTGATGAACGCCAGATGTGCGCCGTCGCGGTACCAGAGCGACACCAGCACCGGCGGCAACAGCGTGCTGCTGAACAGCATCAGCAACAGACCCAGAATTCGTTGAACCGCGAGTAATCTCATGCCTGCGCCGTCTTAAAGGAAGGTAACGCCGACCTGGAACAGCTTCTCGACTTCGCCGATCTTGCTCTTGTCCATGAGGAACATGACGACATGGTCGTCGGCTTCGATGACGGTATCGTGGTGTACGATGATGACCTGCTCGCCGCGCACAATCGCACTGATGCTGGCGCCGGCCGGTAGCTTGATGTCCTGCACCATGCGGCCGACCACCTTGGAGGAACTGCTGTCGCCGTGCGCAATCGCCTCGATCGCTTCGGCCACGCCACGACGCAAGGAATGCACATTAACCACATCGCCGCGCCGCACATAAGTCAGCAGGGTGCCAATGGTGGCCTGTTGTGGTGACACGGCGATATCGATGTTGCTCGACTGCATCAAATCGACATAGGCCGGCCGGTTAATCAGCGCCATCACCTTGCGTGCTCCGAGTCGTTTGGCCAGCATGGATGACAGCACATTGGCTTCGTCGTCGTTGGTGACGGCACAGAAAATATCGGTGTCTTCGATGTTTTCCTCGATCAGCAATTCCTCATCCGAGGAATCGCCGTGCAGCACAATGCTCGACTTGAGCTGTTCGGATACCTGCATGGCGGTACGTTTGTTTTTTTCGATCAGCTTGACCTTGTAGCGGCCTTCCAGCGCCTGCGCCAGCCGCCGACCGATGTTGCCGGCGCCGGCGAAGATCAGGCGTTTGAACGGTTTTTCGGCGCGGCGCAATTCCTTCATGACCGCGGGAATGTTTTCCGAAGCGGCGATAAAAAACACCTCGTCGCCGGCTTCCACCACGGTGGTGCCGACCGGTTTGATGGAGCGGTCCTTACGATAAATCGCCGCGACGCGTGCTTCGGCCTTGCCCTTGCTGAGGTGTTCGTTAAGTTCACGCAACTGATGCCCGACCAGTGGCCCGCCATAATAGGCGCGCACCGCCACCAGCCGCACGCGGCCGTCGGCAAAGTCCATGACCTGCAGCGCGCCCGGATGATCGATCAGGCGCAGGATGTAATCGGTAACCAGTTGTTCCGGGCTGATCATCATGTCGATCGGCAAGGCGTTGGGCGCAAACAGTTCCGGATAACGCAGATAGTTTTGCGACCGCACGCGCGCGATTTTGGTCGGCGTGCGAAACAGCGTGTAGGCGCACTGGCAGGCCACCATGTTGACCTCGTCACTGTTGGTCACCGCCAGAATCATGTCGGCGTCTTCAGCGCCGGCACGGCGCAACACATCGGGATGCGAGGCCAGTCCCTGCACCGTGCCGATATCGAGGCGGTCCTGCAGGTCACGCAGCAAATCGCCGTTGACGTCAACCACAGTAATGTCATTGGCTTCATTGACCAGATTGGTGGCAACCGAGCGACCGACCTGGCCGGCGCCGAGAATGATGATTTTCATGTAGCCATGTCCTGCACTAGCCTGTTGTTCTTGTTGGTCGGGCGGCGCGCCATGCGGGCAGGCTCAGCGCCGGTCCTTGATTTCGATGCCGACCGCACGCAGCTTGCGATACAGATGAGTTCTTTCCATACCGGCCTCATCGGCCATGTGGCTGACATTGCCATCGTGCTTGGCCAGCTGGTATTCCAGGTAGGCGCGCTCGAATTCCTCACGCGCCTGGCGAATCGGCTGGTCAAACGACACCGCACCGCCACTGAGTTTCATTTCCGGCTCGATGCCGCCGAGCGCCACTTCCACTTCGCCCTGGGAGATCTCTTCTTCGGAACTGGTGATCAGCAGACGCTGCACCACGTTCTTCAGTTCACGAATGTTGCCAGGCCAGTTGTAATTGCGCAGATAGTTCTGCGCCGCCATGCTGAACTTGCGGTATGGCAGCTTTTCGTTCTCGACAAAATAATTGGTATAAAAAGTCAGCAGCTCCGGCACGTCTTCACGGTGCTCACGCAGCGGTGGCAGCTTCAACGGCACCACATTGAGATGGAAAAACAGGTCTTCGCGAAACTTGCCAAGCTTGACCATTTCCTCAAGATTGCGATGTGTCGCCGCAATGATGCGCACATCCACCTCGACCGGCTCACTGCCGCCGACGCGTAAAAACGAACCGGTATCCAGCGCGCCGAGCAATTGCGCCTGGGCCTCCAGATCCATGTCGGAAACTTCATCGAGAAACAGCGTGCCGCCACTGGCCTGCTCCAGCCGGCCGTAGGACACCCGCCCATCCTGTTCACTGCCAAACAGGTCGCGCGCCGAGTTGCCGGCGGCGATCGAGGAGACACTGACGTCGACAAAGGCATTGGCGTGGCGCTTGCTCTGTACATGCAGGTAACGCGCAAAGGTTTCACGACCGCTGCCGGACTCACCGCTGATCAGTACCCAGGTATCGTGTTGCGCGAGGCGCTTGACCTGTTCCTTGAGATGCTGGATGACAATGCTGTGACCGACCGGTTCGAGCAGTTGCTCGGTACGCCGGCGCAGGCCCTGGTTTTCCAGCTGCAGCTTTTCCGCCTGCAAGGCATGCTCGACCGTTAACAGCAGCTTGGCCAGCGACAACGGTTTTTCAAGAAAGTCATAGGCGCCGAGGCGGGTCGCCTCAACCGCGGTTTCGACGGTGCCATGGCCCGACATCATGATCACCGGGCATGGCAGGCCGCCACTTTCCGACCACTCCTTGAGCAGCGAGATGCCATCGAGATCCGGCATCCAGATGTCGAGGAAAATCAGGTTCGGACGTCGATGCTGCAGCGACTGGCGCGCAGCGACGCCATTTTCCGCTGTGGCGACCTGATGGCCTTCATCTTCGAGGATGTCCTTGACCAGCCCGCGGATGTCCGGCTCGTCATCGACAACCAGTATGTAACTCATTCTCTGTCTCCGTGCTCAGCACCAGCATCCTGTGCCGCGGAATCCATCTGTTGATCGGCGATCACCGGCAGGCGCACCACAATGCGGGCACCGCCCTGTGGTCGGTTGCTCGCCGCGATCATGCCGCCGTGTTCTTCGATAATTTTTTTCACAATCGCCAGCCCCAGTCCGGTACCCTTGGCCTTGGTAGTGACGTACGGCTCAAACACACTGCCGAGCGACTCCTCATCAAAACCGCCGCCATTATCCTGCACTTCCAGCTCAAGTGAAACACCATCGGCACGCACCTGCAGCGATGTCGTCACGCTCAACCAGGGCTGTTCGACCTCGGCCACCGCCTCGAGTGAATTTTTCACCAGATTGTGAATCACCTGGCGCAGACGCACCGGATCGGCTTCCAGCATCGCCGGGCCGGCATCCAGATGCACCTCGATGTGGTTACCGAGCGCGGCATGCTCATACAGCGCCAGCACTTCAGCAACCAGTTCATCAAACGCTACCGGCCGGGTTTCGAGCTGGGACGGCTTGGCATAATCGGAAAACGCATTGACCATCGACTTCATCGCATCGACCTGCTGCACGATGGTGTGCGTCGCCTTGTCCAGCACCTGGGCATCCTCAGGCGGCATGTTGTTCAGGTATTTGTGGCGCAAGCGCTCGGCCGCCAGCTGGATCGGTGTCAGCGGGTTCTTGATTTCGTGTGCCAGGCGCCGTGCCACCTCGCCCCAGGCCGCGTTACGCTGCGCCTGGATCAACTGGGTGATGTCATCAAACACCACCACGCGGCCCTTGCTGCGACCCTTGGAATCGAGCAGCGGACTGATGCGCGTCAACAACACCAGCCGGCCTTCCGGGCCATACAGGGTGGTCTGTTCACGCCATTCACTGTCGGCTTCACCGAGCGCCTCATCAATGCTGTCGACCCACTGCGACAGTTGCTCCGACACCTGGCGCAATTCGTAAACCTGGTGCTGGATGAAATTGTCGAGCTCGATCTTGAGAATGATTTGCGCGGCGCGGTTGGCGGTCTGCAGACGCTTGTTGTTATCAAACACCATGACGCCCGACGACAGGTGGCCGAGCACGGTTTCCAGATAGGTTTTCTGCTCTTCTACGAGACGCTGGCTGCGCGCCGCCTGGTCACTGGCTTGCGAAATGCGCCGCATCATGGTGTTGAACGACGCCACCAGAAAGCCCAGTTCATCGTGCGTATGCTGTAGTGGCAGCTGTTTCTCATAGTCGCCGGCCGCCACCGCGCGCGTGCCGGCGGCGATGTCGGAAATCGGCGCCACCAGCCGGCGCGCCGAATAAAACGCCGCCCACACGGCGCTGAAAATCGCAAACGCCAGCACCAGCAGCAGGGTCAGCGAGAAATTGAACTTCAGCGACTGACGCAAAAACGCCAGCTCCTTGTAACGCACCAGCGCCGCCTGTACCGAACCGGTCAGGTCGGAGATGTGCTCGGTCATCGGGTAAATCGCCTGCAACATCAGGGGACGATAAAAATCCTTGACCACCGCGCGAATGTGCAGAATCTCGTTTTCGCCAAACGGGATCACGCTGACGATGCTGCCGCCGTCGCGCACCTGCTGGATCACCGACATGTCCGGCTTTTCCGGCACCAGTTGCTCCGGATTGATGTTCGACGATGCGATCACGCGCCCGCTGAAGTCCAGCAGCGCCAGTTCAGTGGCGCCGGAACGGTTGAGCAGGTCCACCAGGCTGACCGCCATGGCGGCTTCGGAGGTGTCCTCGACTTCGCCGAGCAACTGTTCGGTGGCGCGTAGAAACTGGCGCTTGTTGAGATCCAGCGAAGCACGGCCGAGCTCGAGGCTGTCGTCGAGCGCCGAATCGATCTGCACATCAAACCAGGAATCAATACCCCGGTGCAGGAACTGTAGCGAGTAGTAATACACAATGGATACCGGCGGCAGCGACAGCGTCAGGAATACCAGCACCATGCGCAGCGTCAGCCGCGAACCCGGCTCGCGACGACGATACTGGCTGACCAGCCGGACCAGATTGACCACAATCAGCACCAGGATGATGAACAGGCCCAGCAGGTTGAACACCAGCAGCGGAATAAACATGCGGCTGAGATCATCGGAGTTCTGCACCGCACTGCTCATCAGGTGCAGCGATACCAGCAATGGCAGCAGCAACAGCAACAACATCAACAGACTGGAGCGGGTGAATTTCCTCATTGCTCTATCCGCCAGTGACTCCAGTCACTCGACAGGTCCCATGCTGACGACATATAGGCCGTGGGGCGTAACGGCACCGGCAAGGCTTCGATGTCCAGCTCGCTACGCACTTCGAGAAAATAGTCTTCCTCCGGCTTGAGCCGGCCGGCGTTGAGCAGCGGAAAGTCATCGACCTGGCCGAGCGCCTGGATCGCCGCGCTTCTGGAAACAAAGCGACTGCGCTCCTGATCCGCCAGGTAACGGACTTCGTAAGTGGATGACAATGGCAGGTAGCGCAGTTCCCGCCGCAGATGCGTATCCACCACGTCGCTTTCCCACACCCAGGCGCCCTCACGGCGCACCTGGAAATGGATATCGAGGGTCAGGGGCACGCCGTTTTCCAGCGCCTTGAGCGCTACCTCACTGAATTGATAACGCACCTGCAAATCCACCGTGAACTGATCGCCGGGTTGTTCGATGCGCACTTCCTGGAAGCTGAACTCGGCCGCCGGCAGCGGCGTAGCCCAGCTCAGCGCCAACAGCAGACAACAATGTCGCAACCAGCCCGCTTCCATATCATTCAAGTTTCATGTCGTCCCAGCCGGGCATAATAAAATCCGTCCATACCGGCAGTGCCGGGCAGCACCTGGATGCCGACGCTGCACGCTTGCACATCGGCCTGATAGGTTAATGGTAATGCATAGGCATCCGTTTGTTGTGACAGAAACCATTCCACCTGCTGCTGGTTTTCCTGCGGCAACAGCGAACAGGTGGCATACAGCAGCTGGCCACCGGGTTTGAGCAGTGGCCAGATGTTGTTGAGGATGCAGCGCTGCAGCGTCACCAGGCCATCAATGTCTTCGGGGCGACGCAATAACTTGATGTCAGGATGGCGGCGGATTACACCGGTCGCTGAACAGGGCACATCCAGCAAAATACGATCGTATTGTTGCTGGCGCCAGTCGCCGCTGTCACTGGCGGCATCACCCAACACGACGTCGGCTTCAAGCTGCAGCCGTGACAGGTTTTCACGCACGCGCTGCAGACGGCTGTCATCGACATCTATGGCGGTGACGCGCAACGGCTGCACCGATTCCAGCACGTGACCGGTCTTGCCGCCAGGTGCCGCACAGGCATCGAGCACACTCATGCCTGCGTGCAAGTCGAGAAACTGTGCTGCCAGTTGTGCGCCGGCATCCTGCACCGACACTTCGCCATCGAAAAAACCGGGCAGTTGACTGACATCCACGGCCGTTTCCAGTTGCAATGCCTGTGGCGCACCGGCCACCGGTATGGCTGACATTTCGACCTGTCGCAGTTTGTTGCGATAGGTTTCCACATCGATGCGCAAGCGATTGACCCGCAGAGTTAGTGGCGGACGCTGCAACATGGCCTGCAGCATATCGGCCCAATGTTGCGGCCAGGCCTGCCTGATCGCATCAACCAGCCACGACGGCATTGCATAGCGCGCCGCATCGTCTGCCAGACCGGTATCCAGCAACTGCTGCTGCTCACGCTGAAAACGCCGCAGCACGCCATTGACCAACTTGACCAGCATGGGACGCCCGAGATGGCGCACAGCATTGACCGTTTCCGCCACGATTGCGTGTGGTTTGATGCGGGTATGCATGAGCTGATACAGGCCGATGATGATCAGGCTGTCGATCAGGGCATCGCGCTTGCGCAGGGGTTTGTTGAGTAACTGCTGTTTGATGGCTTCGAGCTGGTGAAACCAGCGGCAGGCGCCATAGGCCAGTTCGGACAACAGGGCTCGGTCAGTTTCGCGCACCTGCTCGCCGTATTGCGGCAACAGCCGGCTCAGCGACTGCCCGTTACGCACCTGGTCAAGCACCATGGCGGCAACCGATCTGACCGATTTTTGGGGAGCGGTTGCCACGGCTTTTTCAGCCAAGACGGATTCCCTGCAACGAATGTGCGTTGAGAAAATCGCGCGCGGACATGGCGCGTTTGCCTTGCGGCTGCAACTGCGTGATGCGCAACAGCCGGTCGCCGGTGGCGACATCGATACCATCCGCCGAGGTAGCTTCCACCGTCCCGGGCGGTTGACTGGCCGGAATATCCGTCAATTCGCTACCCCAGATGCGCAGGGGCTGGCCGTCCAGCTCGGTGAACGCCACCGGCCAGGGATTGAAGGCGCGCACCATGCGGTCAATCTCGACACTGCTCTGCGACCAGTCGATTTTCGCCTCGGCCTTTTCCAGTTTATGCGCGTAATTGGCCAAGGTGTCATCCTGTACTTCGGGCTGTAATCGATCAGCCACGAGATCATCGAGCGCATGCATAAGCGCGGTTGCGCCCAGCGGCGCCAGTCGATCGTGCAGCTGGCCGCCGGTTTCCCGATCACCAATTGTGAGGCTTTCTTTCAACAACATCGGGCCGGTATCCAGCCCGGCTTCCATTTGCATGATGGTGATGCCGGTCTCCTGATCGCCGGCCAGGATGGCGCGCTGAATCGGTGCGGCACCGCGCCAGCGTGGCAACAGCGAGGCGTGAATATTGAAACAACCCAAGCGCGGCGCATTCAGTACGCGCTGCGGCAAAATCAGACCGTAGGCGACCACCACCATGAGATCGGCATTGAGTGCTTCCAGCGCCTCCAAGTCGGCCTGGTCACGAAAATTTTTCGGCTGATACACCGGCACGCCCGTGGCCAGCGCGGCTTCTTTCACCGGGCTTGGCTTGAGCTTGCGCCCGCGCCCGGCCGGCCGGTCCGGCTGGGTGTATACCGCAATGACTTCATGCGGCGAATGCAGCAGTGCCTGTAATGGCGCCACGGAAAATTCGGGGGTGCCGGCAAAGATGATTTTTAGCTTGTCTGACACGTCAGGGTCCTGTTGTTATTGTTGCTGTGTGCTGATATGTCTGCCGCCGTCTCGCGACAGCCTGCATACTCACTGCTCAAAGTGTGGCGCGACTGGCCGAGGCGCGGCTTTCCTTTTCGAGTTTTTTGCGAATGCGTGAGCGCTTCAGGGTCGACAGGTAATCGACGAACAACTTGCCGTCGAGGTGGTCGATTTCGTGCTGGATACAAACCGCCAGCAAGCCATCGGCATCCATTTCAAAGGTCTCACCCTGTTCATTTAGCGCACGCACCCGGATTTTCTCGGCACGTTGCACGGTTTCGTAAAAGCCCGGTACCGACAGACAGCCCTCGTCCATGGTCTCGCTACCCTCGGTGGACAGAATCTCGGGGTTAATGAAGCACAGCGGCTGGTCGTGATTTTCCGACACATCCACCACAATGACGCGTTGCGGCACATTGACCTGAATCGAGGCCAGACCAATGCCAGGTGCGGCATACATGGTCTCAAACATGTCCGCCACCAGCTGGCGGATGTCCTCATTTACCTGTTCGACCGGTTTGGCTTCGTTTCGCAAGCGGGGGTCCGGGTAATGTAGAATGTCCAGAATCGCCATAAGAAAAATGCGTTGCTATAGTACAAGTTAAAATTAATTCGCTATCATAATGATATGTTACAGGATTTTCGGTCATACTGTGACAGATTTCAGCCCCGTAACGGCAAATCGCGACTAAGCTATGCGGAACAGACCATCAAAAACAAAAGGGAACCCTATGCGCAAGTTTTACCAGCTTCTCATGTCAGGCATTGCAGCCTTGCTGTTTTCCGGCCTTGTCGCGGCAGAAAGCGTTGCTCTGAAGTCAGACCACCCCGAGCGTTATACAGTTCAAAAAGGTGACACGCTATGGGATATTTCCGAGCTGTTTCTGCGTGATCCCTGGCGCTGGCCCGACATCTGGTATGTCAATCCGCAAATTGCCAACCCGCACCTGATTTACCCGGGTGACGTGCTGGTGCTGACCTATGTCAACGGCCAGCCCCGCCTGCAGTTGCAACGCGGCCCGCTGAAACTGTCGCCGAAAGTCATCTCCATGCCGCTGGATCTGGCCATCCCGACCGTGCCGATTGACGCCATTAAAAGTTTCCTGACCCGTCCCTACGTGCTGGAAAAAGACCAGCTTGATGGCCTGCCGTACATCGTCGCCTTTGCCGACGAGCACATCATCGGTGGCGCCGGCCAGCGGGTTTACGTGCGTAGCATCGAGGAAAAGGACAATCTCAAGTTTGATGTGGTGCGTCCCGGCAAGCCTTATAAGGACAGCGAAACCGAGGAAGTTCTTGGCCACGAAGCCCTGTTCATCGGTTCATCCAGACTGCAACGCCTGGGCGACCCCGCCACATTGATGATCAGCAGCAGCCAGCAGGAAGCCCTGCCCGGCGACCGCCTCATCCCGGTGGTTGAAGACGTAACCCTGCAGAACTTCCAGCCCAAGGCGCCGGACACACAAATCAACGGTGCCATCATCGCAGTGCTCAACGGCGTGTCCCAGATCGGTCAGTACAATGTCGTGGTGCTGGACCGTGGCAATGCCGATGGCCTCCAGGTCGGTGACGTGCTGCAAATCGACCACCGTGGTGAAACCATCAGGGACCAGGTCACTCCCGATCGTCGCGACACCGTAAAACTGCCCGACGAAAGGGCAGGCATGCTGCTGGTGTTCCGCACCTTCGACCGTGTCAGCTTTGGTATTGTCATGGATGCCTCGCGCGCCATTCACGTGCTCGACAAGGTACACAACCCATAACTCGCCCAGTGGCGCACACTTGATGACATAGGGACATGTCGTCACAATAAGCGCAACTGCCAACACCCTGCTGTCAGGGAGGACAGCAATGACCCTATCCGCTCACGACTGGCTGACCCTGCTGCGCGCACCCGGCGTCGGCAACCACAGCCTGCTCGCGTTATTCGAACAGGCACCGGACATCAAACAGCTTGACGATCTGCTGCATCTGCCCGGTGAGTCACTGCCGGATAAATTGCGGCATGCCCTATTACACCCGGACGAACAACAGATTGAAAACGATTTGCAATGGCTGTCGCATGAGCAAAATCACCTGGTCAGCATCTTCGATAACAACTATCCGGAGCTGCTGAAAAGCATTGACGATGCCCCGGTCGCCCTGTTCGCCAGTGGTGACATCGAACTGCTGCACCAGCCGCAGATCGCCATCGTCGGCAGCCGCAACCCGAGCCGCGGCGGCAGCGACAACGCCTTTGCTTTCGCCCGCCACCTGGCCGCCTCGGGTTTCACCATCACCAGTGGTCTGGCGGCCGGCATCGACGCCAGCGCGCATCGTGGTGCACTCGCGGCACCCGGCACAACCATCGCCGTAACCGCGACCGGGCTGGACCGCGTCTACCCGGCACAACATCGTGAACTGGCGCACCAGATCGCCGATTCGGGCCTACTGGTCTCTGAATTTCCGCCCGGCACACCACCGCGCGCCGGTCATTTCCCGCGTCGCAACCGGCTCATCAGCGGCCTGTCGCTCGGCACGCTGATTGTTGAGGCCGCCATCCAGAGCGGTTCGCTGATCACGGCACGCCTGGCCAGCGAACAGGGCCGTGAGGTGTTCGCCATTCCCGGCTCGATTCACAACCCGCTCAGCAAGGGCTGCCACCGGCTCATCAAGCAGGGTGCCAAGCTGGTTGAAACCGCACAGGACATTGTCGATGAATTAAAGTATTTGATTGCGTTGCTGCCGGACGCCACCATCCAGCCACAAAGTGCCCAGGCAAGCAGTACGCAAGCGGTTGAAAATATTGATCCGGACTACGCACTACTGCTGGATGCGATGGGCTGGGACCCGCAGCCGATTGAAAATATCATTACAAATTCAGGCTTGAAAGCTGAAGCCGTTTCCTCGATGCTACTGTTGCTAGAACTGCAGGGTCATGTATCATCCGCACCCGGTGGTTACTATAACCGCACGGTTCCGGCAGACTAGCTCGAACCGGTTTTCGTTGGCGAAACAGCCTGTAGTGCCTGCGAAAGCAAGACGATATCCGTCCAGACCGATATCCGTATCAGGAGTGAATGTGAACGAAAACGTGATCGACGTGCTCATCTACATCTATGAAAATTACATGGAAGGCGATGAGAACATCCCGCCCGACCAGATCATGCTGGAAGAAGAACTTGCCCAGGCCGGCTTCCCGGCAGCCGAGATCAAGAAAGCCTTTGACTGGCTCGACGACCTCGCCCGCCATCAGGTCAGCATGAATCAGAATCCGATCAGTAACCCCTCGATGCGCATGTTCACCGCCAACGAGCAGCAACGTCTCGACCTCGAAGCGCGCGGCCTGCTGCTGACACTGGAACAAAGCGGCCTGCTCGACAACACCAGCCGTGAGCTGGTCATCGAACGCGCCATGGCTCTGGATGAAGACCACTTCAGCAGCGAAGACATCAAATGGATCGCCCTGCTGGTACTCATGAACCAGCCCGGCAAGGAAATGGCCTTCGCCCAGATGGAAGACATGATCTATAACGGCCCGGCTGAACATCTGCACTGATTCACCCACGCATGAATCTGGTTATTGTTGAGTCACCGGCGAAAGCCAAAACCATCGAAAAATATCTTGGCAAGGACTTTGAGGTCCTGGCCTCTTATGGCCATGTGCGCGACCTGATCCCGAAAGAAGGTGCAGTCGACCCGGCCAACGACTTCGCCATGAAGTACCAGCTGATCGAGCGCAACGACAAACACGTCAAGGCGATCAGCGCCAAGCTCAAAAACGCCGACAACCTGTATCTCGCGACGGATCCCGACCGCGAAGGCGAGGCCATCTCCTGGCACCTGTACGAGCTGCTCAAGGAACGCAAAAAACTCAAGGACAAGGGCGTTTATCGCATCGTTTTCAACGAGATCACCAAAAAGGCCGTCAACGACGCCGTCGCCCACCCGCGTGATCTGTCAATGGACCTGGTCAACGCCCAGCAGGCGCGCCGTGCGCTGGATTACCTGGTCGGCTTTAACCTGTCGCCACTGTTGTGGAAGAAAATCCGCCGTGGCCTGTCGGCCGGTCGTGTGCAAAGCCCGGCGCTGCGCATGATCGTCGAGCGCGAAGAGGAAATCGAGGCATTCAAGGCGCAGGAATACTGGAGCATCGAAGCCGACAGCATCAAGGACAAGCAGCCGTTCAGCGCCAAGCTGACGCACTTCAACGAGGAAAAGCTGTCGCAATTCAGCGTCACCAACGAGCAACAGGCGAGTGACATTGAAACAGCCCTGCTCAGCGCCGCCAACGGCAAGCTCGACGTCCTCACGGTCACCAAGAAACAACGCAAGCGCAATCCGGCACCACCGTTCACCACCTCGACGCTGCAACAGGAAGCCGCTCGAAAACTCGGCTTTACCGCGCAGCGCACCATGCGTGTTGCCCAGCAGCTGTACGAAGGCATCGACATCGGCGGTGAAGGCACGGTCGGTTTGATCACCTACATGCGTACCGACTCGGTCAGCTTGTCCGACGAAGCCACCGGTGAATTGCGCGAATTCATCGCCGAACGTTATGGCAAGGACCAGCTGCCGGACGAGGTACGCGTGTTCAAGACCAAGTCCAAAAACGCCCAGGAAGCGCACGAAGCCATCCGCCCCAGCTCGGTGATGCGCACGCCGGCAGATCTCGCCAAGCATCTGCACAAGGACCAGCAAAAGCTCTATGACCTGATCTGGAAGCGCACCGTCGCCTGTCAGATGATTCACGCCACCATGCATACCGTGTCGGCCGATCTCGGCGCCGGTGATGGCAATGTGTTTCGAGCCAGCGGCTCGACCATCGCCAACCCGGGCTTCATCCAGGTCTATCAGGAAGGCCGCGATGACGTGAAACCGGACGACGACAAGGATGAAAAAATGTTACCGTCGCTGACCGAGGGCGAGCAGGTCGAGCTGATCGCGATCCGGCCGGAACAGCATTTCACCGAGCCGCCGCCACGTTACAGCGAAGCCAGCTTGGTCAAGGCGCTCGAAGAGCACGGCATTGGCCGGCCGTCGACCTATGCCTCGATCATCTCGACCTTGCAGGATCGTGACTACGTCGAGCTGGAGAAAAAGCGTTTTTATCCGACCGATGTCGGTCGCGTGGTCAACAAGTTCCTGACCAATTATTTTACCCAGTATGTCGATTATGACTTCACCGCCAAGCTCGAGGATGAACTCGATGCCGTGTCACGCGGTGAGGAAGAATGGATTCCGCTGCTGAAAAAATTCTGGCAGCCGTTCAAGAACCGCATCGACGATACCCAGGAAAACGTGCAACGTTCCGACGTCACCCAGGAAAAAATCGATGAAAAATGCCCCAAGTGCGGTGGCCAGCTGTCGATCCGCTTGGGGCGCAACGGTCGCTTCATCGGTTGCACCAATTACCCGGAATGCGATTACACGCGCAACCTCAACGACGACCAAGGCAGCAACGAACCCGAAGAAGTCGGCCGCGACTGCCCGGAATGTGGCTCACCGCTGATCTTCAAACAGGGACGCTACGGCAAATTCATCGGCTGTTCGGGTTATCCCAAGTGTAAATACATCGAGCCGCTGGAAAAACCCGCCGACACCGGCGTAACCTGCCCCAAGTGCAACAAAGGTACGCTCATGAAGCGCAAGTCGCGGCGCGGCAAGATTTTTTATTCATGCTCGACCTACCCTAAATGCGATTACGCCATCTGGAACGAGCCTATCGCCGAACCCTGCCAGAGCTGCGGATGGCCGATCCTGACCATCAAGACCACCAAGCGGCGCGGTACGGAAAAAGTCTGCCCACAGCAGGACTGCTCTTTCGCTGAGCCTTATGAAGCGCCGGAATACGAAAAGGAAAACAGTGACTGATCTGGCACAGCCGTTTCCGTTAACGGCTGTAAAAACCTGCAGCTGAGCCGATGTCCGCGTTTCAGTTCCGACAGGCCAGACGATGTGTACAAGGCGGCGGCGTTATTGCCTATCCCACCGAAGCCGTTTACGGCCTGGGTTGCGACCCGCTCAATTTCGAGGCAGTGCAACGCCTGCTGCACATCAAGCAACGTCCGATCAGCAAAGGCCTGATCCTGATCGCCTCACACTTCCAGCAACTCCGACCCTACCTCATCGAACCAGAAACATCGCTGTTGCAGCAGGCTCTCGACAGCTGGCCCGGCCCTTATACCTGGCTGTTTCCGGCACGCGCGCAAACGCCGCACTGGTTGACCGGAACACATGACAGCATTGCCGTACGTGTCACCGCGCATCCGATCGCCAGCCGCCTGTGTGATGAACTCGGCACAGCACTGGTGTCAACCAGCGCCAACGTCAACCAACGGCCACCGGCGCGCAGCGCGCTGGAATGCCGCCTGCGCTGCCCCGGTTATGACTGCCTGCTACCCGGCGCGGTTGACAGACAGTCCAGTCCCAGCACAATCCGGGATATCATAAGCGGTGAAACCCTGCGCGCCGGCGGCAGCACAACAAAATAACCAAGAAAAAAGTGAGCAAACCATGTCCGACTCTCCTGACATCAATGCGGTAAAGGAATATTTAATCAACCTGCAGGATTCAATCTGCAACGCCCTGGCCAGCGAGGACGGTATTCCATTCAGCGAAGACAGCTGGCAACGCCCCGGCGGTGGCGGTGGTCGCTCGCGCGTGCTTGAGGAAGGCCAGGTATTTGAAAAAGCCGGCGTCAATTTTTCCCATGTATTTGGCGAAGGCCTGCCGCCATCGGCCACCGCACAGCGACCGGAACTGGCCGGCCGCTCATTCCAGGCGCTCGGCGTGTCGCTGGTGATCCATCCACGCAACCCCTATGTGCCGACGTCACACGCCAACGTGCGGTTTTTCATTGCAGAAAAAGAAGGCGCCGATCCGGTCTGGTGGTTCGGTGGCGGATTTGACCTGACGCCATATTACGGCTTTGAGGATGATGCGATGCACTGGCACCAGACCAGCCGGGCCGCTTGCCGGTCTTTCGGTGAAGGCGTGTACGAAAAATACAAAAACTGGTGTGATGAATACTTCTTCCTCAAGCACCGCAACGAACCACGTGGCATTGGCGGGCTGTTTTTCGATGACCTCAACCAATGGGGATTCGAGCGCAGCTTCGCCTTCATGCAAAGCGTCGGCAATCACTACCTGCCGGCCTATCTGCCGATCGTGCAACGCCGCCGTGACATTCCCTATGGTGAGCGCGAACGCGATTTCCAGCTCTACCGGCGCGGTCGTTATGTCGAGTTCAACCTGGTGTACGACCGTGGCACCATTTTCGGCTTGCAGACCGGCGGGCGCACCGAATCGATTTTAATGTCGCTGCCGCCGCTGGTGAAATGGCGCTATGACTGGTACCCCGAGGCCGGCACCGAGGAACGACGCCTGTACGAAGACTTTCTCAGGCCGCGCGACTGGTTATCCATCCAGGATTAACAGGGGCGAAAAAAAAGGACTCACCCGGGGAGTGGGGAGTCCTTACAATAATAGCGCTGTTAAGCGCGGGAGGAGGAAAATATCGTCATGTTTCAATATATTCCACCCTTTGTAACGACAGCGGCACAGATTCCTTTAGTCGTTTAGGTCTTCAATCCACGATTAATCAGCCATAAAAAAACGGCTGCCGTTGTCGGCGGCAGCCGGTTTTTTGTGTTAACCCAGCAATTACTTGTGGGCGACTTTCTGCATGTCCGGATTACTGGTCTGGGCAACGACGCGTTCGTTATTGGTCTGTTGCAGATGGGTAATCAGACCATCCATACCTTCCGTTCTCATGAGCCGCTTGAAGCTGCTGCGATAGTTGGTCACCAGGCTCATTCCTTCGATGCGTACATCAAACACTTTCCAGTCGCCATCACGCTGGCGCATGCTGTAATCCACGTCAATCGGCGGCGCGCCATTTCGCGTGATCTGGGTACGCACAACCGCACTGGTGCCGGCCTCATTGACGCGGGATGCCAGAAATTTCATCTCCCAGTTGTCCAGCTCGTTGAAAGCGGTGGCGTAAGTGCGAATCAGCATGCGCTTGAATTCATGCTGGAAACGGGTTTTCTGGTCGTCATTGGCACGCTTCCAGTAGCGTCCCAGCACCAGACCGGAAATGCGATCCAGATCAAAACGCGGCACCAGGATTTCATCAACCATCTGGTAGACGTAAGCCGGATCGGATTTCAGCAGATCACGATCACGATTCAGCACCAGCTTGATTTCATTGGAGGTGCCCTCAATAACTTTCTGCGCAGGCGTCAATTCCGCAGCATTCACCGTGATCATCACAAATGCCAGCAAGCTGGCTAAAAATCTTGTTACATTTTTCTTGTTCATGGTAAATCCCTGTGTTCCTGATTTTGAGTTGTGACCGGAATCCAGCCGGCCGATATTTACTTGCCCACACTATCTGCAAACAACGGACCAATCACAACAACCCGAATTTTTTCCATTGAAAAACAGTTACTTAAATAATTTTGCGCGAAATTCCTTTGTCACACAAATAACGCGAAAAGCGTCACAAAAGCGAAATATCGTGACCAAATAACACGCCATGTCACGACAGGACTTTAAAGCCTGAGCCGCATCATAGGGGACCAGGCCTCAGTTGCGTATTGCGGTTATCCCTTAGGACCGGCCATTGCTTCGCATTGTTTCAATCCGACAATGCTCCGCCCAGCGCCTCCTGCAACCAGTCATGAATCCAGTGCGTCGCACGTGCACCGGAAAAACGCGCCGTTTCCTCGCCCTCGCTGAACAGGATCACGGTCGGGAAACCGCGCAGATGATATCGACCGGCCAGTTTCATATTCTCGCCTTCGTCAACTTCCACCTTGGCCAGTTGCACCTTGCCCTGCAGCTCCTCGATCACACGATACAGATGCGGCGCCAAACCATGACAAGGCGTACACCAGTCTGCCCAGAAATCGACCAGCAGCAACTGCTGATGTGACGCGTCAATAACCTTGTCCTGAAAATCCTCCAGATCAACATCAAAAATATAAGGCGACGATCCTGCGGCCATAACTACTCCGTACATGCAGACTGATGGGCAAAAAGTTCGGTGCTTATGGTATCAAAAAAGCCACAAGCATTTGCCTGACAGTTTACCAATCAGTAGCATTGCTACCTTGGCATTAAATCTTGTTCAGGTCCGTAACCATGTCACAACAAAGCATCATCATCGCAACCCGCAAATCACCGCTGGCCATGTGGCAGGCGGAGCATGTGCGCAATCTGCTGCAACAGGCTCACCCGGACCTGAATGTGGAACTGCTTGGCATGAGCACCCAGGGCGACAAGATTCTCGACACGCCACTGGCCAAAATCGGCGGCAAGGGCCTGTTCGTCAAGGAACTGGAACAGGGCATGCTCGATGGTGTCGCCGACATCGCCGTACACTCGATGAAAGACGTACCGGTGGAGTTCCCGGACGGTCTGCACCTGCCGGTGATCCTGCAGCGTGAAGATCCGCGTGATGCCTTTGTATCCAATCAGTACGACAATCTCGATGCCCTGCCCGAAGGCGCCAACGTCGGCACCTCCAGCCTGCGCCGCCAGTGCCAGCTGGCCAGTTTGCGGCCGGACCTGAAAATTTCCCCGCTACGTGGCAACGTCAACACCCGCCTGAAAAAACTCGATGACGGTGAATACGACGCCATCATCCTCGCGTCCGCCGGCCTGATCCGGCTCGGCTTTGAATCGCGCATCCGTACCTACATCGATGAAGACACCAGCCTGCCGGCCATCGGCCAGGGCGCGATCGGCATCGAATGTCGCATCGAAGATCCCCGGGTCAATGAACTGCTGATGCCGCTACATGATGCCGCCACCGAAATCTGTGTGCGCGCCGAGCGCGCCATGAACGAGCGCCTGCAAGGCGGCTGCCAGGTGCCGATTGGCGGCCATGCGGTGATTCAGGGTAGCCAGATCTTTCTGCGTGGTCTGGTCGGCAGCACCGATGGCAAGCAGATCATTCGCGCCCACGCCAGCGGCGACCAGCACGATGCGGAAAACATCGGCTTTAGCGTTGCCGACAAACTGCTGGGCATGGGTGCGGACAAAATCCTGCAACAGTTATATGAATCGCATGCCTGAGTGAGGCAGGTGAATCAAGCCTGTGAATAAAGCCCGTCCCGGCATTCTGGTTACCCGCGCTGCCGAACAGGCAGAACCGCTTTGCCAGCAAATCGAACAGCAAGGCTGGCGCGCCCTGCGTTTTCCGGTTGTTGAAATCAAGCCACGCTGTGATGCGGCGACACGTCAGCGACTGCAACAGTTGCACGACTATGACTGGCTGATTTTTATCAGCCAGAATGCGGTGCGTTTTTTTCCACAATGCTGCGCATTACAACCGGCCGAACACACGCGCATCTCGACCGTCGGCAAGGCCACCAGCAAGGCGGCCCGACAGGTCGGCTTTAACGTGAGGCTGCAACCGGAACAACGTTACGACAGCGAAAGCCTGCTCGAAGCCCCGCAACTGCGTGATGTGGCGGGCCAACGCATCCTCATCGTGCGTGGCAACGGTGGTCGTGAATTGCTGGCTGACAGCCTGCGTCAACGCCGGGCCGTGGTCGACTACGCCGAAGTCTATGAACGCGCCTTGCCGCACAGCGACATCACGGAGCTGGTCAACAACTGGCAACAGGTCGATTGCATCAGCGTGACGTCCAATGCCCTGCTCGACAACCTGGTCACATTGCTGGGTGATGCGCTTGGCCAGCAGTTAATTGGCAAACCCCTGGTCGTCATCAGCCAGCGCATGCTGGAACATGCGCAACATCTCGGTTTTCAAAAAATTGGCTTGGCACAGGCAGCAGCAGATGATGAAATAATCAAAACCATAAGAACCATGCTGTAACCCTGCTGCCGCTGCGCTTTTTGCACGTCCGCTGACTGAATACACTACACTTGAAGCAATACCCGGAGATCGTCGCAGACACTATGGATAAAGACAACGAAGCCGAAGGCAACATCATTGATGTCGAAGCCGAGGTTGAAAGCCCGCCAGGTCAGCAAAACCCGACACCAGTCCCCGAGCGCAAGGCGTTGCCACTGCCATTGATTCTTGCTGTCCTTGCAATCGTCGCGGTCAGCATTTCCTTGATTGTTGGCTACCGTTACTGGCAAAACATCATCACAGACCTGCAGTCGATCCAGGATCGCATCCAGACCACCCAGCAGCAAAATTCCGAACTCAATACCGCCATCGAAAACGCGCGCGCCACGCTCGAGCAGCAGCAACAGGAAATCCGCCAGCAGGAAAGCCAGGCACAAAGCCGCGCCGAACAACTGGCGACCGATACCCGCCTCATGCAACAACAGGCGGAAAGCATGCAGCAGGCCGTCGCGCAGGTGACCGAAATAATCGGCAGCAGCAACAATCAGTGGATGATTGCCGAAGCCGAATACCTGATGCGCATCGCCAATCACAAACTGGCGTTGTCACGCGATGTCAAAACCGCCCTGGCCGCTTTGCAGCAAGCCGACCAGCGCATTCGTGACAGCGGTGATCTCGGCCTGATCAAGGTGCGTGAAAAACTGGCGGATGAAATCACCGCGCTCAAGGCCGTGCAACAACCGGATGTCGCCGGCATTGCCGTGCAACTGCAAAGCCTGTCAAGCCAGGTGCAAAAACTCAAACTGGCCGGCGCCGCGTTAACGCCTACAAACCAGCATGTCAGCCAGAGCAGCGATGCTAACAGCGAACGCAATCTCGACACCCTGCTAGAAGATAGCTGGCGCGGCTTCAGGAAACTCATGGTGATCCGTCAGCACAACCAGCCGGTCAGCGCCATGTTGCCACCGTCGCAACATTATTTCCTGTACCAGAACATGCAGTTGCAACTGGAAAGCGCACGCCTTGCCCTGTTGCGCCGCGAAAACATCATTTACCAGAGCAGCCTCGACACGGCATCGCAATGGCTGGACAAATTCTTTGATCCGCAAGATGCCGCCAGCCACAGCATGCGCGACAGCATCGCCAGTCTCAGACAAACCGAACTGGCGCCGGAACTGCCGGACATCTCGGCATCACTGAAGCTGATGCAGCAACACGGAGAGCAGCCATGATCCGCTGGCTGGTCGCGGCCTTACTGGCCCTGCTGATCGGCACCACGCTGGCGCTGCTGGTATTGCGCGACAACGGTTATGTATTGATCGGCTACGATGTCTGGACGGTTGAAGGCAGCCTGGCCCTGTTCGTACTGCTCGACGCCATTCTGTTCACCGCTCTGTACCTGGGTATTCGTTTTGTACTGCGTCTGTGGCACATGCCCAGCCAGGTGCGCCACTGGAACCACCAGCGCCAGTTGCGCCGCGCCCAACGTGCGCTGACCCGTGGCCTGCTACAAATGGCTGAAGGTGACTGGAAAGGCGCAGAAAAACGCCTGATCCGGTATGCCACCAGCGCCGAAACCCCGCTGCTCAATTACCTGGCCGCTGCTCGCGCCGCACAGTTGCAGGGCGCACATGACCGGCGTGACAGCTACCTGCAATTCGCCCACGAAAGCATGCCATCGGCGGATGTCGCGGTGGGCCTGACCCAGGCGGAATTACAACTGGCGCATCAGCAACTCGAACAGGCTTTAGCAACGCTGAAACACCTGAAAAGCATTGCCCCCAAACACGTGTATGTGCTCAAGCTGTTGAGTGAGCTTTACCAGCAGTTGGGTGACTGGTCGCAACTCAAGGAATTATTGCCGGAGCTCAAGCGCCGCAAGGCCGGCTCTGCCGAACAACTGGAGCACCTGGAAATCCGCGTGCATGAATATTCCCTGGAACAGGCGGCCAGCAAGGAGCTGGCGGAGCTGCGACACAGCTGGAAACAGATCCCGCGCAAACAACGTCACACCACGGCGCTGATCCAGGCTTACGTGCGCCATCTGCTGTCCTTCAATGCCACCGACGACGCCATCAAGGTGCTGCAGGAAAGCCTGCGCCAGCAGTGGGACAACGAGCTGGTCACCACTTATGGCAACATCACGGCAGCAGACACCGGCAAGCAACTGTCCATCGCCGAAGGCTGGTTGCAACAGCAGGCCAACAATCCGGTATTACTGCTGACGCTGGGCCGGCTCAGCCTGAAAGCCCGGCTGTGGGGCAAGGCGAGAAGTTATCTGGAAGCCAGCACCAATCTGCAGGCATCTGCCGATGCCTATCAGGAACTCGGCAACCTGCTGGAGCAGATGGGTGAGCATGATGCCGCGCTGGTGTGCTATCGCAAGGGACTCGATGAAGGCATCGAAGCAAGCCCGATCCAGCTGCCGGACAACATTGGCCTGACACAACACTCGAATAAAGACACCGAAAGCCTGCCTAACCCCACCGACAGTAGCCCACCACCGGCCGAACTCAAGCTGGCCCGCTAGCCCGCCTGCAGCATCGAACCGATGCTTACTTGCTGTCGTCCGCGTAATCAAACGAATCGGAGAACATGTGCTCCATGGTCAGGCCATGTTCCAGGAAGGCATCACGGCCAGCATTGACCATCACCGGCGGACCGGCCATATACACATCAAAGCCACTCATGTCGGGAAAATCCTCGACCACCGCCTCATGCACAAAACCCTTGCGGCCTTGCCAGTCGGCATCCGGCTCGGACAACACCGGTACAAAATGGATGTTGTCGTGTGTATCCGCCCACTGCTGCACCAGTTCTCCCATGTAGAGATCGCGCAGTGAACGCACGCCCCAGTACAGATGGATTAGCCTTGTCTCGCCGATGTAGATGGCGTGTTCGATCTGCCCCTTGATCGGCGCAAAACCGGTACCGCCGGCAACAAAAATCATCGGTCGTTCGGATTCCTCACGCAGCACAAAGCTGCCAAGCGGTGCCTTGATGCGCAGGATCGCCTTGTCCTGCATGCGTTCAAACACATAATCGGTGAACTCACCGCCATCGACATGGCGCACATGCAATTCAATGAACTCGTCGTCGTGTGGCGCATTGGCGATGGAAAAGGCGCGCTCACGCCCATCGCTGAGCAGGAAGTTCAGATACTGGCCGGCGAGAAACTGCAGGCGCTGGTTGTCCGGCAGCTTCAGCCACACCGCCATGACATCGTGCGCCAGCTGCTGGTGGCGTGCGACCCGGCAGGGCAATGTCTTGACCTCGATCTCGGCGACACGCTCGACCAGTTTGACCTCGAGCTGCAAATCTGACAGCGGCACCGCCTGGCAGGTCAGACAGGCCGTCTCCGCCAGGCCTTCCAGTGCACCGGTCTTGCCACTGGGGTAGCTGACCTGACCGGATTGCAGGGTGGCGACACAGCTTCCACAGGCACCATTGCGACAACCGTACGGCAGGCCGATGTCCTGACGCAGCGCGGCTTCCAGCACCGTCTCGCCCGCATCAACCTCAAACTGGTGTTCGCCGGCATTGATGTTTACTGTAAAAGCCATAGAGTTTCCTGTCATAATCGCAATAAGTCTCGCATTTTCCACCAAATTTCCGCATGAATAAACCTGTCTCTGCTGTTGTAATCGTCGGTTGCGGCCATATCGGCACACTGGTGGCGCAACAATATCTGCAACAGGACCGGTCCGTTCACGCGCTGGTTCGCAGCACCGCATCGGCGGCGGCACTCCATCAAATCGGCATAAACGCCGAGGTGCTGGACCTGAGCGCACCGGTCGATCGGCACACTTTGCCGCTGGCCGACAGTGAACTGTTTTATTTTGCACCTCCGCCCGGCCAGGGACGCGAAGACAGCCACATGCAACATTTTCTGGCCGCCCTGCTGACGCAACAGCTGATCCCGCGCCGCATCGTCTACATCAGCACCACCGGGGTGTATGGCGATTGCCAGGGCCGCTGGATTGATGAATCCGAACCGGTCAAACCGGCCGCCGACCGCGCTTACCGTCGCCTGGATGCAGAGCAGCAATTACAGGCGTTTGCCGAGCGCAATGGGGCTGAGGCAATCATCCTGCGTGTCGCAGGTATTTACGGCCCGAACAAACTGCCGTTACAACGCCTGCAGCAACAATTGCCGGTGGTGGCAGAAAGTGAAGCCCCTTTTACCAACCGCATCCATGCCGATGACCTGGTGCAGATCGCCATGCAGGCCATGCGACTGGGCCAGCACGGCGGGATCTATCATGCTTGCGACAGCCAGCCCGGCACCATGACGGATTATTTCAAACAGGTGGCCAAACGTGCCGGCCTGCCAGCGCCACCGGAAATAAGCCTGGCGCAGGCACAACAGCAGTTGTCCGCCGGCATGTTGTCCTACATGCAGGAATCGCGGCGCCTGAGCAATGCCAGGACCTTACGTGAATTACAGGTCAGCCTGCGCTACCCGACCCTGCAGGATGGATTGGACAGCTGCTTTAAGGAGACCGCAGAGTCTCCCTGAACTCAACCGGCCGGCAGGCTTTTGCGGCTGTCGAGCCAATCGATGATCGGATCCCATTGCGGCAAATCCTTCTCCACCAGACTCGGCGCCAGTTCGAAAATGCTCAGCCCGGTTTCGGCGCAACGCAGGTAATTCTGGGTTTCGCGCAGCGAGGTGAGAAACGGAATCTTCAGTTCCTGCAGAAACTCTTCCAGCTGGTGAAATGCGACGGTATTTTCACGCACGCGGTTGGCGACGATAGCGACACGCGTCTGCTTGCGCGACACCCGGCCGCTGTCGAGCAGCTCCGACAGGAAACGCTTGACCGCACGGATGTCGATCTGCGACGGCAACACCGGAATGATGAGGCTCTCGACGCGCGTCAGCATTTTGTTGATTTCCGCACCGTGCACACCGGCCGGCACGTCGATGATCAGATACTCGGTGCCGCGCGCCGGCTTGACCGCTTCTCGCGTGGCGTCGATGCCCTGGATGGTCGGCACGCCTTCATAATCGGCACGCGCCTCAAGCCAGTCGAGCGACGACAGTTGCGGGTCAAAATCCGCCAGTGCCACCTTGCCATCCTGGTCAGCGAACCAGCAGGCCAGATTGGTTGCCAGGGTTGTCTTGCCACAGCCGCCCTTGGCGTTCATCAACATTATCGTGCGCACGTCACTCCTCCCAATACTTCTGTTTTTCAAGTCCCGGATACATTAACAAGGAAGCAGCGGGGGCGGCACCCCGAAAGCGCCGCTGCAGCAAAGGATGTCTTTATCGGTGAATAACTAATTTGATTCAGCGACGGCCCGACACCGGCTACTGGCCGGCGAATACCCGTTTCAATAGCTCGGTAGTCCTTTCCACCGGATTTTCGCGGATCTGCTTTTCCTGTTCGGCAATCATGGTAAACAGGCCGTCCATGGTCTTGTCGGTCACATAACGATCGATATCGTAGTCGTCCGGGTTCATGAACTGGCCCATGAAACCGAGATTATTGAACAGGTTTTTGTACTGGCGTGTGACGCCGGTGCGTTGCGTGGCAGCTTCCACGATCGGCGCGATCTTTTCGCGCAGTAAATCGCCGCCGGTTTTGCGCAGATAGGAGGTGGCGGCATCGTCGGGACCGTTGAGAATGTTTTTGGCGTCCTCGATCGTCATCTGGCTGACGCCCTGCTTGAGGATGTCGCGCGTCAGCGGCACCGCCTGTTCGGCGGCACGGTTCATGGTCTGGACAAACTCATCGGCGTATTCATCCTGGCCGAGTTTGCGCAGCAGCTTTTCGAGCTGCTGCAATTTGTCCGGCATCGGGATGCGCACCTGCGCATTGCCGAGAAAACCGTCGGTTTGCCCGAGACTGTCCACCGCATAACCCACGCCTTTTTCCAGCGCCTGTTTCAGACCGTCGATGATGTCCTGCTGGCTCAAAGCCTGGCTGACGACATCCGACGTGGTCGATTCACCGGTCACTTCTTCCAGCTGTTTTTTGAAAAAATCCTGCCAACCGGCCTGCGCCCCGACCGCAGCAAGTATCAGACAACCTGCCACCATTCCTTTTTTCATGCTCTTGTCCTTTGGTTGAAATTCAATCGATGCCCAGTTGCGACCAGATTTCATCAACGTGTTGCTTGACCTGTTCGTCCATGACGATCGGCCGGCCCCATTCGCGGCTAGTTTCACCCGACCATTTGTTGGTGGCATCAAAACCGATTTTGCCACCGAGACCCGATACCGGCGAGGCGAAGTCCAGATAATCAATCGGCGTGTTCTCGACAATCGTGGTATCGCGCGCCGGGTCCATGCGCGTGGTCATGGCCCAGATGACGTCGCTCCAGTCGCGCACATTGACGTCCTCGTCGGTGACGATGACGAACTTGGTGTACATGAACTGGCGCAAAAACGACCAGACCCCGAACATGACACGCTTGGCATGCCCCGGATACTGTTTTTTCATACTGACCACCGCCATGCGGTAGGAGCAGCCTTCCGGCGGCAGGTAAAAGTCGACAATCTCCGGAAACTGCTTTTGCAGGATCGGCACAAACACCTCGTTCAGTGCTACGCCGAGAACGGCCGGCTCGTCCGGTGGGCGGCCGGTGTAGGTGCTGTGATAGATCGGCTGCTTGCGATGCGTGATGCGCTCGATGGTGAACACCGGAAATTCGTCAACCTCGTTGTAATAACCGGTGTGGTCGCCAAACGGTCCTTCCGGCGCGGTGTCGCCCGGCAACAGAAAGCCCTCGAGAATAAACTCCGCCGACGCCGGCACCTGCAGGTCGCTGCCGATGGACTGAACCACCTCGGTGCGCGAACCGCGCAACAGACCGGCGAACGCGTATTCCGACAGGCTGTCGGGCACCGGCGTGACCGCGGCCAGAATGGTGGCCGGATCGGCACCGAGCGCCACGGAAACCGGAAACGGCTCGCCCGGATGCTTGAGCTGCCAGTCGCGAAAATCCAGCGCACCGCCACGATGCGCTAGCCAGCGCATGATGACGCGGTTTTTACCGATCACCTGCATGCGGTAAATACCGAGATTCTGGCGCGCCTTTTCCGGCCCGCGCGTGATCACCAGCCCCCAGGTGATCAGCGGCCCGGCATCTTCCGGCCAGCAGGTCTGCACCGGAATCCGGCTCAGGTCGACCTGCTCGTCTTCCAGGCGAACCTGCTGACAAGGCGCGCCGCTGCGTTGTTTCGGCGCCATGTCGAGCACCTTCTTGAACACCGGCAATTTTTCCCACGCGTCTTTCATGCCCTTCGGCGGGTCCGGCTCCTTAAGCATGGCCAGTAGTTTGCCGACTTCGCGCAACGCCGTGACATCATCTTCGCCCATACCCAAAGCAACGCGCCGTGGCGTACCGAACAGATTGGCCAGCACCGGAATGTCCGATCCTTTCGGGTTTTCAAACAACAGTGCCGGGCCACCGGCGCGCAGGGTGCGGTCGCAGATTTCGGTCATCTCCAGCGCCGGATCAACTTCCAGCTGAATGCGTTTGAGTTCACCGAGTTGTTCCAGCTGCTCAATGAAGTCGCGCAGGTCCTTGTATTTCATGTTTGCTTCAACCGCCATTGCTTACCCGCATCAGAAACGCACGCCACCGAAGTGTTTGCGCATGCGGTAATCCATCAAGGCCACACCACCAATGAAACCGGCCAGCAACGCCAACAACGGCACCAGCCACAGCCAGTAATTGCTTTTCCAGTCGGACCAGTCAAAAGCGGGTGCGACCTCAACCTCGAGCTGATGCTCCGCGTCGTCTGTTGCAGGCCGCGGGATCTGCAGCAATTCGGCAACCTGGTCGATACGCTGTTGCAATTGTTTATTCTGCTGCGCGATTTGCTGTAGCTGCTGTTGCGCCTGCTGTTTCAAATGTTTTGTCTCAGCCGCGTGGTTTTCTTTTGCCTGCTGCAATTGCTGCTGGGCGTTTTTCACTTCCACTCGCGCCGCCTGCAACTGGATGTCTAGCTGGCTGACCTGGCCACGCGCCTGCACCAATTTGTCCTGCAGCTGCTTGTCGTCCGCTGCGACGCCCGGCTCACCTTCCAGCCGGCCCTTGGCCTGTTCCAACTGTTTTTGCAGGATCGACAATTTCGCCTGGGCATCCAGCAACAGGCTGCGCGCCGGCTTTTCATCGGTCAGGTAAGTCGCCTCGACCCAGCCGTCCATACCATCGGGCGTGCGCACTTTGACAAAGCCGTTACTGCGCGTCACCACTTCCAGCGGCGTGCCGCTGGGCAGCGCCTTGAGCGGCTTGTCACTGACCTTGGCTTCCTCATAAAGACCCGCCACCAGCTTGTCGGTGATGTAGGCCGCCTGCACTGGCGTCAACAGGCCCAGCAGCAGGCAAAGCAGCAGCCGTCTCATGCGGCGATACCTGAATGGCGCAGCAGCGCATCGATTTTCGGCTCGCGGCCACGGAACTGCACAAACAATTGCATGGCATCGGCCGAACCGCCTTTTTCCAGAATGTTGTGTAAAAACGCCTGGCCGGTGGACTGATCAAAAATACCTTTCTCCTCAAACAGGGAAAACGCATCGGCCGACAGCACTTCCGCCCATTTGTAGCTGTAATAACCGGCGGCGTAACCGCCGGCAAAGATGTGCGAAAAGCCATGCGCAAACCGACTCCACTCCGGCGGGTCGATGACGCTGACCTGCTTGCGCACCTCGTTGAGAATCGGGTAGATACGGCCACCCTGTTGCGGGTCGTACTCCTGGTGAATGCGAAAATCAAACAGCGAGAACTCGAGCTGGCGCACCATCATCATGGCCGAGTGGAAGTTCTTCGCCGCCAGCATGCGCTGGTAGAGTTCGTCGGGAATCGGCTCACCGGTTTCATAGTGGCCGGAGATCAGATCCAGCGCCTCTTTTTCCCAGCACCAGTTTTCCATGAATTGCGACGGCAGCTCGACCGCATCCCAGGCAACACCGTTGATGCCCGCCACGGCGGAGTAATCGATGCGCGTGAGCATATGATGCAGGCCGTGACCGAACTCGTGAAACAGCGTCTCGACTTCGTCATGCGTCAGCAACGCCGGTTTGTCACCGACCGGCGGCGTGAAATTACAGGTCATGTACGCCACCGGAATCTGCTCGCGGTGTTGACTCTTCATACGCGACTGGCAATCGTCCATCCAGGCACCACCGCGTTTTTTAGGTCGTGCATACAGGTCAAAATAAAACTGTGCGCGCACACCGGAATCGTCGCGAATCTCAAAGAGCTTCACATCCGGATGCCAGACATCCACATCCTCCACTTCATGAAAGCTCACACCATACAAACGGCTGACCACTTCAAACATGCCCTGGATGACACGCCCGGCCGGGAAATACGGCTTGAGTTCTTCCTGGCTGATGCTGTATTTCTGCTGACGCAATTTCTCGCTGTAATAGGCGATGTCCCAGGGCTGTAATTCAGCCACGCCGAACTCCTGTTTGGCGAACTGTTGCAGTTCGCCGAGTTCCTGCAACGCCTGCGGGCGCGAACGCGCGGCCAGATCGGTCAGAAAACCCAGCACCTCATCGGTGGAGCGCGCCATTTTTTTCGCCAGCGAGCGTTCGGCGTAATTGGCAAAACCCAGCAATTGCGACTGCTCATGACGCAGAGCGAGAATCTGCTCCATGTTGTCGCTGTTGTCCCATTCGGCATGGCCGCCCTGGTCGGAAGCGCGCGTGTTGTAGGCGCGATAGACCTCGTGACGCAGCTCCTGGTTGTCGGCGTAGGTCATGACCGGGTAAAACGACGGGAACTCCAGCGTCAGCGCCCAGCCCTCCAGCTCACGCTGTTCGGCCGTCTGTTTCATGAGATCAAGCGCCGAGGGCGGCAGGCCGGCCAGTTCATTGACGTCGGTGATCTGCTTGCACCAGGCATTGGTCGCATCCAGCAGGTTTTCTTCGTAGCGGCTGGTCAACTGCGACATCTGCTGACTGATTTCGGCATAACGTTTTTTCTTGTCCGCCGGCAAATCCACGCCCGACAGATGGAAATCACGCAAGGCGTTTTCCAGCACTTTCTGCTGTGCCGCATCGAGATGTTGGCCGCTCTCGGCGACTTTTTTATAAGCCTCATAGAGCTTGAGGTTCTGACCCATCTCGGTGCCGTAGTCGGACAGTTTCGGCAGGCAGGCATTGTAGGCAGCGCGTAATTCATCCGAGTTAACCACCGAGTTCATGTGCGCCACCGGTGACCAGGCACGCGCCAGCCGGTCCTCCCATTCCTCGATGGGCTCGACCAGGTTTTCCCAGCCTGGCTCGGTCACTTCGTCGAGCAGTTGCCCGATATTGCGACGATTGAGCGCCAGCAATTCATCGATGGCGGGTTCTACGTGTTCCGGTTTGATCTTGGAAAACGCCGGCAGACCGGGCATTTCCAGCAAAGGGTTACTCATAATTCAGGCACCATTGGCTAGCGATTGCAGTAGCATACATAAGTGGTTCTGATTATTGAAATTTAAATAGCCGAGCCCGGCATCGCCAGCCACGTGCATCGCAGGGTTTTATTATGTAAGCAGAAGGACTATCACGCGGCAGCTTTCACCAACAGCGGACCCCGATCAGTTTTTCAGCTGCTCGATCATTTGCAGCAACTGGTCATGTAGCTGGCGCAATTTCAGATGGGTACGCACCCGCGCCATGACGATCGGCGGGCTCATGGGTTTGGTGATGTAATCGACCGCGCCGAGATTGAAGCCCCGGACCTCATCATCGACATTGGATTTCACGGTCAGAAAAATCACCGGGATGTCTTCGGTTTGCGGATCGGCCTTCAGTTGGCGGCAGACTTCATAACCGTCGATGCCGGGCATCACCACGTCCAGGATGATCAGGTCAGGTTTCGGTTGTTGGACGGCGATTTCCAGCGCCTGGTCGCCGCTTTCGGCGAGCACCACCTGATAATCATTGCGCATCAGGTTTTCCAGCACTTCGCGGTAGAAGGACTCGTCGTCCACCACCAGGATACGGGGTTTTGTCTGCATAATTTCAGCCTAGGTCAGCGGAGAGGGTTTGTCGACGTGGAAGCCCTGCGCAAAATCGATGCCCAGACCTTGCACGATGTTGAGAATTTGTCCGTTTTCCACGTATTCGGCAATGGTTTTTTTACCGAACACATCGGCGACATCGTGAATCGCCTTGACCAGCGCCATATCCATCGGCTCGTTCATAATGTTTTTGATGAATTCGCCATCGATCTTGACGAAATCCACCGGCAGACTTTTCAAATAGGCAAACGAGGAAAAGCCGCTGCCAAAATCATCCAGCGCGAAACTGCAGCCGAGCGCCTTGAAATGTTCGATAAAACGAATCGCCGACGTCAGATTCTGGATCGCGGCGGTTTCGGTCACTTCAAAACACACCTGCGGCATGTTGCCCTTGTGCAGTTCAAACAGGTCGCTGATCTCGCGGATAAAGCCCTCGTCACCGAGCGTCAGTCCGGACAGGTTGATGTAGTACATCGGGCGGTTGTCCGCATGCTGCGGGTTTTCGGCGTAAACTTGCAGCACCTTGCGCGTCACCCACTTATCCAGCCGACTGGCCATGCCGTAATACTCGATGGCTGACATGAAGGCGCCGGGATACACCAGCTCGTCCTGTTCATCGCGCATACGAATCAATAATTCGTAACGCGCCGGCTCTTCCTCCGGACTAGCGCCCAGCGGCACGATACGCTGCTGGTGCAGGACAAAGCGATCCTGGTCAAACGCCCAGTGCAGCCGTGTCACCCACTTCATCAGCCGACCGCGATCCTCGGCCTCGCTGGCTTCAACATCGTAGATCTGAATGCAGTTACGGCCCTTGTCCTTGGCCATGTAACAGGCGGTGTCCGCCTGGCGCAGCAGTTCGGCCGAGTGCTCCGCCTCACCGGTAATCGGCACTACACCGATGCTGGCGCCGATCGAATAGTTTTCCTTGTTCCAGACAAAATGGTATTTGGAAATCGCCTCGAGCACCTTGTTGCAGATATTGACCGCCTCATCCAGGCTGCACGAAGTCAGGATCAGGCCGAATTCATCGCCGCCGAGACGCGCCAGAATATCATTGCAGCGGATGTTGCTCTGCAACAGATACGCCACCTGCTGCAACAGTTCATCACCGGCCAGATGCCCGGCCGTGTCGTTGACCGTCTTGAACTGATCGAGGTCCAGGAAACACAGCACATGGTGACTGCCTTCAACCTGCGATGACAGCACCATCTGCTCGAGCAAGCGATCGAATTTCCGCCGGCTGTACAGCCCGGTCAGGCCATCCACCGAACTCTGGCGCTCCAGTTCGTTGATCAGGTAGCGCGTTTCGGTAATGTCTTCGCTGACCAGCAGGATCAGGCTGTCGCCGTGTTCCGGCCGCATGAAACGCACGGTATCGCGCGCCCAGTAACTGCTGCCATCCTTGCGCCGGCGCATGATCTCCCAGCGGCGCAACACATTGCCTTCCTGCAGGCAGGTCTGCAGCCGGTCGTTAAGGAATTCGCTCTCTTCCGGCAGGCTCAGCAGTTGCAGCGGCTGGCCGAGCAGCTCGTCGCGTTGATAACCGAGCTGGTCGCAACCGAAACGGTTGATTCTGGCAATACGAAAATCCTTGTCCAGCATCATGCACAGAGCCGGCATCGCATCGTACAGGGATGCAAAGAACGCCTCTCCACCAGCCGGGTTGGCGTCGGCCATGCCGAATGCCAGAGTCGCCAGTTGCGACGATAGATTGTGCTGCGTTTCCATTACGCTTCCCCTTGTTTCCTGCACCCGGATGCGCTGCAGGAATGTTCACCCGGCTGTGATTTAAAAAACCTTACCAACATCATGGATAAAATGTCCAGCACCAGGCTTTTGACCCTGTTTTCAATCAACCATAACCCCGTCGAAACCGTCTTGAATCCGGTCACAGATTCAGTCGTCGATATCTGAGGAATTGTCATTGACCGCCGTTTCAACCAGAAATTGCCTGAGGCTGTCAGTCAATTGTCGGCATACCTCCCGAAAACTGTTGAGGGCATCGTCCGCCACCTGGCGTTGTTGCTGCAGCGCCTCATCGATGGTCGCTGCCGCTTTTGCCAGCGGTTCCGCGCCTATATTGGCGGCGATGCCACGCAGGCTATGCGCCTCGCGGCGAGCGGTTTCCAGGTCATTTTGCTGCAATGCCTGTTCAATATGATCCGCAGCCTGCCCATGGTTTTCGATGAATTCCTGCAACAATCGTTGGTACAGCTCACGATTGCCACCGATCTGCTTCAGCCCGGCCGCCAGGTTGATGCCCGGCAATGCATCGGGCCAGACCGGCTCGTCGACGACGGCGGCAGCAGGCAGTTGAGCCACCGGCTCTGATGGCTTTTTCGGCAGCCACTGAGCTAAAGTATGGTAGAGCAGCTGCGGGTTGACCGGCTTGGTGACATGACCATTCATACCGGCGCGCAGCGATTTTTCCGCGTCGCCGACCATGGCGTGTGCAGTCATCGCCAGAATCGGCAAAATGTCGGAGGGATATATTTTGCGGATTTCGCGGGTCGCCTGGTAGCCGTCCATTTCCGGCATCTGGATGTCCATGAGCACCAGGTCCGGCTTGTGCCGCCGGACAAAATCCAGCGCCTTCTGACCATTGCTGCTGACCCGAACCTGCAGTCCCATCTGCTGCAACAGTTCACGCGCTACCTGCTGATTGATGTGCTTGTCCTCAACCAGCAATACCTCGCCAACCAGCAGCTCAGACTGCCATTTCAGGGCGGCCGCCGACTGCGGCATGCGATCGGCAACTGCATGTTCGCTGCTGGTCTGCATGATGGCGTCAAATAACTGTGACGAGGTCAATGGCTTGACGACAATGCCATCGAGCAGGGCGCTGTCAATGTGATGCTCAACCGCCTGCCGGCCGTAAGCAGTGATCATGGCGATGATCGTCAGCTCCTTACCGGCGACTGTCTGGCGGATTTTGCCGGCCGTCTGCTCACCATCCATGTCCGGCATATACCAGTCCAGCAGCACCAGCTCGGGTGCCGTCTCGGCATGCTCAAGCTGTTGCAATGCTTCGGCACCACTGGCCACGGCGGTGACCTGGAAAGACAACGAGCGCAACATGTCCGCCAGTACCTCCCGAGCCATCGGATTATCATCGACCAGCAATACCTGCTTGTTACGCAGATCGGGAATCACCAGCGGTTTACCGGTTTCGGCCACCTGCATGGGCAGGCTGAAATAAAAGCGGCTGCCCTGCCCCGGGGTACTTTCGACGCCGATGCTGCCGCCCAGCAATCGGGTCAATTGTTTGCTGATGGAAAGTCCCAGACCGGTGCCACCATAACGCCGGGTGGTGGAACCGTCGGCCTGCACAAAGGCTTCAAACAGTTGTTCCAGCCGTTCCGGCTCGATACCGATGCCACTGTCGATCACTTCAAACAACAACTGCAACGGCTGTTGCTGCTGTACCGAGACACGCACCAGGATGCTGCCGGTATCGGTGAATTTGACCGCATTGGACACCAGGTTGGTGAGAATCTGGCTCAGGCGATACGGATCGCTGATCAGCTTTTTCGGCACCTGCGGGTCAATCTGGTAAACATACTCGACCGGTTTGTCGCCCAGGCGCACCGCCGTCAAGGTCGCCAGGTTGCTGAAAATTTCATCGAGATCAAACTCGATTTTTTCAACCTTGAGCTGGCCAGCCTCAATCTTGGAAAAGTCCAGCACATCATCAATGATGGCCAGCAGTGATTGCGCCGAAACCTGCATCTTGTCGACATAATCCTTTTGCTTGTCGGCCAGCGTCGTGCGCGACAATAAATGCCCCAGGCCAACTATCGCGTTCATCGGCGTGCGGATCTCATGGCTCACATTGGCGAGAAACTCGCTCTTGAAACGACTAGCCTGCTCCAGCATGAGCTGCGCCTGTTTGCGCTCGGTGATGTCCTGGGTGATACCGATGACACGCACGCGTTCGTTTTTACGTGGACTGCGGAAAATGCGGCCCTGGCTGAACAGCCAGCGCTCCTTGTCAGCCGGCTGGTACTCGATCACCAGCCGCTGGGTGCGATTGCTGAGAAAGCGCTGGGTTTCACGACGTATGCGTTGTCGCCCGGGCTTGTCGATATACAACAGAAAATCCTCAAACGGCATTTGCGTCACGCCTTCCGGCAGGCCGTGATGCATGGCAAAGGTCTCGTTCATACTGACCGTCATGGCGCCGTTTTCATCGGTATCCACTTGCCAGGCGCCGAGACGCGCGCCATCCAGCGCCATGCTTAAACGTTCACCGCTTTCATACAGGGCCTGGCGACTGCGTTGCAGCTGGTTGATCCAGATGGCGCCAAGCAAAAAAATCAGTGCCGCAATGCCGAACATCTGCCACAGCAAGCGATAGTCAACCTGTTTCCGGTAGGTGACACTGAGCCAATCGTTGATAATCTGGTTTCTGGTTTGTGCCGTCAGGTTATCGATAAGCTTGTTGAAGATCGACACCAGCTCCGGCCAGTCGTTACGCACGCCGATCGACAGATGATAGGTATAAGGCGTGGACGCACCTACCTGCAGATTGGAATAGCCCTCGTGTGTGATCAGGTAGCCGCCGACCGCCAGCGGCCCGATGAAGGCATCGACTTCATTGACCGAAACGGCCTCGAGCGCCCTGGAGGCACTGGCGTATTTCACCAACTGCAGGTCCGGATGATCCTGTTGCAGGTAGTCCACCACAGCATAGCCCCCCACCACAGCCACTTTTTTACCCTGCAAATCCTGCAGGCCAGCCAGAAGTGTCTGGCCCTGGCGATTGAAAATGACCAGCGGAAAATCCAGATAACTTTTGGTAAACAACAAATAGTCGCGGCGCAGTTTTGTTGGCGCCAGCAACGGGGCAATGTCGAGATGCTTGTTTTTCAGGTCTTCCAGCACCTCTTCCCACGGGAGGCGTTTGGGCGGCGCCATATGAACACCCAGCTGTTTGGCAAACAGATGCATATAGCTTGATGAAAGCCCCTGGTACCGGCCTTTTTCATCGATGTATTCCAGCGGCGCCCAGGAAGCATCGACACCAAGCCGCAGGCTACGGTGCTGCTCCAGCCAGTCAAGCTCCTGTTGCGTAAAACTGACCGCCTTGTCTTGAGGAGTTTCACTGACCGCATCCTTTAGCGGTTGCCCGCTCGCCGGCAGGCTGACCCAGCGCGATACGATCGCATGGCGTTCCTGCGTGGAAATGTCATCGAGCGCACGCTGCAGAATATCGCGCAGTTGCGGCCAGTCCTTGCGCACGCCGATGGCCAGTTCGGTCGGCGGCTTGGAGAGCTGCCCATGTACCTGCAGGTTGGTCAGCAAACGCTGATCAATCAGAAACAATGCCGCAGCGCGATTTCCGGCATAGGCATCCGCCTCTCCACGCGCCACCGCATCCAGCGCCCGGGCCGTGTCGGCATACAGCTTTACACGAATGTGCGGATAATTCTGTTGAAAATACGCAACATTGACAAAGCCCTGCTCCAGCGCCACGGTCTTGTCACGCAGGTCCTCTTCGGAAGCCAGATACGGCTGTTGACGGCGCGCGATAATGACGTGCGGCGCACTCAGGTACGCCGAAGTGAAATTGAATGTAGCCTGCCGTTGCACGCTGGGCGTAATGTCCATGACCGCATCCAGCCGCTTCGCCGCCACATCATCATAGGTACGCTGCCAGTTTCCGGGCACCGGGATCAGCACATTGCCGAGCCGCCGGTTCAGCGCCTTGATGTAATCAGAGCCGATGCCGTGCAACACACCATTTTCGTCGATGAAATCAAACGGTGGCCAGCTGTCCATGACGCCAACCCGGATCGGCCTGTGCGCTGCCAGCCATTGTTTTTCAGCCTCACTCAAAGTGAATTGCGATGTCGTCTGTTGCTGGTCAAGCATCTGTACACCCAGCCAGCGACTCATGATGACGTTGCTTTGTGGCAGACTGATGCTGGCCAGGTAACGATTGATTTTTTGCAACAGCGGCTTGTTGTGTTTGGCAACACCGGCCTGGTACGCACGGCTGTATAGCGGGGGTGACAATCGGTTGAACTTGATGACGCCGTGTCGACTACGCAGGTAGTGATCCAGAAAAAGCGGCTGGGTGATGAAGAAGTCGATTTCACCGGCGGCAGCGGCATCAAACAAATCGTTGTAACCGGTGTAGGACGCGATTTTTATGGCCGGGTAATTCTCACGCAGGAAGTTTTCATGAAAACTGCCGGCCGTGACACCAACTTGCCTCTGGCCGACATCCTCGAGGCTGCTGATGGCAACAATGCCGTCACGATAATAAAGGTGATAGGAACTGTTGAGGATTGGCGCCGAGAAATCCAGAAACTGTTCGCGCTGCTCGTTCCTGAACAGACCCGCGATGACATCGGCGCGGCCATCGCGCAGCATTTCCTGGGTTTGAACATTGTCGCCGGCGACAAAACGAATGCGGCTGCCCGACAATTCGGCCCACAAGCGCCACAGGTCAATCAAAACACCGGCCGCATTACCGTTCACGTCAGTGAACTGTACCGGCTCACTGTCGTAGCGATAGGCAATCACCAATTCGTCATTTGCAGCCTGCAGCGGCATACTGGCAAGCACCACCAGCAGCCACAGGCCAACGAACAGGCATCCGGCCAATTTGCTGAACGTCCTGTGTATCAAACCACATCCACCTTTTTTCGGTTTTTTTTGTTATTGGAAAAACCCGGTTGTATCTAGGCGTATAGCACCGGCCATAGGATGCTGCAAGCACAATCGCACCGGTTGTAACAGAAGTATCACAAAAATGTCATACAGTTCCGGCCTTACCAGCGTTGTGACAGGATAAACACGGCCCCCGAGCCAGTGATGAAAAATGCGGCCAGCGAAAGCCAGAACAGGATGCGGTAGCGCTGTGCCAGCGCAAATTGTGGCAAGGAAGAAATCAGAAACGGAAACGCCTTATCTCTCGGCTTGCCGAGGCTATGCGGTACCTGCTGCAGTTTTTGCTCGGCGTGCTTTTCCGCTGCGATGCGCGTAGCCGCATCCTGCGCCTGTTGCCATTCGTCGGCATCAATGCGGCCATCGTTATTCTGGTCAAAACGTTGCACCAGACGCGTCTGATCCTGCTTCCAGAACTTGAGGATATCCCGGGTCAGCTGCCGTTTGCTCTGGCTGTGCTCCGTCTCGCCGAGTGAATGAAAATGACCCAGCGCATACAGGATATCGCCGGGATAAATGCGTTCTTCCGTGTAACGGTAACGCGTCTTCAGCAAGTCTGCGAAATTGGCGCTCACACCCGTGTTTATGCTGATATGGAAGTGCCCGGCCGTTGCAGTGATTTTCTGACGCGGCGGATTGCGGTCGGTCGGCTGTTTGCTATTGCCGTACCAGACGCTGCGTTCCGAGGCCGTGACTTCGGCGCCACTGGGCAACACCAGGCAACGACCGGTGTCGTCCTCGATGACAAAAGCGATTTCGCTGTCACCTTTTTCAACCGTACGCCATTTATTGTCCGACTCCCGTTCGATCTTGTAGCGGTACCAGCAACAAGGCGTATCGGTGAGTGGTGCGATGACCGGCTGGTCTTTCTCCAGCTGCGCCACGCCGGCCAGTTCGACATAACCCTGCGGTGCGGAACGGATACGCGCGGTCGGTGTATCCACGATGATGCGATTGCGGCGAAAAAACCGTAGCGCGCCATAAAACGACAAGATCGACAAACCGGCCAGAAAAGCCAGGATCACCCAAAACTGGCCATTATTGAGGTGTATCATCTGCTCGGTGATGGTCATGCGGCAAACGTCTCGAGCCCGGCCTGAACAGCTTTCAGGCTGTTACGGCCTAGCTGAACAGCTGCTTCATATTGACGTCACTGAGTTCTTCGGCTTCAAACTCAAGCAGATCGGCAGACTTGAACCCCAGAAGGCGCGCAATAATGACATCGGGAAATTGCTCGATACGCACGTTGTTGTTATTGACCGCTTCGTTGTAATACTCACGTCGGTCGGCAATCGAATTGGCCAGTTCGGTGACACGTTGCTGCAGATGCTGGAAGCTTTCGTTGGCCTTCAGATCGGGATAATTTTCCGCCACCGCAAACAGATGCCCCATACCAAGACGCAGTTGCGCTTCGGCCGCGCCGAGGGCGGCAATATCGTGGCTCTGACCGGCCTGGTAGACAGCGTTGCGCGCCTGCATGACCTGTTCCAGCGTTTCCTGTTCGTACTGCATGTATTGCTTGCAGGTCTCGACCAGTTTCGGCAATTCGTCGTGGCGCTGTTTGAGCAGCACATCGATGTTGGCCCAGGCCTTGCTGACGCCATGCTTTAACGAGACCAGGTTGTTATATATGGTTATGCTATAGATCACGACCACAGCAACAATGGCCCAGAATACAAATGTACCGACATCCATCAGACTTCTCCTCTTGCAACCTTTTTGATTAACGACCTGCCCATGAAAAACATTAGACCTTTCGAGAACCATCATCCACAAATCGCCGACGACGCCTGGATCGACCCAAGCGCCGTGGTCATCGGCGATACCCACATCGGCTCAGGCAGCAGCGTCTGGCCGAATGTCACGATCCGCGGCGACATCCATAAGATCCGCATCGGCGACAACACCAATATCCAGGACAACAGCCTGCTGCACATCAGTCATGACAGCAAGTTCCTGCCCGGCGGTGCGCCGCTGATTGTCGGCAACTTTGTCACGGTCGGCCACCTGGTCACGCTGCACGGCTGCCAGATCGGCGATTATTGCCTGATCGGCATGGGCAGCATCATTCTGGATAACGCCGTACTCGACAGCAATGTCATGGTCGGCGCCGGTAGCCTGGTGCCAGGCGGCAAGAAACTGGAATCCGGTTTTTTATACCTTGGCAGCCCGGCAAAGAAAGTGCGCGAGCTCAAGGATGAGGAACTCGAGTTTCTGGAATATTCGGCCGAGCATTACCGGCAACTGGCGATACGCCACCGCAATTCCACCTGAATCATGGCCACCACATGGCCGCCATGATTAAGCCTGGTGTTTTTTGCGCTGGCTCTTGCGGGGTTTCTTCTCCGCCTTGAAGCGGCGTGCGTCCGGAGCCAGTCGTGAGATTTTCAGTGGACGTCCACACACCCAGACCTTTTGCAGATGGGCAAAAGTCTCATCCGGCATGCCGACCGGTAAATCGACGGTGCTGTAATCGTCGTAAAGTTTGATGTGGCCAATGTAACGGCTTTCCAGCTCGGCCTCATTGGCGATGGCGCCAACGATGTTTTTTGGTTCGGCATTGTGTGTGCGACCAACTTCGATGCGAAACGTCTCCATCGGCACTTCTTCGTCTTCGGCTTTTTTCTTTTTGCGTGGTTTCTTTTCCACGGCTTCAGGGACTTGCTCTGCTGCGACTTTGCTGACACGCGGAGCCCGCTCGACTGCCTCTTTGGCAGCGCGACGGCCTTTCTCCGCCGGGAATAACGGCTTGCCGGCCTGCGCCAGATAGGCCAGTGCTGCAGCGATTTCGCTCAGGCCGATGTCGTGTTCCTGCTGGTATGCACCGATCAGTTGTTCAAATACCGCCAGGTCCTGTGCTTCGATGGTATCGGTAATGAGCTGTTTGAACTTCTCCACACGCTTGTCGGTGATGACCTTGACGGATGGAACCCGCATCTCCTCAATCGGTTGGCGCGTGGCTTTTTCGATCGCGTGCAGCATGCGCCTTTCACGTGGCGCGACAAACAGGATCGCCTGGCCGGTCTTGCCGGCGCGACCGGTGCGACCGATGCGATGCACATAGGCCTCGGTGTCGTAGGGTATGTCGTAATTCAGCACGTGACTGATACGCGGTACATCCAGGCCACGCGCGGCCACGTCGGTAGCGATAACAATGTCGAGCTGGCCTTTCTTGAGTCGATCGATGGTGCGTTCGCGCATGGCCTGGTTCATGTCGCCGTTAAGGGCGGCGGCCGCATAACCGCGTGCTTCGAGCTTCTCGGCGAGTTCAGCCGTCGCGGTTTTGGTGCGCACAAAAATGATCATGGCATCCATGTCCTCGACTTCGAGGATGCGCGTCAGGGCGTCAAGCTTGTGCAGGCCGCTGACCTGCCAGTAGCGCTGCTTGATGGTTTCCACTGTGGTGGTGCGCGTCTGTATCTTGACCTCGACCGGATTGCGCAGGTATTTCTGTGCCACCTTGCGGATGCGCTCCGGCATGGTCGCAGAAAACAAGGCGGTCTGGCGTTGCTCAGGCGTCTTGCTGAGAATTTCCTCGACATCGTCGATGAAGCCCATGCGCAGCATTTCGTCGGCTTCGTCGAGCACCAGTGCCGACAGCTTGCCCAGATCCAGCGTGCCACGCTTGAGATGATCGAGAATGCGACCGGGCGTACCGACTACGGCCTGTACGCCGCGCCTCAGCTGGCGCAGCTGGATTTCGTAACTCTGGCCGCCGTAAACCGGCAACACGTGGAAATTTTTCAGATGGCGCGCGTAAGTCTGCAGCGCTTCGGCCACCTGGATGGCGAGTTCGCGTGTCGGCGCCAGCACCAGCAATTGCGGCTGTTTGAAATTGAGATCAAGTTTGCTCAACAACGGCAACGCAAATGCCGCGGTCTTGCCGGTACCGGTCTGTGCCTGGCCGAGCAGATCCTGGCCTTGCAACAGGGCGGGAATGCATTGCGCCTGAATCGGTGAGGGTTGTTCGTAACCGATCTCGGTCACGGCCTTGAGCACCGCATCGGCCAATGCCAGATCGGTAAAGGAAATTTTTGTGTCTTCAGTCATATCCAAGCCTGATGTAAAAGTGGCCGGACAGAGGTACAAACTAAGACCGGGCAAACAATGGAACAGGCTATTGTATATTAATGTTTTCTAAATTACCTGAAATATTTTGCAACCGTCAGCGTAACGCAGCGATGACCGCCGAGGTTTCCGGACGCACGCCACGCCACAGATAAAAGGATTCGGCCGCCTGCTCGACTAACATACCCAGCCCGTTGAGCGCCTTGCCGGCATTGTGCTCGCGACCCCAGCGTACGAAGGCGGTCGGCTCGCTGGCGTACATCATGTCGTAGGTCCAGCCGCCATCGGCCAGGCAACTGTCCGGAATATCCGGCACGCGGCTATCCAGGCCTGCGGCCGTGGCATTGATGATGAGGTCGAACTGGCGTGTGCCGATTTCATCCAGGCCGATGCCGCTGACCGGGCCGAGGCTGTTGGTCTGTTCTGCCAGCTGGCGCGCCTTGTCGGCGGTGCGATTGGCGATCACCAGTTCGGCTGGTTTTTGTTCCAGCAATGGCCGCACCACACCTTTGGCAGCACCGCCAGCGCCGAGCAGCAGGATGCGGCTGCCGGCAAAATCGAACAGATGATTGCAGCCCAGGTCGGTGACCAGACCGACGCCGTCAGTGTTGTCGCCTCGGATGCGACCATCCTCGAGTTTGATCAGCGTGTTGACCGCACCGGCGGTTTGCGCGCGTTCGGTCAGCTCATCGGCGTAGGCAAACGCCTGTTCCTTGAACGGCACCGTGACATTGAGTCCCCTGCCACCGGAGGCAAAGAAGACCTTGACATCAAGGTCAAACTTTTCGCCAAGGATTTTGTCATAATGCACATCTTCACCGGTTTGCTCGGCAAACATGCGGTGAATCTGCGGCGATTTCGAATGTTGAATCGGGTTGCCGATCACAGCGTAATAGTCAGTCATATATTAAGGTCTTTCACTTCAGGAACACAGCAAACAGGCAGATCTCGCATGCTGAAAGCCATTGCCACATTTTTCAACGATTTTTTATTGATCGATGAACAACCGCAAAGCCAGGACAGCGAACGGGCACTACGCCTGGCCACCGGCGCTTTGCTGATTGAAATGGCGCGCGCCGACTACGACGTGAAGGACATCGAACTGGACCACATATTACAGATTCTGCAGTCCCATTTCAGTTTATCGGATGTCGAGACCTCACAGTTGCTGGAACTGGCTAATAACAGAGCCGATGACTCGACCACGTACCACAACTTCACTTCATTGATTAACCAGCATTACAGTCCTGAACAGAAAGTTCAGCTCATTGAAATGCTGTGGCAGGTTGCCTACGCCGACCGGCACATTGAAAAATACGAGGACTACCTGGTGCGCAAGATCGCCGATCTGTTATACGTGCCACATCGCGACTTCATCGCCGCCAAGCATCGTGTGATCAAACAGGCGAAACGCGAAAGCGAGTCCTGACCAGCACCCAGGCTCAGTCATTCAGCCACTGCGCCGCCTTCTTGGCGAAGTAGGTCAGGATACCGTCGGCACCGGCTCGCTTGATGCAAACTAATGACTCCAGCGCGACCGCTTTTTCATCCAGCCAGCCATTCTGCGCTGCCGCCATGTGCATGGCGTACTCGCCACTGACCTGATAAACATAGGTCGGCACGCCGAACTGGTCCTTGACGCGGCGCACGATGTCGAGATACGGCATACCGGGTTTGACCATCACCATGTCGGCGCCTTCGGCCAGGTCCATGGCGACTTCGCGCAAGGCTTCATCGCTGTTGGCCGGATCCTGCTGATAGGTGTATTTGTTGCCGGCTCCGAGATTGGCGGCCGAGCCGACCGCGTCGCGAAATGGGCCGTAATAACTGGACGCATACTTGGCCGAATACGACAGGATGCGCGTGTGGATGTGACCTTCGTGTTCGAGCGCATCGCGGATGTCGCCGACACGGCCGTCCATCATGTCGGATGGCCCGACAATGTCAGCACCGGCCTCGGCGTGTGATACCGCCTGCTTGACCAGCACCTCGACGGTTTCATCGTTCATGACATAACCGGACTCGTCGATCAGACCGTCCTGGCCGTGGGTCGTGAACGGATCGAGTGCCACATCGGTCATGATACCCAGTTCCGGCACGGCATCCTTGAGGGCGCGCACGGCGCGTTGCGCCAGACCGTCCGGGTTATAGGCCTCGCGTGCATCTAGGCTTTTCACCTCCGCCGGTGTCACCGGAAACAGAGCCATAGCCGGAATGCCGAGCGCGGCGATTTCCTTTGCTTCCCTGACCAGCAGATCGATGCTCATGCGTTCGATGCCGGGCATCGAGGCAACGGCTTCACGGTTGTTGTCACCTTCGAGCACAAACACCGGATAGATGAAATCATCGGGCGTGAGCAGGGTCTCGCGCATGAGCCGACGCGAAAAGTCGTCGCGACGCATGCGCCGCATGCGGGTGTAGGGATAACCACCAAAGGCCTGGGTGTCGATGCTCATGTCAGATTCACTCCGGGAGTAAGTGTCGCCTGTTTGTCACAGCATAGCGGCAGCTGTGTTGTTTTTTGCTGCATATTACCCTATTTTGGCGTGGGTAACTCAACCAGTCGGTTTAGCGGAAAAATGCAGCTGAAGGTGGTGCCGACACCGACTTCGCTGTTGACCTTGATTTCACCACCGTGGCGCTGTACCACATGTTTGCAGATCGACAGGCCCAGGCCCGTGCCGCCACGTTCACGTGAGCGCGCCTTGTCGACCCGGTAAAAACGTTCGGTCAGGCGCGCCAGGTGCTGGGTTTCGATGCCCGGCCCCTTGTCCTCGACCTGCATTTCCAGAAACTCGCCGGTATTTTTCCAGCGTATGGTGATTTCGGTGCCGGCCGGTGTGTGTAAAACAGCGTTGTACACCAGGTTGCTAAAAGCGCTCGATAACTCGGCTTCATTGCCGCGCATGCCGATGCTTGCATCGGCTTCGAGCAATATCCTGTGCTGCGCCTTGTCGCTGAGGCGAATGGCGTCCTGCTGCAAGCCATGCAGCAACTTGCTGACATCGACGGTCTCTTCAATCAGCACGGCATCATCGTGCATCTCCAGACGTGACAGCATGAGCAGGTCGGAAACCAGCGTCTGCATGCGATCCGTCTGGCGTCTTGAAGAACCGATGGCTTCTTTAATGTAAGGCTCGATATCCTCGTTTTCCAGCATTTCCAGATAACCGGCGATGACGGTCAGCGGCGTGCGCAATTCATGCGACACATTGGCAATGAACTCGCGTCGGATCGATTCGACTTTTTTGACTTCGGTAATGTCATGCGCGGTAAGCAGGTACTGATCGTCGCCAAACGGCGTGATGTTCAGCTCCAGCTCAACACCGGGATTTAAGGGTGAGACGCATTCCAGCGGCATTTCGAACTGCGCCTTGCGTACATATTTCTGAAACTTGTGAATCGGGATTGCATCGTAGATGTAATTGCCGATCTGCTTGCGGGTAATCCCCAGCAGACGGCCGGCGGCGGCATTCAGCCATTCCACCTTAAGCTTGCGGTCCAGCACAACAGTGGCATCCGGCAATACCTCAAGCGTTGTGTTAAAGCGTTGCAACAAACGGGAGATGCGGCGCTTTCTTTTACGCCCGGCCTTGCGGTATCTGGTCAGGTTATCGGCGGTATGACGCCAGATGCCGGTCAGATGCGAAATCGCCAGCGAATCCACACCCTGCATCCATCGCTCCAGGTAGTAAACCTGTCGCAACTGCCACAGGCAATAGCCACCCAGGAACAGGGCCGTTACGATAAACCAGCGTCCGGACAACAGGCCGAACAACAGGATCAGGCCCGTCAGTATGGCGAGTCGTAATAGTTCGATTTTCAGATTTTCATACAAGGTTTGTTTGTCCTGTTGCATAAAGCGAAACGCAGCTTTGCTATTGCGTATTATCATTCATGATAGTGAAAAAATACGCCAATATGCTGCCCGACATTCACTACTGGTTAACGGAACAAAGAAATGAAAGCGCAGTTTGCTTTTTGTTTGATCCTGCTGTCCACATCAGTCACGGCGAGTCTCGCCTCGCCAACACAGCCGGTTTTTCTGAACATCCCATCACAGTTTGACGGCCGTCATGTTACACCCGCCAGGGCGATACCGACACCATCCCGGCAAGCCTGTCAGGAATTGTTGAAACAGATGCAGAATACGCCCGGCGAATACACTTATCTGAGCTGTTCGCATCGGCCGATCTACAGTGTCGGTTATTACATTGGCGAGGGGCGACAGTAACGATCGCCGCACCTGTCAGTCGGCGGTGTTTTCGTCTGCCTTGATGGCATCGCTGATGGCTTGCAAACCGGCCTGTTTATAAGCCCGCCATTCGGCCGAGATTTCCGACAACGACTGCCAGTATTGCTGCAACTGCTGCAATGCCGTATGCAAGGCTTCCTGATCGTTGGCCGATTTTTTCATGGCGCGACTGATATCACGCAGGGCCTGCATTTTGCCTTCGGCGGCCTTCAGGTCGAGCGTGGCAGAACCGCTTTTACCGATTTCACAAACCGTCTTACCGTCCGCCTGTTGTAAAAAATCGGCTTCGGCGCTTTGCAGCAATTGCAGGATTTTTTCTGCCGATGGCAGATCGGCCCTGTCCTTCATGACGCCGGAACAGCTGTGTCGCAGCCGATATCCACCATTGAGCTGCTGGATTCGGCCACACCGTGAATCATTGGCAAGCCGAGCGCATGGCGCACCCGGTCGGTCAATTCGGTTGACGCACGGCAGATGATGTCTTCCGGCACCTCAAATTTTTGTGTCAGGCGTTCAAAATCTTCAAAGCCGTACGACACCATAAACGGATGTATGCCGGCCGCCAATGCCGCCTTGTAATCCTTGTATTCGTCGCCACACATATAGGACAGGGCCGGATTGATGCAGTATTGCTTGCGAAGGTCGCGAAACACGGCCGCCTTGCTTTCCTTGAGCGGGATGTGCACCAGAAAATCCAGCGCATCAATATCCACGCCCTCGCGTTGGAACAACACTCGCAGGGTGTCGATCGGCTCATTGGTGATGTTGCGCGTCACCACCCCGACCTTCACGCCCGGTTCGGCAACCAGTTCGGCGATGAATTCGCGCATGTCCGGGTACAGGCAGGCCTGCTCACGATAGACCTCGGTCAAAGTCGCGATCAGTTTCTGGCGATTACGCGTCGACAGCTGCTTCTTCAGGTTTTTCGGAAATTCCTTGACGCCGCCGAGATATTTGAACAGGTTGTGGCGTTTCTGGAAACGCGACAGATCACCGATGTCCATGCCATGTTCGGCAAATGTGCTGGCAATGGCGTTAAAAGCATCGATGGAAGTGCCATCGGCATCGAGAATGATCAGCCTGTCGCTGGAATACGTCATGCAGGGTTCTGCTTGGGGCCTGAAAATACTACACAGTATTTTATCCTGCCAATGGCCAAATGACTGCGGCAATCAACCTGATTGTCACGAAACTGTCATGTGAGAATGCTTAGATGCGCTACCCGCCAGCCTCTTCAGGGAGTCACCGCTGTGCTGTTAATCCGGATCGCCGTTTCTGTCTTGCTGATTGTCAGCGGCTTGCTGATGCTGCCATTGCCACTGCCGTTTGGCCTGGTGCTGATTTTGCTCGGCCTGATGGCGCTGGCGCTGGACCTGCCTTATATCTGCCGCAAGATCCGCCAGCTGCGCGAGCGCTTCCCGGAAATCTCGGACCGGCTCAAACGCCTGGAGCCGCATGCCGGTAGGTTTGCCGGCGAAATCCTGAAAAAAACCTCGCCGGCGAAAAATGCCACCTCATCAGACGACAGCTGTGCGCCCTCGACAAACAAGGACTGAAGATGGCCGGGCAGGCCACCCGGGCGGCGACTGGACTGCTAAGTTATCTGGTGACTGTCAGCTCGGAGGGAAGAATAAAAAAGGTTATTCCGCATCCTTGCTAAAAAATACGACACAAAAAAGCTCTGCGTCGTGATTAGAACAGTTTTACCAGTACGCCCACAACAGCCAGCATAACCAGCGCTTCAAGCGCCAGCATGCGAAAATCAGCCCGCGGTGGTTTGCTTGTCATCTCGTCTTTTGCGGTAAAATAAGTCATAATTACATCCTGTGAACACTTCATCATTACGTTGTATATACAACTATAGTGGCCAGCCCATGATAAATCAAGGGCTTAACCGGAAAATATTCGTTAAATGTCAAAAGAAAAAATCATCAACCTCAGGGTCGAGGCTGATTTAAAGAAAAGTGTCAAAAAAGCCGCGGACAATGACGGCCGCAGCATGTCCAACTGGATTGTCTGGCTGATTGAAAAGGAACTGAAAAAGAAAAAGCTGCGCTGACCCTATGCTCCGGGCTAGCCGAATTTCGCCATCTGTCGCTTGAGCTGTTTGCGCAAGCGCTTGTCGCTGACGTATTTCCCCAATTCATCCGCCGCCACCCTTTTACGCTTGCGCTGCTTGTCTTCCGGCCATTTTTTATAGCTTTTTTCGACCTTGATCAGGTACAGCTTGAGCCTGCGTTTTTTCTTGCCGCCCGGGCTCTGCACCAGCAATGACTTGCGAAACGACTTGTCGAGCTTACCGATGACGCCGGCCTCTTCGTAGGCCTCCAGCGCTGCGACTTTTTTGTCCGACAGGCGCTTCTCATGCTTGCCGGTCGGAATAATCCACTTGCAGTTTTCCCGGCAGGTGACCAGATAAATCTTGCTGCGTTTGTTGTGTTTGATGACCGGAATGACGGCAACGCGTCTCTGCGGCATGGTGGTTATTCCTCCCTGGATACTGGCTTCACGCCGCCTCGATCAGGCGCCGCATTTCCTGCCACAGCGCCTGAAACGCTTTGTTCGCCGGCCGGTGACTGGCAAAGGTGTCCAGTGGCGCGCGGTGTTCACCCATTTTTTCGACATCAATTGAAAACGGAATGGTCGCCTGTAAAAAACGTTTGTAGCGACGCCGCATGCTTTCCATGGTGGAATTGTGCAATGCCTTTTGTGACTCAACCATGGAGAAAAACGGCACCAGGTGTTTCCGCGGATAATCATTGGCCTTGAAAAATTCCAGCAGCTGCTCATAGGTGCGTTCCGACAAGGTGGTCGGGATCACCGGCACAAAAATGATATCGGCGGCGGTAAACACGGCCTCGGACAAATGGCTGATGGTCGGTGGGCAGTCCAGTACCACCAGGTCGTATTCCCGGCCAAAGCCCTTGAACACCTTGTTGAGGCGCGTGCGGCGTTTTTTCAGATTGCTCAGGAAGCTGTCAAAATTGCGGAAGCTCAGCTGTGCCGGGATTACTTCCAGGTTTTCAAAGTCACTCGCCTTGATCTGTTTGAACAACACCTTGCTGGCGCTGAAAAAACGTTCGCCCAGCTCTTTTTTCGCCGGCTTGATGCGAAAATAAAACGAGGACGCGCCCTGTGGATCCATATCGATCAGCAGCGTGCGCATGCCGGATTGCGCCGCCATATAGGCGACGTTGACCGAGGTCGCCGTTTTACCGACACCGCCTTTCATGCTGTAGCAGGCAATGACTTTCATGGTGTATTTCCCTGTCGAACTTTTCCAAACATAAGCTCAAATTCGTTACGTAATTCGGTACCACCAAAAGTGGCAAACGCTTCCTGCACCCTGGCTCGTTCGGCAATCTGCTTCTGGTGCAACACCGCCACCAGGCCGCTGATCGCAGCAGACAGTTCGGCGGATTTTTTGTGGCTGGCTTCATAGTCGGCCAGAAAGCGCTGTTGTACCGAATAGTCGTTGAAGTCGCCCAGAATGGTCTGCATCTGTTTCAGCGGCTTGATCAGTTTTTTGATACGTTTTGACGGATACAACTCGGCAAAAAACTCCATCAGGTAACGCAGCTTTTTCCCTTCAATACGCAGTTCGTGTACCTCATGGTCCGGTGTGTTCTCGTCAATTTGCGCGCCCAGTTCGCAGATACGGTGATAGCGCGCGAGAATTTTTTTGTTGGCCACCTGCTGAATCGGCTTTTGCGCCAGCTGGCTGGTGTATTCGGCTCCCGCACCCAATAGCTGCAACACCTCGTCATACAAAGCCTCGTGCCGCTTTGCCTGCAGGCTTTTCGCTACCGCGGCACGGGCTTTTTCACGATCCGCCGCAATCATTTTAAACAGGCGTTCCAGCCCGACAGCAAAAGCGTCCGGCAACAGCTTGCGATAATAATCACGTTGCAGCAAAAACACATCGAGGTCACGCAAGTCATTGGTCACGCCGGACAACTCGGACAACGCCGGCTTGAGCCTGGCGTACAGATCTTCCGGCAATGCCTTTTTCATGAGATTCAGCAGCGAGCGCGTCTTGCGCAGGTTGACACGATACTGATGCAGAAATTCGGTGTCGACATCCTCGACGATACCTTTTTCGTTGCGGCGCGCCTGCTGTAGCATGGCGACCGACATCTCCCGCACCGCCTGCTCGGCCGGCTCATGCTCTTTCAGGCCAAAAACGCCACTGTCCTTTCGATTGGCCGGGCTGATGCCACAATG
>JASFVP010000020.1:0-53601 GCA_050049775.1 Chromatiales bacterium
CCTCCGTCCAGGCATGGGTTGCTCCCTGGGTGTCAGGCGCCGGCTCATTGTGCAGGTAGCCGCTGACAAAACGTGCTGCCAGGCCAAGGCAGCGAGCTGCTTCCATGAACAGGGTGGCGAAGTCACGACAGGAGCCACTTGCCGAACTCAGTGTCTCGCCTGGCGTTTGCACCCCCGGTTCTTCCCGCACCCGGTATTCGAGGTTTTCGTGGATGTGGCTGGCGAGTCGCTGCAGCAGGCTATAGGTCTGGATTTCATCGCCCGACTGCCAGAATTGGCCAATCCAGTCATCCAGCAGGATGCGTGTTTTTTGCACCGGCAGCACCATGTATGGCTCGAGTAAAATCCGGTCTTCGGTTGCGTAATTGAACGGATAATTTATCGCGTAATCGGCGACCAGAAAATCCAGCGGCGCCTCGTTGTAATGCTGGATAAAAACCTCACTTTCAATCAGCAGTTGCTTGCTGGAAGCAGTGAAAATAGCAGTTGCCACCGAGTTGCCTTCGACGTCGCGATGCCACAACAGGCTTTTCGGCTGCGGTGTAATGTTGAGCGAAGAGGATTCAATGCGCACTTCGTAGTCTTCACGCGGGCGCAGGCGCAGATAATGCGTCCCCAGGGTGACGGAATCGGGAAAGCTGTAGCTGGTGCGATGAAAAATTCGATAGCGGTGCATGCCTTATTTTATGCTGCCATGAAGACGGCGGCAAAACGAAGTTTACCCGGTAACAAATCTGCAACAGAATCGCAGCAGAAACGCTTAATCGTCGAGCGATTTGATCGACTGTTCGAGCAATGCCTCATTCGATGGCAACAGGGCGATGCGGTAATGACGGTACTGTTTGGTCATAACCGTTTTAACTACCCAGATGCCAACCGGAATACTGACCACAAAGCCGATAATCTGACCATATAATTCTAGATTCTCGGTGCGGTCGAGAAAGCCGAGGGCAACCCCCAGCAAGGCGCCGGCGATTGCACCGGCCAGCATGCTGAACAGGACCCAGCGCCAGGCCAGGCTCCAGTAGATGTGGGTTGCACGCATCCAGGTGACTTCGATTTCGTCCATTGATTTTCTCCAAATCGGGTTTGATATCGGATTACTGTAACAGTGTCTCGCTTCAGGAAGTGCTTTTATTGACAGTGCTGACGGGATAGAGCCTGGTCAGAAGTAAAGCATAAAGCAAAAACTCGATGATTCCGCCAGCAAACCATGCCAGTGGCACGATAACCTGCAGCGGATATAACAGGTACTGATTGAGATCCACCAGCAGACCCGCCAGTAACGCAAAAAACAACCCGTATTGCATGGCTTCAAACAGGCTTCCTTTGCGGACAAAGCGGCTATAACCCCAGACAAACAAAACCACCAGCGCCAGCGTCATGAGCATGGAAAGCCACATGAAGTCCTGAATGTCTGGCCGACGCAGGTGCTGGATCGAGGCATTGATGTCAGCCAGTAACACCATATGCAGCAAGCCGTTCCAGAGTAGCGCGACAAAAAACAGCACGATGACGGATAACGCAAAACGGTTTTTTTGCATGAGCCTGCGCCTTTACGTTTTCAACGGGGTGAATACACCAAAGGCTGTATTGTTGCCGATTTTGCTAGTGCCAGACTAGTCTATACCAGCATTTGGCAGGCAGCGGGTTGCGGGATGTGCATCTGTAATAGTGGAGGCGATGTGGGGTAGTGGGCCCGCAGAGACTGCGGGCATGGTATTGCATCAGAAGCCAGAGTTACTTGTGTGCAATCGGCTTTTCGGTGAACAGGTAATCCTTGAGCTCATCGTCGAATTTCGGGTCCTTGCGACGAATCCATTCGAGCACCATGGCCGCGTGTTCTTTTTCTTCATCACGATTGTGCGCCAGTATCGCTTTTAGCTCATCATCCTTGCAGGCATCAACGCGCTGGTTATACCAGTCGACGGCTTCGAGTTCTTCCATGAGTGAAATGATCGCACGGTGCATGTCGCGGGTTTCGTCGGACAGTTCAGTGATTGGCTCGTGGTAACCTTCATTTGACATTGCAAATTCCTCGTTTCGATGTTGTGTGTAATTGTCGGGTTCGGTTGAAAATGTCTTCCTATCCTAGCACAGCGCAAAACAGTTATTTTGTTGAATCTGCTTGAAAATCAACACGGATTTTGACGTAAATCAGTTGTTGGCTTGCAACCGGAGTTCGCGGGAATTCCATGTGATCCGCTAAGGTTTTTCCAGGCCGCAATATTTTTCAATCAGCGCCATGGTCTTGTCCGTGTTGGTCATAAGTAATTCGGAAACTTCCCTGACCTTGTCGAATTCAATCTGCTGTGTCTGGGCCAGGTGTGCCAGATACGAGTTCCAGTTGTACACATCGAGAAACCAGTTGTAATAGGCGGCCTGCAGTTGTGCCAGGTCGGCACGGCTGCCTTGCAGGTTCTGTGCGGGTTTGGTGAAGAAAAAGCCGAGAAAATCGAGAACGCCCAGGCCGCCAAAGATGACCGACAACAATGACACGCCATCGACGATGGCAATATACAGGGAAGCCAGCACCAGCAGCACGCCAAGGTAAAAGGCGACTGTGTACATCTGCATGGTTGAGCGAAAACCCTTGTCGATTTGCTCAACCGTCGTGCGTAACCCGGCCTTGAAAGCATCGGCCGTTTCGGAAGTGCTTTTTTGCTGGTCGTGCAGAAACTGTTGCGCCTCGATGGATTGTTGCGCACCGGCAATCAGCAGGGACAACAGCTGTTTCAGTTCCTGGATATCATTGGTGTTGGTGATGCCGTTTTGCTTGATGATTTCGTCCGGGTTGGCAGATAGCGCCTGCAGAAAAACCGGATCGGCCATGGCGCTTCTGATGATGGTATAGGCGATATTGGTATCCATGCGAAGTCCTTTAGTGTTTGTTATTGTCAAATTCCGGTCAGACCATGGTTTGAAGACTGTTACAGCCGTGCAGCAAAATCAAGTACAGCCTGCGGCCGTATATTTGTGACCAATGCTTCGAGTTTCCACACATTCTCACCAGTTTCCTGCCAACCCGCTTGATGGCATTATTAGCCATTAATTTGTAACGATTTTCTGTCGCCGGGTGTTTCTTGGATAGAACCGAGCTTGCCAAAGCCTTTCTGGAATTTTTGCCGCATACAGCCGTGCTGTATCACGATGACGAGCTGCGTCCGTATGAATGTGATGGTTTGTCTGCGTATCGCAAGACGCCGCTGGTGGTGCTGTTGCCGGACAGCATCGAGCAGGTGCAGCGCATCCTGGCCTATTGCCATACAGAACAGATTCCGGTGGTGGCGCGCGGTGCAGGCACCGGCCTGTCCGGTGGCGCCTTACCGTTCGAGCAGGGCGTGTTGCTGAGCCTGGCGCGCTTCAATCGCATACTTGATATCGATCCGCTCAACCGTACGGCGCGGGTGCAACCGGGCGTGACCAATCTGTCGATCTCGGCGGCGGCCAGACCACACGGATTGTTTTATGCGCCGGACCCGTCTTCGCAGATTGCCTGCACCATTGGCGGCAATGTTGCGGAAAATTCGGGTGGGGTGCATTGCCTCAAATATGGCCTGACCGTGCACAACGTCAGCCGCATTGAAGTGGTCACCATTGACGGTGAACGCCTGACTTTAGGCTCGGATGCACTGGATAGTGCTGGTTATGATTTGTTGGCCTTGTTCAATGGCTCCGAGGGTATGCTCGGTGTGATCGTTGAAGTCACGGTGCGCTTGTTGCCGTTGCCACAAAGCGTGCAGGTGATTCTGGCGGCGTTTGATGATGTCGCCGTGGCCGGCAAGGCAGTCGGTGATGTGATTGCTGCCGGTATTGTGCCGGCCGGCCTGGAAATGATGGACCAGCTGTCGATTCGCGCAGCGGATGATTTTGTGCACGCTGGTTATCCACTCGATGCGGCGGCGATATTGCTGTGCGAAGTCGATGGTGATGCGCAGCAGGTGGCGGAAGATGTGGCGACGATCGAACAGGTGCTGCGTGCTGCCGGCGCCATCCAGATTCGCATTGCCCATGATACGGCTGAACGTGAGTTGCTGTGGAAAGGTCGCAAGTCGGCGTTTCCCGCAGTCGGCCGGTTGGCACCGGATTATTACTGCATGGACGGCACCATTCCGCGCGCGCAATTGCCGGCGGTGTTGCAACGCATGGCGCAAATGTCGCAACAATATGACTTGCGTGTCGCTAATGTGTTTCATGCCGGCGACGGCAACCTGCATCCATTAATTCTTTATGACGCCAATCTGCCGGGACAGCTGGAGAAGGCCGAGCAGTTCGGTGCGGACATTCTCAAGCTATGTGTCGAAGTCGGTGGCACCATTACCGGTGAGCATGGCGTCGGCATGGAAAAGATCGACCAGATGTGTGTGCAGTTTGATTCGGCCGAACTGACACAGTTTCATGCGATCAAAAATGCGTTTGATCCACTGGGGCTGCTCAATCCCGGCAAGGCGGTGCCAACGCTGCATCGCTGTGCCGAACTTGGCGCCATGCATGTGCACAACGGTGAGCTACCGTTTCCCGAGCTGGAAAGGTTCTGAGCCGGCTTATGTCACAGGATATCTCCCAACAAATACTGGAGCAGGTCAAGGCCGCCATGGACAGCAAGACGCCCTTGGCGATCAGCGCGGGACGCAGCAAGGACTTTCTCGGTCGCGAGATCAGTGGCCTGCCGTTATCCCTGGCACAACATCAGGGGATCGTCGATTACGATCCGCGCGAGCTGGTAATGACCGCACGTGTCGGAACCAGTTTGAGTGAGCTGCAACAGACACTGGCGGAGCAGGGCCAGATGTTGCCGTTTGAACCGCCATCGTTTGCACCGACCGCGACTCTTGGTGGTACGCTCGCGTGTGGCCTGTCCGGGCCGGCGCGGCCGTTTGCCGGCAGCGCGCGCGATTATGTGCTCGGTGTGCAGGTCATTAACGGTCGTGGTGAATTGCTGAACTTTGGTGGCCGCGTGATCAAGAACGTCGCCGGTTACGATTTGTCGCGCCTCATGGTGGGTGCCATGGGTACGCTGGGCATCATCACGCAGGCCAGTCTCAAGGTATTGCCGCAACCACAGTTCAGCCAGACGCTGGTGCAACAGTTCAGTCAACAACATGCTATTGAACGCATGAACCGACTGGCCGGCAGCCCTGCGCCACTCACGGCCGCCGCCTGGTATGACGGCAGCCTGTATCTGCGTTTTGCCGGGGCAGAGTCGTCGGTGAAGCAGGCCGTGAGTGAAAGCGGTGGCGAGTTGCTCGAAGATGCGGAACGCTTCTGGCATGAGCTGCGTGAGCACGAACATGAATTTTTCCAGAGTGGTCAAACGCTGTGGCGCCTGTCGCTGCCACCGGCAACACCGCCGCTGTCGCTGTCCGGTGATGTGTTTATCGACTGGGCTGGTGCACAACGCTGGTATGTTGGTGATGCAACAGAAAGCGAAATCCGTGAACTGGCGGCAAAAGCCGGTGGCCATGCCAGCATGTTTCGTCATGCCGAGCGTCAGGGCGATGTATTCCAGCCATTGCCTGCAGCGCTGATGAAGTTGCATCGCAACATCAAGCAGTCGCTGGATCCGTTTGGCCTGTTGAATCCGGGCCGAATGTATCGGGATTTGTGACATGCAAACGCGATTGCTTGAACAATTTCGCCAGACCGAGGATGGCCAGCAGGCCGAGCAGATTTTGCGCTCCTGCGTGCATTGCGGTTTCTGCACCGCCACCTGTCCGACCTACCAGTTGCTTGGCGACGAACTTGACGGCCCGCGTGGCCGCATTTATCAGATCAAGCAGGTGCTCGAAGGCCAGCAGCCGACAACGCGGCTGCAACAACACCTGGATCGCTGCCTGACCTGTCGCTCCTGTGAGACCACCTGTCCTTCGGGCGTGCAATATGCGCGTCTGCTGGATATTGGCCGGGCTTATGTCGAACAGCACACATCGCGTCCCTGGTCACAGCAATTGCTGCGACGTGTGTTGCGTCTGTTATTGCCTTACCCAAAACGTTTTGCGCCATTGCTGGCCATCGGTCGCAGCCTGCAACCATTGTTGCCACAAAGCATGCAAAACAAGATTCCGCCAAGGGCGGATAACATCGCCTGGTCCAATTTGCCACAGCAACGCCGGCTGCTGGTGTTGCAAGGTTGTGTGCAATCGGTAGCCACGCCGGATACCAATGCGCTGGCGTCGCAGGTGTTTGCCAAACTCGGCTATGAACTGATCGAAGCGGAACAGGCCGGTTGTTGCGGTGCGGTCAGCGCACATCTGTCGGCCACGGACGAGGCCAGACAGTTCATGCGACGCAACATCGACGCCTGGTGGCCGCATGTGGAGCAGGGGGTGGACGGCATTCTTGCCACCGCCTCCGGTTGTGGCCTGATGCTGCATGAATACGGCGACATGCTGGCCGATGATGCGCTATACGCAGACAAGGCTCGACGCATCGCCGAGCTGGTGAAAGATCCGGCCGAGATCCTGGCTTCGGCCAATCTGGCATTGCTGAACATACACGGCAACGCTCGGCGCATTGCTTTCCACGCGCCCTGCACCCTACAGCACGGTCTGAAACAACAGGGCGTGGTCGAAAACATTCTGGCCGGGCTGGGCTTTGAACTGGTGGAAGTCAAAGACAGCCACCTGTGTTGCGGCTCGGCCGGCACCTATTCGATTCTGCAATCCGAGCTGTCACAGCAGCTGTTGCACAACAAGGTCGATGCCTTGCTGGACGGTCAGCCGGAAGTCATTGTCACCGCCAATGTTGGCTGCCAGTTGCATTTGCAGTCGGGCAGCCGAATCCCGGTCAAACACTGGCTTTCCCTGTTAGTTTGAAGCGTAATTTGCCCTGATTCCATGCGCCAGCGAGCCGCAACGGGCACATGACGCAGACCGGTGACTCTGGGTTATAATCAACCACCCCTGAATTGTGGTTTAAAAATAATCCAAGGTTTTTCAAATGCTTATCGCTCCGTTGCCGGACAATGAAGAAGCGCGCATCAAGCAGCTTTACGATCTGGATATCCTCGACACCTTTGAAGAGCAGGCCTACGATGATCTGACCTATCTGGCCGCACAGATTTGTGATGCGCCGATCTCGCTGATCAGCCTGATCGATCGCGACCGCCAGTTTCTCAAGTCGCATTACGGGCTGGACGTCAACGAGGTTTCCCGCGACCTGGGTTTTTGCCCGCACGCCATCCTGGATAACGACCTGACCATCATCGAGGACTCCAGCAAGGATGAGCGGTTTTACGACAACCCGTTGGTGACCGGTGCGCCGCACGTCAATTTCTATGCCGGCGCTCCGCTGATCTTCCCGGGTGATCTGCGTATCGGCACCCTGTGCATCGTGGATCACAAGGCGCGCAGCATTACTCCCGAACAACAACATGCGCTGCAAGCGCTGGCCCGGCAGGTGGTTTCCCAACTGGAGTTGCGCAAGTCACTCCGGAAAATGGAAATCTCCGAGGCGCGCAAACAGTCGCATGCCTCGATCCTGGAAAAGCTAGCCAAAGGCAATTCACTGGAAACCGTATTGCAGGCGATCACTCATAGTATCGAACAGGAAATCGAGGGCGCATTCTGTTCCATCCTGATTCTGGAACAGGATGGCAAGCGCCTGCGTACCGGTGCGGCGCCGGCGTTGCCGGATTTTTATAACGAAGCCATCCAGCAACTGGAAGTTGGGGCGCAGACCGGCGGTTGTGGTGCCGCGGCTCACAGCGGCGAGCGTGTGATCGTCGATAACATCAGCGCGCATCCGTTCTGGCAACCACTCAAGCAGGTGACCGACAAGCTGGGGCTGGCCTCGTGCTGGTCAGAACCGATTTTTGACAGCAAAGGTAACGTGCTGGGCGCCTTCGCCATTTATTTCAGCGAACCGCGAACACCGCAAGCCAGCGATATCAACAGTATTGAACATGCTGCCAATCTGGCGGGCATCGCGATTCAACAAAAACACAAAGAGGAATCGCTGATCCGGGCCGAACGCCTGGCCGTCAGCGCCAATATCGCCAAATCCGAATTTCTTTCCAACATGAGTCACGAGTTGCGCACGCCGCTCAACGCTATCATGGGGTTTGGACAACTGCTGGAGATGACTTCAGAAGACAGCGCGACGCAACAGAACGCCGGTGAAATCGTCAAGGCGGGGCGGCACCTGCTGGAATTGATCAGCGACATCCTCGACCTGTCCACCATCGAAGCCGGCAAGTTGCAGCTTGCCATGCAGCATTGCAGGCTGGGCGCGGTTGTTGACGAGTGTCTGTCGCTGGTTCGGCCGCTGGCGCAAAAGCAACGGGTCCGAATCAACAATAATATAACGGACACGACAAGATCCTGTGTGCATGTCGATCCGGTACGTCTCAAGCAGGTGTTACTGAACCTGCTTTCCAATGCGATCAAATACAACTTGCCGGATGGCACGGTGACGCTGGAGAGCGAAGTTGTTGATGACAAATTCCTGCGCATCCAGGTGAATGATACCGGCAAGGGTCTGACTCGCCAGCAACAGCAGAAGCTGTTCCAGCCGTTTGAACGACTGGATACGGACAAAAGCATCGAAGGCACCGGCATCGGTCTGGCGATCAGTAAACGATTGATTGAACTGATGGGCGCCAGCATGGGCTATGCAAGCCAGCAGGGACAGGGTAGCAGCTTCTGGGTACAGCTCGAGCTGAGCCAGGATGACCGGCCGGAGGCATCACGCTCCGAGCCCGATGCAAGTGATGAAGCCGATGACGCACAGTCATCGGATCGGAAAAGCATTCTCTATGTTGAAGACAATCCGGCCAACCTGAACCTGGTCAAGCAGGTCGTTGAGCGCTATACGCCGTATAACTTCATTCCTGCTGCGGATGCCGAGACCGGCCTGGTATTGGCGCGGGAACAAGTGCCGGACCTGATCTTGATGGACATCAACCTGCCGGGCATGGACGGCTATACAGCGATACAACAGTTGCAGGCCGATGCTGTGACACAGCATATTCCGGTGATTGTGGTCAGCGCCAATGCCTTGCCGGACGACATCGAGAAAGGCAAACAGGCCGGCTGTTACGACTACCTGACCAAGCCGATCAACATGAAAGCCTTGCTGGATATGCTCAAACAGCTACTGGGTTGATGCCTGTGTGATTGTGCCGTCAGCTGTGCTTGCAGCCATCTGGCAACAGGGCCGTGCTGATCGACGGGGCTTCACCCCAGACATAGATTTCGGTTGCGGCTGAATCACACTGGGTGCAACTGCTGCCACAGGATGCGGTTGCCAGTTGTTTGTGTATAAGACCCTTGCGCAGCCAGACATCAAGCATGGGCCGCAGCGTGTCCGGATCGCTGTCGAAGTGCAAGGCGATGTCCGACAGCGTGACCTGGTTGCGCTGGCGCACATAGTCGCGCAACTCGGACAGAATCATCCTTTGGCTCCACCTGTCAGCGGCCGTTGTTCCGGTTCTTTCTTGCCCCATTGGCGCAACAGATACATCAGTACGCCGAACAGCACCCAGAGGATGGCAAGTATCAGGCCGGATGATTGCGGATGCTCGCTAAAGGTGGCCAGCTGGTAATAACTGCTGGCGGTCAGATAAGCGATTGCCGTGGTCCAGAAGGCGACAAAGATCGCCCAGTTACGCCCGGCCTCGCGTTTGATCGCACCAATGGTGGCGACACACGGAAAATACAGCAACACGAACAGCAGATAGGCAAAGGCGCCGGCCTGGCCATCAAAACGCTGGTGCATGGCGCCAAACACGCCAGTGCTGACGCCCTGGCTGGCGGCGACTTCGCCGACATCGTGCAGATTGCCGAGATCCATGCCGAGCGGATCGAGCAGGGCGGTCGCCAGTTCCGACAGATTGGCCGGCACCGTGGCGGCAGCCTCCTTGATGGCGTTCCAGAAATCAAACTCGTCTGTATCTGCACCAGTACTGCCCAGCTGGGTGTAAAGCGTATCCAGCGTGCCGACCACCACTTCCTTGGCGAGCACGCCGGAGAAAATACCGACCATGGCGGGCCAGTTGTCCTGCTGGATGCCCATCGGCGCAAACACCGGCGTCATGCTGCGGCTGACTTCACTGAGGATGGAATGTTCCGAGTTTTCGTTGCCGAAGCTGCCGTCGGTACCGATCGAGTTGAGCAGGTTCAGCGCCAGCACCATGACAACAATCACCTGGCCGGCTTCCTTGATGAACAGGCGCACCCGGTCCCAGGCGCGCAGCAGAATGCCTTTCAATGTTGGCAGGTGATACGGCGGCAGTTCCATCATGAAGCCGCTGCTCTCACCGGGTAGCAGGGTTTTTTTCATGAGCAGGCCGGTCAGTATCGCCACGGCGATGCCGGTCAGATAGAGCGCAAACACGACATTCTGTCCCGAGTGTGGAAAAAACGCTGCGGCAAATAGGGCGTACACCGGCAGGCGCGCACCGCAGGACATGAACGGGTTCATGAGAATGGTCAGCTTGCGTTCGCGTTCATGTTCCAGCGTACGTGTCGCCATGATGGCCGGTACGTTACAACCGAAGCCGACAATCAGCGGCACAAAGGCCTTGCCGGGCAGGCCGATGGAACGCATGGAGCGGTCCATGACAAAGGCCGCGCGCGCCATGTAACCCGAGTCTTCCAGCACCGACAGAAACAGATACAGCGCCGCAATGATCGGGATAAAGGTCGACACGATCTGGATGCCGCCGCCAACGCCATCGGCCAGCACCACGCGCAGCCAGTCGGGACTGCCGATGGAAGTCATTAGATTGCCGAGGCCGTCGACGAAAATCGCTCCGGCGATACCGTCGAAAAAATCAATGAAAGCGCCGCCGATGTTGATGGTGAACAAGAACATCAGATACATGATGACCAGAAACAGCGGCACACCGGTCCAGCGGCCCAGCACCAGCTGGTCGATGCGGTCACTGAAGGTACGGGTGATGCGCAGGCTGTGGGTTTGCACGCGTTGCGCCAGCGTGTGGGCGTGGCCGAAACGGCTGTCGGCGATCAGTACATCGGCGTCTTCACCACTGCGCGCCTGAATCTGTTGCTGGTGATGGTCTGCCTGGTGACGCACGTTTTCCGGGATGCTGGCGGTGGAGTTTTCATCACCTTCGAGTAATTTGATCGCCAGCCAGCGCCGTGCAGTGGCGTGATCGTGTTCGATGTGTTGTTGCAGTTCGTTGACCGCGGTTTCGACGCTTTCGTCCAGCGCCAGCGAATAACCACCGCTGAGGCGCCCGTCGATGACGTCGAGCATGCGCGCCTTGAGTTCACTCAGGCCTTCACCGCTGGTGGCGACCACCGGTACCACCGGGCAGCCGAGTTCACGACTGAGCAGTTCGATGTCGATGCGAATACCGCGTTTGCGCGCCACGTCCATCATGTTGAGACAGACCAGCAACGGCACGCCCATTTCCAGCAACTGTACGCTGAGGTAAAGATTGCGTTCCAGGTTGGCGGCGTCAACGACATTGACGATGAGATCGGCGTCGTGTGACAGCAGGTAGTCGCGTGTCACCTGTTCATCGAGCGAATTGGCGTCCAGTGAGTAAATACCGGGCAGGTCGATGGCGGTGACCTGGCGATCATCGATGCTGAAATGGCCTTCCTTGCGATCGACCGTGACGCCGGGCCAGTTGCCGGTTTTCTGGCGGATGCCGGTGAAGCTGTTGAACAGGGCCGACTTGCCGCAATTGGGATTGCCGGCGATGGCGATGCGTAAACTGCTTTTGGCCGCGGGCACGGCGGGTCGGGTGTCTTCGCAGCAGCCCATCAATCGATCGGTTCAACCGACAGCTTTTCGGCAATACCGCCACCGAGTGCGACACGGTTGCCCTCGCGGGCCAGCACCACGCCCAGACCGCGATGGTTGACCACCTCAAACTCGCTGCCGAGGCTGATGCCAAGCGACAGCAGGCGGCGTGTGAGCAAACGACCGCCGTGGATGGCGTTGAGCTTGACCCGGGTGCCGACCGGAATGCTGCTGAGTGGTTGTGACATCATGTGGCGGACTGACGCAAAAACAAGAATCATTACTATTTTAGGGATTTCTAATTTAGCGTCAATCTCTATCTGCGGCTGTCTGCCGGTTTGTAGAGCGGATCAGCGCTGCTGGCGCCGCCAGCGATTGACGATATCGGCGACATCCACTTCCTGCGGTGCGCCGGACCAGTGGCGGTGGTAATTGGCGTCCTGGCTGTTGGGCGTCGGATTGGGCTTGTCGATCTGGAAACGCGTCGGCAGCGGCGTGGCTTCACCGAGTATCAGGGCTTCGCCGCGGCCCAACGCCGACAGGGTGTTGGTCAGGTCGCTTTCGCCTTCCGGCACCAGTGAGCGCACATACTGCTGGTCATCCGGGTTGGTCAGGCGCAGGCACAGGAAATTGGAGCACTGTGACAACACGGTTTCCGACAGTTCATGCGGGCGCTGGCTGACGATGGTCAGGCCGACGCCATATTTACGGCCTTCCTTGGCGATGCGCTCGATCGATTCACGTGTGCCGCGGTATTTGTTGTTGTCACCGCGCGGGATATAGGCATGCGCTTCCTCGCACACCAATTGCAGCGGGAATTGCTTGCGTTGCGGGTTCCAGTAATTGAATTCAAACGCCAGCCGGCCGAGCTGGGCGGCGACCACCGGCCGGACGTCGGAGGGTACCGGGCTCAGGTCGATTACGGTGATCTGGCGTTTCGGTTCGGTCAGGCCGGTGAAATCACGCAACAGGCCTTCCAGCGATTCCGACCCGGTGCGGCGCTTCGGGCGGAACAGGAAATCGTAGCGCGCGTCGTTGAGCTTGCTTTGCAACTTGATCAGGAACTCGTCGAACTGGCCGTACAGCGGGCCTTTGGTTTTGCCGAAATCGGTCTGCAGCTCGTTGGCTTTCTTGAAATGCAGCAGCAGGTCCTTGAGGGAGAAATACACCGGCGAATCGACCGACAGGCGTTCGATATTGAGACCTTCATTGGCTTGGCGACGCAGCACCAGCAGCACTTCACGCAGATAGGCGATCTGGGTTGAGGCGGACGCGTCATTGCGATCGATGAGAAGGTCGATGAGTTCGGAATAGGTCAGCAGCCAGTAAGGGATTTCCAGGTCACGCGCATCGACATAACGCATCACCGAGGAATTGAATGCGCCATGCAGTTTATTGTCGGTATCGCGCCAGCAATATTCACCGTGCAGGTCGAGCAACACGATGTGCGCATTCGGCATGGTGCGCACCGCATTTTGCAGCAGGCTAGCGACGGCCCAGGACTTGCCCGAGCCGGTCTGGCCGAGAATGGCCAGATGCCGGCCGAACAGCGGATTCGGGTTGAGTAATACCGGCACATCCTGGTGATGCAGCAGATGTCCCATGCTGAAATTGAAGCCGGCATTGTTACGATACAGCGACTGCAGTTCGGCTTCGCTGACCACATAGACTTCGGCGCCGCTGATCGGGTAATGATTGATGCCGCGGCTGAAGGAATGGTCTGTGGCAATCTCGCCGAGTGGCAGCAACTCCACCTGGCGCTGCAGGCGGTCGGCATCGCCACTTTCCCAGGTACGCACCACCGAGGCCAGCACATGCACGCCAGGCTGGCGGATCGAGACATAGCTGCCGATCTGGCCGACCAGCACGCTGTTGTCACCGATGCTGATTACGGGTTGGTAGCCGGCATCAGCGTCGAGCAGGGTGGCGATGAACAGATTGCCGCGCACATCGGTGACATGGCCGATTTGGGAAGTAGCGTCATTCATGATTTTTTTCGGGCCTATTTATAGAGACAATGCGGTATGATTAGCGGAAAACAACACTAAGCATAGCGTATGCAGTCAGGGGAATCGGGAGTATTTTCATCCATGAAAAAAGTCACAGTCATCGGCGCCGGTTTTGCGGCGCTGACCGCCGTCAGGAAATTGCGCGCAGCGGATGCCGGCCTGGAAATCACTCTGGTCGCACCCAGACCGGAAATGATTTATCTGCCCAGCCTGATCTGGATTCCGTCCGGATTGCGCCAGCCCGAAGACCTGGTGGTGCCGCTGGACAACTTTTTCAGCCGCATGAATGTCACTTATCACCAAGGCAATGCCGTGTCGCTCGAAAACGGTGGTCGCACGCTGGTCACCGATACCGGCAGCATTGAAAACGACGGCCTGATCATCGCGTCCGGCGGGCGTTTCCTGAAAAAACTGCCGGGCATCGAACATGCGATCACGCCTTGTGAAGGCATCCCGGCGGCCGTGCAGATACGTGACCGTTTGCAGCAGATGGACGGCGGCACCATCGCTATTGGCTTTGCGTCCAATCCCAAGGAACCGTCCGCCATGCGCGGCGGACCGATGTTTGAATTTTTGTTTGGCATCGATCGTCAACTGCGCAAGGAAGGCCGGCGTGACAAATTCCGGCTGGTGTTTTTCACACCGGCGGAAAAACCCGGGTCGCGTCTCGGGCCGAAAGCGGTCCAGGGTCTGCTCAATGAAATGAAGAAACGCAACATCGACCTGCATCTCGGCCACAAGATGAAAGTGTTTGAAAGCGACAAGGTGATTACCGAAGGTGGCGAGTTCGCTGCTGACCTGATCCTGTTCATGCCGGGCATGACCGGCAACCTCTGGTTTGACAACACCGACCTGCCGCGTTCACCGGGTGGCCTGATCAAGGCGGACGAATACTGTCGTGTCGAAGGTTTCGACCAGGTTTATGTGGCGGGCGACTCCGGCAGTTTCCCGGGACCTGACTGGATGCCCAAGCAGGCGCACATGGCGGACCTGCAGGCCGAAGCGGCCGTGGCTAATCTCATGGCAGAGTTCAAGGGTGGCCAGGCCAGCGAAACCTTCAAGATCGAACTGATCTGCATTGTCGACAGCCAGAGCGACGGCATGCTGGTGACGCGCAGTGAAAAACGCAACCTGATGTTACCGCCGATGAAACCGCTGCATTGGGCCAAACGTCTGTTTGAACAAATCTATCTGCGCCAGTACCGCTGATCACAACACTAAAGTCTGCTGCCGTGATGCCGTTGAAAGCGGTATGCACACGCAAACAGCAGACCCTGGCAAACTCCTGGCGATCTTTCTCGGCAGCCTGATGGTAGTAGCCGTGATGGCGTATTTGACCGGCCTGTTCACGCCGGAAGCGTTTGTCATGCCACTGCAATTTGATGTTTATTCCGTTTTCATCGGCTTGATCAGCGGCCTCGTGCTGAGCATGGCCGTCACCCAGATCGTGCTCAGTGAAAAGCTGCGTGCACGTCTGCTTGATGAAGCCATCAATGATCCCGCCACCGGTCTGTTCACACGTTCCTACATGGAACGCATCGTCAGTCGCCTGGTCGCCCTGCATCAACGCGACCCGAGCAACGGCTTTGCCATGATTTTGCTGGAGCGCGTCAGCGACAATCTCGCAGAAGTCGTACCGGGCCGCGCGAACCGGTTGCAACTGGCGCTGGCCGGCCTGGTTACCGAAAACATCCGTGAAACCGATTTTGCCGTGCGCTTTTCCGATCGCCGCATTGCGGTGTTTGCGCGTTGCGAAAATCTGCAAGGCGCGAATGTGTTGTTACAACGTCTGCGCAGTATGATTGCGCGCAGCCCGGTTCGGCTGGGAAATGTCGATCACGCATTGTTCACCCGGGCTGCGCTGGTGTTTCACCGCCAGGACGAGAGTCTCGATGCTTTACTGGCGCGCGCCAGCGATGAACTGGACGTCACCGAACCAGCACAACGGCAAGCGGCCTGATTTCAACCGGGCCAGTTGTCGAACAACAGCTTCAATGAAATCGCCGTCGAGGTGATGACCAGCACCGGTTTGATCAGACGCACACCATGGCGCATGCTCAGATGGGAGCCCAGATAACTGCCGAACACCTGACCCGCGCCCATGCTCAGCCCGATCGGCCAGGACACCAGTCCGGCAATCTGAAAAAATAGCAGCGCGCTGATGTTGCTGGCGAAGTTCAGAACCTTGGTATGCGCCGTCGCGCGCACAATGCCATAGCCGAGCAGGGCGATGTGCGCCATGACATAAAAGGCGCCGGCGCCGGGACCAAAAAAACCATCATAAAAGCCGATGCCAAAGCCGGCGGTCAGGGCAAACAGGTTGCGGCCGATGCGATGCTGGGCGTCAATGTCGTTGACCCGTGGCGAGAACAGGAAATACAGGGCGAACAGGATCAGTAGCAAAGGCAGCAGGCGCGACAGCAAAGACGCATCGAGACTGCGCACGGCATAGGTACCCAATGCCGAACCGACAAAGGCGCAGACCATGGACAAGGCCGCTGAGCGCAACGGCACGTGGCCGTTGCGATAAAAATTGAAACTGGAAGTCAGGGTGCCAATGCTGCCTTGTAATTTGTTGGTGCCGAGCACCATGGCCGGCGGCATACCGGTCCACAACAGCACCGGCACGGTCAGCAGGCCGCCACCGCCGGCGATGCTGTCGACAAACCCGGCCAGCAGGCCGGTGGCAAACAGCAGCAAGACAAGTTCGAAGCTTAATTCCATGAATATTTGTGCTGACAACACCCGGGCAATTTGTGCTATCAATCTGTAAAGCGCTAATGGAACTAGCATACAACAACAAGAGGCTTTACCCCACATGACAAATCTGCAACAGATCAAATGGCACGTCAGTAACGATGCGGCTGCGGTGGCACGCGACGCCTCCGATCGCATCATTCACGAAGCACGTAATGCGATCGGTGATCGTGGCGTGTTCAAGGTCGTGCTGGCTGGCGGCAGCACGCCACAGCAAACCTATCGCTACCTGGCGCGCGGCGATTCGGACTGGAGCCGCTGGCAGCTGTATCTGGGCGATGAGCGTTGTGTCGAGGCCGAGGACCCGTTGCGCAACAGCGTCATGATCCGCGATACCTTGTTGTCGCATGTGGCGATTCCACAGCAGCAGGTGCATTTCATTCACGCCGACCAGGGCTTTGACAACGCCATCGAGGATTACGAAAAAAAGGTGCGTCGTGCCCGGCCATTCGACCTGGTCATGCTCGGCATGGGTGATGATGGACACACTGCCAGCCTGTTTCCGGGCAACGAGTATGACAAGCCGTCCGAACTGGTGGCGGTGGACAACTCGCCGTTTGAACCCGCCGAGCGCATCAGCCTGAGTTATGCTGCACTTAATGACGCGCGCAAGGTCATGGTACTGATTGCCGGTGCCGGCAAGCGGGAAACCGTACAGCGCTGGCTCGACGGCGAGGATCTGCCGATCTCGCGCATTACCGGTCTGCACGGCATTGATGTCTACATCGACCGCGAGGCCTATCCGTGCGACTGAGGCGTGCGTTTCAGGACGGACTTGATTCCGGCGCGATTGCCACCATATCAAACACAAATTCAGCGCCACATCACAAAGCGGCGCGGCAGCGCTTGAAGCCGGCCGTCCGGGCCGACATAATCGCTGTTCGATTTGTCACACTACTACCAGATGTCCGAACCTGCCCTCGAACTTGTTGATCTCTGTAAAACCTATGCCGGCGGCTTTGAAGCGCTCAAGGGGGTCAATCTGCGTGTCGAGCAGGGTGATTTTTTTGCGCTGTTAGGCCCAAACGGCGCCGGCAAGTCCACGGCGATCGGCATCATCAGTTCGTTGATCAACAAGACATCAGGTGCCGTGCGCGTGTTTGGTCATGATCTTGATTCACAGACTGTCGAGGTCAAGCGACACATCGGCCTGGTGCCGCAGGAATTCAATTTCAACCAGTTCGAGCCGGTCGGTGAGATCGTGGTCAACCAGGCCGGCTTTTACGGCATCCCGCGCAAGCAGGCCTGGGAGCGGGCCAAACAGTATCTGGGCCAGCTCGAACTGTGGGACAAACGCCACGCCGAATCGCGATCACTGTCAGGCGGCATGAAGCGCCGCCTCATGATTGCGCGTGCGCTGGTACACCGGCCGAAGTTGTTGATCCTCGATGAGCCGACCGCCGGTGTTGATATCGAGATCCGCCGCTCCATGTGGGATTTCCTGCGCGACATCAACCGCCAGGGCACGACCATCATCCTGACCACGCATTACCTCGAAGAGGCCGAAAGCCTGTGCCGCAACATCGCGATCATCAACTGCGGCCAGATCGTCGAGCAGTCGGGCATGGCGGACCTGTTTCGGCGTTTGCACACGCAGACCTTTGTCGTCACTACCGAACAGGCGGTTAGCGAGATGCAGGGGCTGGAACAATACAATCCATTGCAGCTGGATGAATACACGCTGGAAGTCAATCTCACTCAGAATGTCAGCATGAACCGTATGTTTGAGGATTTGTCGGCGGCCGGCATGCACATTTCGGGCCTGCGCAACAAACAAAACCGGCTGGAGCAGCTGTTCATTGAAATGGTGCGCAGCGGTTCGTGTCATGTCGAATGCCCGCCGGACATGGGAACTGAAGATGTACCTGGCTGATTATTTCGTCGCCTTCAAGACCATTCTGGTCAAGGAAGTGCTGCGCTTCACGCGTATCTGGATCCAGACAATTTTGCCGCCGGCGATTACGACCACGCTGTACTTCATTATCTTTGGCAAGCTGATCGGTTCGCAAATCGGTGATATGGATGGCTACCGCTACATCGATTTCATTGTGCCGGGCCTGATTCTGATGTCGGTGATAGCGCATTCCTACGCCAATGTGGTGTCGAGTTTTTATCACAGCAAATTCTCACACCATGTCGAGGAATTGCTGATTGCACCGGTGCCGAATTTTGTCATCCTGGCCGGCTATGTCGGTGGCGGTGTGGCGCGCGGCATTATGGTCGGCATCGTGGTGACACTGGTGTCGATGTTTTTTTCCGACTGGCAGATTCACAGTTACGCGGTGACGCTGCTGGTGTTTTTCCTGACCTCGGTGCTGTTTTCCATGGCCGGTTTCATCAACGCCATTTACGCCAACAGCTTCGATGACATCTCCATCATTCCGACCTTTGTGCTGACACCGCTGACCTATCTCGGCGGGGTGTTTTATTCCATCAGCATGTTGCCGGAGTTCTGGCAGACTGCATCGCTTGGCAATCCGGTGTTCTACATGATCAATGCTTTCCGTTACGGCTTGCTTGGCGTGTCGGATATCCCGCTAACAGTGGCTTTTGGTATCATTCTCGGCTTTATCGCCGTGCTGGCTTTTTTCAGTCTGTGGTTACTGGGAAAAGGCGTCGGCATCAAAAACTAGCCACGCGGTTATTCGTTCATGCCTCGTAAAAAAACCGGTTCCAGAAAGACCGTGCGCAAAAAGGTCATCCGCAAAAAAACCAGTTCGACCGGCAACAGTCGGCGGTCTATCGCGCGGCGCAAAAAACCGCAGAGTAAAAAGCGCCGTCGGGCCAGGCGTTCCTCCGGTGGCTTTTTAGCGCACTGGAAAAAAATCCTCCTGTTGCTGTTTTTGGTCGGCGGTATCGGGCTTGGCGCCTACAGCCTGTATTTGTCGCATGTGGTGTCGATCAAATTTGAAGGCAAGCGCTGGGCGGTGCCGGCGCGCGTCTACGGACGTCCGTTGGAGCTGTATGCCGGCGCACCGGTTGGGCGTCAGCAACTGGAAGCCGAGTTGCAACGGCTGGGTTATCGACAACAGCAACAGCCACAAGCGGAAGGCAGCTGGGGACAGTCGAGTGACGGTGCTTACCTGATTAATACCCGCGCGTTTGAATTCTGGGACGAATCTACACCGGCCGAATCCTTGCAGATCAGTTTCAATGGCGATCGCATTACGCAAATACGCGAGCGTCGCAGCGGCCAGGAAAAAGCCTTGCTGCGACTCGAAGCGCCCATGATCGAGAGCATTTATCCGAGCCACAACGAAGATCGCATCCTGCTCAAACGCGAGCAACTGCCGCCGTTGCTGGTCATGGCGCTGGTGGCGGTGGAAGATCGCGAGTTTTACGAGCATCACGGCGTCAATCCGAAATCGATTGCGCGTGCGCTGCTGGCCAATATCCGCGCCGGTCATGTGGTGCAGGGTGGCAGCACGCTGACGCAGCAACTGGTGAAAAACTTTTTCCTCAGCAGCGAGCGCAGCCTGGTGCGCAAGTTCAACGAAGCCTTGATGGCGTTGATTGTGGATGCGCGTTACCAGAAAGACGAAATCCTCGAAGCCTACGCCAACGAAATTTATCTGGGCCAGGACGCACAGCGCGCGATCCACGGCTTTGGCCTGGCCAGCCGTTTTTATTTCAACCGGCCGCTGGCTGAACTGGATTTGCCGCGTATCGCCTTGCTGGTCGGCATGATCAAGGGGCCGTCCTGGTATGACCCGCGCAAGCATCCAAAGCGTGCGCGTGAACGGCGTGACCTGGTGCTGGATCTCATGCAGCAACAGGGCATCATCAATGCATCCCAGGCCACCAAGGCCAAGGCGGCGCCGCTCGGCATCAACCGCAGCGGTCGCGGCAGCCAGCGCAGTTATCCGGCTTTTATCAAACTGGTGCGCAAGCAGTTGCAACGCGATTATCGCGAGCAGGACCTGACCTCGCAGGGCTTGCGTATTTTCACGACACTGGACCCGTGGATTCAGGAACAGGCCGAGAAAAAGGCGGCCGCCAAACTGACGGCGCTGGAACAACAGCATGGCCTGCCGGCCGACAAACTGCAGTTGGCCGTGGTGATCGCCAACCCGCAAAGTGGTGAGCTGTATGCAGTACTGGGCGCGCGCGATGCGGATTATGCCGGCTTCAATCGTGCGCTCGATGCGCTGCGTCCGGTCGGCTCGCTGATCAAACCGGTGGTGTATCTGAGCGCCCTGATGCAGCCGCAGAAATACACGCTTATGACGCAGGTGCCGGATCAAAAAATCCGCCTGCAACTGGACAACGGCGACATCTGGCAACCGGAGAATTTTGACAAGCAGGAACACGGTGACGTCACCATACTGACCGCGCTGGCTAAATCCTACAACCTGGCCACGGTGCAGCTGGGCCTGGACGTCGGCCTGCCGGCGGTGATCGATACTTTGCGCAAAACTGGCGTGACACGGCCGTTACGACCGTATCCGTCATTGTTGCTTGGCGCGATCTCGCTGTCGCCGCTGGAGGTGACGCAGATTTACCAGACCTTTGCCGCCGGCGGTTTTCGTTCGCCGTTGCGTGCCATCCAGGAAGTGCTCGACAGCAACAACCAGCCGCTGCAGCGCTATCCGCTCACTGTTGACCAGACCTTGCCGGCGGCGCCGGTGTATCTGCTGGATCGCGCCTTGCAGTCGGTGGTGTCGTCGGGTACGGCGCTTGGTCTGCAGCAACAGTTATCGGCCGATCTGCAACTGGCCGGCAAGACCGGCACCACCGATGATTTGCGCGACAGCTGGTTTGCCGGCTTCAGCAACAACCTGGTCACCGTGGTGTGGGTCGGCCGTGATGATAACCAGCCGGCAGGCCTGACCGGTTCGCGCGGCGCCATGCATGTGTGGGGCAATGTCATGCAAGGCCTGTCGGTCACACCGTTGGCGCTGACCCCGCCAGCTGACATCGAAACGGTCTGGATTGATCAGGACAATGGTCTGCTGGCCAGCGAACAATGTGAACATGCCGTGCAAATGGAGTTCGTGCGCGGCTCTGCACCGCAACTGGAGTCATCCTGCATCGAAAAAAGCATGGGTTTTTTTGATCGTCTTTTCCGTTAAAAAAATTTAAGATAACGACCAGCCACACTCACAGGTCAGTTCTATGCGTCTCGCGATTTCTGTAATTATTGCTTCTGTTGTTTTATCCGGTTGCTTCGAGTCGATTCGGAGTGAACCACCGGCGCCGATCGTGGGTGCTTCCGGTTCAGCATCCGGCGATGGTTCCGAGCAGACTGCTGCAGTTACCATCACGCCGTTGCAGCAAAGCTCGGCCCCGGCCATGCGTCCGCAGCCGGGCAAGGCGGTGCAGATGTTGCTGGATCGCTCGCAGGCGCAACAGCAAAGCGGAGAACTGATTGCCGCGGCCAAGAGTCTGGAACGTGCGCTCGGCATCGAGCCGCAAAATGCCGAAGTCTGGAACCGGCTGGCGCACGTGCGCGCCGAACAGCTCAAGTACTCCATGGCGGCGGAACTGGCCGCCAAGTCGAATGCGCTGGCGGTGCCGACCGATAACGACCTGAAACGCGACAACTGGCTGTTGATCGCCAAAATGAAACGCACCCAGGGCCTGATGGCCGAAGCGAGAGCGGCAGAACAGCAGGCAGATCTGATTAAGTAAGCTCAGCTCCCTTAATAATCAATAAGATAAACAATTATGCTAGAATCGGCATTATCATAATTCCGGATTTTCTGACAGGGACCGAGATTGAGCATCTACTCTGCTGACAAACTGATTGCCCAGGCGCGCATCCTCGCCGCCGAGTTTCGCCAGACCATGGGCAAGCCGCTGCCTGGCGTCAGCAATGAGATTGCCGAGCACGACGCCATCCGCCTGCTGGAACTTGAACCCAAACCGGAAGGCGCGGTCGGTTACGATGCGGTCGATCCACGGCGCAACAACCTGCGGGTACAGATCAAGTCACGCGCCATTTTTGGCGAGTCCAAGTCCGGTGAACGCATGGGCCAGCTTAATCTCAATCAGGAGTGGGATCTGGTAGTGCTGGTGATCATGGACGAGCAGTACATGCCGGTGGAAATCTTTGAAGCCTACCGTGATGATGTCGAGGAACACGTCTACGAGTCCGACAGCAACCGCGCCAAACGCGGCGCCCTGTCGGTCGCCAAATTCAGGAAAATCGCCCGTCTTGCCTGGTCGCGTGAGCAGGGTCTGATTGCCGAATAGGGCAATGGCCTTGCAGCAGACAGCGACAGCGTTGGACGCGGATATCGCCGAATACCTCGGGCCGGACGGTCTGCTGGCGCAGCAGGTCGAGGGTTTCTCGTACCGGCCGCAACAGGCGGAAATGGCCGAAGCCGTGGCGGACGTCATTAACGCCGGTGGCGCGCTGATCTGTGAAGCCGGCACCGGCACCGGCAAGACTTTCGCCTATCTGCTGCCGGTGTTGCTGTCCGGCAAGAAAGCCATCATCTCCACCGGCACCAAAAACCTGCAAGACCAGCTGTTTCATCGCGACCTGCCGAGCATCCGCGAGCTGCTGGATACACCGGTCAAGGTGGCGTTGCTCAAGGGCCGCGCCAATTACCTGTGCACTCATCGCATGGACAACGCGCTGGTTGATACGCGTGGTCACAGCAAGGACAACTCCGAACACCTGGCCCAGATTCGCCAATGGTCGACCCAGACCCGGCGCGGCGATATCGCCGAACTGGCGGCGATCCCGGAAGACGCATCGGTGTGGCCGCTGGTGACCTCGACGGCGGACAATTGTCTTGGCCAGGAATGCCCGGGTTACCAGAGCTGTTTCCTGGTCGAGGCGCGCCGTGCCGCGCAGGAGGCTGATGTTGTCGTGATCAACCATCATCTGCTGTGCGCGGATTTTGCGCTCCGGGATGACGGCTTTGGCGAACTGTTGCCGGCCTGCGACTGTTTTGTCATCGACGAAGCGCACCAGCTGCCGGAAGTGGCGAGCAATTTTTTCGGCACTGCCGTCAGCGGCCGGCAACTGCTGGATCTCAGCCGTGACATCGATACCGAATACCACCGTGACATTGGTGACCTGCCGAAGATTCTCACCCAGAGCGGCAAACTGTCGAAAGCCGTGCGCGATCTGCGTTTGTTGTTCGGTGCAGAGCCGCGCCGTGGCGGTTGGCAGGAAGTGGCTGCCGACGAGCGTCTGCAACGCGGTATCGCTGAGATCCGTCGGCAACTCGATGATCTGAAAAGTCTGCTTAACAGCATTCGCGGTCGTTCCAAAGGCATCGACAGTTGCCTGGAACGCTGCGATAAACTGGCCGTCCAGCTGTTACAGATTTGCGAAAACCAGCAACAGGACAACGACATTCGCTGGTACGAAACCTTTCGCCAGAGTTTCCGCTTCAATCTCACTCCGCTGGAAATCAACGATGTCTTCGCCGCCCGCATGCTGGCGCATCCGGCCAGTTGGGTGTTTACCTCGGCGACGCTGTCGGTCAACGGCAACTTCAGTCATTTCCAGCAACAGCTCGGCGTCAGCGATGCGATTACCCGGCAATGGGACAGCCCGTTCGATTACCAGCAGCAGGCTTTGTGGTTTGTACCGCGCGGCTTGCCGGAGCCGAATGCGCGTGATTACAACAAAGAGGTTGCCAGGCTCAGCATTGAAATTCTCGAGGCCAGCCAGGGCCGGGCGTTTTTGCTGTACACCAGTTACCGCGCCATGCATGAGGCAGCGGAAATTCTCGAGGAGGAAATCGACTTTCCGTTATTGATCCAGGGCACCGCGCCGAAGAACGAATTGCTGCAACGTTTCCGTGAACTCGGCAATGCGGTACTCATGGGCACAGCGAGTTTCTGGGAGGGTGTGGATGTGCGCGGTGAAGCCCTGTCCTGCGTCATCATCGATAAACTGCCGTTCGCCTCGCCGGGCGATCCGGTGCTGCAGGCGCGCATTGATGCCTTGCGTAAGAAAGGCGGCAACCCGTTTATGGAATTCCAGGTGCCGCAGGCGGCGATCGCGTTGAAGCAGGGCGCCGGGCGTTTGATCCGGGATGTCGATGACCGCGGCGTGCTGGTGGTCTGCGATCCGCGCCTGCTGTCGCGCTCCAAACCCTACGGCAAGATCTTTCTCAACAGCATGCCGGACTTTGCGCGCACGCGTGACCTCGAGGATGTGCAGAGGTTTTTTGCATCATGAAATTGCTGGCGCTGGATACCGCCACCGAAGCATGTTCGGCGGCCTTGCTGATCGACGGCGAGATGCTGGAACGTTTTGAGGTACAGCCGCGTAAACACGCCGAGCTGATTCTGCCGATGCTCGATTCGTTGCTGGCCGAAGCGCAGCTGTCGCTTTCGCAAATCGATGCAATCGCTTTTGGCCGTGGCCCGGGTGCTTTCACCGGGGTGCGTATCGCCACCGGCGTGGTGCAGGGTATTGCCTATGCGGCGGATCTGCCGGTAGCGCCGGTATCAACCTTGCAGGCGCTGGCGCAGCGCGCTTTCGCCGACTTTGCCGCCGAGCGGGTGCTGGCCGCGTTTGATGCGCGCATGGAAGAAGTCTACTGGGCCGCTTATGAGCTGGATGGTCAGCAACTCATGCGCTTACGTGATGAGGAACTGGTGATACGACCGCAACAGCTCCAGCTGCAATACGAAGGTGACTGGCTGGCCGCAGGCAGCGGTTGGCAGACTTATCAGCAACAACTGAGTGACAGTTTGCAAACCACAGTCAGCCGCATCGAGGCCGGACTCATCACGCGCGCCCGCGAAGTTGCCTTGCTGGGTGCGGATCTGTACCAGAGCGACCAACTGGTGAGTGCCGAGCAGGCCTTGCCTGTGTATCTGCGCAATCAGGTAGCGTGGAAAAAATCCGGCTGAACAATTTGTACGGCTGTGCTCGGCCGCGGCTCTATGGTTCAATGTCGGCTTGCATGCAAGTGAAGGAAGAAACATGACACAGGATTTTGAAAACTGGGATCTGGCGACACGCGCGATTCGTGTCGGCCATGAGCGCAGCGCCGAAGGCGAGCACTCCGAGCCGATCTTCGCTACCTCCAGTTATGTGTTCAACAGTGCCGCGGAAGCGGCGGCACGATTCGGGGGCGAACAACCCGGCAACATCTATTCGCGTTTCAGCAACCCGACGGTGCGCGCGTTTGAGCAACGTCTGGCGGCCATGGAAGAGGGCGAGTCCTGTGTGGCTTTTGCCTCCGGTATGGCAGCGATCCTGTCGACCTGTCTCGGCCTATTGCAAAGCGGCGATCACATTGTTTGTTCGCTGAGTGTGTTCGGCACCACCACGGTGTTGTTCAACAAATACCTGACGCGTTTTGGCATCGAAACCGATTTCGTCTCGCTGACCGATGTGGATGCCTGGCAGGCGGCGATCAAGCCCAACACCAAAATGCTGTTTCTTGAAACACCGTCCAATCCACTGACGGCGATTGCGGACATCCCGGCACTGGCCACTCTCGCGCATGACAACAACGCATTGCTGGTGGTGGATAACTGTTTTTGCACACCGGCCTTGCAAAAGCCGTTATTGCTTGGTGCCGACATCGTGATTCACTCGGCCACCAAATACCTGGATGGCCAGGGTCGTTGTGTCGGTGGCGCGGTGATCGGTGATCGCAAAACCGTCGGCGAGGAAGTGTTTGGTGTGTTGCGCACGGCCGGTCCGAGCATGAGTCCGTTCAATGCCTGGGTGTTTCTCAAGGGACTCGAAACCCTGTCGCTGAGGATGCAGGCGCATTCACACAATGCGCTGCAACTGGCACGCTGGTTGCAACAGCAGGACAGTGTCAGCCAGGTGTTTTTCCCGGGGCTGGAATCGCATCTGCAATACGCACTGGCGCAACAGCAGCAGTCGGATTTTGGCGGCATTGTGTCGTTTGAAGTCAAGGGCGGGCGACAGGCCGCCTGGGCGGTGATTGACCAGACACGCATGCTATCGATTACCGCCAACCTCGGCGATACCAAAACCACCATCACGCACCCGGCTACCACCACACACGGCCGGCTCACGGATGAACAGAAACAGCAAAGTGGCATTAGCGAAGGCTTGTTGCGTATCGCCGTCGGGCTGGAAAACATCGAAGACATCAAACGCGATCTGGCTTCCGCTCTGTAACAACGTGCGGCAGTCATTCTGCGTCGCTCAGGCAGTAATTTAATTCATAAAAATATCGGCGCGCGTTTGTTCGATATTGTTCATAAGTAATTAATAATATAGTATTTGTCGCTATCGAATCTGTGTTGCAAGGGAAGCTGTGCCGCTCGACTTCTGTGCGGGCCACCAAGACTGATGATCAAGAAGTACCATTCCATTGCCGGTGTCGTCAGACATACCCATCTGATGATCGCTGTCATTCTGCTGCTGGCCGCAACGGCCCTGGGTCTATTTCTGCAGCATACGTTTACGCAGCAGGAGCAGGCCAGGCATCGCGCCCAAAGTAATCAGCTTGCTGCACAGCTGGAAAACCGGCTCGAATGGTTCAAACAGCAGGGCCAGCTGCTGGCCGCCGATCCGCAACTGCAGAGGGCAGTGGCGTCCGGTAAATCCAAGCGCATTGAAAACTGGACAAGCAACATGGCGCCGTTGGTGCCGGACCTGATAGGCCTGGCGGTGTTTGATCCGGCTTATCGATTGATCGGTGATGCAGAAAAACAGCATGTTACCGAACAATGCATTGAACATGTTGCTGCCATCGGCAATGACAAGGAATACATCAAGCTGGATGTGCACAACCACATCAGCGAGTTGTCGCATTTCGAGTTTGTCCTGCCGATTGGTAAAACCGGCCACTGGCTGCTGTTGAGTTTCTCCACCGAAGCGATCAGTAATTACCTGCGTGATGTTGGCGGGGCAGGGAGCCCTTATTACGAGGTCACCACGCCGTCTCGTGGCCTGGTGGTGCGGGTGGGTGAAAATGCCGGTAATCACCAGGTGCAATTGCAAGTCGGTGCGCACGACTGGCGTCTGCTGAGTCGGCAACAGTTACCATCCATCTACCCGGCCAGCCTGATGCCGCTGGCGGCGATCGCTGGCACTGTGTTGTTGCTGTTGCTGGTTAACAGTTGGTTAGGCTGGCAGCAGGTGCGTTTTTTCAAGGACGATCTGGAACAGCTCGACAACGCATTGCAGGCAAATGAGCAGGAAGGCAAGCCACTGCTTGGCACCAACATCTACCTCAAGGAATTTTACGAATTGCATCGCCGCATCAGTCACATGCTGCAGGAACTACGCGAGTCACGTTCGTTCATCAATGAACAAAGCCTGAAGGATGTGTTCACCGGCCTGTCCAATGAGCGCGCCTTTCACAAGTCACAGGCCAGGTTTTTCAACATGGCCAAACGCCAGATGCCGGTCTCCATGGTATTGATGGACATCGATGATCTGGCGCAGATCAACAAACGCATCGGCCATGAATCCGGTGACGAGGTGATCAAGGGTCTGGCCGGCATACTGCAGGCCAGTGTGCGTGATTCGGATGAATGTTTTCATCTGTCCGGCGGACGTTTCGTGGTGGTTATGGTCGACATGGAAATCGCCGATGCACTGAAGTGGTATGAGTTTTTGACACGCCGCTTTGAAGTGCTGGAACAACAGGTGGCCGGTTTCCGTAAGGCTGGCCTCAAGCTGGGAGTCAGTGCCGCTGCCGCTATGGCGACATCCGGTGACAGTTCTATGGAAGATACCCTGATCCGTTGTGAGGAAGTGCTGCGTTCGGTCAAGAAACAATGCAAGGGCATCATCGTTACAGCCAGGGAACCTGCAGCACAGCGCCAGCAAAACAGCTTTGATGCACCGGATGCGGTCGACAATGTGTTAAAAGCCGAGTTTCATCATCCCTGGCAGTGACGAGCGGCTACTTCAGGTAGGGCCGTTTGTTTTTTACCGGATACAGGCGCGGCCGTTTTTTGTGCACGGCGCCGATTTCCTCAAACAGGTTTTTCTTGTAGCGCCGGTGATAACCGCGGTTGAGCAACTGGGCAATCTCTCGGTATTGCTCTTCATCCTCGTTGTTGCTCGACAAAAAGCGAATGATTTCATCTTTTGAACTGCGCATCACGGTCTGGTGATGTTGTTCGTACTTTTCTTCCAGCAGCTGTACCGTTTCGCGCACGTCGTTTTTCGGGAAATCGTTTTTCTCCAGTGCCGCCAGCAGCATATGCCGTGCATCAAACGGATAGCTGTCAAACTTGTCGCTGAAACTGTCGATCAGCCGGTTGATGGCATTGGCGAGTTCGGCGCGTTCCAGGTCATCCGACTGGATACCACGCACCAGTTTATTGATCAGTTTGTTGAAATCCTCGTCGTCTTCAGCGTTACCCTGTAACAGCTCGGAAGTTGCCGCTGTTGCCGTACCGTCCGGTGCTTTGACAAGCTGCCTTTCCTGTTTGATCCAGTAGTCGGTAAAGCTGTTGGAAACCGGCGACTGGGCAAAATGTTTTTCGATGCCGTTAGCCAGTGTGTGCAGGCAGCGACTGGCTGGCGAGTTCGGTTTGGCCAGCACTACCGGTTGCTGCTCAATGATGGACTGGCGTACGGCGGGATCGTCGGCCATGTAGCCAATGTAGCGCGGTGTGATGCGCAGGTATTTGCGCACGGCCGAGGCAAAGCGTTTGTAGATTTCCGCGCTTTGGTCATAGTCTTCAACCCGGTTGACCATGACGTAGATCGGCCCCGGGTCCTGCCGGCTTTTCAGCACACGCAACAAGGCGAAGGCATCCGTCAGTGAGGTCGGCTCCTGGGATATGACGACAATGGAGCAGTGCGCTGCATGCACAAAATCCTGCACGGTACGATCGATGCCGGCAGCGGTATCGATGATCAGGTAGTCAAAGTGTTTTTCCAGCGCCTTGAGATTGGCGGTGAGGATTCTTCTTTGCCGGTCATTGAGCTGGGTGAATTCAGCGATGCCGGAAGCGGCCGGGATGATCTGCAGGTTGCGCGGTCCCGGCGTCAGGATATCGCGGATGTTTTTTTCACCGGATAACAGGTGTTGCAGCGTGTATTGCGGTTCGATGCCGAGCAGGATATTGACGTTGGCCAGCCCGGTATCGGCATCGAACAGGCAGACCTTGTGGCCGCGCATGGCCAGCGCCAGCGCCAGGTTGACTGACGTGGTGCTTTTACCGACGCCGCCCTTGCCGCCCGTGACGGTGATGACGCGCGCGGCTTTGTCAGTTGTCGCCACATCATCCGGATTGTATGGCTGGCTGGTGATCGGGCTTCTCCGCAATGCTGATGAATGATTTGAAAAAATTTCAGCTTTTCACATACCGTATCATATGTCCGTCCGGCTAAATCGGGTCCATGTCCAATTTGACCGGGAAACGGTAATCCTGCTGTGCAGCCGCAAAAATAATTGCGATTATAGCCAGCATTTTTTGCAGAAGTGAAGTTTTAGCTGCCCGATCAGATGTTTATGCAACTGCGAAGCGGACGTTTATACTGTCACTTCAGAACAAGTTTCCAGGATGAAAACTCACGCCTGCATGGCTATGGAATGGCGGCAAAAACAGCCTGACCAGATTCAAGATTATTCTTTTTATTCCGATACAGGTCCCAGCATGCAAAATCCACAAAGACAAGGAACGCAGTCGATCAAACTGCAGCGCAGATTGTATCGCCTGGCGGTGCTTGGCATATTTGCCACCACCCTGGTGATCGGCGGGATCGCCACTGCATTGCACTACCAGGCCGGCAAGGAAGCGCAACTCCACAAACTGGAATATGAAGTCGAGCTGCAGACCATTGTGCTTGGTGCTGAAGTCTCCAAGCTGACCAATCTCGCCAAACAGATTACCAGCCGCACCATCATCCGGCAGAAACTGGAAAAATATAATCTCGGTGAAATCGATCGGCAGGAGCTCAGCGATTTCACCACGCCCAAGTTGCAGGACGCCATGCGCCTGAGTAAGGACATTGTCGGCATCACACGCGTCAGCCTGGACGGTGAGGCGCTGGTGCAGGTTGGCGAGCAAATCGCCAGGGAAAACTGGCCACAGAATCCGACGGACAAAAACGTATACCTGGGAGCGCCGGGTGAGCACAACGGCGTTGGCCAACTGCTGGCGAATGCGCCGATCCTGAACCGATATAATGAAGTCGTCGGTTACGATATCGTGGCATTTTCCTACCAGACAATCACCTCGAAGCTGGTTGATTTTTATGAACGCCACGACAGCGAAGGCAGTTTGCGTATCGCCGTCGACGCTTATGGGGAAGTCCAGCAGTTTTTCAAAGTCGGCGAGACTTTGTCTGCCGATGTGGAAGCCAGCGTCAAAGACATCACCCACGTTGTCAGTCAACAGCAGAATGGCAGTATTTCTGAAACGCCGGCACAGCTTGATGTTGGTGATGACCTGCTGATGTATCAGGTCATTGGTGATACGGCATGGATTTTCTTTTATCAGGCCAGCCAGGATTATCTGTTTGGTGTTGCGCGTCGCAACAGCCTGACCATCGCGCTGTCGATGCTGGCGGTCATGCTGGTCGGGCTGGTGATCACAACGCGACTGATGAAGCCGTTGTCACAACAGGTCAACTCCCAAACCCAGCACTTGCTTGAACTGCTGGGCAGCAACAGAAAATTGCTGGACAAGCTCGAAGCCAGCCAGTCGCAGTTGCAGTCGATTATCGATAACGCGCCGGCGGTGATTTATGTCAAGGACGCCAATGGCCGGTATCTGTCAACCAATGCCCGATACGAACAGGTGACCGGCAAGTCACGTGAAGAAGTCATTGGCAAAACGGATTACGAACTGTTTCCATCGCAATTTGCCAAAATCATTTCCTCGCATGATGCCGAAGTAGTGAAACAGGGCCAGACTATCCGTTCCGATCAGGTGGTCGAGAATGAAGCCGGCAAGCAGCATTTTCTGTGCAGCAAGTTTCCGCTCAAGAACAAATCCGGTGAAGTTTTTGCCAGCTGCGCCATTTCCACCGATATCTCGGAACAGATTCGCACCGATCAGCGGTTACGCCAGTCTGCGGCCGTATTTGAAAGCACTTCGGAAGGCATTGTCATCACGGACACCAAAGGCGATATCGTGGAGGTCAATTCCGCACTGTGTCATATGATGGGTTATGATCGTGAGGAACTGATTGGCGCCAACACCAGCATCTGGAAATCGGATTTGCAGACCAAGGCCTTTTATAAGGACATGTGGCAGTCCATCCTGACGACCGGTAACTGGCGTGGCGAGATCTGGAACCGGAGCAAGCAGGGCACCGTGATTCCGGAACTGGTGACCATCAGCAGTGTGCGCAACGACGCTGATGAAATCACGCATTTCGTTGCGGTGTATTCCGATATTACCACGATCAAGGAATCCGAAATGCAGCTGTCGCACATGGCGCATCACGATGTGCTGACCGGCTTGCCCAATCGCCTGTTGTTTAATGACCGCCTTAATCACGCCGTCAAACGCGCAGAACGCAGCAAGCTCAAGCTGGCGGTGATTTTCATGGACCTGGATCAGTTCAAGCACGTCAATGACAGTCTCGGCCATAATGTCGGCGACCAGTTACTGATCGAAACCGCGCGTTTGCTCGAATCCATGTTGCGCACGGAAGATACCGTGGCGCGTATCGGTGGCGATGAATTCACCTTTCTGATTGAGGATGTCGAGGATACCGACAGCCTGATTCACGTGGTCGAAAAAATCCTCAAAGGCTTTGACCGGGATTTCGATATCAACGGTCGCTTGCTGCGGGTAACGCCAAGCCTCGGCATCAGTCTCTATCCGGATGATGGCATCGATGCCGAAACCCTGTTGCGTAATGCCGATTCCGCCATGTACCGGGCAAAATCCGAAGGTCGCAATACCTACAAGTTCTACACCGAGGAACTGACCGCCCACGCGTTTGAAATTATGTCGCTGGAGACCAATCTTCGCTCGGCCGTCAACAACCACCAGTTCATGCTGTATTACCAGCCGCAATTTGATTTGCAGACACAGCAGATGATCGGCATGGAAGTGCTGGTGCGCTGGAACCATCCGGAACTGGGCATGGTCACGCCGGACCGTTTCATTCCGATCGCCGAGGAAAGCGGCCTGATTTTTCCGCTGGGCAACTGGATTTTGCGCAATGCCTGCCAGCAGGCACTGGACTGGCTGGATGCCGGGCTGTTCATCGGCAAAATGGCGATCAATATTTCCGGCAAACAGGTGGGTCGCGGCGAACTGGTACAGCAGCTCAGGAAGATCTTTGCTGAAATCGGTCTTGATGCTTCTTATGTGGAACTGGAAGTCACTGAAAGCGCCATCATGGGCGAGTCTGCACGCGCCATCAGTGAACTGGAGGCTCTGCGTGAACTGGGCGTATCACTGGCCATCGACGATTTTGGCACGGGTTATTCCTCGCTGACCTACCTGAAAAAGCTGCCGATCCAGAAGCTCAAGATCGACCGTTCCTTCATCAAGGATATTCCCGACGACGCCAACGATGTCGCCATCACCAAGGCCGTGATTGCCCTGGGAAAAAGCCTGCAACTGCAGCTGATCGCAGAAGGCGTGGAAACCGAGGTGCAGCAAAAATTTCTCATCGATCAGGGTTGCACGCTGGGGCAGGGCTATTTACTCGGCAGGCCACTGACTGCCGATGCGATGCGCCAGTACCTTGTCGGACAGCAAAAGTCGCCGGCGCAGGCATCCAGAGAATCCTCCAACGGTTGACCCGTTACGGCCGACTTGACGACTACAGCAACGCTGTCGATCATGTCCGCAACGACAACCATCGATGGACATGCCCATGCATAAATTTTTCCCCGGACTTTTGTTGTGTCTGTTTTTGTCGCATACGATGCCGGCAGTCGCGTTGTGGTTCGTTGAAACCGAGCAATCCGGCCGCGTCGAAACCGAAAAACAGGACATTGTTTTCGAAACGGTGACCGAAGGCCTGGATCATCCGTGGTCGCTGGCCTTTCTGCCGGACGGCGCCATGTTGGTGACCGAGCGCAAGGGCGACCTGCGCCTGATTGACGCGAATGGTCGATTACATCCGCAACCCGTTGCGGGGCTGCCGCCGATCCGGCAACACGGCCAGGGCGGTTTGCTGGATGTGGTCCTGCATCCGGATTTTGCCAACAATCGGCTGGTGTACTTTTCCTTTGCCGAAGCCGATGAGACCGGCGTTGGCACGGCGGTCGCAAGAGGCCGTCTGCAGGGACATCGCCTTGAGCAGGTTGAGGTGATATTCCGCCTGTTGCCGAAATCCGGAGCCCGACAGCATTTTGGATCGCGGCTGGTGTTCGATCGTGACGGTTATCTGTTCATCACCCTGGGTGACCGTGGCGATCGTCCGCGTGCGCAAGATCTGAATGATCACGCCGGCTCGTTGATCCGCCTGCACGACGACGGCCGGGTGCCGGCGGACAATCCGTTTGTCGGCCGGGATGACGTCCGGCCGGAAATCTACAGCTACGGTCATCGCAACATGCAGGGCGCCACGCTGAATCCCTGGAGCGGCCGTTTGTGGACCCACGAACACGGCCCGCAGGGAGGCGATGAAATCAATCTGCCGGAAGCTGGCAAAAACTACGGCTGGCCGGTGATCACCTATGGCGTGAATTACGGCATCGGCACCCAAATTGGCGAGGGCACACGTAAAGCCGGCATGGAACAGCCGCTGTATTACTGGGACCCTTCAATCGCACCATCGGGCATGACGTTTTATTCGGCCGACCGGTTTCCGGCCTGGAAAGGCGACCTGTTTGTCGGTTCACTCAAATTCGAGCAACTGGTGCGACTGGAACTCCAAGACGGCAAGGTGGCGCACGAAGAGCGTTTTCTCACCGGCAAACTCGGGCGTGTTCGCGATGTGCGCCAGGGGCCGGACGGTTTGCTGTATCTGCTCACCGATGAAGACACTGGCCGGCTGGTACGCCTGAAACCCGAATGATCCGGATTTCTTGCTCTCCAGCTTGAGCGGTCTGCTCGCCGTATCCGGCAGGAATTAATTTCGGATAAGTCATCTGCTTACAACCTTTTTTAAACAAAGCACCTGAGTAGTCATACTTTAATGAATGAAAAATAGGAAAAAAAATTGTTATGGTCTATTCTAGGCGTAATGATTCCATGCGAACCGAAGAATAATATCCAGGACAGACATGGCAGCACTGCTTTCTCCGGAACAGCCGTATTTCGGTAAAATTTTTGATTCCATCGCCGACACCGTATTGCTGATCGATGCGGCCAGCGGCCGTTTTATCGATTTCAATCTTGCTGCCATCGATCATCTCGGCTATTCACGCCAGCAACTGCTCAACATGTCGGTGCTGGACATCGATGCCGGCATCAGCGACCTCAACGAGTTCAAAAAGGCCACGCGCGTTTTACTTGACGGCACCGAGCAGTCGTTATTGCTGAATACAGAATTTGTCCGCAAGGACCACAGCAGCTTCCCGGTTGAAATCAAACTTTCCCGCACCGGCGACGAACAACAGACCTGGCTGGTGGCGCTGGCGCGTGATCTGGGCGAGCGCCATACAACGCCCATGATGGTAAACACGCTTGATTACACCGATGAAGCCGTGATCGTGGTCAACCGCAGCGGCGACATCAGTGGTTACAACCAGCGTTTTGTGCAGCTGTGGAATATTCCCGACAAGCTGATTGGCAAGCGCAACGATGCCGGCCTGATTGCCTGTGTGGTTGAGCAATTGCTTGAACCGGCCAATTTCCTGCAGGGCGTGAAAAGTCTGCATGCCGATGCCCAGGCGCGGGTAGAAGACGTGCTGTTGTGCCGCGACGGTCGGGTGCTGGAATACTATTCACATCCGCAAGACAGTGACGGTGAATATTCCGGCCGGGTCTGGAGTTTTCGCGATGTCACCGAACGCAGTCGCTCGGCCAAAGCGTTGCAGGACAGCGAAGCGACTTACCGTAGTGTGGTCGCCACCAGCAAGGACGGTTTCTGGATCACCGATCGCAACGGCCGTATTCTGGAGGTGAATGACAGCTACCTGGATATGACCGGCTACACGCGCGAGCAAATGCTGGAATTCAATATTGCTGATCTGGAATTTGATACAGCCTCCCGGGAACTGGCGAATCATGTCGAGATCATCCGCGAATTTGGCGGCAGCATCTTCAGCACCCGCCACCGCGACGCGGCCGGCTTGCCGGTCGATGTGGAACTCGGTGTTTCCTACTGGGAAGGCATGGAAGGTCGCATGTTTGTCTTCATCCGTGACATCACCGAAAGAGTCTACTCAGAACAACTGATGCAGCTGACCCAGCAGGCGTTTGATGCAACCTCCGAAGGCATCATCGTGACCGACCCCGATGGTGTCATCGTGCTGGTCAATCCGGCCTTTGAACGCATCAGTGGTTACAGCGAGCAGGAACTGGTGGGTGAAAAGGCCGACATTCTGATGTCCGGCAAGCACGACGATGCCTTCTATTCGCAGATGTGGCGCAGCCTTGTTGAACATGGCATGTGGAGTGGGGAAATCTGGAACCGGCGCAAGGATGGTGAGCTGTATTCCGAATTGCTGACCATAAATGCGATTCACAGCAGGCAGGATGTGGTGACGCATTACGTCGCTACCTTCTCGGACATTTCCGAACTCAAGCAGGTGCGTGAGCAAAGTGATTTTCTCGCCTATCACGATCCTCTGACCTGCCTGCCGAACCGTTTGTTGTTGCATGATCGCATTGATCACGCCCTCAGCCGCGCCCAGCGCGACCAGAAACAATTGGCGGTGTTTTATCTGGATCTTGACCGCTTCAAGAACGTTAACGACAGCCTCGGCCATGCACTCGGCGACAAGCTGCTGAAAACGGTTTCCACCCAGTTAGCCAATCGTTTGCGCAGCAGCGATACCCTGGCGCGAGTCGGCGGCGATGAGTTTGTCATCCTGCTTGAAGACCAGGTCAGTTTGCGGGAAGTCACCGGCGTCGCCAACAAGATCATGGACGTGTTCGCCCGGCAGATCACCTTGCAGCAAAACCAGTTGTACATCACGGCCAGCATCGGCATCAGCTTTTTCCCGCACGACGGGCATGACACGGCCTCCCTGCTGAAGAATGCCGAACTGGCGATGTTCCAGGCGAAAAACAAGGGCCGCAATAATTTCGAATTCTACGATCATTCCATGACGCAGGGTTCGCTGGAAAAAATGGTGCTGGAAAATGCCTTGCAGGGCGCCATCCAGCGTGAGGAACTGTTTGTCGTGTATCAGCCGCAGGTGCGGCTCGACACCGGCGCCATCGAAGGTGTGGAAGCGCTGGTGCGTTGGCAGCATCCCGACATGGGTGTCATCTTCCCGGACCAGTTCATCGGCCTGGCCGAGGAAATCGGCATTGTGCACCGCGTTGGTGAATTCGTCTTACGCACCGCCTGCAAGCAAATGGTCGAATGGCAGGAACAGGGTTTTGATATCAGCAGGATCTCGGTCAATCTCTCGGCGCTGCAGCTGGAGCGCGCCTCGCTGGCCAACGAAGTGGCGGACATCCTGGAGCAGACCGGTTTGTCGGCCGATTGCCTCGAAGTGGAAGTGACCGAGCCCATGATCATGTGCGATTCCGGTCGCAGCATCGCCACGCTCGGGCAGTTACGTCAGCTGGGCATCAGTATCGCCGTGGATGACTTTGGTACCGGCTATTTATCGCTGGGTTATCTCAAGAATCTGCCGGTGGACCGGCTCAAGATCGACAAGTCTTTTGTGCGCGACATGGTGTCGGACAGCAGCAGTCTCAACATCATCAAAGCCATGGTGGCGATGTCCGAGTCGCTCGGTTACGACATCATGGCCGAAGGCATCGAAACCAGTGAACAGATCGCCTTGTTGCTGGAACATGGCTGTCGGCTGGGGCAGGGCTACAATTACCTGCGCCCGGAAAAAAGCGAACGCATCCTGGAGCTGCTCAACAGCGACCAGCAACAACCGTTCCAGCCCGTTTCCTGATTCAATTCTCTAGCGCGACTTCGATCTCTTCGATGGCTTCTTTGGCCGTTTCCTGCACATCGGCAAACTTGTCTTCACTCAATGTTTGTAAACACGCCAGCGCATCGCGGCTATGACTGAGACCGAGCAGGTGTGCCATATCGACGCGCACACTGGCATTCTTCGATTGCGCGTGTTTACAGATGGCATCGATCAGGTTTTGCAAAGGCGCCTGGCCGCTGAAACTTTCAAGCACAGCACTGATGCCGATTCTGGAAGTGATCGGTGTTTCAGGTTCCGCAAGCATGTCCAGCATCACCGGTAACAACGAGTTGTCCTGGCGCGCCTGTTCGGTGATCTGCTCCAGTTCACCCTGGTCAAAGCTCTGGTTCAGATAATCGATCAGGCCGGTTTCAGAATTCGACTTGTCGATCCATTCCTGAATTTCCGACAGGCTGTGTGCACCGGTCAGGCGAAACTGACCCAGCAACATGGTCGGCACCGAACGCACCTGCGCTTCCTGCGCTTCATCCGGCAACCCGGCGATGTTGATCACATCCAGCCGTCCGATGCCGCCGTTTTTAACCATGTCGGAAAGCAAACGCAGCATGTTCTGGCAGTGGGGACAACCGGGGCCGATGAATAAGGTGATTTGTGTGCTTGCGGACATAGTGAAAAGGTGATTTGTTGAAGACGTTGCAGTATAACCCAGGCATCACAGTCCGGCATGTTATGAGTTCTCTGAATTATTGGGTTCGTGCGGATAGTCGATATTCGACAGTAATTTGACGAAATAGATATTCGCGCAGTTTCCCATGCTTCCTTTTGCAGTTTGATAGTTATCCACATCCCTAGGTAAATGCTAGGTAGTGTCTCAGTTTGAAATATCATTGTTCCTGAAAACTACAGAATGATTTGCTATGCTGGGCGGCAAACATACTTAAATTTTAGGAGTTCTAATGCCTAAAGGCCCCAAGGGCGAAAAGCGGCCAGCCGATGTAATCGGTGCAGCCGTCAAAGTCGCAAAAATAGCTACAGGCGAGATTGAAGAGAATCTAGACGGTAAAGAGTACGCCAGAAAGGGTGGAAAGAAAGGCGGTCAAGCAAGAGCGGACAGCCTTACACCAGAGCAACGATCTGAAATAGCGCGCTTGGCAGCAGAAGCGCGCTGGAAAAAAACTTAAGCTGCATCTTCGTGGTCATCCATTCCTGCCAATCGTAGTTCCACATCAAATTCCATATCAGCAGGCAGAATTTCTACTTGCTGTTCTGGTGGCCTCTGATCATTCCAATGAATCTGGTCTAAACGCAACTGTACCTGATCGTCTACCGTCTGCTCTCTACGCATCACACATGCTTTCCGAAAGCTATCCGGTTTTGTCTTAGGGTCGTCAATATCAATATATGAAAATGATAATTGACCACTTTCTGCATGCTTAGGAACGGCGTGGTAACCTCGATATGGGCGGCCAGTCTTTTTGTCATGGCGAATATCCTGTCGAGCGGCATTTTTAAACAGTTTTGCTAACCGGTCCTCTTCAGTGATTGGCGCAGGAGCTTTCCACCCCATATCAAGCGCCATTTTCGCGACAGCATGCATATCTACTTCGGTTTCTCCTGTCGTGTCCATCCAATATCTGATGAATTTTTGACGTTCACTAACTTTAGACATTTAAGTCTCCTGATCATTGAGCGGGTAAACATCGCCCCACCCATCAACAACTGCGCTGGTCACAATATGCGACCTGATGTTTGCGAGGTGCTTACGGAACCGATCGTACCGTCCCGTGTGAAATTGGAGTTGGCCAGCAATAAGACCTGGGTGCACTCCAAGCATTTTTGAAAATCCTAACAAGTCTCTCTCGGAAAAAAATGGCGCTTTTCTTTTAAGAAAGCTATCCATTTTAGTTTGGGGAACACAGAACTCTTGTGCCGCAGAATTAGCTAATCGTTCCTCTTCTGGAATATCAGGCCCAATACCTGCATTATCCCCTTCAAGTTCAGTGTCCAATATCATTGCAGTTTGTCCATGACCAAGCCTTACATGCTCAAGCTCATGGCGAAGGACAAACCAAAAGTTATCGATTCGATCATGTCGCATAGATAGACCAACTACAGGAGATTGCTCATCTAACCAAAAGCAAACACCATCTATTTTTGCCGATGGAAGAGATTCAACAATTACAAATCGGATTCCGCACTCTGCCAAAATTCTGGGAACTTTTCTTGCCTCTTCAGGCGCAGCGGTAAGCTTATGAAGTCTTTTTAATGCATTCTCAAGAGACTCGGTTGAGTACTGAGCAACCAACAATTCTTCTGCGATCGATTTGACACGATAAAGCCAGGCCATTTGTGCAGGTGTGGGGGCAGAGCTAACCATTGTTTTTCGTGCTGCATGCGGAAGAATCTCAATTTCATCAGCTTTCGAAACACCAAAAAATTTGATTAGGCCAGACTCAACAGCGCTTAATTCATGAACACTATTGGCTTTGATCCAACCGCGCTTTATCATCGCAGCAATAGGAAGGTCGCCAAAAAGTGCTGCACGGGTTGCCCGTCCACGATCAGGTTTATTTGATATACGCGCAATGGCAAGGTCATATTTACGCTGTAACTCAAGGAACCTGCCTGCGTCTACTCCGAACAAATCTTCAAGCGCTAATGCGGTTTCTGTCGTTACCGAACCCTTTCCTGCAACAATCTTATTAATTGTGCTTTCATCTTTTTCCAGAACGACAGCAAGAGTGCGCTGATTCCACCCTCTTTCCTTCAAAAGATCGGCGATTAACTGGCCCGGCGTGTTGTAGTCAGTTTCCATAAAATGGAGTTTATATCCCCTTTTCGAATTGCGCAATAGATACCTGCGCAAATAATCAAACTGATATATAATGCTTGACTGTTAAGCATTTTGTTCATATTATTAAGACATGAACAAGCTTCCAATTAAAAAAAGAGCGCAAGTCCTCTCCATGTTCGTAGAAGGCATGTCCATGCGCTCTATAAGCCGAGTTGCAGACATCTCCATAAATACCGTCACCAAACTTCTTGTGGATGCTGGAAATGCATGTGCGAAATATCATGATGAACATGTCCGAGACGTTAAAGCTGCCCGTATCCAATGTGATGAGATTTGGAGTTTTGTTTACGCTAAAAAGAAAAATATATCTACAGCAAAATCTGCTCCAGATGGAGCTGGTGATGCCTGGACTTGGACAGCAATAGATTCAGACAGTAAATTAATTATCTCTTACCTTGTTGGTGGTCGCGATAGTGACTACGCGATCGAATTTATGGATGACGTCAGGAATAGACTGGCCAATAGGGTTCAGATGACTACGGATGGTCACAAAGCATATTTGGAAGCGATTGAAGGAGCATTTGGGGGAGATGTAGATTATGCGCAGCTTGTCAAACTCTACGGAGCATCACCTGAAACATCCAAAGGCCGTTACAGCCCTGCTCAATGCACAGGAGCTATCAAAAAGACTGTAAGTGGTAGGCCTGCTTATGACGATATCAGCACTTCTCATGCTGAACGGCAAAATCTGACTATGAGAATGTGTATGCGCCGGTTTACAAGATTAACCAATGGTTTTTCTAAAAAACTCGAAAACCACATCCACATGCTTTCTTTGTACTTTGTTTATTATAACTTTTGCAGAATTCACAAAAGCCTTAAAGTAACTCCTGCAATGGAAGCTGGTTTAAGCGATACCGCATACGATATGGAGTGGATTATTGGACTGATTGACGCCAATGCTCCAGTACCCAAAAAGCGTGGAGCTTATAAGAAAAGGAATTCAAACTGAGACACTACCAAATGCTATGGTAATTTGACGTCTTGATGATGCGCGTAATATGCTGCATCGTACGTTCGATAGCACCATCCCGGGTTTTTCAGATGGATATTTTATCAAGGAAAGACAGACAGTTATGAAAAAATGGCGTGCAACTCACAGAGATTCAGCACTTTCATTCCCGGAAATGCTGATCCTACTTTGGTCTATCTGGTGTTCACATGCAAATGCCAGAAAGTCGTGAAAACTGTATCGTGATAGGAAGCCGCCGCCTATCACAAAAAACGCAGTGTCTTCCTATTTAACTGTTAGCTGCAAATTGAAAAGGTAACAATGTTCAAAGTTCGTAAAGAAATTGGACTATCTGAGTTAATCGCATTTGGCGCGTTAGTGATCAGTGGATTGGCGTATTGGAATTCGAGTCACTCGGATAGGGCGTATATCGTTCAGGGTGGTGGTACGGTGCAGATAGCTACTATCAAAGACGAGGCATGTTCATACGTTATGGCTTTCCCAGTTGAGTTCCATAACTCGGGTAAGCAAGCCGTTTCGTTGGAGCAGCTTGCACCACACAAAGATATAGAAGCCGTACTATTTTCAGATGGTGAATCAATACTTCCAGCTGAGTCTATTATTTACAAAACATATTTGTCATCCACTGCCATTGGTGTAATACCATCATTCTGGCTTAAAGAAATAAAAAACAAAGAACAATTTAAACCATCATTCAACCATATAAGCGATTTGATAAGGCCATCTCATAGCTATAGATTCTATGTCATCTTGTTGATTGATCCATATAGCCAATTAAAACCCTACAATAATCTCTCGGCGCACCTGACATTTGATGCTGTTTTTAGTAATGGTCAGTCTTTGCCGATTGCAACGGCGGTAAGTGTAAGCACGTATGATGCAAAAAAGTGCGGCTAACAAGAAAATTAACATGGACAAATTAAAGTGGCGTTCCTATCGTCATGCCGCTTTAATTTGCTGGTTATTTTGGCGTTAGGCATCAGATACGGATTCCCGGACAATCTTGACTTATGGACGACAAGCTACTTCAAAAATACCTCGAATACGCCAGCACCGACGAGGCATTTGCAGTTCTCTTTGTCAAGAAGTATCTCGCTCAAGCAAAAGGGCACTGGATAGATATTGTCGACTGCCGGCGATATGAGATGTCCTCAGACAATCTACATTTCCGATTCGTGGTTGGCGGCCTGTATAAACGAAAAATACAACCAAGGTATCCCTCAAAATCCGCATTCACTATTAATGGCAAATTTGACGAGCGCAGATATTACTTGATAGTACGAGCCATAACATGGGAAACCGCACATAAGGACATCGAACAGCAAAAGTCAAAGGGCATTGCGTCACGAAAATTCAAGATAACAGGTATAAGTTACGACAAGAATAGAGGCAACAAAGACTTTTTCCGACAGGACGCGCCACCAGAAATAAAGGCCCTTGCGAATAATCTTAACGATCGTACAAACCCACTATGGGACCGTGCTTTGCATTACGCCAATAAGCCAGAATTTGTTTATGAGATTAAGAAAGTGCACATCAATTAGCATGATGCCTAACAAGCACCTCAAGTCGACCCCATGCCGCGCACATAGCACAGTGCTGTTATTCAGCTTCACTGCAGCGCAGTATGGGTCGACTTAGGTTTGACATTATGCAAAAAAATGATCGTCGAAACAGCCAAAGAAACTGAGATGCAAGTGCTTTGCGCGCTATTCAATCAGGCAAGAATGCAAAATAGTAGCTTTCCGAAAGTGGAATATAATTTTGCCGATTTTTTACAGGTGGTAGAGGGCGAGCAAGTATTTGTGGCTCGAATCGCCGGTGACATCGCGGGTTTTGCCTCAGTATGGGAACCGGAGAATTTTCTGCATCATCTGTACGTCTCGCCACTGCACCAACGGCAGGGGATTGGTGGCGAACTGTTGAAGCACTGCGTAAATATGTTCGGTTTGCCGATGTCACTAAAATGCATCGAAGCAAATGTCGAGGCATGTCACTTCTACGAGAAGTTTGGGTGGCGAATAGCTGAGAAAGCGAAAGGCCCAGAAGGGAGGTATTTACTGTATGTCAAGGAAGGCAATGCATAGCAATGCGGTCAATCCATTCGTCGCTCTGCTCCTTACTCGGACATACAGCACTTCGCGGCTTTTTGCGAATGACTTCGCCATCATTGTGTAAACTGCCCTACGAACTGCTCGTCGCTTAAGTTGGCGTTAAGACTTCAATGGCAAAGCAATTTTATGACCCATTCTATAAGCTACGAACACAATGCCAAATTTCAACCGGAAGAACTGATCAAACTGTTCACAGAGGTTGGCTTCAATCGCCTGGGGGAATGGAACAAATTCAACATTCAAGCCATCTTCGAGCACACCGATTACTACATCGTTGCGAAGCAGGGACAAAAACTCGTGGGCTTTGTTCGATTATTAACGGACTGGCATACCCGGGCGTACATCAGCAATCTTTGTGTTAATCCAGCACTGCAAAATCAGGGAATTGGTCGCACGCTTTTAAGCGAGATTTTGAGCGTGTGTGATGAGAAAGGCATCCTGGTTACGAACGTATACGATACGTCCGATAATCCGAAGTTCTACCAGCAGTTCGGTTTTGAAGCAGACGTGAATGCGGTTGGCTTGCACCGGATTCTACCGGGTGCAAAAAGCCTTCGGAGCGATAAGTAAATCGGCACTGTCACTTCGGTATCAATCTGTGTGTTGCCTAATCCTCGGCTCATAAATACAGTTGCCTACCATGTTTGACTGGAAAATCCTGGCTGTTTTTGTTGCATCCGTGGCAGTGATGTCATGGGCGAGTGTGCGTCTGGCGACGGCGCTGGAGCGCATTGGTGGCAGGTTTCGGTTCTCGGATGGCTTGCTCGGTATCGTCACTGCTCTGGGAGCTGATGCGCCTGAGATCTGCTCGGCGTTTGCGGCTTTGCTGTCCAGTCACCACGAAGTGGGCCTCGGGGTGGTGCTCGGATCGAATATCTTTAATCTCGCTGGTTTGCTCGGTTTGAGTGCGATTGTCGCCGGCCGTGTGGAAGTTGGCCGGCATGGTCTGTGGTTCAATGGTGGCACCAGTCTGATTGTTAGTGTGGTGCTTCTGGCGCTGATACTGCAATGGATTCCAGTTTGGTTCAGTCTGCTGTTGTTGGCGTTGGTGCTAATACCTTATGTGATCATCACGGCAATGCAGCCAGCGCAGATCGGCTTGTTCAGGCTGCCGCAAGCCGTGAAAAATCGGCTCAGCGTGGCGGTGGGGCATGGGCATCGCGACGCCCGCAAGCGTGACATGATCGCGCATGCTTCCTGGAGGGATGGGGTGTGGCTGGTGTTTGCACTGGCCCTGATTATTGCGGCGAGTTTCAGTGCGGTGGATTCGGCGGTGTCGCTTGGAAGCCATTTGGGCATCAATCACGCAGTACTGGGCATGCTGATTCTGGCGGCGCTGACTTCGGTGCCAAATGTCATCGCGGCGGTGCACCTGGCTCGCGAAGGGCGCGGTGCGGCGGTGGTCAGTGAGTCCCTGAACAGCAACACACTCAATATTCTCGTTGGTATCTGCTTGCCGGCATTGCTGATCGGCTTTGCTCCGCCGACCAATCCGATTATCTATGCAGCGGTCTGGTTGCTGTTCATGAAGGCGATCACGCTGCTGGTCGCCGGTGGCAGACATGGCCTGCAACGCAGCGGCGGGGTAGTAATCATGCTGCTTTACCTGGTTTTCGCTTTCGCAGTGATTTGGTGGAAATGAGGCGGTTTGCCGGAGACAGGGATAAAAAGCGGTTTGGTCGTCAGGCCGGATGATGGGCTGGAAATGAAAAGGGCCGACTCTGTAACAGAGTCGGCCCTCTCGGATTTATTATTATCATCGGATGACCTTTTGGTTTTTCAGGGTTTTCAGATTTTTGACACCATCGGAATTACTGAACAGCTCAGGTAGAAGTTGGTGCCAGGCTCTTTGGCCAACTTGTTCATCAGGCGCTCACAGGTTTGCTGGTTGGCTGTCGGAATGGTCATGGCCGGCGAGCCGTTAGTTTCAGCCGGGATGTTCAAAAACACCGGCTGGGCGAATGCCGACGTCGTCAGCAATAAAGACAATATTAAAGATTTCATATACTTACCTCAATTTAATAACAAATATCCTAAAAAATTATTGGTCCAAACCTGAATTTTCAGGCATTTTCAATCCGTTGACTGGATCAATATTAGTACACTCTAATATACTTGCAGAATTTTGCAAGTATTAAAACTTGTTCTCATTCTAAATTGTGAACTACGTTCGCCCTGGGTCTGGATGTTCCTTACCCATAGATAACGAAAAATAGCGCGAAAAGGTTCCCGGAAACTCAGTGTTTGTACAGGCTGCCGCTCAGGCTGCTGACGGACATACTGGCCTGCAGCCAGTCGAGGCGGTCCTCGGCGGAGGGGATTTCCAGCAGGGTCTGCTTGTCCTTGCCGGACAGTGGCAGGTTGGTGACCAGGCTGTTGACCAGTTCCAGCGGCGTCAGCGATTCGATGTATTCGTGGTCGATCCGGAGCTGTTTGTCGTTGGCGTAGTCGCGAATCTGTTGATGCAGCAACTGTTCGCGCTCACTGCTGATCTGCAGGTCATCGGTATAGTCGCGCGCAAACGGCTGCCAGTCGGGTTCGGTGATCAGGTAACCGCGCGGCGTTTCGCTGACCGAAGTCAGACGGAAGCGGCACAGGCCGGTCAATACCACCTCCAGGCGGCCATCGCTGGTTTCGCTGTAGACCTGGATGCGGCCGGCGCAGCCTACCGGCGCCAGGCCGTCGTTGCCTTCATTCGGCTGGATAATGCCGATCAGGCGGTGACTGCCGAGGGCATCGTCAAACATGCTCAGGTAACGTGGCTCGAACACGTTCAGTGGCAAGCGTGCGTCCGGCAGCAGCGTCACACCCGGCAGCGGGAACAGCGGCAGCGTCTTGGGCAGGGCGTCAAAATCGGTTTTGAAACGTGAGTGCATGGTCGGTTTTCCTGTTTGCATAACATGTGGACCAGAATGGTGGCGCCGAGTTCAACGGCTGATGCCGGACCGGTGTCGCAAACAATTCCCGAAGTTGGCTAGAAAACCGGCATGTTGTTCCAGAGCGTCACCGGCGCAGCCGTTCAAGTGAGGATTTCATCTGCCTGCCCACAAAAATAACGCCAGTCTTCTAATATTTTTATAATATCAAGGCATCTGGCTGGCGAGCTATTCCACTGATATCTGCAATCATCATGGCTGTTTCCAATCATGCATCTGGATCTGTTTGACGAACAAAGCATTGATCTCATCGACGGGCAGTTAAAACTGTTTCCAGCGTTGTTGAGTGCGGACGAGGCGGAAGCGCTGCTGCAGGTGTTGCTGGACGAAATCGACTGGCAGAGTGAAACCATATATCTATACGGTCGTGAAGTGCTGACGCCGCGCTTGACCGCCTGGTACGGCGATGCCGGCAGCAGCTACCGTTATTCCGGTGTGTTGCATGAGCCGCAACCCTGGACCGACAGCCTGCAGGTCATCCGCCAGCGTGTCGAGGCGACGCTGGACATGGCGTTCAACAGTGTGCTGCTCAACCTGTATCGCGACGGCAGCGACAGTGTTGCCTGGCACAGCGACGACGAACCCGAACTGGGTCCCGAACCGAACATCGCCTCGGTAACGCTGGGGCAGGAGCGGGTATTCCAGATTCGTCATAAACAGAATAAACAACACAAACATGTGGTCAAGCTGCCGCCCGGCAGTCTGTTGTTGATGCAGGGTCGTTCCCAGGCAGACTGGCAACATCAGGTGCCGAAAAGCCGCCAGCCGATGCTGCCGCGCATCAACCTGACGTTTCGTCAGGTGCTCTGAATTCCAGCCTGAAAGAGAACCGCCTCCGTCCGGGTCTACTGTCCTGATAGATCAAAGCCCGAAACACACGCGGAGAATTCCATGAAAGCATTTTCGCTGATTGCACTCGGCGCCAGCCTGCTGGCCGTGGTGGTGCTGTTCAACCAGCCGGTCAACAGCCGTGTGCTGGACGAGCCGATTCCATTGCCGGAATTCACCGGCCAGGCAGTCGAACAATGGATCAATTCCGAACCGATGACGGTCAACGACCTGCGCGGCAAGGTCGTGCTGTTAGATATCTGGACGTTCGACTGCTGGAACTGCTACCGGTCGTTTCCGTGGCTCACCGATCTTGAACAGCGCTTTGAGTCCAAAGGCCTGCAGGTCATCGGCATACACTCACCCGAATTCGAGCACGAGAAAAAGCGCGACAACGTCATCGCCAAGATGAAAAAGTTCGGCCTACATCACCCGGTCATGCTCGACAACGATTTCCGCTACTGGAAAGCACTCAACAACCACTACTGGCCAGCTTTTTATTTGATCGACAAGCAAGGCCGCATCCGCGCCAGCTTCATCGGCGAAACCCACAAGGGTGATGCCAATGCCGAGCGCATCGAGCAGATGATTGGGGAGTTGTTGGCTGAGTGAAATTTCTCGTGTTTTCTAATTTGGACTGACTTGAAGTCCTGCCACTGCTATACAAGAAAAAATTCTACAAATCCCGCTTATCTGATAGCCTGATCGAAAAAGAGTATCGGGTAGAGCGGTGCATGCTTCACCAATTACCACATCCCAAGACTGAGTTTATTTGAGTTAAGTAGAAGTAATAGTTTGCTGCGGATTACAATAATCGCGTCAGAACATATTGCAGAATTAGTGCGAGCATCGTAATCATCTGTAATTTGACAAGGGGGGGAGTTGAGTACAGACGCCAAAGAAGTGATAAGGGTCATTGTCGATTCAATGCCGATAGCGGACTCGAATTGGATTGATGTAATGTCGGCACTGCTTGTGCCTGCAATTGCAGTCGTAGGTGTTTATATTGCGTATCAGCAATTCCGAATTAACAAGCAGCGTCTACGCCATGAAACATATGAAAGGCGGCTAGCTGTTTATAAGGCAGTGCAGAAATACCTCTCGGAAATACTGAGAGATGGGACAACAACCTTCCAAAGGGCTTCAGAATTCTATTCAGAAGCGTCAGAGGCCGCATTCCTTTTCGATCCATCAGTCCAAGACAAGATTGACATGATTTACAAGAAATCTATCGACATGGTGGCAACTCATGAAAGGATGTACCCATCGGATGGGTCCCAAGGGTTGCCTGTTGGAGAAGAACGGAGCAAAGTCGCCAAGGAAAATTCAGAGCTGCTGAAATGGCATTTGGGGGAATTGAATAACTCAAAGCCATTTTTCGCAAAAAAACTCGGCTTAAAAGTTACATAACAAGTGGCTCAAATATGTTTGCTCGGTCGTTGTGATGTCCCGCCAGCGGTATTCTGCCCCTTAGCCAAACATTATGTGGATATGTAGATTTATGGAATAGTGGGAATATTGGAATGCTTCAGACATATCAAACATTGATTGTGGGCGCCTTGGGTTTTATTGGTGTAATAATCACGATGCTCGCCAACGCAAAAATGCAGCGTCAGCAGTATGAAAGGAAAATACTGCATGAAGCAAACTCTCTAAGAATTGCTTTAAAGACGGAATTAAATGGAAATCGACGATCGTTCGAAGGACGGATCAAGCAATTCGAAGAACCCGTCGAATTTGGGAATGCACTAATTCAAAATAGATCAAATGACAAAATTTATAATGAACTTTTGAGTAGCATTGGATTGCTTACAGAGTATGAAGTTGAACAGGTTACCCAGGCGTATGATTTTCTAGCGGAGATTCCATACAGGATAAGAGTAATTGTGAGTACCGGAGAAATCGGAGGATTCAACGATGATTTTATTAGCATACCCAAAAGTCATCAGAAAACTGTTAAAAAAATTCACGAAGTTGCTGTCCCAATAATTTCAAAGGCAATTGAGGCGATTGATGTTCATCTCAAATTCTCATAACAAGGTCAGCTATAGGTACATTCAAATCGCTCCATGTTTTGTATGTGCTTGCAGTCGAGGTTAAATACATGCCGAACTTAAAGCTCTCCGAAACCCAAGAACCGGTCCGTTCTGCACGACTCAAGTACGTTGATATTCGTGGAGAGCAGTTGCTGCGATTAGTGGAAGAATCAGAGTTAAGAACGTTGAAATATTTGACATTATCGAATGCTGGTGGAGCGGCTGCTACTCTAAGCTTTTTAGGTGCTTCTGAAAAAGCTCGACTACTTCTACTGCCAAAATTTAGCTTGAGCCTATTCATTATTGGTGTTGTTCTGGTGGGTGTACTTAACGCACTTTCTACCCACAAGATGAGTAACCTCTTCCATGGCTGGAAGCACGACTCCAATAAGTACATTTCAAATGAATCGACTTGGGGGGCTCTACGTGATGAAGATGAAGACCGTGTGCAAAGAGGTCGTTGCCTAATTATTTGCATTGCCTATATTTCTTTCTTTTGTTTTATTGCAGGTGCCTTTGTAGGGCTGTGGGCTCTTTTTTCGTCTTAGCCATTGTGTCTATGCCTTCATATTAGTGGGGCGCTCTGCCGAGAAGCCGGCTTCGTTCCTCCCACCTCTAACGTGAAATTTCAACATATTAGGATTCCGGTATGGCTGTATTGAATTTCTCTGATCTTCTTAGTCACTCAAAATCCCATCATTACAAATTACCCGCAATAAATGTGCAATCCCTGTCAGTATTGAAAGGCATGGTGGCATGGGGTAAACAGCATGATGCTCCTTTCATTGTAACCATCGATGGACCGCAGATTGAAAATGGTTTGATTCCATCGATTGAGGAGTTGCTGAGAAACGAAGACGTGGCTTCGTTATACGTGGCAAGACGGATATCTACTAAAGACCAGGCGCATGAGGCAATACGCAGCGGGTGTCAGGCCCTGTTTCTGGATAGTGATTGCATCGAACAGGATAGGGCAGAGATAAAGCAGATAGCCAATTCCTGCGGCATACTGTGTGAAACGGAAGAGTCTTTCGCAAGCTATTTTCTGGTCATCGATGAACCTGTCGATTTCGCTGAAGTCATGAAAGCGGCTCAGCAGGTGAGCGGCTGGCAGCAGTTCGACGAAACTGTAACCAAGGCCGTCATCGATTCGCTATCGGCAATCCTAGATCAGGTTAACGTAAAAGGCATGGCGACCGGTGCAAAAGCCGAATGCAAGCCATACGCACCGGTTGAGCATCTGATTATTTACAATTCAAGCGCCAGTGAGGAACAAACACAGCAGGCGGTGCAGATTGGTACGCAGGTACTGGATAAAATTCCGGGTGTCAGGGCGACCTGGAGTGGTGAGGCCATTGCTCCGAACGCGAAGTATCGCCGCTGCTGGCTGTTCCGGTTTGCCAACGAGTCGGTGATTGACTCCTATCGGGAGCATCCTGATCACCTTGCCTACGCGGATGAATACTTCCGGCCAATCGCTGCTGACAGAATCAGTATCGATTTCACGCTGTCCGGGCCTGATACATCAGATTAATGCTGTCCTCGCATGCTCGACGAAGACCGGATCAAACAAATTGAAGCCGAAGTGGAGCAGGCGGCAACTGCACACCTGAATGCCAGGGACTTCGAAACCGCCCTGAATCATTTCACTGAAGATGTGGTCGCGGTCAGCAACACTGCCGTCTTCTCCGGGCGCGAGGCGCTTTCGGTAGATGTCGCTGAGTACTACCGAATCTTGAAAAAGGTGAATCATGCGGCCTGGCAGGATGTTCACATCCATGTCATAACCGAAAACGCAGCCAGCTTCACGGCGAAATTTTCATACGGCTTTACCGATGTGGAGGATAAGGTGATTGAACTGGAAGGCGTGTGGACGGCCTTGTTTGAACGCATCGAGGGTGACTGGAAGATGCGTTTGCGGCATGAATCGTTTGAGCAAAAATAAAAACCGGAATTTAGTCCTGCCTTGGAGTCATCGCTTGCAAGACAAGCTGTACCGGGTGCTGCAGTGGAATGTCGATCCCTGCTTGTTGCAGGCCTGCTCTGAGGTGCATGGCGCAGCCGAGATTGGAACTGACCAGTACATCGGCCCCTGTGGCCCTGATTTCTTCGATGATATCGTCACGCAGTGCATCGGCCATTTCTGCCTGGGTCAGCATCTGACTGCCGCCAGCACCGCAACAAGCGGGTTCACCTGACAGTGGTATGAGCTGTAATCCAGGAATCTTCTGCAATAACTCCACAACGGCTTCTTCCTGGCCTTCGCCCTGACGCAGGGTGCAGGGGGTATGCAGTGCTACCTTCAAGGGCAGCTGGTCGAGCATCAATTCGTGTTGCGTCAGGACATTATTGAGATAGTGGCTCACGTCCATCACCGGTGTTTGCAACGCTTCACCTTCCAGCCATTCGCCGTAGTCTTTCAGGCTGGCGCCACAGCCGCTGCTGGTCGTCACAATCGCGCTGACCTCGTTGTTGGAGAAGGCCTCGATGTTGTTGCGCGCAAGTTTTTGTGCGGTTTCCAGCTCACCGTTGTGACGGTGCAGCGCGCCACAACAGCCTTGTCCCTGCGGCAGTGTCACTTCCACGCCGAGCGCGTTGAATACATCGATGGCCGCCTGCTGGATGTCCCGCTCCATCACCGAGCTGAAGCAGCCGCTAAAGAGGGCGACGCGCTGGTGCTGAGCCGGTTGCCGGATGCGGTTTGCTAATTTAGTCGGGTAGCTCACCCTGCCCAGCAGGGCATCGGCTCGTTGCAGTCCCGCCAGCTTGAGCAGGCCCAGTTTGGCGGACAGCCTGCGCAGGCCAAGCGTTTGTGCTAGCCAGGTGAGTCGGATGATGAACTTGATAGTCGATATCTTGCGGGCCAGTGACAGCATCATGCGGGTGATGCCGGGAAGCGGGCGTTGCTCGCGCAGTCGCGCCAGTGATTCATCCAGTAACTTGCCGTAGTTGACCCTGGACGGGCAGACGGTCTCGCAGTGATAACAGCCAAGGCAGCTTTCCAGCTTTTCGACAGCAATGCCTTCGATGCCATCCTTCTCCAGTGTGCGCATCAGCTGGATCCGGCCCATGGGTGATTGCTCCGGGTCCCCGCTCTTGGCGTAGGTGGGGCAGGAGGACACGCAGGTACCGCACTGGGTACAGCCGTCAGGGGGCGTTGGCGGCGTAAAATCCGCAAACGCATCGTTCAGATCAAAGCTAAAAGACATGCACTACATGGTCAAAATCAAGAGGTTGAGGGTGAGGCGTTGCCTGGTTTGTCAGTTATTCCGCTGATTGCAAAGGCTGTGCCAGTAGCGGGAGTGTTGATATTTCAATGGCTTGGAAGTGAGGCGCTGTCTGCGAGTAGTAAATTTTGTCGGGTTTGCGACAATCGGTGCGGGTCTATTGAAACTGCTTTGAGTCTTTTACTTCAAAGTCTGCAGGCAGGCGACCAGACCTTAAAATTTCCATACGTTTTACTGACGTGAATGCTAAGGTAGCGAGAACAATAAGAGGATTGAACAAAATACGGGGCTGTCTTTCGCCCCGGCTTCAATCCTGACTTCACAACAAGTTTATTTAAATTGGACAGTCTTATGTTTTTCTCATTGTTGCTGGTGACCTTCCTGCTTGCGATTGCGGTTTCCTTCGGGGTGGTGAAGACATTCGACAAACCGGTTTCCAGCATTTTTCAACGGGTGATTCAGGATGACATTTCCGCGGTCTGGCAGAAGTACATCAAATTCGCGGCCTATGTGGTCGGCATCTCGGGCGGGGTGAGAATTTACCAGTTGGAGCGTTACATCAGCGCCAGACACAAGGACACCGAGATTCTGGTGCTGAATGCGGAACGCTGGACGTTGGAGATTTACCGCACCATCATCGAAACCCTGCAAAGCCTGGCCTGGATGTATCTGGTGGTTTTCATCTTTGCCCTGATCGCCTATGTGATTGTGCGTGGCTTCGAGCTCAAGCATGCGGCGCAACGCAGTAAAAATAGCGAATAATCGAGCGGTATTTTTAAATTCATACACGCGGATCAGTAAACCCATGGCTTTGGCCGGCAAAAACCGGCCCCCTCTCCCCTGAGGGGAGAGGGTTGGGGTGAGGGGGCAGTGTTATTCAACCCTCACCCTGGCCCTCTCCCAAGCTTGGGAGAGGGGATAATTAGCTGAATGGTCTACCAATCCGGTTATCAGCCGTCATTAGAAGCCACCGGCTATTAGCCGGTGGAGTGTTCACAACCCATCTTTTCTTTTCATATCTAAAGCTGCAACAACTGGCTGAAGTCATTTAGCCAGTAGGCTTTGTATTGCTAAAAGAGCACAGCAATTTTTGCTTGCGAAACAAAAGGTTTTTCATCATTACCGCAAGCTATCGTCGCCTTTGATAAAAACAATTATCTAGCCGTGACTCAATAGACTATAACTATTGGCACAAGGCAGAACAAATTCGACTACAACAGAGGAGAAATCGTCATGGCTGATACAGGCAAGTGCCCGTTCCACCACGCCGCAGGTGGTGGCACATCAAACCGGGACTGGT
>JASFVP010000021.1:0-52316 GCA_050049775.1 Chromatiales bacterium
CAATGTCGCAGAAACCCTGCGGATAAAGATCGTACCACTCGCGAGCCTTTGAAAGTGAATATAGCCCAGCTCTTTAAAGTGAAAAAGAATATTATCTATTACCGCCTGCTGAGCATTTAGTTCATTCACGATATCATCATTCGTTCTGGCTTCCTTGTTGATTATCGTTAAGATAGTTTTTTTAATTAGGTCGGCGTGGTTATCAATGTATGCTAGTGCGTATTGATAGAACCCATTTGTATTAATTGTATAATAGCAGTGGAACTTGTCATTATGGATTCTTTGTAGCCATATAGCCTTGATATAATGCCTATGCGCTAAAACTTCTAGAGATTCTTCTATTTCTCTCCTGCTTAAACCTATGCTGCTACCATCTCCAAAAACTATTTCTGGATTAATTTGTTCATCAATTTTACCTGTGCTAACTATGTAGTCACATGACATCTTGAGAATTAAGTTGTCAGATTTTGCTAATCCCCCTATAGCTTGAAAACTACTAGATGTGTGAGCTGGTGGGGGTCCGAGTTCTGGTTTTTCATTGATGCCAAAAATTGATGAAACTATTCTGCTGAAGCTAGTTTCATAGGATGTGAGGTCTTCTATAGGTTGCCAGATTGTCGATGAGAGAGAAGCTGGAACTTCACACTTATCTAAGACAACTGGGATAATTTTTGTACCCTTGCCGATGCGTTGAACGATGCCTGCATTGAGTTCTTCTCTTACCCATGGTTTATTAACACTGTTCTCTGATAAGACAATAATTATTGCATCAGCTTCTTTTAAGCCTTCTTCAAAAATTTTATCTACAAGGCTATCACCAGGAAGCATCTCCCATTTGTCTAGCCATGCGTCAACACCATTACTGCGTAACTTGGTGGCAAACTCAGTAACAAATCTATCTTTATCTTCGCTTGCATGGCTTACAAATACTTTCGGAGTCATCGCAATACAAAATATATCTATCGTAAAAGTTAAGTTTACCCTGTTTGGTACTCGCGCATTCGTCAACATGACAATATTGCGTTCTAGAATCCTACCTACCCAGATCAACCCCAGAATTCTCAATCATGATCTTATCCCCACGACTCCCACAGACTGAGCAGCAGACGGAGCGATAGAGTTTTTCCAGAGTCTCATGGTTCACCTGTATCTCTGCTAAATGTCCGCATCTCACACAGTAGATTCTGAGCTGGTAGGTAGCTTGAGGTAGTCCTGTGAGGCTCTGCTGTTCCATAGAACAATTATAGAACAAAAAGCAAGTGTTGGGCTTTCTCTTTTCACCTCAGAGTCACACTAAGGCTTAAACCAAGGGTCCCACACTCAGGGCATTCCATGGAGCTTTTTAGATCATTCAGGGATTCATAATCAGTCTGCTGTATGTCAATGGGCTGCCTATGACCACATAGCAAACAATAGGCAGATAGCATAAAACTGCTGGGCAGAGATTTCAGAGGTTGCGCATAAACAGGAGGTAGTTTCAGCGATGAGCTGAGGGCGTGATTATCCATAGAAAACATTCCTTGTCTTTTTGGGATTCAAGCTTCATGGATGAAGCTGGCTCAGAGTCTACTGTGAGTAAAAAGGGTATGTCTGTAGGAGAAATCTGAAGTTAAATGTGAGGTACATACCGTGTGGTACATAGGCAATAAAAAAGCCGCTAAGCTATTGAAACTTAACGGCTTTCTATGTATGGTGCCTGGGAAAGGACTTGAACCTTCACGGGGTTGCCCCCACTAGCACCTGAAGCTAGCGTGTCTACCAATTTCACCACCCAGGCATGGGAGCGCGACTCTACAGCGACAGATTTATTCTGTCAACGTACAATAGTCGGCTAATTTATCATTTTATCCGGATTATTCAGTGTCAAAAGACAACATCAAAGACCGGGTCGCAGGCCAGGACCCCTATCAAAAACGCGAAGCGAAAAAATACGAAAATCCCATCGCCAGCAGGGAATACATTCTTGAGCAGATGGAGCTGACTGGCCAGTCAATGAATTTTGCCGACATTCTCAAAATGCTGGCAATCGACGATGATGACCGGCGTGTCGCCGTGCAGCGCAGACTCAACGCCATGGTGCGCGACGGTCAGTTGATCCGCAACCGCGAAGGCTTTTTTTCACCGGTCAGTCCGGACGACCTGATTGCTGGCAAAGTCATCGGCCACCAGGATGGTTTCGGCTTCCTCAAACCGGATGCCGGTGGTAATGACCTGTTCCTGTCGCCTTACCAGATGCGCGGCGTATTGCACGGTGACCGTGCTTTGGCGCTGATCACCGGTGTTGACCGGCGCGGCCGTAGCGAAGGTACCATCATCAAAGTGCTGGAGCGCGCCAACCAGACCATTGTCGGACGACTGTTCTGTGATGAGGGCGAAGTATTTGTGGTGCCGGACAACAAGCGCATCAGCCAGGAAATCCGCATACCGGACATGGATTGTGACCAGGGCGGCATGGGCGAAATCGTCAATATCGAAGTGACCGAACAGCCAACCAGCCGGCATCGCGGGCTGGGCAAGGTGATCGAAGTGCTGGGTCAACACATGGCGCCCGGCATGGAAACCGACGTCGCCATCCGTTCGCACGCCATTCCGGTGGAATGGCCCGAAGAACTGCTCGAGGAAATCGCCAGCCTCACGCCTGAAGTGCCCGAGAAAGCCAAAGAAGGCCGCACCGATCTGCGCAAAATCCCGCTGGTGACCATCGATGGCGCCGATGCACGTGACTTTGACGACGCCGTCTACGCTAACAAGACGCCGAAAGGCTGGCGTCTGCTGGTGTGCATCGCCGATGTGTCCAGTTACGTCAAACCCGGCACAGCGCTGGATCAGGAAGCCTATAAGCGCGGTAACTCGGTGTATTTCCCCAACCGTGTAGTGCCGATGCTACCCGAGGTGTTGTCCAACGGCCTGTGTTCGCTGAACCCGGATGTCGACCGCCTTTGCATGACGGCCGAGCTCAACATCGATGACGATGGCAATATTTTCCGCTCCAAATTCTACCCGGCGGTGATGCGTTCGCACGCGCGCCTGATTTACGACGACGTCGCCGCCATGCTGGTTGATGGTGATGAAGCGCTGTGTGCCAAACACGAAAAAATCCTGCCGCATCTGCACGAGTTGTACGCGCTTTACAAGGTGCTGCACAAGGGCCGGCAGCGCGTCGGGGCGATCGATTTTGATACTACCGAAACACGCATCGTGTTTTGTGCGGACAAGAAAATCGATCGTGTCGAGCCGGTGATACGCAACGATGCGCATCGCCTCATCGAGGAGTGCATGCTGGCCGCCAATGTGGCCGCCGCGCGCCTGTTGCTGCGTCGCCAGATTCCGGCGCTGTATCGCAACCACGAGCCACCGCCACCGGACAAGATCGTCGATCTGCGCGCCTTTTTGTCTGAACTCGGCATCATTCTGGATGGCGGCAACAAACCCACCGCCAAGCACTTCGCCTCCTTGCTGGAAGACGTGCGCGAACGCCCCGATGCCCACCTGATCCAGACGGTGTTGCTGCGTTCCATGTCGCAGGCATTTTACAGTTCGGAAAACCTCGGCCATTTTGGCCTATCATTCCCGGCCTATGCGCATTTCACCTCACCGATCCGGCGTTATCCGGACCTCATGGTGCATCGCGCCATCATGCACAGCCTGACTAACAAGGATGCGGCCAGTTTTGCCTTTTCGGCCACCCAGTTGCAGACCTACGGCGAGCATTGCTCGGGCACTGAACGGCGCGCCGACGAGGCCACGCGCGACGTGCTCGACTGGCTCAAGTGCGAGTTCATGATGGACAAAATCGGCGACGAGTTTCACGGCATCATCAGCAGCGTCACATCGTTTGGCCTGTTTGTGCAGCTCGATCATATTTACGTCGACGGCCTGGTACATATCTCGGCGCTGAAAAACGATTATTACCATTTCGATCCGGTCGGCCATCGTCTCTCCGGCGAACGCAGCGGCCAGGTGTTCCGCCTTGGCGATCCGATCCGCATCAAGGTCGCGGCGGTCAATCTGGACGATCGCAAAATCGACTTTGTGCTGGCCGATGGCTGGGTGGCGCCGCAAAGCAAGCGCGATCAACGCTTTGCCGCCAGCGGCAAGCGCAAAAAAGATGACAGTCGTCCACCACGTCCCGGTAAAAAGGACAAGAATAAGTCCGACGATTCGAAAAAGCGCAAAAAACGCGGCAAGCGTTCCAGACGTAAATAGGTCGTTCAATACGTGGCTCATAACAGTGACAAGGCACAGCTGATTGGGGGGCTGCATGCGGTGCGCGCCGCACTCAAGCACGGCGCCGATGAGGTGCTGGAAGTCTGGGTGGATGCATCCCGCAAGGATGCGCGCATGCGTGAAATCCTCGATGCCGCACGCCAGGCCAGAGTCAAGGTACAGCGCGTCGAGCGCCAGGAACTCGATGATCGGCTGGGCGACATACGCCATCAGGGAGTCGGTGCACGTGTCACGGCGCCAGCGGCGCGCGATGAAAAACAGCTGTTTGGCTTGCTGGAGTCGCTCGACGAGCCAGCTTTTCTATTGATTCTCGATGGCGTGACCGACCCGCACAACCTCGGCGCCTGCCTGCGCAGCGCCGATGCAGCCGGCGTGCAGGCGGTGATCGCTCCGAAAGACCGTTCCGCCGGGCTCACGCCGGTGGCGGTCAAGGTGGCCAGCGGCGCCGCTGAAAGCGTGCCGTTTTTCCAGGTCACCAACCTGGTGCGCACCATGCAGAAACTGCAGCAGGACCTGGGCATCTGGATGGTTGGCACCAGCGGTGAAGCCTCACAATCGCTGTACGAGACCGACCTCACCGGCAATCTGGCGCTGGTGCTGGGCGCGGAGGGCAAGGGCATGCGCCGGCTCACCGCCGAAGCCTGCGACAGCCTGGTCAGCCTGCCGATGCTCGGTACGGTGGAAAGCCTGAATGTCTCGGTCGCTGCCGGCGTGTGCCTGTTCGAGGCGCTGCGCCAGCGCCGTGCCTGAAACCGGCTCGTCCGGTTATTTGGCCCGGGTATTTGCTGGATTTTCAATACCATATTGCATCTGGCGGCGCGACACAGTAAAATCGCGCGCTTTTACGGGTTTGCCTGCGAGCATTTCGGGCGAATCCACCTTGCCGCACTGCTGTGAGTTGGTGGGTGGCTTTAACCATAAGGAAACAACATGAGACACTACGAAGTGGTTTTCATGGTCCACCCGGACCAGAGTGAACAGGTGCCGGCGATGATCGAACGTTATCGCGGCATTATCGAAAATGACGGCGGCAAGATGCACCGTCTGGAAGATTGGGGCCGTCGCCAGCTGGCTTATCCGATCAACAAACTCCATAAAGCGCATTACGTATTGATGAACATCGAATGCACTGGTGACGCCCTGGCGGAACTGGAAAGCCTGTTCAAGTTCAATGACGCGGTACTGCGCAAACTGGTCATCAAGAAAAAAGCAGCGGTTACCGAAGCTTCGCCCCTTGCCAGAAAAGAGGACAAGGATCGCGGCGCCGAAGAGGTTGCTGCCTAAGCAATCCGCTTGAATCAAATCAGACCAGGAGAAACACATGTCACGTCAATTTCGTCGTAAAAAATTCTGTCGCTTTTCAGCCGAAGGCATCAATGAGATCGATTACAAGGATCTGGAGCTGCTGAAAGGTTTTGTCAGTGAGTCGGGCAAGATTGTGCCAAGCCGCATTACCGGCACCCAGGCCAAGTACCAGCGTCAGCTCGCCAGCGCGATCAAGCGCGCGCGTTTCCTGTCACTGCTGCCATACACCGACAGTCATTGATGCTGTGAACGGACGCGTGCAGTAACGCGTCCGAGAAGTTAACAGGAAAAATCATGCGCTCACTGGCAATGCTGATCATGCGTGGGCGCGGACAGGCCGTCATGGCGACCACCGTGCTGACGGTGCTGTCCGTATTGATCACGCCATTGAGTGTATTCAGCGCTGCCGCGGTAGCGCTGGTGGCGCTCAGGCAGGGCGCACAGGAAGGCTTTTTTGTCATAGCCGCCAGTACGCTGGCCACGGCGGTGCTGAACTACTTATTGTTCAGTGACCTGACGCTGGTGTTCGGTTTTGCCATTTTTGTCTGGCTGCCGATGTGGCTGCTGGCGATGCTGCTGCGGTTCACACGCTCACTGGCGACGACACTGGAAGCCGCACTGCTGCTGGCAGTGGTATTACTGGGTTATCTGTATCTGCTGATACCGGACCCGACGCAGCACTGGCTGCAAATGCTTAACGAGCTGCTGAAAGGCGTGCCGGCGGAAAGCGGTATGGACGAACAGCAGTTCCAGGAAGTACTGGGGCTGGTGGCGCAATGGATGTCGGCCGTGATAGCTGCGGTCTTCTTCCTGCAAATGGCGCTGGCGCTGTTTGTGGCGCGCTGGTGGCAGGCCGTGCTGTACAATCCGGGCGGCTTTGGTGAGGAGTTTCGCACCCTGCAGTATCACCAGGCACTGGCGTGGATAACTGCGCCGTTTCTGCTCTGGTATGTGCTGGGTGAGCCGCCGTCATTGGCACTGGCACTCGGCGCCTTGCTGCTGGCAGCTTATTTTTTGCAGGGGCTGGCTGTAACGCACAGCGTGGTGCGGCAGCTGAAAGCGAACGTGGGCTGGCTGGCCGGCGTCTACGTATTATTGGTATTGGCGATGCCGTACATGTTCATGGCGCTGGCCATGACGGGTTTTGCCGATGCCTGGATGAATATCCGGAAGTCCGTCGCAACATCGGGCGACGACTCCGGTTAATGTTTTAAACCTTGAATCAGGGGTAATAACGATGGATATCATTTTATTGGAACGCGTTGAGAATCTTGGCGCTTTGGGCGACAAGGTAGCAGTCAAGTCAGGTTATGGCCGTAATTACCTGATTCCGAGCGGCAAGGCGGTACCGGCCACTGCAGCCAATCTCGAGGAATTCGAAAAGCGTCGCGCCGAATACGAAAAACACCAGGCGGAAAAACTGGCCCAGGCCGAACAACGCAAGGCCGCGATCGAAGCCATCGCCACCGTCACCATCGCGCACAACGCCGGTGAAGAAGGCAAGCTGTTTGGTTCGGTCGGCACCACCGATATCGCCGAAGCCGTCACCGCCGCCGGCGCCGAACTGGCGCGCAGCGAAGTGCGTCTGCCGGAAGGTGCTTTCCACGCAACCGGTGAATACGAAGTCGACCTGCATCTGCACACCGACGTCAATGCACAGATCAAGGTGGTTATCGTCGCTGCCTGACGTAGAAATGCTCTAAAACCCAGTCTTTAACAGGCTGGAAACTGAAACAGCCATGCAGAGTGATCTGCATGGCTGTTTTTGTTTGTGTCATATCCAGATGCTGGTAAGCAGATTGTGATCACAGAAGAAGTTTTACTGCTTCATTCCTGCTGCCCGGTAATCAGCCAGAACATCTGCAGCAGCAAGGTGTTATCCAACCGGGCCTGCTTGCACGATTCCAGTTGTTTGCCTTCATCGCAGATTTTGTCAAACAGCAGCACGGTCTTGCCTTCCTGTTCCACAAACAGGGTACGGCTGCGATCCACCACGAAGGCCACGGCCGCGGCGACGTGGCGGTCGGTCAGTTGATCCAGTCCGCCCTTGGGCGGCATTTTGCCATGGCCATTGATGGCGTGATTGATCAGGGTGGGGACAGGTGATTTCAGGCGCGTCTCCCAATCCTTGACCGAGCCCAGTTGCGGTGCACCTGATTCTGGACTGCCATGGCACTTGATGCATTGTTCGGTAAACACCACCCGGCCGAGCCCCAGATTATAGGGATCAAGATCGCTGGAGTTTATTGCCGGATCATTTGCCACGGCAGCGCCTACGGTCAGCAGTGCGCCGAGCATGAAAGGAAGCCGATACTGGAGGCGAGGCGGCTTGCGCATGATCCGATACCTTTTGTTCGTTTTGAGTTTCGAAACCAAAATGTCATATTACGCCGAATTTCACAGTGGTCTATTGATCCGTGTCTCACATTGCAAAATTCGTCCACCCTGATGCCCGGGTGGTTGTTTGCCAGTATCGCCTGCAGCTGTCCTGCGAGCCGGAATGCCGGGAATATTTCCTCTCCGGCATATCGTTTATTGACGATGATTGCCTGCATTCCTTATCATCAATTACCCCCTGAGTTTCACGGATTTGGCTTTACTATGACTTACTGCCTTGCAACGATGGTGGACCAGGGCCTTGTGTTCGCCTCAGATTCGCGCACCAACGCCGGCGTCGACCAGCTTAGCACCTACAGCAAAATGTTCACTTTCGGTATCGATGGCGAACGCGTCTTCGTTGTGTTGTCGGCCGGCAACCTGGCGACCACCCAGGCTGTCGTCAACCAGATCAAACGCGACATCAAACAGGCGGCGCCGATCAATCTCAACACGGTTGCTGATATGAACGAGGCGGCCGATTATCTTGGCCAGATCAGTATTGCCCAGCAACAGAAAACCCACAGCACCAGCGCCGGCACCAACCTGGATGCCAGTGCATCCTTCATCCTCGGCGGACAGGTTCTCGGCGGACGTCCGGAGATTTTCATGATTTACCCGGAGGGCAACTTCATCGCCGCTACACGCGAGCATCCCTATCAGCAAATCGGCGAAGTTAAATACGGCAAGCCGATACTCGACCGCATCATCACCGGGGAAACCAGTCTGGAACAGGCGGCCACCTGCGCAATGGTTTCGATGGACTCGACCATGCGCTCAAATGCTACCGTCGGCCCCCCGATCGAAGTTCTGATTTACGTCAACGACAGTCTGCAACTGAATCGCCGTTTTGCCTTCAAGGCAGACGATCCCTACCTGATCGAGCTCAAGCAAGCCTGGGATGCCAAACTGAAAGAATCATTCAGTGAGCTGCATATTTATGGTTGGGATGTGAATACTGGTGCTGTATAGAGCCAGATAAGCGTGACGCATGCGTGGTTGTATTCGTTAATTTGTCTGAAAATCTTAAGGAAATTTTTATCCAGGAGGGTAGAAATGTTATATAAGCAAGCTATACCGTTCCCACTGAATAATTGGTGACAGGCCCTGTTTTTCGCATGCTGAAGATTAATTTTCTTTTTTTATTATTGATCTTACTAACTGTATGTGGATGTTCACCTAACGCATATCAAGTAGGAGATATCGATCGGAGTATTATTGGCGTATTGGATTCGCCTGATGAGACAAATTGCTGGGCGTTAGTATCAATCGAGTGGGATCCTGGTGTTATGGAGGGTATGCATAATAGTTATGCATACGCGGGTGGTCAGGATGATGCTGTTAAAGTTAATTTACGGCGCGTTATTTCATCAGCAGAAGATGAATTATTTCGATTGCACAGCAAGGCCTGTAAAACAAAAGACAGATTGCTTTTGAAGATAACGAAAGTCATACACGAACATCAGATAGCTCCTGACACTGGAGTGTTTTATGTCAATGTAAGCAGTAGTATGTTTGCTAGCGGAGTGTGTGAAAAAAGCGGATATACATTCTCAAAAAAATTCGAGTCCGATGATCATTCTGAAAAAGTCGGGTTTTGGGTAAGTGAGGAAAGCATTGAGAGAGCGCTCGTGCGCATGACGACCCTTTCTGCAATGGATATATTGTTGAAGGTAAGAAAAGAATGCGGCAATCAATTGAGGGATTAAACGGGGTCAGACTAAACCACAATTTTTGATGTGCTAATCCAAACCGGAGCGGCCAATTCGTTTTGCCGTTCCGGATTCAACCTATCATTGACCATCCCTGAGCTGCATTTTCATTTACACCACACCCCGGCTATTCTAGGCTTCTTAAAAATAATAATGTAACGAGGGACGAGTTATGGCGATTTCTCTGGATACCTTGCTGTTCTGGGTGGGGCTGGGTTTGCTGGTTGTCGGGCTGTTTGTATTCATTACTGGTAAGACAGTGCCGGCGGAGAAGAAGGAGCAAAGCAATCGCTTTGAGGCGTTTGGCATCAAGGTCGATGTGACCAATCCATCGCTGATCCTGATCATTCTAGGCGTGGTCATGATGCTGGCGCCGAAGATGTTGCCGCAATCAGTGAAAGATACTGAACTGCCGGTTCCGGTGGCGGAGATTCAGGAGTCAGCAAAACCGCAAACAGAAGAAGTCAGCCCGGCAGGACAGCCAGAAATCACACCACCGCAAACCGCAGTAGTGGATGAGCCGCAAGCTGAGCCTGTTGTTACAGACCTGCCTGCTACTCCCGCAGCACAAACTGTCACTCCTGTAGTGGAGCCGATGCAGAAAACACAGGTTGCAACTGTTTCAGTCCTGACAGTTAAACCGTCAGCACAGACCGGAATAAAGCCCCAGCCTGTCGCTACTCCGCAACCGGTAGTTGCCAGCAGGACAATTCCGGTCCTGACAATATTGGTTCAGGCCGATAGCAAACGTGAAGCTGGTATTAATGCTCCTGCTGAAAAATACGGCCAGCAGATTGCACTCGAATTGACCAACCTGGTTGAGCAGAACTTTGCCGGCAGTAACAAGGTGAAGCAACAGAGTCTGGAAGACCTGCGAAACACACTGCAAAAACAGGAGCAGCCGTTTCAAATACTGTGTAACAAAACCGGTTCCAACCGTTTGCTGCTTGCTGACCTGGAAGTACCGTTTGTATTAGGCAGCGGCTCGCCATCAGCTTACTGGCCGGACATCAAGCTGCATCTGGTAGACTGTAAAACCATGAATAAACGCCAGCGGACGCGCCGTCATCTGACACCCAATGTCAAGGATAGCTTTCCGTTTCAACTGGCGATTCGCAGCTTTGCTACGGACTTTCTCGATGCCTATGGTCGCCTGCTGGAAAAGCCCTGAGTTGCTGCTGTAGCAAGACATGCCGGATGCGGTTGACCTGCAGCGTTTTGTCACAGCCCAGCAATCTGTTTATGACCAGGTGCTGGCAGAGTTACACGCCGGGCAGAAGCGTACCCACTGGATGTGGTTTATATTTCCGCAACTGGCTGGCCTGGGGTTCAGTCTGACTGCGAGAAAATATGCCATCAGTGGCCGCGACGAGGCAGCGGCGTATTTGCAGCATGAATTACTGGGTGCCAGGCTGCGTGAGTGCACGCAACTGGTGCTGGCGATTGAAGGGCGCAACGCGCGACAGATCTTTGGCTATCCCGATGATCTGAAATTCCGATCCTGTATGACCCTGTTTGCTGCCGTGGCTAACGACAGTCAGCCGTTTGATTCGGCCTTGCAGAAATTTTATGCCGGACAGGTGGATCAGAAGACGCTTGACCTGCTTGGGTAGTGGGTCGTTTGTAACAGCTTAAGATGCATCCGGTGTTAACCGGGATGCGTTGAAGGCCCTGCTGTCTGCTTACACGTACAGTGCGGCAACTTCCGCACGGGTATAGAAACGACCGTTCTTAAAAAATCCTGCAGTGACCGTGGCATAGGCTTCCATCGGTATGCCGTCGTCATTGAACTGGCTAATCCAGCTGGCTGGCAGGCCTTCGATCAGATGGATTGGCGCGTCACGGCCATCGGCAAAACGCGACAGTACCACTTCGTCGGTGATCTGGTTGTAGAACGCCGGTACAAAACCGTTGCTACTGTTGTTCTGGCTGATGCCGGCGGTGTCTTGATACTGGCTGTTTTCTTCTGCCAGGATGTCATCGCACAACGGCGGGTTTTGTCGGGTCAGGCTGTCTTTCAATTGCTTCAATAATTGTTGCATGGGTTACACCTCGCTTCCCAATGTGACTGAAGTTACAGCATATTTGGTGCCAAAATTATAAAGACTGAAAAAACAGTCACTTGCGCAATTACCTGAAAAAGCTATGGATTTGACTGTATATTTTTTTGACAAAAATTCTGACGATATTTCGTCAGCTATGTCGATGATTCGCCACTCAATTACGTTACCAATACGACGGTGAGCATGCCGGAAGCCGGGGTAATTTCTCCGGACAGCGGCTTTTGTCTGCGGGTATTTTTCCGTATGCTGTGAGGCCAGAATAATTACATCCGATCCGGTTAATCCGAATGCCAGAAACTGCTTTTCCAAAGGAATCCATCAGCCACGAATTTGAAGCCGACAAGCTGCGTGTGCCACCACATTCCATCCAGGCCGAACAGTCGGTGCTGGGTGGTTTGATGCTTAGCAACAGCATGTGGGACAACATCGCTGACCGTGTGGTCAAGGACGACTTTTACCGTCGCGAGCACCAGCTGATTTTTGCCGCGATTGAAAAACTTGCCGATCACCAGAAACCGTTTGATGTGGTGACCCTGTCCGAAGAGCTGGAGCATATCGGCTCACTCGAGGATGCCGGCGGGCTGGCCTATGTCGGTACCCTGGCCAAGGACACGCCGAGTGCGGCCAACATTACGGCCTATGCTGACATCGTGCGCGAGCATTCGGTCAAACGCCAGCTGATCAAGGTCGGCACCAATATTGCCGACAGCGGATTCCAGACCGAAGGACGCAACAGCAGCGAGCTACTCGATAACGCCGAGCGCCAGGTGTTTGAAATCGCCGAGCAGCAGTCGAAAGGCAAGTCCGGCTTTCTGCCAGTCAAAAGCCTGCTGACCAAAGCGGTTGACCGCATCGAAACCCTGTACCAGCAGGACGAACCGATCACCGGGCTGTCGACCGGTTTTTCCGATCTCGATGACATGACCTCGGGCTTGCAGAAATCCGATCTCATTATCGTGGCCGGACGTCCGTCGATGGGCAAAACCACATTTGCCATGAACCTGGCCGAAAATGTCGCCATCCAGTCAAAGATGCCGGTGGCGGTGTTCTCGCTGGAAATGCCCGGCGAGCAACTGGTCATGCGTATGCTGTCGTCGCTTGGTCGCATTGACCAGCATCGCGTGCGCACCGGCAAGCTCGAGGACGACGAATGGCCGCGCCTGACTTCGGCGGTCAGTATTCTTGCTGAAGCCAATCTGCACATCGACGACACCGCTTCGCTGACACCGACCGAAATTCGCGCGCGTTCACGCCGCCTGATGCGCGAACACGGCCAGCTTGGCCTGATTGTCATCGACTATCTGCAGCTGATGCAGGCGCCTGGCGCCGGTAACAACCGCACCGAAGAGATCTCGATGATTTCACGTTCGCTCAAGGCGCTCGCCAAGGAACTCAATGTGCCGGTAATCGCACTGTCGCAGCTCAACCGTAACCTGGAACAACGTCCCAACAAGCGACCGGTCAATTCGGACTTGCGTGAGTCGGGCTCGATCGAGCAGGACGCCGACATCATCGCGTTTGTCTATCGTGACGAAGTCTATAATCCGGAAAGCCCGGACAAGGGCATGGCCGAGATCATCCTCGGTAAACAGCGTAACGGTCCGATCGGCACGGTGCGCCTGACCTTCCTTGGTAAATACACCAAGTTCGAAAACTTCATCGACAACGTCTACGGGGAAGAAGGTTATTACGAATGATTCTGGCCGGTAAACCGCTGGCACGCATCAACCTGGCGGCGTTGCGACACAATCTCGAGCGTGCCCGACAGCTGGCTCCGGGCAGTAAACAGATGGCGGTGATCAAGGCCAATGCCTATGGTCATGGTGTGGTGCAGGTGGCCAAGGCGCTGGATCGGGCCGACATGCTGGCGGTGGCGCGCATCGATGAAGCGGTGCAGTTGCGCGAAGCCGGCATCGACAAACCACTGGCCGTGCTCGAAGGCTTTTTTGATCCCGATGAAATCCGGTTGGCGCTGCAGTATGAGCTGCAAGCGGTCATACATCAGTCCTACCAGATCGACTTGTTGCAGCAGTTTGCTGACCAGCACAGTGGCAAGCTGCAGTTGTGGCTCAAGATCGACACCGGCATGCATCGCCTTGGCATCCCTCCCGGGCAGGTGCATGCCGCCTATGAAAAACTCTGGCAACTTGAAGTGGTCGACAGCCTGTCGTTGATGACACACCTGGCCAATGCCGATGATGTCAATGACGAGGCCAGCCAGCTGCAGATCAAGGTTTTCAAAAATGCCATCGCCGGCTTGACGGGCGAGCAGAGCATTGCCAATTCCGCCGGCATTGTCGCCTGGCCGGATGCGCGCAGCGACTGGGTGCGACCCGGCATCATGTTATACGGCAGCAGCCCGCTGCTGCACAGCAATGCGGTCGATCATCAGCTGCAACCGGTCATGACGCTGAGCAGCCAGCTGATTGCCATCAACCAGTTGAACAAGGGTGATTGTGTCGGCTACGGCGGCAGCTGGTGTTGCCCGCAAGATATGCCGGTCGGTGTGGTATCGATCGGGTATGGCGACGGTTATCCCAGGCATGCGCCATCCGGCACGCCGGTGCTGGTCAATGGTCAGCGTTGTCCGCTGGTCGGGCGCGTATCGATGGACATGGTCACGGTGGATCTGCTCGGTGTGTCTGCGCAGATCGGCGATGAAGTGATCCTCTGGGGCGACGGTCTGCCGGTCGATGAAATCGCGACGGCGGCCGGCACCATCTCCTATGAATTACTCTGTGGCGTGACCAGTCGCGTACAGTTTGTCTACAGCGACAACGGGGACTGAATGGCCAAGGCGAATAAAGTCGAATACAGCTGTCGTTCCTGTGGCGGGATATTCCCGAAATGGGCTGGCCAGTGCCCGGATTGTAGCGAATGGAACAGCTTTGAAGAGATCGTCGCCGTGGCGGCGACAGCGGCGAGCAAACGTTTCAGCGGTTATGCTGGCGATACCTCGGCCAACCGCATTCGTCGCCTGGATGAAATCGATCCGGAAAACCGCCAGCGCATCGCCACCGGCCTGAGTGAACTCGATCGTGTGCTTGGTGGCGGTCTGGTGGAAGGCTCGGTGGTATTGCTGGGCGGTGATCCCGGCATCGGCAAATCGACGCTGCTGACCCAGACACTGGCGTTTTTGTCTTCACAAATCAATTGTCTGTATGTCAGCGGCGAGGAATCCGCCGAACAGATCAGCCTGCGCGCACGCCGGCTAGATCTACAGGTCGAGGGCCTGCAGCTGCTGACCGAAACCTGTGTCGAACGCATCGTGCAGCAGGCCGGCACCGCACAGCCGCGCATCATGGTGATCGACTCGATCCAGACCGTGTATACCGAGCAGTTGCAATCGGCGCCGGGCGGCGTTGCGCAGGTGCGTGAATCGACGGCGCAGATTGTGCGTTTCGCCAAGCAATCCGGCACGACTATTTTCCTGGTCGGTCACGTCACCAAGGAGGGCAGCCTGGCGGGACCGCGCGTGCTCGAGCACATGGTCGATACCGTGTTGTATTTTGAAGGCGAAGCGGGCAGCCAGTTTCGCCTGGTGCGTGCCATGAAAAACCGCTTTGGCGCAGTCAACGAACTCGGTGTGTTTGCCATGACCGACCTGGGCTTGCGCGAGGTGTCGAACCCGTCGGCGATCTTTTTATCGCGTCACAACGAGCAGGTTACCGGTAGCTGTATCCTAGTGACGCGCGAAGGCACGCGGCCGTTGCTGGTGGAAGTGCAGGCACTGGTCGACGACAGTCCACTGGCCAATCCGCGGCGGGTCACGCTCGGCCTGGAACAGAACCGTTTATCGATGTTGCTGGCGGTGTTACATCGCCATGGTGGTATCGGCATGTTTGATCAGGATGTGTATGTCAATGTCGTCGGTGGCGTGCGCATTACCGAGACCGCAGCCGATCTTGCGGTGTTGCTGGCGGTGTTGTCGAGTTTTCGTGATCGCGTGATTGCACGTGACCTGGCGGCCTTTGGGGAAGTCGGCCTGGCCGGTGAAATCCGTCCCGTGCCCAACGGTGAACAACGCATGCGTGAAGTCGCCAAGCATGGTTTCAAAACCGTGATCGTGCCGAAAGCCAATGCACCGAAAAAACCGATCAAGGACTTGCAGGTGATCGCGGTGAGTCGTTTGTCCGAAGCGCTGGACTTCATCCTGGCGGACTGACATGTCTCTGCGGCATCTGTTCATCATCACGCTGTCGCTGCTTGTCAACAGCGTCTGGGCTAACGCCTGGGCCGACAGCGGCCGCGTCTGGCGTGTCGGCCCTGGCCTGCAGTACGAAACCCCGGGCCAGCTGCGCAAGCTGGTGCGCGATGGCGATACCATTGAAATCCTGCCCGGCACCTATCTCAACGATAGTGTGGTTTGGCATCGCAATCGCCTGACTTTTCGCGGTGTCGGTGGTCGACCGCATCTGCAGTTTGACGCACACGGCCGCATCGGCAATGGCAAGGCCATCTGGGTGATTGGCGGCGATGATGTACTGGTTGAGAACATCGAGTTTTCCGGTGCCAGGGTGCCGCATCTCAACGGCGCCGGGATTCGCGTCGAAGGCCGCAACCTGACGGTGCGCAACTGCCATTTTCACCACAACGAATTTGCCATCCTGAGTGGCCGTATTGATGGCCGCTTGACGATCGAAAACTCTGAATTCGGTTATCAGCATCGTGAAGGGCGCTTTGCCCATGGCGTCTATGTCGGCGACGTCAACCGGCTGGTGTTTCGTGGCAATTATGTGCATCACTCCGATGAAGGCCATCATCTGAAAAGCCGTGCACGCATTAACGAGATTGCCTACAACCGCATGACCGATGAACGCGATGGCAATTCCAGTTACCTGATTGACCTGCCCAATTGTGGTCGCTCGGTGATCATCGGTAATCTGCTGCACCAGGGTGCGCACACCGCCAATAATTCGGCCATTGCCTATGGTGCGGAAGGCTGCAAGGACAAGCCAAAATCGTTGCAGGTGCTATTCAATACCTTCGTCAATGACAATCCTCTGGGCGGCAATTTCGTGCGCAACTGGACCGATACGCCGGTGCTGGTCAGTAATAACCTGCTGTTCGGAACCGGCCTGTTGGCAGAAGGGCCGGTGCAGGCGGTCAGTAATCTCAACAATGCCGAACCGGGCTTGCGGGATGTAGCCGGGTTCGATTACCAGCTGCTGCCGGGGTCGCCGGCGATTGATGCCGCTGACCCCGATAGCCAGCAGCCGCTATGGCAGTACCGCCACCCGCTGCAACTCGAGCCACGGCCAACGGTCGGGCAGACAGACATCGGCGCTTACGAGTACGACACCCCGGCGGATTAAAATCCCGCCGCTCACACAGGAATATTTTTCGTAACTGCGATTGGCATCACAACGGGACAATATTAACCAACGTTAATATGTGGCAACTTTAATTCGCCCGGCCCGCACGGATGTTTCGCCCCAATATTCTGATCACCAGCATCATCGCCCTGTTGACCATCGGTCTGTGGGCCTTGCTCAACCACGCCGCTGATGAGCCGCCCTGGCCGGAGCGCGTCCAGGGCTTTTCGTTTGCGCCGATGCGCGCCGAACACGATCCACTCAAGGGCATCTACCCGAGCCAGGAACAGATTCAGCAGGATTTGCAGTTGCTGGCCGGCAAGGCGCACGCGATCCGTACCTATTCAGTCGCCGATACCCTGGGACTGATTCCACAGCTGGCGGCCGAGCAGGGGCTCAACCTCGCCATGGGCGCCTGGATAGGCAATGACCTGACGGCCAATGAACAGGAGATCAAACAACTCATCAGCCTGGCGCGACGCCATCACCGCAATATCGTGCGCGTGATCGTTGGCAACGAGACCCTGCTGCGTGAGGAAGCCACGGTCGAGCAGATGATCGATTATCTGGATCGGGTGCGCGAAAAAGTCTGGGCGCCGGTCAGCCTGGCCGAGCCCTGGCATGTCTGGCTGGAATATCCGGAACTGGCCGAGCATGTGGATTACATTGCCGCGCACATGTTGCCGTACTGGGAAGGTATCGATGTCGAACAGGCGGTCGATTATGTCATGGCGCGCTATGCCGATCTGCAAAAGGCGTTTCCGGACAAGCCGATTGTGATCAGCGAAGTCGGCTGGCCGAGCAACGGTCGACCGCTCAAACAGGCGGTGCCATCAGTGGCCAACCAGGCGACTTTTCTGCGACGTTTCCTGTCGCAAGCCAACCAGCAGGGGCTGGTGTATTACGTCATGGAAGCGTTTGACCAGCCGTGGAAGCAGTCACTGGAAGGTGCGATCGGTACCTACTGGGGCGTTTATGATATTCATCGCCAGCCCAAGTTCACTTTTACAGAGCCGGTTTCGACCTTGCCGCAATGGCGTGAACTGGCGGTGATCTCCGCCCTGATCGGCGTACTGGTGTTGACGTTTCTGTTTCGCGACAGCCATGGCCTGCGTTCACGCGGACGCAGTTTTCTGGCGGTGATCGCCTATGGTGCGGCGACCGGTGCGGTGTGGATTGTGTATAGCTACACGCAACAATACATGACCCTGGGCAATGTGTTGCTGGGTGTCTTGCTGCTGGTCGGCATGCTCGGTGTGCTGGTAGTGTTGCTTGCTGAAGCGCATGAATGGGCCGAAGCCCTGTGGCTGGGTGAATGGCGACGCACCATCAAACCGCGTCCGGCCAGCGATGCGCCGCAACCGATGGTGTCGATTCATGTACCGGCCTATAACGAACCGCCGGACATGCTCATGCAGACACTCGATGCACTGGCGCAACTCGATTACGACAACTACGAAGTGCTGGTGATCGACAACAACACCAAAGACCCGCAGGTATGGCAACCGATCCGGCAGCATTGTGAAATGCTGGGTGAACGCTTCCGTTTTTTCCATGAAGACCAACTCGACGGCTTCAAGGCCGGCGCACTGAATCTGGCGTTGCGCCACACATCGGCCGATGCGCAAATCATTGCCGCCATCGACAGTGATTATCAGGTATCGCCAAACTGGCTGCGTGAGCTGGTCTCGCAGTTCGAGCGTCCGGAGATTGCGGTGGTTCAGGCACCGCAGGATTACCGTGATGGTGCGGAAAGTTGTTTCAAGGCCATGTGCCTGGCCGAGTATCGCGGTTTCTTCCACATCGGTATGGTCACGCGTAACGAACGCAACGCCATTATCCAGCACGGCACCATGACCATGGTGCGGCGTAGCGCACTGGAAGAAGTTGGTGGCTGGGGCGAGTGGTGTATCACCGAAGATGCCGAGCTGGGCTTGCGCCTGTTTGAACGCGGTTACGAGGCGACTTATGTGCCGCACAGCTTCGGTCGCGGGCTGATGCCGGATACCTTTATCGATTTCAAGAAACAACGTTACCGTTGGGCCTATGGTGCAGTGCAGATACTCAAACAGCATTTCGGTGAGCTGCTGAAGATTCGCAACAGCCGGCTCAATGCCGGACAGTGTTATCACTTTGTCGCCGGCTGGTTGCCGTGGTTTGCCGACGGCTTCAACCTGCTGTTCAACCTGGCGGCGATCGTCTGGTCGGTCGGCATGATTCTGGCGCCAGCGTATTTCGGCGCGCCGTTGCCGATCCTGGCTGTTTTGCCACTGGCCCTGTTTGTTTTCAAATTGCTGAAGATGTTTTTCCTGTACCGCCGCCGTGTATCGGCCACGGTGCGGCAAAGCATTGCGGCGGCGCTGGCCGGTCTGGCGTTGTCGCACACCATTGCGCGTGCCATGTTGAGTGGTCTGGTATCGAGCAAACTGGCGTTTTTCCGCACACCGAAACAGGCGTCACACCACGGTTTGCTGCGTGCCCTGGCGGATGCACGTGAAGAGACGATGTTCGTGCTGACACTTTTGCTGGCCGCGATCGTGATTCTGCTACAGCAAGGTGATCGATTGCCGGATGCGCGCATCTGGTCAATCGTGTTGTTGTTACAGGCGATCCCCTATGCGGCGGCGTTGTTGTTGTCGGTGATCAGTGCGTTTCCACGCCTGCCGGCGTCATTGGTGGGACCGATGGGGCAGTTGCGTTGCAGTCGCCGGGAGTTTACGGAAGAACCGTCCAGTCTGCCGGCGACAAGGCTGATCACGCCGAACAGGACCTAGAACAGATCCACGTCACCCTTGCTTTCGTTCTGATCCTGTGAAGATTCGAGCATGAGCTGCTGGTACTGGCGGCCCAGGCTGTCGAGTTCATTCAGCACGGCCAGGCTGGCGTGTTCCATGGCGGAAAGCGCCTCGATGCAGCCATCGTGGTCACCCTGGTATTTGGCCAGTACCGCCTGTTTGCCGCTGGCATGCATTTGTTTGTGCGGTGCCTGGATATTTTTGTAAGCCGGCTGGTTGGACAGTTGCTGGCCTTTGCCCTGGTGCAGCCAGTTGCCAAGGCGGCAATCATGGTGGCTGCTGAAGTCGTCCGCCGCCTTGTTTTCCATACCGATGATGGTGCGATAAATGTCCATCTTGAACAGGATGTGATCCATCTTGACGGCACCGATGAACGAATCGGAAGTGGAGTGGGTAATGACATTGGTCATGTTATCGGCCAGTACCACCACTTCATCGATCACATTGCCGACGGTTGCGACGGATGAGCCCATGGTTTCCATGGACGCGACGATTTGGTCAAAGTTTACCCGTGTGGAGTCGGAGTGACGGTTAATGGTCTGCACGTATTCCTTGATTTCGTTGGTGGCTTCCGAGGTGCGGCTGGCCAGTGTGCGTACTTCATCGGCGACCACGGCGAAACCACGGCCCTGCTCACCAGCACGGGCGGCTTCGATGGCGGCATTGAGCGCCAGCAGGTTGGTCTGGTTGGAAATGTCGGTAATGATGTCGGTGAACTGATTGATCCGCTGGGTGGCTTCTTCGAGTTGCTGCACCGATTCGAGACTGCGTTGGGTAATGTCGTCGAGTTGCTGAATATTACCGCTGATCTGCCCCAGAATCATAGTGCTTTGCTGAAACAGGCTGGAAGTTTCACGCAATTTTGATTGCTCGGCATCCAGGGTTTCGGAAGAGTGCACGGCACTGTCGCGCACCATGTTGAGTGATTCCGAAATTCCGGCAAAATGCGTGACTTCGGATGCGCTGTGCGCAACCTGTTCAAACAGGTCCTTGAGGACATTGCGGAACCTCTGATTCTCCTCGGTCAGTTGCGCAAGCTGTTGCTCGTAATGGAGTTTTTGGGCACTGAGTTCGTCAAGCTGTTGCTGCTGCGTATCGCTTTTGTTTTTCCTGAACCACATAAACTGACTTTTCCTTGTGCTGGGCAGTATGTCATGTTGTTTCGGCCGATGTGGACAAAACTGAAGGCTGAATTGTCCGGATTATTGCTCCTATCGGCCGGCGGCGGTGTGGCTTTAGTGCCTGGTTTTGCGGGTGGCGGGGCTGATGCCCGGACTGAATATCTGGCTGACGTCGACGGTGTCAAAACGGTAACTGGCATTGCAGAATTCACAGTTGATTTCCACTGTCCCCAGCTCCTGCAGAATGCTGTTGATTTCGTCTGCGCCGAGCGCCTGCATAATCTGTTCGCCACGCTGGCGTGAGCAGCCACAGGCGAAACGCAGCGGTTCGGATTCAAACACGCGCAGCGTTTCCTCGTGAAACAGACGCTGCAGCAATGTCATCGAGGGCAATTGCAGCAGTTCGCTGGCAGTTACGGTATCGGCCAGTTGCAGCATGCGCGGCCACAGATCGGCATCCGGGCTTTCGCCAGGTAATTTTTGTATCAGCAGGCCGGATGCGGATTGCTCGTCACAGGCCAGCCATAACTGGGTCGGAAATTGCTCGGACTGTTCGAAATAGGCCTGCAGTGCGGCGGCAATGCTGTTACCTTCCAGTGGCACAATACCCTGATGCGGACGGCCTTTGCCGGTATCGATGGTGATCACCATGCTGTTGCTCTGAAATAATTCGGCAAGTTCGGTGTCTGCGGGGATATCGTTGTCGGCCTGGCGAATGATGCCGCGCACCGTTCTTTGTGAGGTGGCTTGTACCACCAGCATGTGTAACACACCGCTGCCACGGATCTGTAACGTGATGCCGCCATCGATTTTGAGTGTGCTGGCCAGCAGGGAAACGGCGCTCAGGGCATGACCGAGAATGGTGCGGGCCTGGCCGGTGGCGCCGCTGCGTTGCAGGATGTGGCGCCAGCTGGCGTCGAGCGAAACTAGTTGGCCGCGAATCGGGCTGTCTTCTACGATAAAGCGGAGAATCTGGTCATGGTCCTGCATGCCGTTATTCTAGAATGAATGGCGCTGTAAGCGCCATGTGTGTTGGATCTTATAGCTGCGGTTCGGCCAGGTGTTCGAGTTCGCGATGCAGCAATTCACTGTCGCCAAGATTGAGCTCAACCAGGCGTCTCAGGTGTGTGATGCTGTCCATGTCGATGTGTTCGCGCTTGAGGCCGACAAGATTGCCATTGATGTGTGAAATGCTGCATTGCATGCGGATGTGGGTTTCCTCGTCATCCAGGTCGATGTCGATATCGACCTGCTTGCCGATCTGCGGTGTCCATTGATCGACCAGGCGAATCAATGCGCCGTTCAGTGAAATGTCGACCAGTTGTGATTCGATGCTGTGCTCCTCGCAACTGAGGGTGACGGGGGCTTCAAAAAAAACGCGATGGAAGTTGCGGCGATTGTCCTGGGTGGAATCATTCATGATTATCTGCTGTCTTGTGGTCCTTGCTACAGTATCGACCAGAATAGCCGATTTTTTAACGCCGGTCAGATTCTTCTTTTGTGTGGCAGGATTTTGACGACCTTGACGACGTTGTTCTGTATTTGCAGGATCTCGATCGGGTAACCGGCGATCAACAGGCTGGTGCCGGTGTCGGGAATGGATTCCATGTGCTCGAGGATCAGGCCATTGAAGGTTTTCGGGCCGTCGGTTGGCAAATCCCATTTCATCTTGCGCACCAGCTCGCGCACATTGGCGTTGCCGTTGACCAGGTAACTGCCGTCGCCCTGGTCCTGCACGTCATTGAGCTGGTCCAGCGGGTCGGTGACGAATTCGCCGACGATTTCCTCGAGCAGATCGCCCATGGTGACCAGACCCTGCAGGTCGCCGTACTCATCCACCACCAGGCCGATGCGGCGGCGTTCACGCTGGAAGTAAATCAGCTGGGTGTTCAACGGCGTGCCTTCCGGGATGAAGTAGGGACTGCGAATCAGCGAACGCAGCGACTCCTTGTCGAGCGCATTGTTGGCCATTAACTGCATGCAACGGCGCAGGTGAATGAAACCAAGAATCTTGTCGATGGTGCCTTCGTACACCGGGATGCGGGTGTAGTTGGTGGTCTTGATGAACTGGATGATGTCGTCCATCGGTTGTTCCATGTCGATGGCGTCGATCTCGTTGCGCGGGATCATGATGTCATCCACGGTAACCTTTTCCAGGTCGAGAATGTTGAGCAGCATCTTCTGGTGATTGGCCGGAATCATCATGCCGGCTTCATTGACCACGGTGCGCAACTCCTCCTGACTCAGGGTTTCATTGCTGTTGGCGTTGACGCGAATACCGACCAGTTTGAGTACGTTGTTGGCCACGCCGTTGACCACCCACACCAGCGGATACAACACCAGCAGCAACGGCGTATAGATCCAGGCGGCCGGAAACGCCAGCGTTTCCGGCGACAGCGCCGCCAGGGTTTTTGGCGCGACCTCGGCAAAAATCAGGATCACCAGCGTCAGCACGCCGGCGGCAATGGCGATATAGGCTTCGCCGCCAAGGCGCAAGGCAATGATGGTCGACAGCGAAGAGGCCAGGATGTTGACGAAGTTGTTGCCGAGCAGGATCAGGCCAATCAGGCGGTCCGGGCGTTGTAACAGGCGAGCGGCGCGTGTGGCGCCCTTATGGCCGCTGTCGGCCAGATGCTTGAGCCGGTAGCGGTTCAGGGTCATCAGCGCGGTTTCGGAACCGGAGAAAAATGCTGACAGCATAATCAGCACAGCCAGTGAGCCAAACAGCACACTTAAGGGAACATCATTCAATTTGGGAAAGTCGGGTTGCCAGAGACACTGCTAGTTTCCGTAGCGTGGCGATGGGTGTCAAGCCTACGTGCCGGCCGGTAGAGCAATGCAGCGACATTTTTTTGACATTTGCGAAATCGGGTGCTTAACTTCACACAAATATCGGATTCCAAAAGAAATTATAAGAATAACACCAGGCAGGGGAGTAGTGTGACGAAGGAAATACAGCACGGAGTTGATATCCTGCATAGCGGTTCTGTGGTCGTTATCGAGGAAAATCCCAAGACCGTTGCTTACCTGGATACCATATTCCAGTTCATGGGCTGTGGCGCCGAATTTTTAGAAACACCCGCAGCGCTGGAAGAGCGGCTGGAGCAATCCGCCGTCAATCCGATCAGCGCGATTTTTCTTGGCTCCGGCATCAGCAAGGCGGAGCAGCAGAAAATCAGCAAGGCCGCCGCCAGCCAGACGCCCAAACTGCCGGTGTTCCTGTGTGGCGAAAAATCCAGCCTGCCGGACCGACCGGAAGGCGACATTCTCGGCAACTTCCTGTTACCCACCACCTTTGATGTACTGGTCAATCTGATGCACAAGGCGCAGGTGTTCATCGAAAGTCAGATGAACGACCAGGATCGTCGGCCGCTGGAGCTGTTCCGCAGTCTGTCCGGCATCAGTCGCGCCTCCAAGGAAATCGACAAAATGATCCAGCAGGTGGCCAATTCCAACGCCACGGTGCTGATCCTCGGTGAATCGGGCACCGGTAAGGAAGTGGCAGCGCGCAAACTGCATTTTCATTCCAGCCGGCGCAACAAACCTTTCGTGCCGGTCAACTGCGGTGCGATTCCCGAAGACTTGCTGGAAAGCGAACTGTTCGGCCACGAAAAAGGCGCCTTTACCGGGGCGATTACCGCACGCCAGGGCCGTTTCGAAATGGCCGAAGGCGGCACGCTGTTTCTCGATGAAATCGGCGACATGAGCATGCCGATGCAGGTCAAGATCCTGCGCGTGCTGCAGGAGCGCACCTTCGAGCGCGTTGGCAGCAACAAGACCATTGAATGTGATGTGCGCATCATTGCGGCGACACACCGCAATCTCGAGGAGCGCATCGATGAAGGCCTGTTCCGCGAGGATTTGTTTTACCGCCTGAATGTGTTCCCGATCCAGATGCCGCCACTGCGCGACCGTACCGAAGATATCCCGATGTTGGTGCATGACCTGATTCGGCGTATCGAACACGAAAAGCGCGGCTCGGTGCGTCTGACGCCGCTGGCGGTGTCGGCGCTGACCTATTATCAATGGCCCGGCAATGTGCGCGAGCTGGCCAATCTCATCGAACGCCTGGCGATCCTGTTTCCCTATGGTGTGGTGGATGTCGGCGATCTGCCGGACAAATTCCGCGATGGCGTGCCGATTCAGGAACTTAAACTGGCCGAACCGCGCGAGTACCAGCCGGCCGCCCAGGCTGCCGCTGCAGAAGCGGCGCCGCAGGCTTTGTCGCAACTGCCGTCCAGCGGCATCGACCTCAAGGCGCACTTGGTCGAGCTGGAGAAAAACCTGATCCAGCAGGCGCTCGATGAGGCCGACGGCATTGTCGCCCAGGCCGCCACCAAGCTGAAAATGCGCCGCACCACGCTCGTGGAAAAGTTACGGAAATATGGCATGCAGCGCGAAAAGGATTCGACGTTAATTTGACGCTCTCAAGATTACCGTTCTTCAAATCACTGAAAAATAAGAAAAAAATAAAAATGGCATAAATTTCGCTATCTGTGGCTGACAGTTACAGAAAAAGGCGAACAACTATGTCACAAGCATTGGCTCCACAATCCATTCAGCTCGAATCGGCGCACGACTATCATTTTTTCAGTCAGTTGACCGCGCAGTTGGCGGAAGACAATGAAAGCCTGCGTCAGCAGGTCGAGCGGCTCAGTCAGCAGCTTTCCGAAGCCCGGTTACGCCATTTCCACGAACTCAAGGATAAGGAACGCCTCGCCAATCGATTGTCACTGGTGCTGGAAGCCTTGCCGGCGGCCGTTGTCGTGGTTGATGAGAAGGACCGCATCGACCAGTTCAACCCAATCACGGAAAACCTGTTCCCCGGTATTCGCTGGGGGCGGCGCTGGAGCGAAGTGTTCAGCGAAGCGGTGAGCAAACAGATCGGTAACCACGAGTGGCAGCTCGAGGACGGCCGTTGCGTCAGTGTTTCCGAACAAAGCCTGATGCCGGAGCCGGGCAAGATCCTGGTGGTACTGGATGTCACCGACAGCCGGGCGCTGCAGGAACAGCTCAATCGTCAGGAACGGCTCACCGAAATGGGACAGATGGCGGCGCATCTCGCGCATCAGATTCGCACACCGGTCAGTTCCGCCTTGTTATACAGCGATCATCTGGCGCGCAATGATCTCAGCGCCGACCAACGCAGCCGTTTCAGCCGGCGTCTCAAGGACAGCCTCAAACACACCGAAAGCCAGGTCAGTGATCTGCTGTGCTTTGCCCGCGGCGCGCACTTCGCCCCCGAAAATATCAACCTGTCGAATCTGCTGGGCGATCTCGAAGACAGTCTCGAAGCCATGATTCGCACCGCACAGGCGAACCTGCGCCTGCACGATCGCACCGACGGCAAAGCCTATGTCACCGGTAACACCGAAGCGCTGGCCGGCGCCTTCGCCAATCTGATTGAAAATGCCGCGCGCCACGGTGGCGAGCAGGTCGACATCGATGTCTACCTGACGCCGGTGGACGATGGTTATTGCATTCGTGTCGAAGACAACGGCAGCGGCATTCCCGCAGCGATCCGCGACAAGGTGTTCGACCCGTTTTTCACCACCAGCAGCGACGGCACCGGCCTCGGCCTGGCCGTGGTACAGAACGTGGTGTTGGCGCACGGTGGCGCGATACGCCTGATTGAAGCCGCCAGTGGCGGCGCCGGATTCATTATCTGCCTGCCGGACCTGACGCAGGAGCAATACAGCAATGAGCTGTCAGGAGAAGTGAAATGAGCGCGCAAACCATACTCATCGTTGAAGACGACAAAAGCCTCGGCCAGGCGCTGGCGGACACGCTGGAACTGGCCGGCATGCAATCGATTCATGTTACCGACGGCAAGGCGGCGCTGGAGCTGCTGGCGCAACAGGAAGTCGATGTGGTGGTCAGCGATGTGCAGATGGAACCGATGGACGGTTTCACCCTGCTGGAGCAGTTACGCAATCGCTATAACACCATTCCTGCGATTCTCATGACAGCCTTCGCTACGGTGGAGAAGGCAGTCTCTGCGATGCGCCTTGGCGCCGTCGATTATCTGGTCAAACCTTTTGAAGCGGAAAGCCTGATTGAAAAGATCAGCCGCTACCTGCCGCAGGAAACACCACGCGTCAATTCGCTAGTGGCCGACGATCTGCGCACCCGAGATCTGGTTCAGATGGCATTGCGTGTTGCGGCAACCGATGCATCGGTCATGATCGGTGGCGAAAGCGGTTCCGGCAAGGAAGTGTTTGCGCGTTTCATTCACCATAACTCGACACGTTGTGAAGGTCCGTTCATTGCCATCAACTGTGCCGCGATTCCCGACAATATGCTCGAAGCCGTGTTGTTCGGCTATGAAAAAGGCGCGTTCACCGGTGCCTATAAATCCAGCGCCGGCAAGTTTGAGCTGGCGCAGGGCGGCACCTTGTTGCTCGATGAAATTTCCGAAATGAGTTTGCCGCTGCAGGCCAAGCTGTTGCGCGTGTTACAGGAGCGCGAAGTCGAACGCCTTGGCAGCAGCAAGACCATCGAACTGGATGTGCGTGTGCTGGCAACCTCGAATCGCAAACTGCGCGAGGAAGTCGCGGCCGGACGTTTCCGTGAAGACCTGTTTTATCGCCTCAATGTGTTCCCGTTGACTTTGCCGCCATTGCGCGAACGTTCTCGCGATATTCTGCCGTTGACCCAGTATCTGATCCAGCGTCACTTGCGTGGCGGTGAAGCCATTCCACAACTCAGTCATGCCGCCGAACAGAAGATGTTGACCTACGCCTGGCCGGGTAATGTGCGTGAACTCGACAACGTTGTGCAGCGTGCGCTGATCCTGAAAAACGGCGATGTCATTGATGTCGACGATTTGTGTTTTGAGAATGAGGATGTGCCGCTGCAGGCGGTCGCTGCGAACCATGCAGTGGTGATGCCAGTCGACAGCAATCCGTTGGCAGACGAACAAGCCGATGCCGGTAACGGCGGCAATCTCAGCAGTGACCTGAAATCGGTGGAGGAGCGCATGATCATCGATGCGCTCAACAGCGGCAACGGCAGTCGCAAGATTGCTGCGGAAATTCTCGGCATCAGCCCGCGTACACTGCGCTACAAGATTGCACGCCTGCGCGATGCCGGCATTGCCATACCCAGATAAACTGGCGATGCGACGAACAAACACAAACAGAACAAATTGGCACAACTTCTGCACTGTCACTGTCAAGTGACGTAAACCCGACACCAGGAGAACAGCATGTCTAGCATAACGCCGGAAATCAGCCAGGTCATCGCACAGATGCGCACGATCACTGCTCAGGCGCAGGGTGTGCAACCACAACATGAAACCCAGTCGGTTAACTTCAGCGAAATGCTGTCGAAATCCATCAACAAGGTAAATGATTTGCAGCAGACCAGCGGCCAGTTGAAGACCTCATTTGAAATGGGCGATCCCAAGGTAAGCCTGGCCGAAGTCATGATCGCTTCGGAAAAGTCCGGCCTTGCCTTCACCGCAATGACGCAGGTACGCAACAAGCTGGTGGAAGCCTACAAGGAAGTCATGAGTATGCCGGTTTGATGCAGCAAGATAAGCACTGGAGTGAATAATGGCGGAAGCAGACGCTAAAACAGGCATGAGTATGATGGATACCGATTCAGCGGGAACAAAAGTGCCTAATCTCGGCGGCAACCCGATCTTCAAGCAGCTGGCGGCAATGGTGGGCATTGCCGTCAGCGTTGCGTTGGGTGTGGCCGTAGTGATGTGGACACAGACCCCCAACTACAGTCTGTTGCACTCCAATCTCGGTGAGAAAGACGCCATCGAAGTCATGGATGCGCTGCAGCAGAACGGCATCGAATACAAGGTCGATCCGGCCACCGGCGCCGTCATGGTGGAAAGCAGCATGTTGCAACAGGCGCGCCTGAAACTGGCGGCGATCGGTTTGCCACGCAGCTCCGGTATGGGCTTTGAGCTGTTGCAGGAGGACTCCGGTTTCGGCAGTAGCCGACTGGTGGAAATGGCGCGTCATCAGCGTGCCATTGAAGGTGAACTGGCGCGCACCATCAGTACCATCAGTGCGGTGCAGACCGCACGCGTGCATCTGGCCATTCCCAAACAATCCGTATTTATTCGCAAACGCAAAATACCGAGCGCCTCGGTGACTTTGCGTCTGTATTCCGGTCGCAAACTCGAGGACAGCCAGGTGGATGCCATTGTGCACATGGTGGCGTCCAGTGTGCCGGAACTCGAACCCGGCCAGGTGACCGTGGTGGACCAGAAGGGCCGTCTGCTGAGCGACAATCGCAGCTCTGACATGATGAAACTGTCGGCCTCGCAGTTTGAATACACCGAGAAGGTGGAAGGCAATCTGCGTGATCGTATTTATGACATCCTGGTACCGATTCTCGGTGAAGACAAGGTGCGTGCCCAGGTCACTGCCGATATTGATTTCACCGTTACCGAAAGAACCCGCGAAAGTTACAATCCGGACTTGCCGGCTTTGCGCAGTGAGCAGGTCAACGAGGAGTCCAGCAGTCTGTCTGCGGTACAGGGTGTGCCCGGTGCGCTCACCAACCAGCCGCCGGCTGCCGGTGCAGCACCAGAAAATGCGGCAGCGGGCGCCGAAGGCGAGGGCGGTAATGCCAAACCGGTCAATTCCAGCCGCCAGGCGACGCGCAATTACGAACTTGATAAGACCATCAGCCACACCAAGCTGTCACCGACCAATGTACGTCGTCTGTCAGTTGCGGTGGTGATTGATGATCTGGTCACGCTCGGTGACGATGGCAAGACGCAGCGCAGCGAACGCACCCCGGAAGAAATCGAACGCATCAGTGAACTGGTCAAGGAAGCGATCGGCTTTGACGGTGTGCGCGGCGATACCGTCAAGGTGATTAATTCCTCTTTCATGGAGCCGGAGCCGATCGCGGAATTGCCGCCGACGCCGATGTGGGAAGAGTCCTGGTTCTGGGACATCGTGCGCCAGGTTGGCGGCATACTGGTGGTCTTGCTGCTGATCTTTGTGGTGCTGCGTCCGGCGATGAAACGGCTAACTTCCAACGAAGTTGCTATGCTTGAGGGAGGCATGGCGCAAGCCGACGGCAAGTCCGGCGGTGCTTCCGGTGAAGGCGGGGCGGCGGGCGGTGGTGAAGGCCACAACTTCGCACTCGGTAACGATGGCGAGCCGATACGTTTGCCGGGGCCGGGTAATTACGAAAGCGTGCTGGAAGCGGCACGTCACCTGGTTGATGAAGACCCCAAGCGTGTGGCGCAACTGATTAAATCCTGGAATGTGAAATAATGGCTGAAGAGAATGCCGCAACCGAAATGGTGACAGCCGCGTTGAGCGGGGTGGAGAAATCCGCGTTGCTGCTGTTGGCGCTGGGCGAGAAACATGCGGCTGATATTTTACAACACATGGGCCCCAAGGAAGTGCAGGATCTCGGCATGGCCATGGCCAGCCTGACCTCGGTCACCAGTGAAATGATGGAAGAGGTCATGAGTGAGTTTGTCGCCAGCATCGGCAGCCAGACCTCGCTGGGCTTGGGTTCGGATGAATACATTCGCAACATGCTGACCTCGGCGCTCGGTGCTGACAAGGCCAGCGGCATGATTGACCGCATCTTGCTGGGTCGTAACAGCAAGGGTCTCGAACAGCTCAAATGGATGGACCCGAAATCGATTGCCGAATTGATCCGGTTGGAACATCCGCAGATCATTTCCATTGTCATGTCGTTTCTCGATCCGGACCAAGCGGCCGCGGTGCTGTCGGAATTTCCGGACAAGGTGCGCAGTGACATCATCATGCGGGTGGCCGCGCTGGAAGGCATCCAGCCGAACGCGTTGCAGGAACTCGATGAAATCCTCGAAAAACAGTTTGCCGGCGCCAGCAACGTGAAGTCTTCCAATCTCGGTGGTGTGAAAAAGGCGGCTGATATTCTCAACCTCGTGGAAGGCTCGATCGAAGCCAGCGTCATGGAAGACATCACCAAGGTCGATGAAGAACTGGCGCAGGAAATCCAGGACAACATGTTTGTCTTCGAAAACCTCAGCGATATCGACGACCGTTCCTTCCAGACTCTGCTGCGCGAAGTGGCATCCGATCAACTGTTGCTGGCCATGCGCGGCATCGACGATGCACTCAAGGAAAAATTCTTCAAGAACATGTCTTCGCGTGCCGCGGATATGCTGCGTGATGACCTGGAAGCCGCACCTCCGGTGAAACTCAGTGATGTCGAAGCGGCACAGAAAGAAATCCTGACCGTAGTCAGACGTCTGGCCGATGCCGGTGAAATCGCATTAGGTGGCGCCGGTGAAGAACTCATCTAGGATCATCCCGCGCGCCAAGCTCGGCGAACTCGACAGTTTCCGATTCGCCGACATCAGCGATCCGAACCAACCGCGCAAAGCCGGCAAGCCGAAAACGCAGGCGCCACAGCTGACCGCTGCCGACCTGGAAAAAATCCAGCAACAGGCGCGTGAAGAAGCCTACGAACAAGGCCGCAAGGAAGGCTTTGAATTCGGTCACAAGGAAGCGCTGGAGCAGTTTCGCGAACAGTTTGCCGAAAAGTTGCAGCAGCTCGAACAGATCATTACCACCTTTGAACAGCCGTTTCTGGATCTTGATAAGGACGTCGAGACCGAAATCGTCGATCTGGTTGTCAGCATGACCAAACAGCTGATCCGGCGTGAAATCAAACTCGAACCGAATCACATCATCGGCGTGGTGCGTGAAGCACTGGCGATCTTGCCGGTGGGCAGTCGCAATGTCAGCGTCATACTCAACCCGGAAGACGCCGCCCTGATTCGCGAAGTCTATTCCATGGATGAAAAGGAACAGAGCTGGAAAATCATTGAAGACCCGGTGCTCAATCGCGGCGGTTGCAAGGTGCAGACCGAGACCTCGCAGGTGGATGCGACACTGGAATCACGCCTCGATGCGTTGATTGCGCCGTTGTTGTCGGAAGAGCGCAACCAGAGCAATAAAGGCGAGGGAACCGACTGATGCCGGTAACAGCGCCGCAGCATAATCGCAGCAGCATCTGGGCCAGGCGGGTGCGCAATCTGCACCAGTCGATCGGCGACAGTCGTGGTCTGGTGGTGGAAGGCAAACTGACGCGTATGATTGGCCTGACGCTGGAGGCAATCGGTTGTCGTGCGGCTATCGGCGCTCAGTGTGATGTCATCAGCAGCAACGGTGAAAATATTGAAGCCGAAGTGGTGGGGTTTTCCGGCGAAAGCCTGTACCTGATGCCGACCGGAGATATTCGCGGCCTGGAGCAGGATGCCCGCGTGGTGCCGACCGGCCGTGTGGGTGAAGCACTGGTTGGCGACAGTTTGCTCGGCCGTGTCATTGACGGCGCTGGTCGGCCACTCGATGGCAAGGGGCCATTGCGTGCCGATGATCGCCGTCCACTGACCGGGGAATCCATCAATCCATTATCGCGTTCCCCGATTCGTGAACCGCTGGATGTCGGTGTGCGTGCGATTAATTCCTTGCTCAGCGTGGGCCGCGGCCAGCGGTTGGGTCTGTTTGCCGGTTCCGGTGTCGGTAAATCGGTGCTGCTCGGCATGATGACCAAATACACCAACGCCGATGTGGTCGTGGTTGGCCTGATCGGCGAACGCGGCAGGGAAGTAAAGGAGTTTGTCGAAAACATTCTCGGCGAGGATGGCTTGCGCAAGGCGGTAGTGGTGGCGGTCCCGGCGGACCAGGCACCGCTGCGGCGCATGCACGGCGCAATGCTGGCGACCAGCATTGCCGAATCTTTTCGTGACAAGGGCCACCAGGTGCTGTTACTGATGGATTCGCTGACACGTTATGCCCAGGCGCAGCGTGAAATCGGTTTGGCGATCAACGAACCGCCGGCCACCAAGGGTTATCCGCCGTCGGTTTTCGCCAAATTACCGCAACTGGTGGAAAGAGCCGGTAATGGCGAAAAAGGTGGTGGTTCCATCACGGCGTTCTATACTGTACTGACAGAAGGAGACGATCAGAACGATCCGATTGCTGATGCCGCCAGGGCGATCCTGGACGGTCATATCGTGTTATCGCGGCGCCTCGCCGAAGCAGGACACTACCCGGCCATCGACATTGAAGCGTCGATCAGTCGGGCGATGAACGATATCACCACGCTGGAACACCAGCTCAGTGCGCGTGATTTCAAGCGGCTGTATTCGGTTTATCAGCAGAATCGTGATCTGATCAGTGTCGGTGCCTATGAACGCGGTTCCGATACGCAAATCGATCAGGCCATCAATGCCATTGATATGTTGCAGGACTTTTTACGCCAGGACATGTACACCCCGGTCAATTTGCAACAAAGCCTGCTTGATCTGGAAACCTTGTTTCCACAGACAGGAAGTTAACGAAGGTAATTACACATGAATGCTTCAGATAAATTCAGGCCGGTATTGAGAGTCGCGGAAAACCGCGAACAGACGGCGGCCAAACAATTTGGCAAGTCCCAGCAACACCGGCGTGAGCAGGAAGAGAAGCTGGAAAATCTCAAGCAATACCATCTTGAATATCTGGAACGCTTTCAGCAATCCGCCAGCAATGGCATGAGTGCTTCCCAGCTGCGCGAATACCAGTTGTTTCTAAATAATCTGGAGCAGGCCATTGCCGAGCAGGAAAAACTGGTTTCACAAAGCCAGGCAGACTGTTCCAGGCAGAAAGACAACTGGCGGCAAAAACACATGCGCACCCAGGTCATGGACAAGGCGATGGAAAAAATCGTGCTTAAGGAACAACAGCACAAGGACAAAATTGAGCAGAAAGCCGCCGACGAACACAGCCTGCGAAAAACCTACAAACACTAACGGCGCCTTCGCGCCAATTCCGCGGCCAGACTTCTGACTGCTTGATTCAATGCATCATACCGTCAGACAGCCGATGGCTGCCTGACGGTGCAATGCTTCTATCGATCAGGTTTTAAACTGGCCGACCACCTGTTCCAGCTGACTGGTCAGCTGTGCCATATGCTCGGTGGCCTGTTCGGCGCTGACCGCGCCGGATGCCGTACCATCCGCCATCTCATGGATGCTGACGATGTTGGTTTCCAGCTTGTTGGAGGTCTCCTGTTGTTCCTGGGCGGCATGGGCGATCTGCGTGTTCATGGTGTTGATCGCTGCGACAATTGACGCGATTTCATCCAGTGCTTCACCGGCGCTGGACACCAGGTTGACCGTGGCATCGGTTTGGGTACTGCTGCTTTCCATCACACTGACCGCCTGCTTGGAACCGGATTGCAGCATCTCAATCATTTTCTGGATTTCTTCCGTAGATTCCTGAGAGCGGCTGGCAAGTGTACGTACTTCATCGGCGACTACGGCAAAGCCACGACCCTGTTCACCGGCGCGGGCAGCTTCAATGGCGGCATTTAGGGCCAGCAGATTGGTCTGTTCGGCAATGCCACGAATCACATCGAGTATCGAACCAATCGCTTCGGCATGGCCTTCCAGGTCGTTGATGACGGAGCTGGCTTGCTGAATCGAACTTGCCAGCTGGTTCATGCCATTTATGCTTTTATCGACGATGTCCTTGCCGTTGATGGCGGCGTTATTGGCCTGTTGGGTATGCGTCATGGCCTCGTCGGCGATTGTGGTTACCGATGCCGATGAGCTGGACAATTCGGTAACGGCTGAAGCGACCGTATCGGTTTCTGCCAACTGGGTCTTGGCGCGTCCACAACTGGCGGTAACACTGCTGGCCAGTTCAGAGGACGAGGTCGAGATCTGCATGGTCGTGGATTTTACCTGGTTGATGATGTCCTGGACTTTTTCAATAAACAGGTTAAAGCCATTACCCAGCTGGGCGATTTCATCATTACCCTTGATTTTCAGGCGTTGGGTCAGGTCGCCGCCTTCCTGTCCGATGCTGAGCAAACGATTGGCGATGTCCTTGATCGGGCTGACGATCATTTTCAATGACAGCACGAACGCCAGTACGGCGATCAGCACACCGACAGCCAGTGCGATGGCGATGGATGTGTAGGATACGGAAATGATGCCATCGACTTCATTGATGACGTCTTCCACCTTGGAATCGCCGATCTCCTCGAGCTCGGTTACGTAGCCGAGCAGCAGGTCGGAGGCCTTGTGCATTTCATTCTGTTCTTTATGAAATTTCTGGAAGGTTTGGATGGTTTCCTTGGTCAGTTTCATGTGTTCTGCGAATGAACTCTTCAGGTCGGCCGCCAGTCCCGGTGTGGCCGAGGTAACGATCTTGACGTAAGGTGATGCGGCAATGCTGTCGATGTTGGGCTCGACTTCCTCGAGCGCCAGGCTCGCCAGCTGGCTGTTATATTCGATCTCCAGGCCGGCCAGCATTTGTTTGAAGGCGCGGTCGCCATTGAGCATCTCGATGCGGCTTTGCATGATCGCATTGTTCACACTCCAGACCTGGTCAACGCCTTCCGGGGTGCGTGTGTCCAGCGCGTTATAATCCAGATCGCTTTCGATATAGCCACCCAGGGCACGCAGCTGCTGGTCCACCTTGCTGAGATTACGGTGGGTTTTTTCAACCAGTTTGTTGAGGCTGGTGAATCCATCGATGGTGGATTTACGCAGCAGGCTGTACTGGTCCAGACGTTGATCAAGCGCTTCGATTTTTTCCGCATCAATCAGGCCCGAGTCTTTCATGCGTTGCAATGCTTCCTTGGCGCCTTCCTCGGCAGCCAGGATTTTATCCACCCCGGTCTTGGTATCGATTTTTTTATTGAGCAACTGCTCGACAGCCAGCAGTTCAGCTTCCAGCTGAATGGTGCCTTCCATAGCGCCATCGGCTGCGTTCCAGGCATTCGTAGTTACATAGGATAACGTCCCGGATAGTTTGTTGGCGCTATATATCCCTGCAGCCCCGCTGATGAGTAGCATCAATGTCATGATGCCAAATGCAATGGCAATTTTGCCCGTTATGTTCAACTTCATAATTTCAACCTCTTAGGGACGAAAGGAGTCTCGATTCGAATGACAGCTGTACCAGGGATAGGGGTAGCGAGTTGAACAAGATATCGACTCTGGAAAAAAATACTTGAGCCTTTTTATAGGAAATGCTGGACCAGCATTATTACTGCCGGTTGCCGGAATTTATTTCTTATCTTGCAAGAATCCTGTGTGACGTTCAGGTGCCGTCGGGCCTGTCTGGTTGCCAACCAGGTGGCGTTTTGCCGGCAATGAAGTAGGCGAAGGCAATGATTTCGGCGATCGCGCGGTACAGGTTTTCCGGGATTTCATCACCCAGCGGGATTTGCGACAGAATCGCCGCCAGCTCCGGGTCGTACTGCAACGGCACACCGGCTTCTTCGGCTTTTTCCAGAATGCGTCGTGCGATTTCATGCTGGCCCTTGGCGGTAATGGTGGGTGCATTTTCACCGTCATAGCTGAGCGCGACGGCAATGTCCTGTTTGTGTTCGCGAATGTCGGTCATGCGTTCTCATCCAGCAGGCTGCGATCGGTCGAAAACAGTTCAATCGGGTCGGGCGGCTTGCAGTTACTCGCGCCCATATGACTGGATTTGAGGCCAATCCTTTCAATGGCTTTTTCCAGACGTGGCAGATGTGCTTTTATTTTTGCCACTGTTGTTTCTTTTTCCGCCCAGAAGTGCGTAGCCAGAACATCGCCGGCCAGGTGCAATTTGCTGTGTATGCGACCGCTGCTGCCGATGTCGAAATTAATGCGCACCGTCCAGCCGGCTTGTTGCAGCGGATTCTGTTCGTCCGGCTCGTCCTGTTCGATACGAAACAGGAAATCGCTGATTTCCTTGTCATAGCGGATCGGCAGTTCAAATTGCCACACCAGCCTGGTGGCGTCTTCCTGCGGCACAGAAGCCAGTTGCTGGGTGACGATGCGGGCAATGCCGCTTTCGACCGAACGCAACAATTGCTGCAGTTCGGCATGGCGGGCCTGCAGGCTGGAAAAGTCTGCGCGCTTGGCCAGGTTGCCGAGGCTTTTGCCGAGCAACAACTGGGCGAACACGGAAAACTCAAAGCGCGGCAGCTGTATGGTTTGCGCCGTCAGGTTATTGATCGCCGCCTGCAGGTTCAGGCCGGCGGCATTGTCGGCCTGCTGAGCTGTGGTAAACGCGGCCTGGCCTGGTTTGAACAGTAGAGTTGCTGTTCTGATATCCAGGTCATGGCGTTGATTGGCAACCTCTGTATTGCCGGGTGGATTTGCCGCTGCCTGAGTGGGTTGTTGTGCACCGTTGCCCGGAGTGACGCCTGGGCGATGAGTTGCCGGAGCCGTTGCTGCCGGTGCTGCTGTTGCCAGCGTGGGTGCTGCTGCTGGCATGGGCGATGCCGTTGCCGGCTGGACGGGTTGGGCAATTAGGGTGGCCAGATTCTGTTGTGGTACACCACGCGCATTTGCAGGCGTTGCCGTCGGCGTATTAGCAACCGGGCGATTAGCCGGCAGCTGCGCACGGATTCTTTGCGCCAGACTCAGTAGGGCCGCCTTAAGGTCATTAGCGGGAGGTTGTCCCTGAGCCAGGCGATTTTCCAGGAACAGGCCGGAGTCGAGCATCAGCTGTTGCAGCTTGCCGGGTTCGGCAATGCTGCGTGCCTGTGGCAGCAGGTCGAGCAACTGGCGTACGCTGGTGATCGTGGTGCTGTCGAGTTTCAGCGCAGCCGATGTGGTGTCCGCTGCGGAAGTCAAATGCTGACTGAGCTGTTGAGTCAGCTGCGACAATGCAGTCTGTTGTGGCAGGCTGATTTTCAGATATTGCGCCTGGATATCCGCTTTGCTCGGCAAGGTCAGAATCTTCAATTGCAGCACGCCGCTGTTCTGCACCACTTCCAGCAGCAGTTTCTGGCCGGCCTTAAGCTCGACGCCGGTCTCGGCCGTCAGGGTTTGTGACAACAGACGTAACAACACCTGACCATCGGCGCTGGCCTTGAGCACGCTGGCGCTGATTTGCTGGCCAGGTTGTAATTGCTGTAACGGATTGGCCGGTTGCGCTGTTTCACCAGGGGTGCTGCTTCCGGTCACGGGGGCATGCATCGAATTGAGCGCCCGGATGGTCCGCAGCACCTGATTGATGATGTCGTTGTTGAGGTCCGTCATGGTTAAAGTAATCGGCGGTTACCCCGATATATGTAGTACATTTTCATATTGTTTTTTCTTTCCGGCGGTAGCAATGGACGATTCCGGCGACCTCAGCCACGACAAAATCTGGTTTGTGAAACGCGAAGGCAAGGTGTTTGGCCCGTTTGCCGCGGCCAAGGTACGGCGTTATCTGCTGGAGCAGAAAATCGAGCTGCAGGATGAAGTCAGCCAGGACCGCAAAAGCTGGAAGCGCATCGGCCAGGTAGCCGAAGTGGTGCCGTTGCAGATGCGTGACCCCAATGCCTTTGATGACAGCGACAGCACCGATGAACTCGACCCGGGTAAAAAAGGCAGTCTGTGGCTACCGCTGACGCTGGCGGTATTGCTACTGGCTGGCGGCATTGGCGTATCGTTGCTGCTGCAGATGCCGGACCAACCCGACACCGATTGCACCACGGCGCCTGCACCGAGCAACAACTGGAACGGTTGCAACAAAAAAGGTCTCAACGCCGCGGGTAAAAATCTCGACCACTTGCTCGCCAGCAATGCCTTGCTGACCAATGCCAAGCTCAGTGGGGCTTCACTCAAGGCGGCGGATTTGCGTTATGCCAGCCTGTTTGATGCCGACCTGAGTTATGCCAATCTCGAAGACGCCAACCTCAAGGGTGCCGATTTGCACCATGCCGATCTCAGTTATGCCGTGCTGACAAATGCCGATCTGCGCTATGCCGATCTCACCGACAGCCGCCTGGGCGGGGTGGAACTGCGGGGCGCGAAACTGGATGGGGCCATCTGGAGCAATGGCAAGCCGTGCCAGCCGGGGTCGCTGGGCGGCTGTGTTCAGTGATCGCTGAACGACTCAGTGGTATAGCGCGACACGCGAATCTGATCCGACCAGTAATCTGGCAGCAAGCCGGCCTTCATTTTCAGATGGCGTAAAAAATCCTCTTTCTGCGGTAAGGATTCCCACACACTCGGTAAAAAAGTGCCGCGATGGCTGTTGTCTTCCAGAATCAAACCGTCGATTTGCGGACGGATCTGTTCGAGCAAATCCTGCTCACCATTGATGTGCATGGCCTCTGGCCGGGATAACACGGATATTTCCACTTCCAACTGCTCGAACTCCGCTGGTTGCAGTGGCGGGAAGCGGGGATCGCTGAAGGCGGCGGAGTAGGCGTTTTCCACCACGTCCTCTACCAGTGACTGCATGGCCGTAAGATGACCAATACAGCCACGCAACTCGCCGTGCTTGTTGAGCGTGACAAAACAGGCCAGCGGTTGCTGCAAGTCGGTTTCGTAGTCCTGGTAATTGACCTGCAACGGCGCACCATTGTCCAGCCCGTTACGAATGGAATCGCGCGCCAGTTGCAGCAGGGCCTTTTTTTGGGCATCAGTGAACGACATAAGCACCGTAACCGACCACGCTGTCTCTGGAGCCGGCGGTATCGCCGGAATTTCTCAGATCCAGGGTCTCGACATGCAGATGTCGTCGCCGCGCCGCCAGCAGCAGGCCGCTGAGCGGATTTCTGCCGCAGGCATCCTCATAATGGATCGACTCAAAATCCAGTTTTTCGATGGCGTCCGACGTGCGCCGGTCGAGCGACCGGGCGGTTTCGTAATCGTGAAAATGGCTCAGGTCGGAGCTGATCACGATCAGCGTCTCATCGCCGCCCCATAATTGCTCAAGCAGTTGCGCCACCTGCTCGGCGCTGGCGTCGCCAACGATAAAGGGTACGATTTCGAAGTCCTGTAACACTGACTGCAAAAACGGCAAATGCACTTCCAGCGCGTGCTCGCCATTGAAAGCCTGTTCCAGCGGCTGGACAAAATCCAGTCCGGCCACACTGGCCAGCGCCTGCTGATCGACCGGGATGTCGCCCAGCGGTGTGCGGAAATAATCGGCGGACGAGTAGGCGATGCCGTAAAAACCGTAACGGTGCGCCGGCGCCAGGATCACCACACGTCTGATGACATCGCGCTGTTCACGCACCAGTTGGTAGGCATTGGCCGCTACCGGACCGGAATAGATGTAACCGGCGTGTGGCGCGATAATGGCCTTGGGCGGCGAGCCGCTGGCGCGGTCGGCCTGGTCGAGAAATTGATGGATCTGTTGCTTGAGTTCTTCGGGGTCAGCCGTATAAAACTGCCCGGCGACCGACGGATAACGGATATTGGCTGTAGTCATGGCGGTCTCTTGAATTGCTGTGTTTTGCTCCTACATAGGTTAATGTAGTTTCTACGCGTGAATTTCAAGGTTTTGTCTCATGGATACAGTAATCCCAACCAAATACTGGCACAAGCTTGACGACGGTCGCGTGCAGTGCGACGTCTGCCCGCGCGCCTGCAAGATCAAGGAAGGCCAGCAGGGGCTGTGCTTTGTGCGCGCCAACCAGAACGACCAGATCGTGCTCACAAGTTACGGTCGCTCCAGCGGCTTCTGTATTGATCCGATTGAGAAAAAGCCGCTGAATCACTTTTTGCCGGGCACGCCGGTGTTTTCCTTCGGCACTGCTGGCTGCAACCTGTCGTGCAAGTTCTGCCAGAACTGGGACATGAGCAAGTCGCGCGAAATGGACACGTTGGCCGACAGCGCCTCGCCGCAACGTATCGCCGAGGTGGCGGCAGAGCACAACTGCCGCAGCGTGGCCTTCACCTATAACGATCCCGTGATTTTCCTCGAATATGTCAACGACACCGCCGACGCCTGTCATGAAAAAGGCATCAAGGCCGTGGCGGTGACGGCCGGTTATATTTCATCGCCGGCACGCGAGGACTTCTTCAGCCACATTGATGCCGCCAACGTTGACCTGAAAGGATTTACCGACGAGTTTTACCACAAGATCTGCGGTGGCCATTTGCAGCCGGTGCTCGATACCCTGATGTATCTGAAGCATGAAACCGATGTCTGGTTCGAACTGACCACCTTGTTGATTCCAGGGCACAACGATTCCGATGCCGAACTGGAAAAAATGACCCAGTGGGTGGTGGAAAACCTCGGTCCGGATGTGCCGATGCATTTCACCGCGTTTCATCCCGACTGGAAGATGCTCGACACACCGGCCACGCCACCAGACACCCTGACACGCGCGCGTGATATCGCCATGCGCAACGGCGTGCACTTTGCCTACACCGGTAATGTGCACGATGCCAAGGGCAGCAGCACCTGGTGCCCGTCCTGCGGTGAATTGTTGATCGAGCGCGACTGGTACGAACTGGGCCAGTGGAATCTGGATGCCCAGGGCAAGTGCAAGAAATGCGGCGAGCAGATTCCGGGCGTGTTTGAGGATAAGCCTGGCGACTGGGGTTCCAGACGCTTGCCGATCCGTATGGCTGGCTGAACTGAATCGTACTCAGTGAAAAAAGCAGCTTAAGCAAATATTCTCTCGTTCTTTTGCCGGCAAAAGAACCAAAACCGTCTTCCCCCTGTTTTGGCTTCACGTTGTTCAGCGACATGCGTCCCTTGTCAGGCAGGTGGAACAAAACAGAGGGGAAGCAGGGTGGTCAATTCGCCACCCCTCTCCGACTTCCAGCCCACCGAGCTGCGCAGAAGCCTGCTGGAAAAAGTCCGAGCATGTCTGAGCGCAGCGAGTTTGCGAGGACTCAGCAGGCTTCAAGCAGTGAGGGTAGCCGCAGGCTGGGCTGGCGGAGGAAGCGCCTTTGGTTACTTTGTGCGCAAACAAAGTAACAAAAAAATAGGTTACTGAAACAGCAAGCACCTTAGTGATTTCATGAATAATCCCCGGTGTGTAAATCAGCCTGGTAAATTTTCTCTTGTTCTTTGTGCGCTTGCCCAAAGCGGTGCAGCACACTATGGTAAGCGCATGAGCCATGACCCCATTATTGCCGCCTTCTTCCTGATCTTCGCGGGGGCCGCGGTTGTTGCCACCATTGCGCTGTTCGCACGTCAGGCCTTGTTGATCGCCTACATTTTGATTGGCGCACTGCTGGGTCCCTGGGGGCTGGGCTTTGTCGATGACCCGGTGCTGATCCAGCAGATCGCGCACATCGGCATCATCTTCCTGTTGTTTCTGATCGGCCTGAATCTGCAGCCGCAGGAATTGTTGCACCTGATGCGCAAGACTACGGTGGTAACGCTGATCAGCTCAGTGCTGTTTGCATTGGCCGGCGGTGTGGTTGCGCTGGCGTTTGGTTATAGCTTGCTGGATGCGATCGTCGTTGGCGCGGCGATGAGCTTTTCCAGCACCATTGTCGGGCTCAAACTGTTACCGACGACGATTCTGCATCACCAGCGTACCGGTGAAGTCATCATCAGTATCCTGCTGTTGCAGGACCTGCTTGCCATCGGTGTGCTCATGGCATTGCAGGGTGCCGATCAATCGACCGAACTGGCCTGGCTGGATGTGTTCCGGCTCATGCTGGGGCCGCCGGCCATGATTGCGCTGGCCTGGGTCATGCAACGTTTTATCCTGCTGCCGCTGTTTCGGCGTTTCGACAAGATTCAGGAATACATCTTCCTCATGGCGATCGCCTGGTGTTTGAGTCTGGCGCAATTGGCGGATTATCTAGGTTTGTCCAGCGAGATTGGTGCCTTCATTGCCGGTGTGACCCTGGCGTCGAGTCCGATCTCGTTGTTCATCGCCGAAAGCCTCAAACCATTACGTGATTTTTTTCTGGTTATATTTTTCTTCTCGCTCGGCGCCGGCTTCGACCTGAGCATGATTCATGTCGTGTTGTTGCCGGCCGTGCTGCTTGCTGCTGTGACCATCGTTTTGAAACCACCGGTGTTTCGCTGGTTATTGTCGCGCACCGGCGAGACAGACAAGCGGTCCAACGAGGTTGGATTCCGGCTTGGTCAGATGAGTGAGTTTTCCTTGTTGATTGCGGTGCTGGCGCTGGACAGCGGCGTCATCAGCGAGTCTTCGTCCTACTTGATTCAGTTCGCTACCGTGTTGACTTTTCTGGTCTCAACCTATGTGGTGGTGATGCGTTTCCCGACGCCGATTGCCTTGTCGGACCGCTTGCGTCGTGATTGATGAAGAAAACATTCCGACCTGTAATTTATGCAGTCGTATGCTTTTCTGTATAAATATTCGACAGTCATAAAAACAAATAATAAGCGCTTTGCAAAGCTTGCTGGTCGAGCCAACCGGCGTCGTTCATAATGCCTGCCTTTTTGCTTCAGGGGGAATATTCATGTGGTTTAAAAATCTGCAACTGTATCGTCTGATGGACGGCTTTGATTATTCGGCGGAAAGCCTGCACGAAAAGCTGCTGACCGATATTGCAGGACCGGTTCAGGGTCTCGACATGCACACACTGGGCTGGGACAAACCACTGGGTCGCGACGGTCAGTTGCTGGCACATGAAACCAATGGCTGCATCATGGTCTGCGCGCGCAAGCAGGAGCGCGTACTGCCATCATCTGTGGTGCGCGACATACTGGACGAAAAGATTGCCGAGATCGAAGCCAGTGAAGCACGCACCGTACGACGTAAGGAAAAAATGCAGCTCAAGGATGAAATCATTGTCGACTTGTTACCGCGTGCGTTTACCCGTTCATCCAACACCTTTGCCTACATCGACAAGGCCAATGGCTGGGTTGTGGTTGACAGTGTATCGGCAAAAAAAGCCGAGGACCTGCTGTCGCTGATGCGCCAATCGCTGGGTTCATTCAAGGTGAAACCGTTAGAAGTCAATGAAGCGCCTTCATCCATTCTTACACACTGGTTGCAATCCAGTGCGCCAACCGGTTTCGAACTGCAGGACGAATGCGAACTTCGCGATATGAGCGAAGAGGGTGGCGCGATCATCCGTTGCCGCCGCCAGGATCTCGATGGCGATGAAATCGACGTGCATCTCAAGGCCGGCAAACGCGTCGTCAAACTCGCGGTCAGCTGGCAGGAGCGGCTGGCCTGTATTCTGGCCGATGACGTTTCGATCAAGCGTCTCAAGTTTCTCGACATTGTGCAGGAACAGGCGGCGGATGCCGAAGCTGACACCGCAGCGGCGCGTTTTGATGTCGATTTCGCCATCATGAGCCTGGAACTGCGCCAGTTTATTGACGAGCTGATCAAAATCTACGGCGGCCTGGCCGAAGAACAGGCAGCCGCCGCCGCGGCCTGATCCACGATGCGGGTGCTTCGGTTGTATAATCGCACTTATGAAACCGGACACCCGCACAGCCATGCACAATCTGATTCAGCAGGTGCGTCAGGTCATCCCGTTTGATCTGCCCGAAGCGCGCGTCTGCTCACCGCACGGTGAGTCCTGCATCGGTTGTCCGCAAAAGCTGCTCGAATACCTCGAAATGGAGCTCGACAATTGGCAGGATCGCTTGCAGCAGGGTGAGGTGCCGAATTTCGGCGATCTCGACAAGCTCGCCAAATCCAGCAAAAAAATTCACGCCATCATGGTCAAAAACGGCCTGATTGGCGTGGATTGATCTTCTAGTTCTCTCCGGGGCGCGAGGAACGCTTGCCGATCAGCTCGATCGGATAACCGTCCGGATCTTCAACAAACGCGATAATGGTGGTGCCGGCGTTCATCGGCCCGGCGTCACGCAAGACCTTGGCGCCGGACTGCTTCATGGCATCGCAGGCCTGGTAAACGTCGTCGACTTCAATCGCCAGGTGGCCAAAGCCACTGCCGATGTCGTAGTGGTCCTGGTCCCAGTTGTAGGTCAGTTCCAGCACGGTATTGTCGGATTCGTCGCCATACCCCATGAAAGCCAGTGTGAACTTGCCGTCCGGGTAGTCTTTGCGGCGCAATTCTTGCATTCCTAGAATGTCGCGGTAAAACGCCACAGATTTGTCGAGGTCGCCGACTCTGAGCATGGTGTGTAACAAACGCATGATGTTTCCTGATTGGTCAGACAAAGACAGTCGTTGATAGTCATCAAACTGTCATATTGATGATCTAGATTGCTCGAACATGAATATTAGAGAAATGGAAAATAACAATGAATAGTCCGAATTGCCAGCACCAGCAGCACAACAAGCGTGAATGTCTGCTGGATGAAAAAGCCATCATCGAAAAACGCCTGCACCAGCTTGGCTATGACGGCGATTGCGCCTATGAAAAAGCGCTGGTGTCGTTTTACAGCCAGCGCCTGGAAGAGTGTAACCGCCAGCTCGAACTCGACAGCTAGAGTGCCGCAAGACAGACCCGGCGCAGCCAACACCGGACCTGCTGAATAACATCCCTATTTGGCGTCAAAGGAAAAGTGCTGGCCGCCGACGCTGGCCTCGTACATGAGGCCGCCTTTGGTCAGCGTAAATACAGCCACACCGCTGGAGTAGTCCGCATTGGCCGCCGCACCGGCGGTTGCCGCCACAGCCGATAGCTGCGCATCAAATTCGACTTTTTCCGACTTGAAACGGTCCAGCGTCGCCTTGTCCTTGAAGAAAATCAGCTCGCTGTAGGCCTGGCCACCCAGCTGGAAACCGATGGTGACCTGCTTGAGTGAGCTGTAGCCAATCACCTGGCCGCCTGCATAAACCACGCCTTCACCATAGGCGCCGCCAATGCCGATGCCGCCCTTGCCGACGGTCGGGAACACCACGTAACCGGAGGCCTGGTTGAAAAAGCTTTTCAGAGACGGGTCGTTGTTTTTGAACTTGCGGATGGCTTCGGCCGCGTCGCGTTGCAGTTCAGCCTTTTCGTTCGGGTCCCAGCCGGCCACACCGGCCTGACTGACGAGAAACAGGCATGACAAAAGCAGTGAAAGTTGGATTAGCAGTTTTTTCATCAGGTTATCTCCGGGTAAGTTAACTTATAATGTCAGTCTGATCCTCTAGATAGCGTGCATCACATCACATTCTTAAATGGAAAGCGCGAAAGACATTTTCAGTTACCGCAAGTTCTGGGCGAGCCGTTTTGGTGCTGCGCCGTTGCTGCCAATGTCGCGTGCCGAGATGGACGACCTCGGCTGGGACAGCTGCGATGTCATTATCGTCACCGGTGACGCCTATGTCGATCATCCCAGCTTCGGCATGGCGCTAATCGGCCGCCTGCTCGAATCGCAGGGCTTTCGGGTTGGCATTATTGCGCAGCCGGACTGGCGTTCGGTGGAGGCGTTCCAGGAGCTTGGCAAGCCCAATCTGTTCTGGGGTATCACGGCCGGCAATATGGATTCGATGGTCAACCGCTACACCTCGGATCGCAAGCCGCGCTCCGACGATGCCTACACACCGGACGGCGAGGGCGGCAAGCGCCCGGACCGGTCCGTGATTGTCTATGCGCAGCGCGTGCGTGAGGCCTACAAGGGCGTGCCGGTGATCATCGGCGGCATCGAGGCCAGTCTGCGGCGCATTGCCCAATACGATTACTGGTCGGAAAAGGTACGCCGCTCGATCCTGCCGGATTCCAAGGCCGACATGCTGATGTTCGGCAATGCCGAGCGCGCCATCGTCGAAGTCGCACACCGTCTCGCGGCGGGGGAAAAAATCGGCGACATCACCGATGTGCGTGGCACCGGCTTCATGACACAGGGGCTGCCACAAGGTTGGTATGAACTGGATTCAACCCATCTCGACACACCGGGGCCGTTACACAGCCATGATCCCGATCCGTACGCTGCTGCCGGCACGGACGCGGCGGCCTGTCGCGATAACGTCAAACAGCCAGACGGCGCCAAGGTGATCCGCTTCCAGCATCGCCCGAAAGGCATTGATCGCAGCCGTATCGCGGTACGCCTGCCGTCCTACGATCAGGTGGTCGAGGACAAGGCCCTGTATGCGCATGCCTCGCGCGTGTTTCATCAGGAAACCAACCCCGGTAATGCGCGCGTGCTGCTGCAACAGCATGGCAAACGCGATGTCTGGCTCAATCCGCCGCCGATTCCGTTGACCGGCAAGGAACTGGACCTGGTTTATGAACTGCCCTACACGCGCAAACCGCATCCGGCGTACGGCGAGGCGCGCAACCCGGCATGGGAGATGATCCGCTTCTCGGTCAACATCATGCGCGGCTGCTTTGGCGGCTGCACCTTCTGTTCGATCACCGAACACGAAGGCCGCATCATCCAGAGCCGCTCGGAAGACTCCATTATTCGCGAGATCGAAACCATCCGCGACACGGTGCCAGGCTTTACCGGCAATATCTCCGATCTCGGCGGGCCTACCGCCAACATGTACCGGCTCGCCTGCAAGGACCCGAAGATCGAATCCTCCTGCCGGCGATTGTCCTGTGTCTATCCGGACATCTGCGGCAACCTCAACACCAACCATAAGCCGTTGATCAAGCTGTACCGACGTGCGCGCAAGCTGCCCGGCATCAAACGCATCTTCATCGCTTCCGGGCTGCGTTACGACCTGGCCGTCAAGGACCCGGATTACATCCGCGAGCTGGTCACGCATCACGTCGGCGGCTATTTGAAAATCGCGCCAGAGCACACCGAGCAGGGGCCGCTGTCGAAAATGATGAAGCCGGGCATCGGCACCTACGAGCAATTCAAGAAGCTGTTCGACAAATACAGCCGCGAGGCCGGCAAGGAACAGTACCTGATTCCGTATTTCATTTCGGCGCATCCCGGTACGACCGACGAGGACATGCTCAATCTGGCGCTGTGGCTTAAACGTCACGATTTCCGCCTCGACCAGGTGCAGGCGTTTTTGCCAACGCCGCTGGCGATTGCTTCGGCCATGTATCACACCGGCATGAATCCGCTGAAAAAAATCCGCCGCGATGGCGAGCACGTCAGCACCGTCAAAGGCGAGCGCCGCCGGCGCATCCACAAAGCGTTCCTGCGTTATCACGATCCAAAGAACTGGCCGCTGCTGCGTGAGGCTTTGCAGAAGATGGGACGCGCCGACCTGATCGGCAACGGCAAGCAGCAGCTGGTGCCACGCGGCCGCGGTGAGCGCAGCGCCGATAGTCGTCGGCAGGATAGATCAGCCGCCAAACGCAAGACCACCGCCAGGCAGGGTAAGCGCAAGCCGACAGCCAGAAGGCGTTAGGCCAGGCACTGAGATGGCGGAGACCAAGGAGACGTATTCAATCGAACCCATCGGCATCGTGCATTCGCCGTTCCAGGAAAAGTTCGGCATCCCACGCCAGGCCGGTCTGGTCGATGTCGACTGCCGCATCGAATTGTTGCCACCGTATAACCAGCCCGAAGCGGTTGATGGCCTCGAAGGCTTCAGCCACATCTGGGTGACTTTTGTGTTTCATCAGGCCATCGAAACGCCGTGGCGACCCGGCGTGCGACCACCACGGCTCGGTGGCAATCGCAAGGTTGGCGTGTTCGCCAGCCGTGCGCCGGTGCGGCCGAATTATCTCGGCCTGTCAGTGGTGCGTTTGCAGCAGGTAATTGCCGAGCCGAACAAGGTGGAACTGCTGGTGTCCGGCATCGATGTCGTGGATGGCACGCCGGTCGTCGATATCAAACCTTACATCAGCTACAGCGACAGCATCCCTGATGCCGTTTCAGGCTTTGCTCAAGGCGCGCCTGACGAAGTGTTGCAAGTCGAGTTTTCCGAACAGGCCAAGCGGGACTTACAACAGCTGGACAATCCAGAGTCATTCGAACAGCTGCTGCGGCAGGTGTTAGCTCTTGACCCAAGGCCAGCCTACAAGCGAGACGAAACCGATGGCTTATACGGATTGTTGCTGGATGGTTTCAATGTGCGTTGGTCTGTTTCAGGGGGGATCGTGAAGGTGAACCGCATCGAACCACAGGGCTAAGAAGTGACGATTCCAGTCTGGCAGGTTTCGAGTCAAACAGTTTGGTATTTACCGATATCCATAAAAGCAAAAGCCACCTCAAATGAGGTGGCCTTCACGTTAGCTCAATATCTAAGAATGAATTAAGCTTTCATACGACGTTGATTTAAACGAAGACCAGCCAGGCCCAGACCCATGAGTGCAAGCGGTGCCGGTACCGGAACGCCGTTCTCAGTTTCTGCAAAGTTAATGGCACTATCCAGCACTGTATACCAGTCATTTGCCTGTTCTGTCGTACCTCCACAACAAAAGTCGTAACCGAGGTAGAAAAGGTCACCCAGGCCGTAAGTGGCTCTTATTACAGCGGCACCGGTTGCACCCTGGTAGAATACTTCAGCGCCAGCGGGAGTCCCATTGGTAATTTCGTGATGAGAGTTCAGGCCATAAATGGTTGCCGGGTCATCTTCAAAGGTGGTGCCTGTGACGTTAGCCACGACTTTGGAGAATGGCACCCCAGAAGCATTAAATGCGGTTGTCGTACTCCAACCAAAAATCTGGTCAATAAAGGATCCAATAAATTCATCAGAGCCACCAAGGACAATCATGCGACCACCGCTTGACAGGAAACTTTGTACATCAGAGATATTGGCGTTATCTGATGCGTCCTGCTCAACAACGATCGTTTTGCTTTCTGATGTGGCGGTAGACCAGCCCGAGGCAGAGTCTGACAGGAGCGTGCTGGTATGACCCAAAGTAACTAGACTTGTAGTAGAGTTGCTGGACCCATTTATAACATCATGAGACCCATCTATCACATTCAGCTCGACAGACCATGCGTTGCTTGCAAGTAAGCATGAAGACAAAGAGAGTCCGTAAAAAATTTTTCTAAAGTTCATCATAATATTTTCCATATCTTCCTGATTAAATTTTGAATCTGAAATTTCAACAGTGCAGTGTATTGCTACAGTTTTATGAATCAGCAAATATTACGCCATAAAAAATTAAATTTAATTAAAACAAATAGTTGAATCTGTTTCTCGATTGGTAATTCTTATTATTGTTAAATAATCTGACACTTTGTCGATTACAACAGAGACTCGACATTTTTCGAACAATGAGAGTAGTTACCAGCACATTTATTGTTTCTCGATAGGCTGGCGCAGGCAGGTTATGTCGGCCTGTCGGTAGTGCGTTCGTAGCAGGTGATTGCAGAATAGAAATTTATGTGTCCAGTTTACAAACGCGACGAAGCAGATGGTTCTTACGGTTTGTTGCCGGGTGGTTTTAATGTGCGTTGGTCGGTAGACAATCAAAGAGTAATGATGACTAGTATCAGCAGCGCTGCAGAAATATAACCTTGGTCAAGTAACTATTCGCTGGCGCCGACCAGCTTGGACGGTGCTGCTTCGTGGCTGAATTGCAGTGAAATCAGTTCCAGCTTGGCTATGCGTTCATCCATATACAAAACGAAATCGTCAATGTTTTGCACGGTTTTTTGTGCATTTTTACCGGTGGCAACGTATGACAGTATTTCATTTTGCAGTGTTTGACAGTCCCTGAACGCTTGTGTGTGCGCCTCAATATTCTCTTTTTGCTGGAAAACGCCGGGGAAGGCTCCGTAAAAAGTCACCACCGCAGAAACCGAGAGAAACGCGACTTTCATATAGCTACTGGCAGCGATGAAACCTTTTGGCGCGATGACCAGAGTCAGCGCCGCAAGAATGACACTGAAAATCGTTACCAGATTCAGTGACGAGTAATAGTTCCTGGTGAGAACCTTCAAAACCTCTACATGAAAATTGGCACGATCCACAATGCTGTTGTATTGAGCCTGCAGCCTTTTGCTTACCGCTCTTTTATTATCATTCTCAACATTTGGGTTGAGGTCTTTGTAGGCACTTGGGGTGTCTTTAATGCTGACCAGTTCAAACCAATCGTTTGCATTGGTTTTCGCGAAATTTGCTGTGAAAACCTGAGCTAAAACCGCAAAGCCAAGAATTAACACGACCAGACCGATGTGTTTGGCAATGCTTAGCGGCATATTAGCCGTGCATTCCGTCTTGTTTTCTTTGGACTCTTCCGCCGTTGGCTCTTCCAGTTGTTCATTCATATCCAATGCATCCTTTTGCTATTGAGTCACTTTGGATGGTGCGCTGATTTAGCAATCCGGTATGTGAGGGATGTCATGAATGGGATAGGCATCCTGCACGGCGGATTATTCCATTAGCTGCCGTGAGGTTATCAAACAATGCGGGCCTCAAGAATCACAATTTTTTATGGCGGAGCTGCTTTTGGGGCATTCAGTTATTATCGGAAAACCGGGCGGTCATATATGGCCTGGTGAAATCTGTTGCTGTAATCCGGGTTTTGAGGAAAAATCGCGCACCCTGGTCGTCTTCCCGATCTCTATGAAACTGGTCTCATTTAATATTTTTCGCACCCTTGGCCTGGACGCGTCCGGTCAGCATGAGCTGACTTACATCAAACCCGAAGATTTCGAGCGCCAACCACAGCGTTACACGATGCAGTTGCAAGAGGCCGACTGGGTGCTGTTTCCGGAATACTGGCAGCTGAATGCACTGCGCTACGGTTACAACTGTCGCATCTTTCCAAGCCCGGCCACTTACCGTATCGGTCACGATAAAATCGAGACGACCCGCGTTTGCCAGTTACTCACACCGGCCAATACGCCGCAAACCTGGATTGCAAGAAACACGCCGGAAGAGGCGGAGCGCTTGTGGCAGGATTTAACGCTGCCTTTTGTCGCCAAGCTGCCGAAGGCCAGCCAGGGGGAGGGCGTCTGGCTGATCGAGGAGCGCGCCGACTGGCGGCAATACCTGGAACGCACGGACAGGATTTATGTGCAGGAATATCTGCCCATCGACCGGGACCTGCGTATTGTCTGGGTGGGCGACGAGATCATCTCAGCCTACTGGCGGCACCAGTCCGAGCGCAGCTTCCATACCAATGTGTCACGCGGCGGCCATGTCAGCTATGCAGACGTTCCCATGCAAGCGCTGGAATATGTGACGTCGCTGGCGCGGGCTTTGGGCATCAACCACGCCGGCTTTGACATCGCCATGGTTGGCGAGCATCCCTATCTGCTGGAATTCAATCGTCTGTTTGGTAATCAGGGTATACCCGGCGGCTGCAAGGCCATTACCGATGCCATACTGCGCTACCTTGCTGCCCACGGTGAGGGTGACAAGCCGATCAATCCGATCAGGCCGAAGCCCGGACGCCTGCGCATGGCGAGCTAGTCTCGGCGACCGGGAACACTGGCTGGATACGATACGATGGTCAGGTAACCACCGCATAATATGCGGTCAAGGTTAAACCAATGCCAAAGCCGTACGGTATGTGGGAAAGGATAGGGGAAATCACAGGTTTTGATCCAGCCGGCGCATTTCGCCCGAACATTCCCCAGCCGAACGATGGCATCAGGATAAACCAGGGCAGAACGCTGGTAACAAGACCAAAAATGGATGCCAAAGCGAAATGGTTTGATCCGGTGCCCTGGCCGATTGCTTCAAGAAAGATAGGGTAAAACAATGCAACCACACCGCCGCCGACCAGGTAATGAAAGATCTGGGCGATAAGTGTTTCGTTCTTGACTGGAGTTGCATCGACAATATTCCGATGTCTGAATATTCCATTGGTCAGCCCTTTAACCCAGCGGCCTATGTATGCCCCGGAAACACCACTGCTGATGCCGAATTTGCCCATCATGGCTTCGGTGACATCCATAAATACCGAACCGACAAAACCACCGATGACGGAAACCCA
>JASFVP010000022.1:0-52100 GCA_050049775.1 Chromatiales bacterium
CAGTACAGGCACAATCACAGCAGCCCTCATTCTGCTGAGTTTTTTCTATCTGTTACTCGGGCGCACCGAGTTGCAACTGCAAAGCTCCATCCGGCAACTGCGCGAAAATGAGCAACACCTTGCCCACGCACAGCACATTGCCCACATCGGCAGTTGGGAGCTGGATATCAAACAACAGATCATGCGCTGGTCTGATGAGATCTATGAGATCTTTGAACTCAATCCTCACAGCAGCCAGATCGGCTTTTCGACCTTTACCGACTTCGCTCACCCTGAGGATCGTCCAGCGGTGGAACAACGCCTGGCCAATGGCCTGAATCAACACAAGACCTGTGAAATCACCTACCGCATCCAGTTACAGGATAAACGCATCAAATACATTCGTGTACTGTGTGAGTTCAATCTTGACGAAGCTGCACAGGCAACTGCGGCAAGTGGCACGGTGCACGACATCACCGAACAGAAAAAAACCGAAATGCTTTCCGCCCGCATGGGCAATATTTTTGAACATTCCTGGAACGAGATTTATGCATTTGACGCCCACTCCCTGCTGTTTCTGGATGTCAGCGATGGCGCCCAGCACAATCTTGGCTACAGCATGGAAGAACTCCGGCAACTGACGCCCTACGACATCAAGCCGGAAATCAGTCGCGAACAGTTCATTGCCATGATCGAGCCACTGCGCCAGGGCCGGCAGCGCACGCTCAACTACGAGACCATACACCAGCGCAAGGATGGCAGCACCTATCCGGTCGAAGCGCGTTTACAGATATCAACCGAACAGTCACCGCCGGTATTCATGACGATCGTACAGGATATTACCGAGCGCAAGCAGTACATCGAGAAGCTGGAACACAAGACCCTGTATGACGACCTGACCGATCTGCCGAATCATTTCCTGCTGCGCGATCGACTGGAACACGCCATGAAAGTCGCGCGCCGCCAGGCCACCATGCTTGCCGTGCTGGTCATTGATGTCAAGCGTCTGCGCGAAATCAACAATTTGATGGGGCATTTCAACGGCGACCTGGTACTGAAGGAAGTGGCGCAGCGCCTGGCATTGAGATTGCGTGAGTCGGATACCGTGGCGCGTCTCAGCGGTGACGAGTTCGCCGTGGTGTTATCGAACCTCAACATCGAACACGTTTATCTGGTCGCCGCCAAGATCCAGCGGATTTTCGAACAACCAATCCTGGTTGATGACACGCCGCTGGAAATCGAAGCCGCCATCGGGGTCGCTTTATACCCGGACCATGGTGACGACCCCGATATCCTGATACAACACGCCGACATTGCCATGCACATCGCAAAAAACGGCGCCGGAGGCCTGAACGTTTACAATCCGGACGATGATCCCTACAGTCTGCAACGCCTGAAACTGCATGGCGAATTACGTGAAGCCATCAGCAAAAAAATGCTGGTGCTGCATTATCAGCCGAAAATCGATCTCAAAACCTGCAACATCATCAGTGTTGAAGCCTTGTCACGCTGGTCGCATCCACAAGATGGCATGATTTCACCCGTAGACTTTATTCCAATGATCGAGCAATCCGGCATGATTCGCCCGTTCACCTTATGGATACTCGAACAGGCCATCATGCAGTGCCGGCGTTGGACCGATGCCGGCATCGACCTGAGCATTGCCGTCAACCTGTCCACCCGTAACCTGCTCGACCCCACCCTGCCCGACTTCATCGCCAGCATGTTGGCCATGTATCAGGTCAGCGCCGACCGTCTTTCCCTGGAAATCACTGAATCGGCCGTGATGTCACGCCCGGAAAGCGCCGTCACCTTGTTGAATCGCCTCCACGACATGGGCATCAAACTGTCCATTGATGATTTCGGCACCGGTTATTCCTCGCTGACTTACCTGAAAAAACTGCCGGTACAGGAATTGAAAATCGACCAGTCCTTTATCTTCAACCTGAACCAGAGTGAGGATGATGCGGTCATCGTACGCTCCACTATCGATCTTGCGCACAACCTCGGCCTGTCAGTTGTCGCCGAAGGCGTTGAAAGCCGGACCATACTGGAAACCCTGACGACATTGCGCTGCGATATTGGCCAGGGGTATTTTTTCAGTCGACCATTGCCGGCTAATGAACTGGAGGACTGGCTGACGACAACATCCTGGGGGCTGCCTGCAGTGTCGCCCAAACCGGCTTCCAGCCGTTTGTAAATTCACACCACCGCAACTCTCGGCCTTTAGGCAGGCTTGTCCGGCAGGAGCAATTCAACACACAATCCGCTCCCCTGCTTTGCATCGGCCAGGCGAACAACGATGCCATGCAGATAGGCAATCTGCCTGACTATCGACAGACCGAGACCCGAGCCGCTGATGTGATTGGCAGCACCACGTTGAAAACGGTTGAACAACAGTTCACGCTGTTCTGTAGCAATGCCGGGGCCACTGTCGGTTACCGACAGGCGTCGAGTTTTTCCGGATGCTTCCAGCGCCACCGTGATCGTGCCACCCCGTGGCGTATATCGAATCGCATTGTCGAGCAGGTTGCGCAGCATTACACCGAGCAGTACGGCATCACCATACAACGACAGGGTTTCGACATCAGAATCAAAAGCCAGATCGATGTCTTTGTCGAAAGCCGACTGGGCGCTGTCGGTCAATACGGATTGAGCGATGCCAACCATATCGACTTGCTCACCGCCAATCATATCGCGTGATTTCGCGTCGGCTCGTGCCAGCGTCAGCAACTGGTCCAGCAAATGACTGGCCGTATCGATACTGGTGAGGATTTCGGCAATGGTTTTCTGGCTGCCATGTTCCAGGTTGAGATCCAGCACCTGCACGTTGGTCTTCAGTTCCGCCAGTGGCGTGCGCAATTCATGCGCAGCATTGGCGGTAAAATTACGTTCGTTTTCCAGCGCCTGCGCCAGACGCTTGAACAGGCCATTCAGCGCGTCAACCAATGGCAGAACCTCGGTCGGCACATTGTTGTCAGCAATGGGTGTTAGTGAACTCGGAGAGCGCCTGGCAATGCTGTTGGTCAACAGCTGAATTGGCTTCAGGCCCTTGCTGACCACACCCCAGACAATCGGGGCAATCAACGGAAACGCCACAAAAATCGGCCATAAGCCGCCAAACAAAATCAGGCGCTGGATTTCCGAACGGATCTCGATGCGCTCGCCGACCATGATGTGCAAATTTTTCTCAGGCTCAACCATGCCGAAGAACCGCCAGCGCTTGCCGGCATGACGCAGTATATGAAAGCCTTCGGTATATTCACGAACTGGCGTATTGGCGGATGATCTCAGCAGGACACGGCCATCGTCAGTCTGGATGACAAAGGCTATCTTGCTTTCGTAGGGATGACCGGCCTGCGGCTGTTCCCAGGCATAGGTCAGGTAATCCTCACTCGTATCCGGTTGCATGTATTGGCCGATGAGCTTGCTCAGCAACGGCGATTTCTGTTCGATGGTGTCACGGCCCAGTTCTTTGACAACCTGCAGCAGTTTTTCCCTGACCTCGGCTTCCTCCTGGGCTTCATGCAACATCAGGGTCGCCAATACCCGGGCATATTGCACCAGCGAAGCATCGTAGACTTCCTCGACTTCATTGGCGGTGGTCAGATAGGCCATGCCGATCGCCAGCAACCAGGCAATAAAGATCGTGCTGGTCAGACCGAGTAGCAGGCGTTTGCGGATTGACAGTTCAGACGACATGGGAATTGTCTTTCGGAATGGAATAACCGATACCACGCACGGTGCGTATCAGTGTCTTGCCAAGTTTTTTTCGGAGATGATGAACGTGCACTTCCAGCACATTGCTGCCGGCCGCTTCATCCCAGCCATACAGGGACGCTTCGATCTGCTGGCGCGTCAATACCTGACCGGTGTGGCTTAGCAGCTTTTCGAGGATGGCAAACTCATGCTGGGACAGTGTGACCGGCTTGCCCTTGTGCTTGACCGTGTGCGCCGCCGGGTCCAGTTCGATGTCCTTGTAACGCAGCAACGGGCTGGCCCTGCCGCGGTGGCGCCGGCTCAGCGCGCGCAAGCGTGCGGCCAGTTCATGCAAATCAAAAGGCTTGAGCATGTAGTCGTCAGCGCCAAAGTCCAGGCCCTTGATGCGGTCATCGACCGCATCCCGTGCGGTGAGAATCAGCACCGGCAATTCACTGCCGCTGCTTCTGAGCTGCTTTAATACACTAAGACCATCCTGGCGTGGCAGACCAAGATCGAGTACCAATACATCGATGTCTTCGGAGCGCGACACCGCCTGTTGCGCTGCAATGCCGTCGGTGACCCAGTCAACGGTGTAACCGAGTTGCTGCAGTCCGTTGCACAGTCCGCGGCCGAGCACCGGATTATCTTCGGCCAGCAAAACATGCATGCCAGGCGACTCCCGATCAGAAATTCAACAGGACAAGAGTATTACGAGACGCACTTGAAAAACAGTATCTCCGAACCTACCGGTCGCGATTCAGAGCTTTTTCCTGGCCTGCTCAAGACCCTGCTGAATTTCCTGGCGTCGTCCCATATCAGCCACCGGTCGATCCGGCCGATCCGGTGCCTGCAGGGCTTTTTCAAATGCCACCACGGCGCCCTGATAGTCGCCCTGATCCATGAGGAAATCGGCATAAAAATAATTGGCATCGATACCTTCAGGATTGATTTGCAGCGCCTTGCCCAGATACTCGCGCGCCTTGCCGTCATTGCCGAATCCCAGCGGCCAGCCCGGCACCTGGTAGTACAGACTGCCCAGTGAGGTATACATCGAACCATCCAGCGCCGTCGCATCGAGTTTTTCCGCTTCGAGCAACAGTTCCCGGGCACGCTTGACCAGCGACAAGGCGCCAAGGCCGCCACGTTCGCCGGCATTGCTGGCCAGAATGATTGCCTCCCAGATTTTAGCTTCCGCGCTGTCAGGCTGCGCATCGGCAATCTGTTGCGCCTGCTGTGCAAGTTTTTCAAACGCCTGTTCACGCTGATCTTGCGGCAGCTGGTATTTGATATGTGCCCATTGCGTCTGCAGTTGTGTAACTTCCGGTGAGACAGCCGCCTGCGTGCCCGCACTCAGCAACAACAAACCCGACAACACAAAACCCGGTATTTTTTTCATGAAGTTTGCCTCCTGGTAAATTCATACATGGTTGCATTCTGTTTGCGCAGCGCCTTGTCCACCAGGCGCGGGAACAGCGCATTGATCCGGACAAACCAGGATTCCGGAAAACCGAGATAGACATCCTTGCGCCCCCCTGCAATTGCCTGCGCAATTTGCTGCGCGACTTTATCCGGGCTGTCCATGTTCATGCCGGTCGCCTGCGCCATCTGGTACACCGCTTCGGTATTGAGTTTGGTGCGTACCGCACGCGGTGCGATATAGGTCACGCTTACCCCGCTGCCAGCCAGCTCGCGGCGCAATGCTTCCGAAAAACCGCGCAGGGCGAACTTGCTGGCCGAATAGGCCGCAAACCAGGCAAAGGCAATGGAACCAAAGGTCGAACCGATGTTGACGACCTGTCCCGAACCACGCTTGAGCATGGACGGCAGCAACTGGCGGGTCAGCAACATCGGGGCGATGGTGTTGAGTTGCATGATGCGCTCCAGCAGCAACGGATCCTCTTCGGCAAAGGCGCGATAACTCATCAGACCGGCGCCATTAACCAGCACATCGATGTGACCCAGCAGCGTTTCCGCCTGCCTGATCGCCTGCTCACGTGAATCGCTGTCGAGTAGATCCACCGAAATCGGGAAGACCTGATTGTCGGCCGTTTGCAGTTCATCGGCGAGCCGGTCCAACGCCGCCTCATCCCGATCGAGCAAGGCCACTTGCGCCCCAGCCTGTATCAGTTCGCGCGCCAGCGCCGAACCAATGCCGCCAGCCGCACCGGTCAGCAGTATTTTCCTGTCTTTTAATTTCAACTCAGCAGTCTCCTTTCTGTTTAAGGTTTAACCAGCACAGCATGCTATGGCCGCCACCGAGCAACAACGCCGGGGTCAGTACAAACGGCAGCGACTGCAACAGCACGGCGGGCATCGACTTGAACATCAGCACTAGGGACCAGTAAGGTGTTGCATACATCATCATGCTGCCTCCAGGGCCGGATTCAGCGCTAACGGCAAGGCGCGGAAAATGTCACCGTACAGTCGATAAAAAGCTTTGGCGCTGTGTATCACCATCTCCCGGTCCTGCGGCTTTTCCAGCCGGTTGACCAGTCCACGGTAAAATTCCATGTGTGACACATCCAGCGCGCCATGGCTGCTGAGATAACTGAACGCCCTGGCCGGCAAGTTGAGATTGGCCTGCAGATTGGTGGCCGCCGTGCTCGCCAGGCTGATACTGGTGCCTTCAAGCACCAGGACCATACCCAGGAAACCCACCGGATTACGCCGCTGGATCAGGTCATAAGCGTAGGCACACATCAGCTCTGCCGGCAGATCAGGCTTGCCATGACGTATGGCCTCGGCGTCACCACCACACTCACGGATGTCGTTGAGAATCCACTCCTGGTGTCCGACTTCCTCATCGATGTAATGCGCCATGGCATCGCGCAACCATTCCATATCCGCCGGCACGCGCGAACCACAAGCCATCAACAACGGCGTGGTGTGTTTGACGTGATGATAGGCCTGGCCGAGAAACGCCAGATAACTCGATAACGCCAGCTCACCGCGTGCGCCATGCTGGATGAAAGGAATGGCAATCAACTGCTGTCTTTCCTGTTCAGTGGCCTGGTTGAGCTGTTCAAAAAAATCACTCATGAAATCTTCTCCTGGCTATAGCAAGCCTCGATGCGCGACTGGTAATGTTGATAAATCTGCTGACGACGCGGCCGACCGGTACCGGATAGCTGTCCGTTAGCCGGTGTGAACGGCGCATCGGCCATGACAAAGCGGGCAACGCGCGCATAATCCGGCAACAACTGGTTGACCCGGTCAATGGCGTCGGCAATGCGGCTGATATCCGCTTGCGGATGTGGCGTAATCACAGCGGCATTAAAAGGTCGGGCTTCGCCAAACACGGCAGCCTGCAAAATTTCCGGTTCGAGCAGCAGTTCTCGCTCCACCCACTCGGGCGCTACATTGCGGCCCATCGAGGTGATGAACACATTACGCTTGCGTCCGGTCAGATACAGAAAGCCGTCGGCATCGAGATAACCGAGATCTCCGCTGCGCCAGACTTCATCATCCGGCATGGGCTTGCCAAGGTAACCAGCAAAACCATGGCCGCTGATCAGCACCTCGCCATCCTCGGCAATATCAAACCCGATGTGCGGCAAGGCCCGCCCCACCGAACCATGGCGGTGTGCCGCCGGCGTGTTCAATGTGGTTACCGAGGCACATTCCGACAGGCCATAACCTTCATACAACGGCAGGCCCAGATCGGCTGCGCGTTGCAGTAAACGCGGTGATACCGGTGCGCCACCGAGCGCGACAAAGCGCAGGCTGGCGGCAATACCCGCGTCCTGTTCCATTCTCTCAAGCAGGATATGCAGGGTCTGCGGGGTGAGAATCAGGCTGGTCGGTCGCCAGTTCCGTATGGCTTGCCACAGTGTCGCGGCGTCAAACCCCACAGAGCCGTGCAAACCGGTTTGTTGCAGCCCCGGCAGAATGGAATTGCCACCTGACCACAGCGAGACATAAATACCACCAAGATTTTCCAGTAACACCGCCAGCGGCATCAGCGGCAGGTGACGGTCAGCCGGGTTAGCCTCAACCGCAGAACACAGTGATTCGACCACACGTTCGATCTGGCTTTGACGTAACAGCACACCTTTCGGTTCGCCCGTAGTGCCCGACGTGAAAGTGATTTTGGCAATATCATCCGGCAAGTCGACCGCTGCGACATTGGTACTGACCAGCTGCATACGACAGCCGGCCAGCAACAGCTGTCGATGTTGCCCGGAAAGCAACTCACCGACCTGTTGTTGCAGCGCTTCACTGTTGTCTGTCAGTACGGCCGCCGCCCCCGATGCACGGATCGCATGTTGTAGCTGTCGGGCGGAAAAAAACGGCGGCAATGGCACCAGACAAATACCGGCCATGAGCGCCGCCAAATCCGCTAATACCCAGGCAGGCGTGTTATCCGCGTACAACGCCAGCACCTTGATGCCGGTTTGACGCAACTCCTGTGACAAACGCCTGATTTCTTCCAGCAGACAGTGGTAGTCCAGCATACGATGCAATCCGGTCAGAGCCGGCTGCGATGGCTGCGACTGGGCATGTCGGGCAATTTGCTCCAACAACATCATGCCGCCTGTCTGCCCATCAGTTGTGCCTGCTGCCACAGTTGCAACATGGTCTGCTCACGCGTGCAGTGCTCATACAAAATGCGATGTGCCTGATTGATGGAACAGGCCATGACCCGCGGAGACTGGTCGTAGTATCGCCCCCAGGCAGCGCGTTCATCCTCTGGCAGATGCTCCCGGGTCGCCGGGCCGAGGTCCAGCAACGGCAAGCCAAGTCGCGTAAAGCTGTTGATCAATAACGGACCGATGGTGAACACCACCCAGGAATACTCGGCGGCATGCAGGAATGCGGTCATGGTCAGAATCACCGAACGCGCCAGTCCGCGATGCTCGATGGCCAGATTGCCCAGCTCGATGATGTCTTCACGCTTGACCGGCTCTGTCAGTTGCCGTGATAAAAGATGCTCAACCGGCTGTGGCAGATACACTTCGAGAAACAGTGACTGCTCCCTGGCCGGACGCAGTCCCAGCACCGCCTTGAGCGATGCACTGCTGTCCTGCAGGCTCAGCAGAATCGGCATAAAACTGCGAATGTCCGCGTCATAACTTCTGGCAAATACATCGCGAATAAAGCTTTCCTTCGCCAGTCGCTGGGTTGACGGCAGGTTGACCGACAAATGATCGGCATGCAGATGCAGGTAGTCACCGGGTTGTTGAATGCTCATAGCTTTCCATGTCACAGCGGATTATCGATGTGTGACATTGTTGAGCATGAAACTTAATACAACCTTAAGAAACCCGGTTTTTTGCCGGAGAAACTGCAAGGTGGTTCACATTACCGGTGTTTTATCCGGCTTCCTGACAATCTGCGAATCTACCAACCCGCGGCAGGAATAAAACGATTTGCTGCGCCATTTTCAGCTTGATTTCAGTTTGGCTCACTATAGTTGCCCACATCACACAACGGTGGAGCACCGCATGCCAAACACATCATCGCAGCAGGTCCGCGTATGGGACATCGCCATTCGCCTGTTTCACTGGACCCTCGTCCTGTCTTTTCTGATCGCCTACCTGACCGAAGATGACTGGGTCGGCCTGCACACCAATGCCGGTTATCTGATTGGTTTTTTACTGCTGTTCCGGCTGGTCTGGGGAGTTGTCGGCAGCCGCTATGCGCGCTTCAGCAACTTTATCTATCGACCGTCTGTGGTGAAGCGCTACCTGCAGCAATCCCTGAGATTTTCCGCACCACGCTATCTCGGCCACAACCCGGCCGGCGGCGTCATGGTCATCGCCCTGTTGCTGTCGCTGGGCATCACGGTGATTACCGGCATCTACCTGTACGGCGCGACCGACTTCGCCGGGCCGATGGCCGGGGTGTTTTCGGGTGAATTCGCGGCCGACCTGCTCGAGGGCCTGCACGAATTTTTCGCCAACTTCACCCTGCTACTGGTGTTCATCCATGTCGGCGGAGTGTTGTACAGCAGCATCGAACACGGTGAAAACCTGGCCCGCGCCATGTTAACCGGCAACAAAAAGGAGCAAATCGAATGAACAAGTCATCAACAGCATTGATTCCACTGGCTGCAGGCTTTCTGCTGGCCGCGACGAATCTGGCTTGTGCCGCCAACAGCCAGCCGGTCGCCTACAGCAGCGCTGAAGAAAGCTTCAGTATTCACCAGGGTGAGCAAAACTGGATCCGCAAAATGGCAGCCACCGGCGACGAGCAACGCGCCTGCAGTGACTGCCATACCACCGACCCGACTCAGGCCGGCAAACACATTCGCACTGGCAAGCTCATTGAAGCCATGGCGCCTTCGGTCAACCCGCAACGCCTGACCGATGGCAACAAGGTGGAAAAGTGGTTTCGCCGCAACTGCAAATGGACCTGGGGCCGCAGCTGCACCGAACAGGAAAAAACCGACTTCATCAATTACCTGAACAGTCTTTAAAACAAGGAAACAAACACATGAAACATTCAACCATAGCAATGCTGGCCGGCAGTGCTGCCATATTGCTGGGGCTGGGCATGCTGGCCACAGCCGGATACGATGAATACCGCGAATACGGCGAAACAAGTGAGTCGCATGAATACAGCCGTTTCTGGCCCGGTTTGTTGTCAGATGATGACGCCGGGCGTCGGACCTCTTACCAGCAGGATGCTATCTATCCGGTATACCAGAACGAATGCGGTGACTGTCACATCGCCTACCCGCCCAATATGCTGCCGCAGCAATCCTGGCATACCATGTTGCAGTCGCTGGACCAGCATTTTGGCGACAACGCCGAACTTGATACAGACAGGGCCGCCAGCATTGCCGACTTTCTCGATCGCCATGCTGCCGGTCAGGCGAGAGGTGGTTACAGCGCACGCATGTGGCGCTCGGCCGCCAATGATGGCAAGCTGTTACGCATTACCGACTCGGATTATTTCCGTGGCAAACATCACGAGATACCATCACGTCTGGTACTCGACAACGCCGAGGTAAACAGCTTCAGCCGCTGCCAGGCTTGTCATCGCCGCGCTGAGCAGGGTTCGTTCAACGAGCATGAAGTCAACATACCCGGCTTTGGGCGGTGGGATGACTAACGCACAACGGGCAACAACAGAAGACACAAGGAGGCGATAACATGGCTATGATACGAACTGCTGGCGTCTTCGCCACCGTCTTGCTCGCTTGTGCCCTGCTCGTGGTGATGTCCGGCAGCGGCATGGCGGACCAGAAACGTGGCGGTGATTACCGGGAAGATTACCAGCAAGCCTATCAGAGACAACAGGACAAGCAGATCCTGCCACTGGAAGAGATCATCGAAAAAATTCGCCTGGAGGAAACCGACCGCATTCTTGAAGTGGAATACGAACGCGAACACGGGCGTGATATTTATGAAATCGAGTACCTTGACAGTGCCGGTGATATCTATGAGCTGGAAGTCGATGCCCACGACGGCAGCATCATGCGACGAGGCAGGGACTGATGCGTTTGCTGCTGGCCGAGGATGACCAGAAGCTGGCGGACAACCTGTCCGGGCAATTGCGCCAGCAGGGTTATGTGGTCGATCACAGCAGCGATGGACGCGATGCGCAATTTCTCGGTGATAACAACGACTACGACATCATCATCCTCGACCTCGGCCTGCCGATCATCAACGGCCTTGATGTATTACAACACTGGCGCCAACACGACATCAACACACCGGTGTTGATTCTGACGGCACGCGACAGCTGGCATGAAAAGGTCACCGGCCTGAAAGGCGGCGCCGATGACTATCTGACCAAACCCTTTCATGTGGAAGAATTACTGGCGCGGCTGCAGGCGCTGATCCGACGCAGCCATGGAACCGCCTCGGACGAACTACGCAGCGGCGAGCTGTTGCTCGATGAAAGCCACCAGCAGGTGCTCATCAATGATCAGACGCCGATTGACCTGACCGGCACCGAGTTTCGCCTGTTGCGCTATTTCATGCTCAATCAGGGCAAGCTGCTGTCCAAAACACGCCTGACCGAACACGTGTACGACCAGGACTTTGACCGTGACAGCAATCTCATCGAAGTTTATGTGCGCCGACTGCGTGATAAAATCGGCCGCGACTACATCCAGACCCGGCGTGGCCAGGGTTATGTGTTCGACATTCCGCAATAAAATCTGCCTGCATGGCTCTGTTTAACAAGCATTCACTCGAGCACCGTTTACAACTGCTGCTTGGCCTGCTGAGCATCAGCGTGCTGGCCCTGCTGATTCTACTGGCGGCCTGGATCGGTCGCGAGGTCATGCTGCAGTTTGTGCAGACCCGTCTGCAACACGATGCCGAAGCCATCGTCGCCAGCATCGATTTGCAACAGTACAGCCTGAGCCGCAGCTTGCCACCGGTCTACCAGCAGCCGTTGTCCGGCCACTATTACGTCATCCGCTTTATCCAGCCGCCGGCTGACATTGAACTGCGTTCGCGTTCGTTATGGGATTTCAATCTGCCGGCCATCGATGCGGCCGCCGGCGCCAGTACCCGACTGATCATCGATGGACCGCGGCAACAGCAATTGCTGGTGCTGCACAATGTCTATCGCAAACAGCAGCAGCGCTTCACCATCAGCATTGCCGAGGACGTTGCGCCACTGCTATCCGCAGGCAGCCGCTTTTTGTGGATCGGCCTCGGCATTGCCGCTATTGCCGTCATGCTGATGTTGCTGCTGCAGCGCCAGCTGCTCAGGCGCAGCTTTACCGAACTGGACCGCATACGCCAGCAGGTGCAACAGGTGATGCACGGTGAGCGCCAACAGCTCGATACCGATGCGCCGCAGGAAATCCGCCCGCTGCTGCGTGAATTCAACCAGTTGCTGTCCGACTGGCAACAGCACCTGCAACGCTCGCGCGATGCCACCGGCAATCTCGCCCATGCGCTCAAGACACCACTCAGCCTGATCCGCCAGCTTGCTGGCAAAAATCAGCAAGCCGAAATCTTGCAACAGGCCGAACAAATGCAGCAACTGGTCAGCCGGGAACTCAATCGCGCCCGTATCGCCGCCAGCGTATCGGCCGGCCAACGCTTTGCGCCACAACAAGATGTCGACGACCTGGTCGACGCCATTCGCATGCTGCATCGCAAGCGCACCCTGGATATCGGCAGCAACATCGATTGCCCGGCACATCTGCCGTTTGAGCAGCAGGACATGCTGGAACTTCTCGGCAATCTGCTCGACAACGCTGCCAAATGGGCGCGGCAACGCATACAGCTGAACCTGCAGGTGCGAAACAACCAGTTGCACATCCGGCTCGAAGACGATGGCCCCGGCATTCCAGAAGACAAGATCGAACAACTGCTCGGCCGCGGCCAGAGGCTGGATGAAAGCGTCAGCGGCCACGGCCTCGGCCTTGCCATCGTGAACGACATCGTTTCGCTCTACCATGGCGACATCCGTCTGGATCAATCCTCAGAACTGGCCGGATTACGTGTCAGTATCGAACTTCCCCTGCCGGGCGATGACAGTCAGGCCGACTGAACGGAATCTCCGGAAAAGCTAAACTTTGTGACCTGTTTGTCGTTAATTGTTGTGACAAGCAACGCATTGATGCGGCTACGTCTGTAAATATTCAGGCGCAAAACGGTGAATGTGACCGGATTAGCGGATAGAATCGAAACAACACAATAATAATCTGTCTACCGGCTTGTACTGCAGAACAGGCCACTGAAGGAAATTATGGAACTTTACAACGATAAAGAGCACATCTGTGTTGCGTTTCGCGACCTGGTCACCGGCGGCGAAGCGGTGCAGGCCAACCAGTTTCTGGTTTTCGACCACAACCATGCGGCCCTGTTCGACCCGGGTGGCGAACTGACCTACTCACGCCTGTTCATGGCGATAGGCAAATACACCAATGTCAAACAGCTCGATTATGTGGTCGCCTCGCACCAGGACCCGGACATCGTGGCATCACTGAACAAATGGCTGGTGGCGACTGACTGCAAGGTTGTGGTGCCGGCGTTGTGGGAACGTTTCATCCCGCATTTCACCCGCCCCGGCAAACTGGAAGGTCGCATTGTGTCCATCCCGGACGAAGGCGCCAATCTGACGCTGGGCAATATCAAGATCAAGGCCCTGCCCGCGCACTTTTTACACGCCGAAGGCAATTTCCAGTTTTACGACGAGAAAAGCAAAATCCTGTTTTCCGGCGACCTGGGCGCCAATATGCCGGACCCGGCCGATCTCGACAAACCGGTGACACGGCTGGCTGACGTCTTGCCGACCATGGAAGGCTTTCACCGCCGCTATATGAACAGCAACAAGGCCTGTCGCTTCTGGGCCAATATGGTTCGCACCCTGGATATCGACATGATCATTCCGCAACATGGCCGCGGCTTTACCGGTGGTGCGGTCAAGGAACTGATTGACTGGATCGAGAATCTGCAATGTGGCGTTGACCTGATGACACAGGACAACTACAAGGTGCCTTAAGCGCCAGCAGGAACGCTCTATCCTTTCGGATAAACACCGGGCGGATAGATATTCTTGTAACTTTCCGGGTCGCCCGGTTTTTCAATCTCGTTAAGGATACGTATCTGCTTGCTGGCCTCCTTGATGCTTTGCGTGAGCAAGTTCATTGTTTCATCCTTGACCCGGCCATCACGATCAATTTCCAGTCGCACGATTTGCAGGTAATTGAGCACATTGTTGACGATGTGGTTCACCGCTGACAGCACCAGCCGATAGGACACCAGTGACCGCTGCTCCACCTCCAGTTCCTTTTGGCGGGCATAAATCGACAACGCCCACGAGCGCATGACCGCTGCCGCTACTGTCGCAATCAACGACGTGACAAGAATCGTAATACTGTGCGACTCCCATGGCGTCAGCGTGCCTTTGAAGATAAGTTCCTTGATGAACTCATACAGAGTCATGAGCACAACCGAACTGAAGAATACGCCGGTCAGAATCCACAGGCTGTTATTTTTGTTTTTGATCATCAGAGTTCATCCTGAATTTATTTTTTTCCGTGATTAGAACAATGTAAAAAACTGCGTTGTTATCGAACCGATCTGCTTCGTTGCAGGTTACGGTTCTATAGATTCATATCCATCTCGAGCGCCTGTACCGACAGATGCACATCCAGCAAAAATGCCATCAGCCCCAGAATCAGCAACAGCATGCACCCGGCAAACAGCACAACGATCAGAAAGGCGGATTGCAGGTTCATCAAGGCGATGGCAAACAGCGCAATTACCAGTAACGCCGCCAGCAACAGGCTTGCAGTCGCCAGCGCAATCGCCAGACGTAATAGGCGTGCGCGGCGAGACAGAATCCGCAACTGCAGGCGCAGCTTTGAATTTGCCTCGTCATCGACATGCAACGCGGCCACCAGACTGCGACAGCGATCCGCTACATGACTGTAACGATTGCTCATCGACAACAACACCAAGCCAATACCTGAGATCACAATCACAGGACTGATCGAGAGTTGCAGCACCGGTACAATTTGATCCAGAGTCATAATATTCCTTATCGGTATGTTGGGTGATTTGTTGAGTTATCCATTCGAAGTGTGACAGCTGCGGAAACTCATTCAGTCCGCATGGACTAGAATTGTTGCTGCATTAAAGCAGATCACATCGGAACCAGTGAGTCACAATAATGAGTAAAATCATCCCAGTTTACAGAATTTTTACCGTCTCGATTTTTTGCCTGTTGGCACTGGCAACGATTGACCGGGCCAACACCCATGGCCCGATACCGGTGGCACCATCCGGAACAGCATGAATAAAAAAAGGCGATCATTCGATCGCCTTTTTTGTTTAACAAACGCTTTCTCGCTTACTTCTTGGCAGCGGCTTCGCGTTCCTTGACTTCCTTGATCACTGCTTCGGCCACACTGTTCGGGCAGGCCGCGTAGTGTGAGAACTCCATCGAGAACTGACCACGACCGGAAGTCATGGTACGCAGGTCACCGATGTAGCCAAACATTTCACTCAGCGGTGCATCCGCCTTAATACGCACACCGGTGACACCGGCTTCCTGCGCCTTGATCATGCCGCGGCGACGGTTGAGGTCACCAATGACATCACCAACATGGTCTTCCGGAGTGAACACGTCAACTTTCATGATCGGCTCCATCAACTGTGGCGCCGCTTTGGGAACCGTCTGACGATAAGCCGCCTTGGCAGCAATTTCATAGGCAATCGCCGAGGAGTCCACCGGGTGGAAAGCACCGTCAACCAGTGTCACCTTGACGTCGAGCAGCGGGAAGCCGGCCATGGTGCCTTTTTCCATGCTCAGGGCGAAGCCCTTGTCGACGGCCGGCCAGTATTCACGCGGTACGTTACCACCGGTAACCACAGACTCGAACTGGTAACCGCTGTTCTGCTCGCCTGGCTCGACGATGTAGTCGATCTTGGCGTACTGACCGGAACCACCGGACTGCTTCTTGTGCGTGTAGCTGTCTTCGACACGCTGGGTGATGGTTTCACGATAAGCCACCTGCGGCTTGCCGACGGTAACTTCCACACCATGGGTACGCTTGAGGATGTCGACCTTGATGTCGAGGTGCAACTCGCCCATACCTTTAATGATGGTTTCACCGGACTCTTCGTCAGTTTCAACACGGAATGACGGGTCTTCCTGCATCATCTTGTTGAGCGCGATACCAAGTTTCTCGGCAGCACCCTTGTCTTTCGGTGCGATCGCGATCGAGATGACCGGATCCGGGAATACCATCGGCTCCAGTGTGGCCGGGTTGTTCGGGTCCGCCAGGGTATGACCGGTCTGGGTGTTTTTCAGACCGACAAAGGCAACGATGTCACCCGCCTGGCAGGAATCCAGCTCTTCACGTGCATCAGCATGCATTTCCACGATACGACCGATACGTTCATTTTTACCGGTAAAGGTATTCAGCAGGGTGTCACCCTTCTTGATGGTACCGGAATAAATACGCGTAAAGGTCAGGGCGCCGAAACGGTCGTCCATGATCTTGAACGCCAGTGCGCGCACTGGGCCTTTCGGATCGACGGTTGCCACATTACCGGTTTCATTACCTTCCAGGTCAACTTCCGGCTGCGGCTCGACTTCGGTCGGGCTTGGCAAGTAGTCAACCACGGCGTCCAGCACCAGCTGGATACCCTTGTTTTTGAACGCCGAACCGCAATAGGTCGGGAAGAAGTCCAGTGCGATGGTGCCCTTGCGAATGCAGCGCTTGAGGTCATCAATCGAAGGTTCGTTGCCTTCCAGATAGGCTTCCATGAGATCGTCATCCTGCTCTACAGCGGTTTCGATCATCTGCTCACGATATTCTTCCATCTTGTCGACCAGATCAGCCGGCACTTCTTCGATGGTGAAGTTTTCAGGCAGGCCGGAATCGTCCCAGACGTAGGCTTTGCGATTGAGGATATCCACAACGCCCTTGAAATCGTCTTCGACACCGATCGGCAAGGTCATGACCAGCGGGTTGGCGCCCAGCACGTTCTTGACCTGGCCAACGACACGGTAGAAATCGGCACCGAGACGGTCGAGCTTGTTGACGAAAATAATACGCGCCACTTCCGATTCGTTGGCGTAACGCCAGTTGGTTTCGGACTGCGGCTCCACACCGCCGGAACCACAGAACACACCGACGCCGCCGTCGAGCACTTTCAGGGAGCGATAGACTTCGATGGTGAAGTCAACGTGTCCCGGGGTGTCGATGATGTTGAGACGGTGACCGTCCCACTGGCAGCTGGTGGCCGCCGACTGGATGGTGATACCGCGCTCACGCTCCTGATCCATGAAGTCAGTGGTGGCTTCGCCGTCATGCACCTCACCGGTTTTATGTACTTTACCGGTCAGTTTGAGAATACGTTCTGTGGTCGTGGTCTTGCCGGCATCCACGTGTGCAAAGATGCCGATATTTCTGTATTTGGCTAAATCAGTCATTTTCCTGTTACTCTAAAAATGGTTTGGGTTTGATTGGCGTCCTCGCCCCGACCACAAAACAAGCTGCCGCCCGGCAAAAGCCACCCCTGTGACTCCCGACCGAGCGGCGACACTTAATCTGTGTTCAAAAATCAATGCGGCGGGATTATAGAGCAAACCGGCAAAAAATCCATGCAAGTGAGTGGCCTCAACTGCTTTATTTTGGCAATTTCGAGCTTTAACAAAGCTGGACTCGGCCACTCAGGCAGGCTTCAATACAGAGCAGCCCCCGGTAACCGGCACTGATTTGGTGCGCAAAACCGGTCTCCCCCGGCCCAAAACCGGACCAAATGACCGGCATGGTACTTGCTCAAACACTGACTGAACAGAGATATATAAAAGGAGTTCCTGGTTGAAAATCCTGGTCGCCCCCAACGCCTTCAAGGGCAGCCTGACCGCAGAACAGGCCGCCGACGCCATGGCGCGAGGCGTACGCCGACAGCTGCCGGACGCCGGGATTGTGTGCCTGCCGATTGCCGATGGCGGCGATGGTCTGCTGGCGGTGGTCAAATCCGCGTTTGGCGCCGAAACCTGCAGCCGGCGCGTCACCGGTCCGCTTGGCGAACCGGTTAACGCCGAATTCATCCACAGCGCCGATCAACAACTCGCCGTGATCGAAATGGCCTCCTGTTCGGGTCTGGCACTGCTCAAACCCGAGCAATACAACCCACTGCTGGCGACCAGCACCGGACTCGGCGAGCTGATTGCAGAAGCACTCGAACTCGGTGCAGGCCACATCATTGTCGGCATCGGCGGCAGCGCCACCAACGACGGCGGCATGGGCATGGCCGATGCGCTTGGTGTACGTTTCCTGGATGCACAGGGCCAGCGCCTGCGCGGCAACGGCCAACAGCTGGCGCAGGTCGAACGCATCGATCTGAGCGGGCTGGATGCCCGACTGGCCGATGTGCGCCTGCAAATCGTCTGTGATGTGGACAACCCCCTGCTCGGCGAGCACGGCGCAGTCAATGTGTTTGCCGAACAAAAAGGCGCAGATGCCGCCATGCGCCAACAACTGGAACAGGGACTGAGCCACTACGCCGATGTCGTGCAACAACAGCTTGGTGTGGATGTGCGGAAAATTCCGGGTGGTGGCGCGGCTGGCGGCCTCGGCGCAGCATTCAAGGCTTTGCTGGGTGCGGAATTGAGCCCCGGCGCCGAGCTGGTGCTGGATCTGCTTGGCGCCGCCCAACAACTGGCGGATGCCGATCTGGCTCTGACCGCCGAGGGCCAGCTCGATGAACAAAGCCTGCACGGCAAGGCGCCAGCCAGCCTGGCGCGTCTGGCGCATCGGCACCATGTGCCCTGCCTGGCGCTGGCCGGCAGTGTCAGCGCTTCTTTCGAAAGCCTGCAAGCCATGCATTTTGCGGCGGCGTTCAGCATCTGTCCGGCGCCGGTGACCCTGGACAATGCCATGGCCCACGCTGCTGACTATCTCGAACAGGCCACCACCCAGGCTGTTGCTGCATTCCTTGCCGGCGCCCGCTGGCAATCCACCTCGACAGGCAAAGCATCATGACCACGACCTACGAACCCAGCCACCAGAAGCGGCCCATCCTGCTGTTCACCGATCTCGACGGCACCCTGCTGGATCACGACAGTTATTCATTCGACGCGGCCCGGCCAGCGCTGCAGCGACTCGCACAACTTGAAGCCGAGGTCATACCGAGCACCAGCAAGACCTATGCGGAAATGTCCGGCATCGTCGAGCAGCTTGGACTGGACACGCCGTTTATCATCGAAAACGGCGGCGCCATCTGCTATCCGCAGGACTACTTCCGTTATTGCGGTGAAACCGAGCTGTATCAGGGTTACGAGGTACTGTTTACCGGCCCGACTTACAGCAACATTCTCAAGACCATTCACCAGTTACGCGATGAGTACGGTTTCAAGTTCCGTGGCTTCAAGGACATGGACGCCGAAGAAGTGGCCGCCGATACCGGCCTGCCGCTGGAGAATGCCGTCAAGGCCAGGCAGCGCTTATGCAGCGAACCCTTGCTGTGGCAGGACAGCAACGAGCGCCTCGCCGAGTTCATCGCCGATCTGTCACAATACGGCCTGCGGCTGGTGTTGGGTGGCCGCTACTGGCACGCGATGGGCAATGTCAGCAAAGCGCTCGCCATGCAGGAAATGCTGGCCTGTTTCACCAGCGCCGGCTTGCAGCAACCGCTGGTGATTGCCGCCGGCGACAGCCCGAATGATGCGGAAATGCTGCAGGCGGCCGACATCGCCATTGTGGTGCGCCGCTCCGACGGCCGCTGGCTTGAAGTTGAAGGCCGCCAGCAGACCATTCGCACCGAGCTGGCCGGCCCGGCCGGCTGGAACCAGGCCGTGCTGCAGATTCTCGACCAGCAGGCGCAAGACGAATAACTACACAACACAGGTAATGACTTATGGCGGATTTCTTTCAAAACGGCAGTATCACCACGCTGCACAAACTGCGTGAGCGGCCGATCGAGGAAATTGAGGCGGAGCTGCGTTCCTACGCCAAAAAACGGCCCATGGCATTGATCCTGCCAAGCCTCTATTCAGAATTGCAGGGGCCGGCGCTGGGCCACATTGTCGAGGAACTCAAACACGCCGACTACATCAGCGACATCATCATCGGCCTCGACCAGGCAGACCGTCAGCAATACGAACATGCGCGCGAGTTTTTCTCCGGCCTGCCACAAACCAAACACCTGTTGTGGAACGACGGCGAGCGCCTGCGCACGCTCGACAAACAACTCGACGAACTGGGCCTGGCGCCTTCGCAGCCCGGCAAGGGCCGCAATGTCTGGTACTGCATGGGTTATGCGTTGGCGCTGAAACACGTTGAAGCCATCGCCTTGCACGACTGCGACATTCTCACCTACGACCGGCATCTGCCGGCGCGGCTGTTTTATCCGGTCGCCAACCCGGCCTTCAGTTTTGAATTCTGCAAGGGCTATTACTCACGCATTAACGGCAACAAGCTCAGCGGCCGCGCCACGCGCCTGTTCGTCACGCCGATCATCCGGGCGCTGAAAAAAGTCGTCGGCGCCACCGAATACCTGGAATTCATGGACAGCTTCCGCTATCCGCTGGCCGGTGAGTTTTCCATGAGCCGCGACTTCGTCAAGATCCTGCGCATCCCGAGCGACTGGGGCCTGGAGGTCGGTGTGTTGTCCGAAGTCTATCGCACGCTGTCGCGCACCTCGATCTGTCAGGTCGACATCTCGGACAATTACGATCACAAGCACCAGAGCCTGTCCAAAGATGACTCGACCAAGGGCCTGCAACGCATGAGCATAGAAATCGCCAAATCGTTGTTTCGCAAACTCGCGACCGAAGGCATCACCCTGACCAAGGAAAACTTCCGCAGTATCAAGGCCAGCTACTATCGCATCGCGCTGGATTGCACCGAGCAGTATTGTTACGACGCCAAGATCAACGGCCTGGAATTTGACCGCCATGATGAGGAAGGCAGTGTTGAACTGTTTGCGCAAAGCATCATGGACGCCGGCGAAATGTTTCTGGCCAACCCGATGGAGTCACCATTCATCGCCAACTGGAACCGCGTGCTCAGCGCCATCCCGGATTTTGGCGAGAAAATGAAAGCCGCGGTGGCCGAGGATTTTTCCAGCTAGATGTCCGCTGGGGCCGTACCGGTGTTGCTGAACCAGAAAGCACCGTAAGGCGGCAGTGTCAGGGTATCGCTGCTGATGCTGAAATTGGACAGCTGCAGCAGCTCATCGTATTCCAACGGATTGAACGCCAGTTCCGCCATGGCCAGATCCTGCGTCTCACTGGTGAAGTTGTACAAGGCAAAAATCTGCTGACGGCCATCCGGAGCAATCCGCTGCAGACCAAACAAACCTTCGGCCAGCTCCAGTATTTGCTGTTCGGCATCCGGGTGCAATGCGGTTTGCTGGCGACGAATGTCCAGCAAGCGTTTATACACATGAAACACATGACCGGTTTCACTGCCCTGGTTATCGATCAACGCCTCGAGTTCACTGCGATCCCATTTGCGCCGGTTGATGGCGCGTGTCATACCGGTGCGTTCCACACCCATCACATCGTTCGGTGTCGCCGTCAGGCAATGGATGTATACCGCCGGAATGCCCTTGAACGACAGCGACACAATCTGAGACAACAGGAATGCCGGGATATGCCACTGCTGCTGTTTTTCATCCTTGCCGCGGAACGCATCGAAGTAACTGATGTTCAGTTCATACGGACTGGTGGTGCCGTCGGTGTTGCTCTTGCTGGAAATATAACCGCCGCGTTCACGCATCGCCTGCAGCATCTCGTTGACTTCCTCAAGCGGCACCAGCCCTTCCAGCGGACGTAGGCCGACGCCGTCGTGCGACGCGGTAAAATTCAGGAAAGTGCAATGCTGCGGCAATGGCATCTGTTGCAGCGACATCGCCCAGTCATACAGATATTGTGTCTGGCCGGAATATATCGCATGCAACAACAACGGCGGCAGGCTGAACTGGTACACCACCTGGGCTTCATCGCCTCGACCGAAATAGGTGATGTTTTCCGCATGCGGTACATTAGTCTCGGTCATGATCAAGGCGCCGGGCTCGGTCAGCTGCAGGATGTCGCGCAACAGCTTGACGATCTGGTGAGTCTGCGGCAAATGAATGCAGCTGGTGCCAACCTGCTTCCATAAATAAGCCACCGCATCGAGGCGAATCATGCGCGCACCGCGGCGGAAGTAGTACAACATGATATCGATGAACTCGAGCAACACGTCCGGGTTACTGTAATTCATGTCGATCTGGTCGTTACTGAAGGTGGTCCAGACATGCCGCAGGCCGCGCTGCGTGCGCACGCCACTGAGCACGGGCGTGCTACGCGGCCGTACCACCAGCGACAGATTGGTGTCCGGGTCTACGTCGTGAAAGTAATGACAGGCCGGTTCATCACCGGCAATAAAATCAATGAACCACAAGTTTTCACGCGAGCAGTGATTCAGCACCAGATCAATGGCCAAGTCAAAATCCTCACTCAACAACTGGATGTCCTTCCAGTTGCCCAGCGCCGGATTGACGGCGCGAAAATCGGTCACGGAAAAACCGTCATCCGAACTCCACGGGAAAAACGGTAACAGGTGCACCATGCTGAACGCGTCGGCCAGATGCTGATGCAGAAAACTGCGCAGGGTCGCCAGCGGTGTTTCCGCCGGTGACTGGATGGTATCGCCATAGGTGATCAGCACCACATCATCATGCGTCCAGAACGGTCCTTCGACCGTGCGCGTGCGCAGCTGCTTGTGGGTTTCAATCAGGCGCTGGATGTTTTTCAGCAGCACTGCAGAACAATGCTCGCCATACAGATAATCCAGCCGCGCCAGGATGCGTTCCTCCACCGGCAGCGATGCATCAATCAGGTCATCGACCGACAGGCTTTCGTCATCTCCAAGCATTCTGTTCATTAACACGCACCAATTTGAAGCACAAACAACAGCAGCATGCACTGCTATCCGCAGTGCATGCCCTCAAAACGACAATCTTTAGTTACTACAAGCCTAGCATGCAGACATGATGCCAGTTTGTTGCGCTGTCACTGAAACTGCTGCTGCAGCAGTTTTTCCAGTTCGGCCCAGCTTTGTTCATCGGCCTGCTGGTTGTAGGCCAGAGGTAGTTCAAACTTCTCACCCATGGCCGTTGCACCGGGATTGGTGAACGCGTGCACGGCGCCGGGATAGGCAATGAAAGTCATATCCGCTTTGGCATCCGCCATTTCCTGCTTGAAGGCAGCCACCTGCTCGGGCGGCACAAACGGATCGTCGGCACCGGTCGCCACCAGCAGTTTCGCCTTGATATCGCCAGGCTGCGCCGGGGTCTTGGTCGACAGGTTGCCATGGAAGCTTGCTACCACATCCAGGTCCATGCCACTACGCGCCATGTGCAACACAATGGCGCCGCCGAAGCAGTAACCAATGGCGGCTGTCTGTGTCGGGTCCACCGTTGGATGTGCATTGAGCACCGCTTTGGCAGCCTTGAAGCGTTCCACGCCCACTGGCATGTTACTCATGACTTCCATCATGAATTTTTTGGCGTCACCCGGATGCGCGGCCTGTTTGCCGTCACCGTACATATCCACCGCCAGCGCGGTATAGCCCATCTCCGCCAGCATGCGTGCGCGTTGCCGCACATAATCGTTATGCCCCCACCACTCGTGCACAACAAGCACGCCGGGGCGTTTACCGGAAATCGAGGCATCATAGGTCAGGTACCCCTTGAGCATGACACCGTCGGATTCGTACGTGATTTCCTCGCCGCGGACATTCGCCGCAAACGATGACTGCACACACATCAACAACACAGACAACAACAGATACTGAAACAGAAGTTTCATGGACAGGCTCCTTTTCATCGTTATGGTTGTGGACTGACGCCAGACCAGCCGGCACAGGCCTAATCATGAACCGCCGGGCAACGGTTTGCCAAGCTTACGACTGTGATCTGCCGCAGATTTATTAATGGCAATATTGTGGAATTGGCCTTATCAGGCCAGCGGTCTGCAGACCGGTTGAATCAGGGATGTGAGGGGTTGTAAGCTCCCAGCGGGTAATCATTGACCAGCTCGGCGCGCAACACCTTGGGCACACCGTTGCTGAGCTTGCCGCCAGTGCGGGCAATAAAGCGTTTTACATGGGGCAGACGCAGGAAGTGCATGGGATGATAAGCGCGTACCGGATAGCCGTATGGCAGCGTGGGTTTGCTTTCGTGTGGCTGTAATTGTTTTGCCGTCGTCAGTTCCCACTGATAATCGGCCACATACTTGCCAACCATTTCCTCGATTTTTGTCTGGTAAGACATAACTGCAGTCCGGAAAACGATGCGCCAGCCGCACCCGGTCATGGACAATTAAAGCATAAGCATTTGCTAATATAAATTGATATCTCGCAATTTACTGAAAATAAAGATCTAAATGATGCAGCCTCCAAAGCAGATTCGGCCAATCATCCCCGCCCTGCTCCCGGAAGGCAGCCACCACCGCAGCCGCCTTCCGCTCACGCGTCAGATTCAGGAAACCTTGCCTGCTTCTGTTGCCGCCGCTACTTCAATCAATTTGCCGCTTGAACAATCGTAAACATACCCGTAGACCGGAATGTCCGACGGCACCATCGGGTTGGCGCGAATGCGCTTGACGTCTTCCACCACACTCTGGTCCATATCGGAAATCGTCAGCCACTGAATGAAACGGCCTTCTTCGGTTCCCGGGCCGGGGTTATTGTCATGCCAGCCGCTGGCATCAACTGTGGATGTGTCAAGACTGCTGGCGAGCAGGTCGCCCATAATCTCGTTGGTAAAGGTCAACATGCCGCAGTCCGTATGATGGACCACAAACCATTCGTTGGTGCCGAGCAGCTTGTGGGAAATCACCAGGGAGCGAATCGCATCATCGCTGGCGCGTCCACCGGCATTACGAATCACGTGCGCATCCCCTTCGGACAGGCCGGCGTATTTAGCCGGATCGAGACGCGCATCCATGCAGGTCAGAATGGCGAAATGTCGCCCCGGCGGCATGGGCAGGTTGCCCTTGTCACCAAAATCCGCCGCATAAGCTTCGTTCGCGGCCAAGACTTCATTTAAAATGTTGCTCATTGTGTTGCTCCTTTGGCTTTGGTTTTTTATGTATGCCACGCCCCAGGCGAGCTGTGGCATTGTTTTTGCGGCAACATCCGTACCAACACGTTTATGCTGACTGACCGGCAACAACTGCCTTTGCCAGCAAACAGAACAGGCAATCGGGAAACCCACAGGAATGACGCTGATTTGCGCGCTTTTGCAGCCATCAGCAGACAAATTGCACAAAACAGCATTCAGAGACAAGCGCAAATGAATCGGTCAGATCCGGGATACAGCTGCAAAATAACAACTAGACTTAGATAAACGGCAGCGTACTTTTTGCAGTCCAGCTTCAATCACTGCAGCAATACTGCACAACCCCTAAAGAGCCGGAGTTCCATGCAACAACCAAGACCCTTTGAACACCTGACACCGGAACGCTACCTGCATCTGTTCATCGAACAGGCCGGCGGCATGGCGCAGGGCGTCACCTGCTCTACGCTGGAGGCTTTCATTCAGAAAATCGTGCTCAACTCCAGCGAAGTGCTGGAGGACATCTACCGTAACAGTCATGGCATCAAGGGAACGCTGAGCATGCAGCAGTTTGGCGAATTGCTGGTCAACCTGAAAAACACCATCGGCGGTCAGTTTGAAGTAGCGCAACTCGACGACGACTGCCTGCGCCTGACCACCAGAAAATGCCCCTTCGGCTCATCGGTGGAATCGGCTCCGGCACTGTGTCACATGACCTCCAGCATTTTCGGCGGCATCGCGGCGCGTAATTACGGTTACGCCAAGGTCGAACTGAAAAAGCGCATTGCCCTGGGCAGCGACCATTGCGACATCTGCATACACCGCAACCCGAAAAACTGTGAAGACGTCATCGGTGACGAGTATTTCAGCGATGGCGTCAAGGTGATCGCCGAAGTGCGGGCACCGTCGGAATTGCAAAAGCGCATTGAGGAACGCCTGCACACCTTGTGGCTGAAAGATCACAACCAGCCGATCGACGCGCAACTCGAGGAACCGCCCGGACTGGTGGCGCACAGCGACGCCATGCTGTCAGTATTGAAGGCGGTTGAAACCGTGGCGCCCACGCGCGTGCCGGTGCTGATAAGCGGTGAAACCGGCGTTGGCAAGGAAGTTATCGCACGCGCCATCCATGCTATGAGTCCACGCCGGGATGCGCCATTCATCGCGGTCAATTGCGGCAGCATCCCGCTGGAACTGGTGGAAACCGAACTGTTCGGCCATGAAGCCGGCGCCTACACCGATGCCAAAAACGCACGCGAGGGCCGCTTTGAACGCGCCGACAGCGGCACCCTGTTTCTCGACGAAGTCGACAGCCTGTCGCCCAAGGCGCAGGTCTCGCTGTTGCGGGTATTACAGGAATACCGTTTCGAACGTGTCGGTGGCAAAAAACTCATTACCTGCGACGCGCGCGTCATTGCCGCCACCAATCAGGACCTGGCCAAAGCTGTGGAAGCCGGGCGCTTTCGCCGCGACCTGTTTTATCGTCTCAACGTGGTGCCGTTGTATATCCCACCATTGCGTGAACGTCCCGACGATCTGGTGCCACTGGCGAACCAGTTGCTCGAACGCTTTGTGCATCGTTATCAAACCGAAAAAAAATCACTGACGGCATCAGCCATCAATGCACTGCACGAACACGACTGGACCGGCAATGTGCGCGAACTGGAAAACGTACTGGAGCGCTCCTTCCTGTTCAGCGAAGACAAGATCATTCATCGGATTTTCTTTGACCTGTCACCCGCCACACCGGCAGCGTTAAATGCCATCCCCAACATCCGTGATGCGAAAAAGCAGGCGGCCGACAAGGTGGAATGCCAGATACTGCAGCAGGCGCTGCAGCAATATTCCGGCAAGGTCGAGGAAGTGGCGAACTTTCTCAATCTCAGTACGCGTGCCGTCTATCAGAAGATGCAGCACCACGGCCTCGACAGTCGCCAGTACAATTGAAGCGCGAGCGGCAGTAAAGACTTATTCGTAACGCAAGGCCTGAATCGGCCGCAAGCGGGACGCCTTGCGCGCCGGATGCAGGCCAAAGAACACCCCCACCAGCGCGGCAAACAGAAACGCGATCAACACCGAGCCCGGCGTCACGCTGACCGGCAGTTCGGAAAACGACGCCACCGCCGTGGCACCGCCGAGGCCAAGCAGGATACCGAGCATGCCGCCGGCAATGCTGAGCACCAGCGCCTCGAGCAGGAATTGCCACAGGATATCGCGCTGGCGCGCACCCAACGCCATGCGGATGCCGATTTCACGCGTACGTTCGGTCACCGACACCAGCATGATGTTCATGATGCCGATGCCGCCGACCAGCAACGACACCGAGGCAATGCTGCCAAGCAGCCAGGTAAACACACGTGCGCTTTCTTCCGAGGTCTGCGCCAGCTCGGCGCGGTTGTACATGCGAAAATCATCCGCCTGTTCGTCGCGCAGCCGGTGACGCTGGCGCAGCAGATCCTTAACCTCCTTGAGCAGTCGAAACGACGCCTCGCGGTCACTGGCTTCCAGTTCAATGCGTTCGATATGGGTAATGCCCTTGAGCTTGCGCTGTACCGTGGTAATCGGCATGAAGATGGCATCGTCCTGGTCCGAACCCCAGGCCGTCGCGCCTTTTTCGGTCAACACCCCGATCACCTGGCACGACAGCCCCTTGACCACCACTGATTCATCCAGCGGACTGCGCAGGCCGAACAGCTCGCGTGTCACCGTCTGGCCCAGCACACACACATGCGCGGCGCTTTGCACATGCCGCGCGGTGAAGAACTCACCCTCGGCCAGCGGCCAGCTGCGCACCACCAGGTAGTCCGGCGTCACACCCTCAATAGCCGTGCCCCAGTTGGTGCCACGGTAGCGCACCTGTTCTGTGGTGCGCACACTCGGTGCAACCGCCACCACATCGGGTAACTCGGCAATGGCGTTGGCATCTGCGCGCGTCAGGCTGCTGACACCGCCGGCGCCGGTACGCACGCCACCATGCGTGACCGAACCGGGCCGTATCACCAGGCTGTTGGTGCCCATACTGGCCAGCTGTGCCGCAATGCGTTGCTGTGCACCACTACCAATACCGAGCATGGCGATTACCGAGCCGACACCGATGACCACGCCGAGCGTCGTCAGCATTGCGCGTGTTTTGTTACGCCACAGCGCGCGCAATGCCAGTTGCAAAGCCGTATGCCAGTTCATGCTTGCACCTCCAACCGGCCATCGCGCAGAAACAGCTGGCGCTGTGCGCGCTCGGCGACTTCCGACTCGTGCGTAATCAGGATTATGGTCAGGCCATCCACGCGATTGAGCTGCTCAAGCAGGCTCATGATTTCCTCGCTGGTGGCGGTGTCGACATTACCGGTCGGTTCATCGGCGAGCAGCAACGACGGTCGTGTCACCAACGCACGCGCAATCGCAACACGCTGCGCCTGGCCGCCGGATAACTGATTCGGCAAGTGCAGCAGACGCTCACCCAGCCCCATGCGTTGCAGCGCCTCTTGCGCCCGCTGCCGACGTTCGGCCTTGCTGACGCCAGCGTAAATCAACGGCGTCTCGACATTTTCCAACGCGCTGGTGCGCGGCAGCAGATTAAAGTTCTGGAACACAAAACCAATCTCCTGATTGCGCAAGGCCGCCAGTTGATCCACGTTCATGTGGCCGACATCCTGATCACGCAACAGATAACTGCCGGCGTCCGGCACATCCAGACAGCCAAGGATATGCATGAGCGTGGATTTACCGGAACCGGACGGTCCCATGATGGCGACGAACTCACCCGACTGCACCGTCAGGTCAACACCACGCAGCGCCTCGATGCTCACGCCATCGAGTACGTAGGACTTATAAACATCATGAATCTGCAGCAACGGCGCCGACATCGGATCAGAACAGGCTCAGGCCGAAGCGGCGCTTGCGTTTGGCATCACCGCGTTTCAACGGCACGGCGATGCCCATGCCCTCACTCAGCCCTGCGCCACTGATTTCGGTGTTTTTCTCGCCAATGATGCCGGTGCTAACGGTCAAGGGTGTCAGCTCGTTGTTGTCCTGCACCTGCCAGAGAATCGCCTCACCGGTCTTGAGGCCCTTGCGCACCTGCTGCAGTTTTTCCTGCGGCAGTTCCGGTACAAAACGCAACGCCGCATTCGGTGCGGTCAATACCTGCTGACGACTCGAAACCTCGATACCGACGGTTGCAGTCATGCCCGGCTTGAGCGCCAGGTCACTGTTATCGACATGGATGATGCAATTGTATTTGACCACACCAGCTTCGATGGTCGGCTGCAAACGCACCTGCGCCACCTCGCCCTCGAAGCTGCGATTCGGATAGGCAAACACGGTGAAGCTGACCGGCTGCCCTGGTTTGACTTCGCCGATGAAAGCCTCGTCGACATCAGCCTCGACCTGCATGCGCGTCAGGTCCTCGGCAATACTGAACAGCGTCGGCGCCTGCAGGCTGGCCGCCACTGTCTGGCCGACATCGACATCACGCGAAATGACCACGCCGTCGATCGGCGCATAGATCGTGGTGTAATCCAGGTTGACCTGTTCACGGTCGAGTGCCGCCTGCGCCTGCGCCACACTGGCAGCTTTCACCTTGTGTTCGACCTGGGCCGACTGATAGGCAAACCGGGCCGTATCAACGACGCTTTCGGCCACCAGTTTTTTCTTTTGCAAATCCGCCTGGCGTTCGTATTCACGTTTGGTATCAAGCACGCTAACCCAGGCCTTGTCACGCTCGGCTTCAGCGCTTTGCAAAGTCGCCAGCGCCTCGGCACGCTTGGCCTTGAAAATGGCCGGATCGATTTGCGCGATCACCTGCCCCTGCGTAACCCGATCGTTGAAATCCGCATACAGATGCTGGATGGTGCCGGACACCTGACTGCCAACCTGCACCGTATTGATCGGGTTTAACGTACCGGTCGCCGATACCACGGCATTAATGTCCTCACGCTGAATCCTGTCGGTACTGAATTGCGGAACTGCAGCCTCTTCCGGTTGCTGCAGCCAGTACCAGGCGCCGCCGGCGATGACAGCCAGCGACAGCAGGCTGGAAAAAATCTTGGTCATACCTTGTTTCATTGGCTCTCCGCTCTGTGCCAACCATCGTCACAAACTCGCATTGTATACCGCCCGCTTACCGATTGAATGAACAACAATCTAGTGACCACCAAAATCCCGGAATGTTTAGCCGCGGATCCAATATTTTTTCCGCCAGTTACGATTGCCGGCATTTCCGGCCTGCTGGTAAGCTGAATCTGTTATTTCTGATTTTGGGAAAGACCAATGGGCAGACGCATCGCCATCATCCAGGGACACCCCGACCCGCAGGCCGGCCATCTCTGCAACGCCCTTGCCGATGCCTACCACCAGGGCGCATTACAGGCTGGCCATGATGTTCGGTTGATTGAGGTGACACAGCTGGATTTCCCGTTGCTACGCAGCCAGCGCGACTATGAACAGGGGCAACCACCAGCTGATATCGCCCAGGCGCAACAGACCATCCTTTGGGCCGAACATCTGGTGATTCTGTATCCACTCTGGGCCGGCGGCATGCCGGCATTGCTCAAGGCGTTTCTGGAACAGTTACTGCGACCGGGGTTTGCCTATGTGAAGCAGCGCGCCGATGCCGTACCGAAAAAAATGTTAACCGGCAGAAGCGCCAGGATTGTCATCACCATGGGCATGCCGACGTTGGTCTATCGCTGGTTTTATCGCGCCCACAGCCTGAAGAGCCTGAAACGCAACATACTCAAACTCTGCGGCATCTCGCCGATCCGCGAAACCCTGTTCGGCATGGTGGAAAATGTCGGTGATGCAAAACGCCGTCAATGGCTGGATAAAATACAGCAACTGGGACGTACTGGCAGCTAGACCACGGCCTGGCGCGCCATTATTTGCCAAGCGATACAATATCCTTGAGCGTGTAATTGTTGAGTTCGCCATAAAACCCGTCGAGTGCGCCATCCAGCACCGCGGTCAGTTTACAGATGGGCGCCACTTCACACAGCTTGCCTTCCTTGTTGACACATTGAACCAGCATTTTTTCCGGTTCCAGCTGCCGGACCAGGTCACCGATCTTCTGATCGTTGGCTTGCGGGTTCAGGCGAATGCCACCGCCCTTGCCACGCACACTGTCAATCAGACCGAGGTGGGCCATATTGTTGACGACTTTCATGATATGGTTTTTCGATATCTGGAAATAATCACTGACTTCCGCGACATGACACAACTTGCCCTCATTGATCTTCAGATAAATGAGCACGCGTAACGAATAATCTGTATAGGTTGTCAGGTGCATGTTTCACCACAGCTACTTTGTTGTTTGTGTTTTTTACTGGTGCAAAATAATTTTCTGTCGCACAGTTAATGTGCATTTCAAATACATATTTAGTACGACTCTATCATCACCTCGCCTTCACTTCTGCATTAACCATTGATTTGACGGGATATTTCATTTGTCCCGAAAAACTGGCACAGCTCCTGCACAACAGTAAACAGCTTTATTGTTGCAGGTGCAGAAGTGAACATTGCCTTAACTGAAACAGCTCCATGTTATCAGTCAAATGACATGCCGGCATTGCCTATTGTCATTATTGGCAATGGCCCGGTCGGCATGCATGCGGCGCGTTTGTTGCTCGAGCATGATACCACCACGCAAGTTATTTTATACGGCGCCGAGCAGCACCAACCCTACAACCGGGTAAAGCTGTCGTCTGTGCTCGCCGGCATCGATGACTGGGACACACTGCAAAGCGACCTGCGGGATCTGGATGACAGCCGTTTCATCAAACGTTTTGGCTGCGCCATCACAGAGTTTGACCCGATCAATAAAACCGTCACCGACGAGTTTGGCTGTGTACAACCCTATGCCCGGTTGATACTGGCAACCGGCTCGCAACCGCACATCCCGCAAATCCCCGGCATGCCGCTCAAGGGCCGCTACACCCTGAGAAGCCTGGATGACGTCAGTAAACTCATTGCCCGCCAGGTCAGCAGCCGGCATACCGTCATCCTTGGTGGCGGCCTGCTCGGCCTGGAAGCGGCGCGCGCCATGCAACGCTGGCATACCGAAGTCACTGTCATCGAACATGCCTCACACCTGTTGAGCCGCCAGCTCGATGAAGAGGCCGGTGCGCTGTTGGCCGAACAGATACAGGCCAGCGGCATTCAACTCATCGTAAACGACGGCGTGCGCAGCATTGACGGCAAAGACAAGGTCAGAGGCCTGACACTGTACTCCGGCAAACAGATTGCGTGCGATACCGTTATCATTGCCACCGGCATCGTACCGAACAAGGCGCTGGCAATGCTGGCCGGCCTGCACATTGGCCGTGGCATCAAGGTCAACGACCAGATGCAAACCTCAGATCCGGACATTTACGCGATTGGCGAATGTGCTGAACATCGTGAACGTGTTTATGGTCTGGTCGCACCAGGGCTGGAACAAGCCGGTGTCGCAGTACACAACATTCTCGGTGGCTCGGCCGCCTACCACGGCGCCATCGCCGCTTCGCGCTTGAAAGTCCTGAACCATGCGGTGCTCAGTATCGGACCAGTCGGTGAAGATGCACGCATCGGCTATGGCCGTTCCTATGTTTATCGCGATGCAGAAAACGGCGTGTATCGCAAGCTGCTGGTGCATCGCAATCGTCTGGTCGGCGCCTTGAGCGTGAACGACTGGGATGAAGCCGCCCGCATCCAGACGCACGCCAGTCAGCAAAAACTGGTCTACCCGTGGCAGCTACTCCGATTCCGTCTGACCGGCTATCTGTGGCCGCAACAGGACATGCCGGGTGTGTGCGAATGGCCGGCCGGCGCGACAATCTGCCAGTGCACCGGCGTGACACGCGGCGCCATTGGCAGTGCCATCGAAGCCGGCGCCAGCAGTTGTGAACAAATCACCCAAAAGACCGGTGCGGCTTCGGTCTGCGGCTCGTGTCGGCCGTTGATCAGCGAATTGCTGGGCAGCACCGCCAAACCGGAACCACATCACCAAGCCGGAGCACTGCTGGTTTCCGCCATCGCCGGATTGCTGCTGGCCGTACTGTTCCTGTTGCCCTGGCAAATCCCGTACGCCGAAACAGCCACGAGCAAGCTGTCCTGGGACTGGCTGTGGCGCAACAGCCTGGCCAAGCAGGTCAGTGGCTTCACCGTGCTGGGACTGTTTGGCATCGGCTTGCTGGTCAGCCTGCGCAAGCGCTGGTCGGCCATGGCCAACACCGGCAGCTTTGACGTCTGGCGCATGGCGCACATTGTGCTGGGCATACTGGCGTTGCTGACATTGCTGGCGCATACCGGCCTGCGCAGCGGCCACGGCCTCAACCTGTGGCTGATGCTGAGCTTTACCGGACTGATCCTGCTCGGTTCGGTCTACAGCGCCACGCTTGGCCTGCAACATCGTCTCAGCACGACAACATCAACCCGCCTCAGGAAGAAATCGCTGAACTGGCACATTTACCTGTTCTGGCCGGTGCCGGTATTGCTCGGCTTTCACATTCTCAAGAGCTACTGGTTTTGAGGTCGGTTGGCATGTCGATAGCAAAACTCAAATGGTTGATCTGGTTGGTGCTGACGGCATTGGCCGCCAGCGCGCTGTATGCCGCCATCAGTGGCCACATGGATCAATCCATGTTGATGCCGGGCCCGCTCAGCAACGGCCATCACCAGCTCAAGGACAACTGCCAGACCTGCCACCTGGATGCCTTTGGCGGCGGTGAAGTGCTGCAGAAATCCTGCATTAACTGTCACGGCAACGACCGCAAGAAACCCGATGACTCGCATCCGATGACCAAATTCAGGGACCCACGCAACGCCGAGCTGCTGGAAAAAATCAACGCACTGCAATGCATCACCTGCCACAGCGAACACCGCCTGGAAATCACGCGCAAGGATGGCCTGACCCAGCCGGTCGACTTCTGCGTGCACTGCCATTCCAAAATCGGTGACGACCGGCCGTCGCACCAGGGCATGGAATTCAACAGCTGCAAGACTTCCGGCTGTCACAACTATCACAACAACCGCGCCATTTACACCGACTTCCTGGTCAAGCATCTCGATGAGCCGGCCTTACTGGCAAGACCAAAACTCAAGGCGCGTGAGTTCGGCGACATCATCGAAGAACTGGCCGATTACCCGCACGGTGACTATCCGGTGCAGGAACTGACGCCAGGCGATGCCGATTACCCGCAAACCCTGCAGCCGGATGACCAAATCATCAAGCAATGGGCAGCCACCGCGCATGCCAGGTCCGGAGTGAATTGCAGTGCCTGTCACAACATCGCCGTGAATGATGCGAGTGAGAAAAGCTGGATGGATCAACCTGGTACAGCCGGTTGCACGCTGTGTCATGGCACGGAAGTGGATCGCTTCAAACTTGGCAAGCACGGCATGCGCCTGGCTTCCGACCTGCCGGCCATGCAGGTCAGCGAGGCGCGCCTGCCGATGCATGAAACGGCCGCGCATCAGCAGCTGCAGTGCAACAGCTGCCATGCTGATCATGACTTCAATGCACAACAAGCCGCCGTCGATGCCTGCCTGAACTGTCATGCCGATGAACACAGCCTCGCCTATCAGGATTCACCACACGCCAAAGCCTGGCAGGCCGAACTGGATGGCACCGCCAAACCGGATACCGGTGTGAGTTGCGCCAGCTGTCACATGCCGCGCATCAATTTCGATGTCAACGAATGGGTATCACGCATCATGGTCGATCACAATCAGAGCGCCAACCTGTCACCCAACAGCAAGATGGTGCGCCAGGTCTGCATGAATTGCCACGGTCTGGACTTCAGTCTCAAGGCGATGGCGGACAATCAACAGATCAACAGTAATTTTGCGCACTCGCCGGACAGCAAGGAACACGAATCCATGCTGTTGGCGCGGCGCGATCATGAACGCTATCTGCGTGAAACCAGTGGCATGTCTGAATAGCAGCCGCAAATACTTCAATAAATATCAGGAGAACTATCATGTTGAACAAGCGAACCACTCTGGCCTATGCCATGGGCTTATCCGTCACCGCCACGCTGGCCGCTTCGGCCGTGTGGGCCTCGGCCGACATCGGTGACAAACCCATGATCAGCCCGAAAGCCATGGCCGATGCCCTGCACCTGGTGATGGATTCGGACCGCACCGTGTACACCAAGAAAATCGTCAACCGCCTGGTCAAGAAAGAAAAGGTCATCACCGCGTCGGAACATTTCGATGACGACAAGGCGCTGGTGCTGCCGGCACAGATGTTCCGCTTTGGTTCCGAACTGGTGGCCAAGCGTGCCGAAAAACTGCCGGACGTTAATTTTACCTATTCATTGCAGTCACTGTGGCCGGTCAACAAGCAGAATGCGCCCAAGACCGAAGCCGAGAAAACCGGCCTGAAATACGTTGCCGAAAACAAGGGCAAGAATTACTACACCACAGAAAAACTCGGTGACCAGACCTACTTCACCGCGGTGTATGCCGATGTCGGCGTCGCACCGGTGTGCGTGTCCTGTCACAACAAGCACAAGGACTCACCACGTCGTGACTTCAAGATTGGCGAAGTCATGGGCGGCGTCGTAATCCGCATCCCGGTCGAAGGCTGATCATGCCGCGTCTGGTCTTCTGCACGCTGCTGTTACTACCTGCTCTAGTGGCTGCCGAGCCGTCACGCTATTTTGCATTTGCCGATGAGCATTTGTCCCAGGGCAGAAGCATCTGGCTGGACAACTGTGAAGGTTGCCATGGCTGGGGCGTCGCCGACGCGCCGATACCCATGCAACCGGATGACTGGCGTGAACGCGTCGTAAAACCCCGCGGCCTGCTGTATACCCATGCGATTGAAGGTTTCTTCGGACCGGATGACAGCATGATGCCGGCGAAAGGCGGTAATATGGCGTTAACAGACCAACAGGTACAGGCCGCGGTAGACTACATGGTCGAACTGGCCAGACACCACATCCATTCAAACCAACCCGATTAACCCACTGTTTTTACATTAACGAGGAATCACTCATGAGCTTATCACCATCCACCATCGAAACCGTCAAAGCCACTATCCCGGTTCTGAAAGAGCACGGCCTGGCCATCACCACCCGCATGTACGACGTGCTGTTTGAAAAATACCCCGAAACCAAATCGCTGTTCAGCGGCGCCCCCGGTGAGCAACCGAAAATCCTGGCCGGCGCCATTGCCGCCTATGCGATGAACATCGACAACCTCGGCGCATTGAACGACGCGGTCGGTCGCATGGTCGCCGCGCACGTACGCACCAACGTCAAGGCCGAACACTACCCGATGGTTGGTGATTCCGTACTGACCGCGATGCAGGACGTGCTCGGTGACGCAGCAACACCGGAAATCCTGGATGCCTGGAAAGAAGCCTTTTTCTTCCTCGCCGATATCCTGATCGAAAAGGAAAAAGAGCTGTACGCACAAAAAGCATCCACCACTGCTTAAAAATAAAACTATAAATGCTGTGAATTCACACAGCATTTATAGTCCAACAAGAAACTATTATTTCTTACCAATCTCGTTTGATTCATAGCTACACGTTGCAATTACCGAAAATCCAGATTTTCTAGCATCAAGAATCTATTACAGAATGAATCTTGAATTCCCAGCTATTTTTCAAAACGCATGAAGGAAGAATAAGGTAAGCAATATTTACAATAATTCAGAATAATCCCTTTTTTCATCTTGGACAGCACAATAATTTATTATCACCACACGGAATCTGCCCTGGAGGACATGAAAACGCCATACTACTAAAAACAATTAAAGACAGACACAACATTTTTATAATATTCATAGTTTGTCCCCTGCCACGCATTCCAAATTTGAAGGCACAATATCAGAAAGCCAAGGATTGCCATTTTCAATCTCGCTCTTCATCCAGCATAAAAGTTTTGACGATCGAATCGCCCTATTCCCTTTCGCATCGGATGAACCTTTACCCCAAAAATGAAGCCCAACAACTTGCCGACTGATTTTCTCAAAAACCGGGCTACCGCTACTCATGTCCTCCGTATCACAGCCATGGACAAATGCTGCCTCATAATCAGTAAAGTCAAAATTTCCATATGCAATAGCTTTCCCACGCACAGGGATCATTTTCACTTTGCAATCAGAATCTCTCGATATCTTTTGCGGCCCTCCTTCGTATTGCTGTATCATGATTAGTGAGTCACCTACTTTTACATCACCAACAGCCAGATTCAATCGCCGTGTCTTTTCAATTATTTCATGAGTCTTAAGGACAGCCACGTCAAGGACCTCATTAACAGCCAATAGGCTTACGACTTGACTCACTGACTCTGGCATTTCTCGACTCACATAATCAAAATATGCGCTTGTTCTTTTTGCAGACCAATCTGTTTTCACACAATGCGCATTCGTCATAATGAGGTCTTCACCAATTACAAATCCAGTACATGGATAATTTTTTCCATCCACATCTTCGATTTCCAAAAGCACCACCCCCTTCGCAAGACCCAATATCCATGAAGAAGGGCCTAGTTCTGTAACGCTATCGAGGTTTTGATCTCCAATTATGCTATACCTATTTAAAGCAGGATAATGCACCATTACCTTTTCTATAGTGGTTACCACGCCCTCAGGCGGTACACTTAACCATAAAATTGGCTCTTTGTATTTTCTGGTCCACGTTCGACTGGCTAACATTTTACTTGGAATAGAATCAAGCAATGCGCCGCTAGCTGACTTAATTATTAATCTCCATTGTTTATTGCTATCACCTTGTGTAGCAAATGACATTCTAACCCACTCCCCCTGCAAACCTGTTGGCAAGCGGATTGCGACCGCCTCCCCCCCTGGCAATAAAATAGATGGTTGAGCAAACTTATTACCGGGATGGACAGCGGCATTCGGAACCCTTTGCTCTACACCAAAACACAATAAGGGCAACAAAAAAATAGCAAAAAATGCACAAAAATATCCTTTCCCTATTCTCATCAGGAAATCACCCCTAATTTACAGGAAAATAAATCTCTCTTATTGCTTTTAAATCAATATCAATGATAGACCCGTCCTCTGATTTCAGGGTAAAACAATTCTGGTGGACGACACAAGGCATAGGCTGAGCTCTCTTTGATTCAAGAACACCTTTTATATATTCCATCTTTTTCCCATTCTTCCCAGACTTGGAACAAACAATTCGGTATCCATCCAGTTTCTTTGAAATTCTCAAAAGATTTCTCATTCTGCACGATCTAGATTTTGCAGTTAAATCATTCACAAATAGCACAAAAGCATTTTGGCCTTTCGGCCATTTAATACGCCCCGACTTCATACACCTGTTCTTCTGATGAACAGGATCAGCGCATTGCTCAAAAAGCACCAACGTATCTTCAGGATTTCGAAGTGCAATTGCAGGATGTATTGCACCTGCCTGCACTTGCTGCATTGCACCACCAAGATGAATCTCATCATCTCGATCAAAAGGAAGGACCGGCTTCGCTGTAGCAACAATTCTTGATTTAATTTCCTGCGCAGATAAATTCGGATACTGCGCCCAAAGCCTTGCAGCTAACGCTGTTACAAATGCCGCTGAAAATGACGTTCCATCTCTAATACCACATATTGGCAAGTACTCACCGCCCACTTCACTCGAAACCTTAGCCAAATCTGTTGATACAATACCAACACCAGGAGCAGAAACCGATACCCCACCACCCCAGTTACTATCTTTCCACTGACGTATTGGCACCCCCCTCTGTATCTTCCCCATAGCCGATACAGTGATTACATTAGGCAGGTCACCAAAACAACCTGGCAATACGGAGCAGTTACCAATGAATGCCCCATCGTTTCCTGCCGAAACAACCCACAACACATTGTCACTGGACAGAAGGATCGCCGACTCCATATCTTTGTAATAGCGGCTTGAAGTGTCTCCAGAAAAATTCACCCCCAAACTAATGTTAACTACCAGCCTATCTTGAGAAGTATAGTTTGCAGACTCGCTAAGATCGTTTATCCGACGCTGCAATTCATATGGGCCAGTAGTATCAATCAATTCGATTCTATCGACAGGAATATCAGGAATTAAACCAACGATCCCTTTACCATTTTTTTTGGCAACTAATATTCCCAGGGAAAACAAACCATGCCCATCATCCCTGCTTTTCGCAAACCTTATACAGTCTTGCACCGTCTTTTCAGCAACAAATGACGTTTCAGTTAGATCAGGATGTTCTACTATTTGCCCAAAAGAATCCTTAGTTTCAGAGTCCAAAAATGTAACATAAGGATAATCAAGCTCACCAATCCCTTCCCATGCCTCTCCGCCGAAGAAAAAGTCGAGGTAATCATTAACATGATTCTTTACCTCGCCCAATGACGCAAAGGGAAGGTCACCTCTTTTTAATGAATCAGGCTCACAATCCAGACTTTCAATCTCAACACCTTCATATCCGTGTTTTTCAAGTTCACTCTCTATCGAAAACCCTACCTTGCCGAATTGAAAAGCTTCTCGTTTTACAAAATGATTTATAAAACTCCCAATTACTTCCTCCAACTTGTCATTGGGAATAAGCAACCTTGTTTTTAAACCTTGACTCTTAATGAAATGGACATTCTTACTTTTTTTTAGAACACAATCACTGCGACCATCGAATCTATACTCTCTGCATATGTTTTTATCTGATAATTCTTTTTCAATATATTTCCTAACGATACTTTCGTAGGGCGTCCATTTTATTCCAGGCACAATGGTAGCCCTATATTTTTTTTTCAAAGAACTATACGTCTTATAGAAGGAAGGAGGGACTTCAGAAACAAACAAACCATACTCTATTGCTGCCTTTTCTAGCTCATAGCATTTCAATGCCTTACGCCTTACCTGATCGAGAGCGCCTTGTAGTTCTACAGAGTTTCTTTCATTGATTGCCTGTACCGTATCCTCACTAAGCATTCCATCTTCCAGCCTATTCACAGCACGCTGAATCCATCGAACAGTTGCTCTGTTACCATGAATTACTGCCGATTCAAATAATTTTGCTTTCAAGCCAGGGCTCTCGATTTTGTCGTATCCTTGTTTGCTCAGATAGCTCTCCTTATAAAACCTGTAGGCTTCATCGAATGAGATGCCTTCAAGATCATGATTCAGGACAGAACCTGACTGCCATTGGCTATATGCAGCTTGTGTTATTCCATATTTAGCATTATCGCTCACCCCACTAGTAACTTGACCTGACCTAAGCTCAAGCAATTCCTTAACGAAATCACGCTCTTCCCAAGCATCATCTTCAAAAATCAACTCGTTATTAATACTTTTTGCACCGTTCATCAAACAACGACGATTAATAAAATTTTGATCAAGAAGAATCGGATTTAACATTTCTGAAATACCAAGAGTCATCAAGAAATAGTAAAATTCCCCCAATTCCTCATCCATGGAAAAGCCAGAAAAATAAAAGGAAACAAAGACGCCATTTGTTGATTTACCAAAACTTATCTTTTTACTTTCATCAACAGGCTTATGAAAACTCTCTTCATACACATTTTGAAGTTTTACCAAGGCCCTCGCGTCTCTAATAGGCTTACTTTTCGCACTATCAGTCTCACTCTCCAAATCAGAGAACCAGCCTGCATTCAAAAAGTTGGGTAAAACAATAGCCAACAGAAGTAAAAGCAATCTTGATAAACTATACATATTTATCCCCACTTATAAACATCAACAACTGAGCGCTAATGTAATGAATTTAATGTCGTAGTCAGGAGCCGGGAATCAAATCCTTCGCCACTAAGCACAGCTCCTGACACTGGACCTTCAAAGTCCCCAAGATAATCCTCAGCCATCGCAACCCTAAGCTTCTTAGCCGCCTCTTGATTGAACCCGGGTATATCAACGCGATAAGGCATAAATACCCAAATCCTTGGTGAAAATTCCTTATCCTCAACGACAAAATTACCAGTATTATCTACTGTTACTTTTAAAGCATCGCTATCTAGTATTCGCACCTGAGCGTTAGACTTGAGTGACTGATCTGAAGTGTATCGCTCCTTCGCATTAAACTTGCCAACCAGCACCCAGACAGAGCGATTTGCGATATCTGCCCAGCAATCTTTAGTGCGAAGCTGGTCCTTCGCACTCACCACATCCACATTAACCGCTTCATTGATTTCATATGAGAAGCTCGCTTTCCGCTTCGCGCTTAACGCAACACTCAGTGCATCAACTTTTGGAATAGCTTTTGCTAATTTATCGGGAAGCTGAATTGAAATATCGAATCCACTACCGTTAGAGATTAGTAAGGTTCGATTTATGCTAGCCTTACCATTATTTTCCTTAAAGACACAAGCATTAGAATGCCTCAAGGGATAGGTATCATGAACAAATACCGAACCAAGCCTATAAGCATCTCCTGTTGCTAAAGTTGGTACAGCCCTGAGAATATAGTCCTTACCTAAGGGGACACCATCGTGAAGTCCATCAAGCACCGATTGTCTCGCCTGCTCGAAACTAGCAGTTTGTGAATGATAGACGCCCGCACATGAAAGCAGAATGATCGCACTCAGTAAGAGTGTAATCATAAATACAACTTTCCAACCAACTGATTTCATATTTAATTCCATCGTTGCCTCCATATTTTGTATTTAAAACCGATCGATAAACTACCTCTCCAATGAATTAATCAGGGGAAGAAATGAAACAGAAAGCCACCAGCAACATTGAATCAACATCGCACGAAGCTTGAATCTTGATCTAGATAAAACTGGGAAAATTACCAGTCGAAAATGGAAATTATTACTTTGTGAAAATGCCAAATCCATTTTGTTTGTTGTATTCATGAGTACCATCCTTTGTTGCCGAGGAAATTTTCTGCTCGACAAACATTTAGCTACAGGACTAAGTAATACATCGAATACTGCGACTTCCCTATCTATACAAAATATCAGATGAATTTTTTGTAAGAGTGCAATAGCGAATCCCAGAATATCAATCTCGTCAACTACCACTGCTACTAAAATTCAGAGTAATGCATGTTTGTTTTTTTGCAAGAAAAAAATTCCTTATAACTTACGACATGTCAGAGCCACTGAAAATCTTTCAGGCCAAAGTCAACTCCGCTTTTTCCTATAACCTGTTGTCTATACAAAATACTGTCTTCACAAAAAACCATAAATATTATTAATATTCATTACTCACTCATCAAACAACATTTGATAAAATCAATTGAGTAACAGCAATACAATAAATCACATTATTCTTATATTGGGTGTTATGTTGGCTAACAGGATTTTTCTCTACATTGAGTATCCGTAATCAAACCTACGAGGTTGATAAAATTAATATCCACTGATTTTTGAACTCTGTGTCAATCAAAAATGTAACGGCGTCGTGACGTACGATAAATAAAATATCCCCTCAGCTATCTAGCAGTCTAGAAATAACTGAGGCGCTTAATGTGATCCGCAATTTCATAGTGACATACTAACGCATTCTTAAATGTCGCCCGAGGAATTACGCTTGCGATCCTGTTGCAGCATCACCTCTATGCTGACATTACCTTGACCGACGCCAATACTGAAGCTGGATACTTCCCGCTGAAACTCAATGAAAGCAATGCCATATCCTTCACCCACACCGGCTTGTCTGACGAAGACATAAGCTAGGAAAAGTTCGGCCTGCATATTGGCAACACTCTGCGCTACCAACCAAACGTGTCAACTAGTTCTCGAACTTCATCAACCTGCATATTGCTTCCAGCTGCATAGTCATCATCGCGAACCCAGAGCACGGAAATCATGCGCTCTTCAATAAAATATAGTTTCACTCGGTTACTCATACAGTCAGAGCAAACCTGATATCGCAGATTACCTGCAGTCGCCGTCTCATGGTTTTCTCAACATTACGTTATCAGTGTAAATATACGCATTTAGGTACTAATACAGGGCCATACGGCCCTGCTGTGTTTGGCACTGCCATGACAAGCGCCGGACTTACCAGGACTTGTAAGGCAGGAACTTACCATTAAGCGTGACGACCACGCGATCACCGGCCGGGTTTTCTTCCTTGTCGATGTTCATGGTGAAATCAATCGCCGACATGATGCCATCACCGAACTTCTCGTGAATCAATTCCTTGATGGTTTCGCCATACACACCGACGATTTCATACCAGCGATAAATGACCGGATCGGTCGGCACCAGTTGATCCCACTTCTTGTTGGGGAACTCCTGTAACGCGACGGACACTTCCGGACCCAGCCCCAGTGCAGCCACCAACGGGTCGGCATTTTCCTTTTCCAGATGGTTCATGCCCAGACAGGCAGACACCACGTATTCCGGTGCCAGGCCGGCCGCGGCTGCAATCGCCTCCCACGTGATGCTTTTGGATTTCTTCGCCGCCAGGATGGCTTCGCGCATTTCAGTTTTGTTCATCGGTTGATTACCTCGTTACAACAGTTGTGAAAAAAAGTTTCAGCTAGCGAAGTGCAATTGCAGTGCCAACTGCGCTGCAGGCCGCACCGTTACAGGGCAGATCCGGAATTGACCAAAGCTCCTTCACAACAATCCGGTGAACGCTGCTTATTTGTGTCAGACAAAGTCGACAAAGTGGACATTCGAAACGGACAAAACATCGCCCCCCTCCTGAAAAAGCCTGAAAAACCAGCAAAAAATGGCATGGCACGATCCCTGCAAAACCCTTAGCAAAGATTTTTTTGAGGCTAAGCCATGAGTGCAAACATCAGTATCGATTTCATTACCCATACCTTTAAGGGGCAAACAGCACCGACCCTGAAAGACATTGAATTACGCATCCAGCCGGGTGAGAAGATTGTTCTCATCGGTCGCAGTGGTTGTGGCAAGTCCACCCTGCTGCACATGCTGGCGGGCCTGTTGTTGCCTTCGGAAGGCTGTGTGCGTATCCACGGCCATCAGGTCAGTAAACCCAGCGCCAAGTGGAACATGATGTTCCAGAAGCCATCGCTGTATCCCTGGATGAACGTGCGCGAGAACACCGAACTCGGCCTGATCTTCGCCAAAAAGAAAGACCCGCAGAAAATCAATCACCTGCTGGACCTGGTCGGCCTGACCGACAAGGCCGACGCCAATGTGCAAAGCCTGTCCGGCGGCCAGCAGCAGCGTGTCGCGCTGGCGCGTTCACTGGCAACCTCACCCGAGTTGTTGTTGCTCGACGAGCCTTTCTCGGCGCTGGATGCCTTCACGCGCTCCAGCCTGCAGGACGAAGTCAGCGACATCACCACGCGCGAGAGTCTCACCATGGTCATGGTCACGCACGACATTGACGAAGCCGTCGCCATGGCCGACCGGGTGTTGATCATGTCAGCCAATCCCGGCCGTATCGTCGGCGAAATGAAAGTCGACCTGCCGTTTCCGCGCAACCGCGCCTCGGCGGAATTCAGCCGCCAGCGCGAACAACTGATGAACCAGTTTGAAAGCCTGGTCGGCGGCGCCGGCCAACCGCAAGCGGAACAAGAACACCAGTCTGCCGAGCAGCCCGAAAACGCTGCCCAGCAGGCGGCCTGAACCCTTTTATCAATGCAGTAACAGGAATCCAACCATGAGCAATTCAAAAGACACAGAACTTGATTACATCTTCAAACATGAAATGAGCCGTCGCGACTTTATGATGGACGCGATGGCAATGGGCGGCCTGGCCGCAGGCATGACCCTGCCCGGCATGGGCCTGGCCAATGTCACACCGCCCGACGATGAAGTGGTGCGCATCGGCTACCTGCCGATCACCGACGCCACCGCGCTGCTGGTCGCACACGGCATGGGCTTTTTTGAAGATGAAGGCCTGAAAGCCGAGAAGCCCACCTTGATCCGTGGCTGGTCACCGCTGGTGGAAGGCTTTGCCGCCGGCAAGTTCAACCTGGTGCACCTGCTCAAGCCGATCCCGGTGTGGATGCGTTACAACAACAGCTTCCCGGTCAAGATCATGTCGTGGGCGCACATCAACGGCTCGGCATTAATCGTCGGCAAGCACACCGGCGCCGAAGACTTCAAGGATCTCGGCGGCATGCAGATCGCCGTGCCGTACTGGTATTCGATGCACAACATCGTGTTGCAGATGGGCCTGCGCAGTGCCGGCCTGAAACCAGTCATCAAGGACCAGAAAGAACCGCTGGCCAAGAACGAAGTAAACCTCATGATCATGCCGCCGCCGGACATGCCACCGGCGTTGGCCGCCAAAAAGATTGACGCCTTCATCGTCGCCGAACCGTTCAACGCCTTTGGTGAAATGAAAGCAGGCGGCAAGATGCTGCGCTTTACCGGTGACATGTGGAAGAACCATCCGTGCTGCGTGGTGTGCATGAACGAAGACACCGTCAAGGCCAAACCGGAATGGACACAGAAAGTCATGAACGCCATCGTGCGTGCCGAAATCTACGCACAGGAAAACAAGGAAGAAGTCGCCATGATGATGTCCAAAGACGGCAAGGCTTATCTGCCGATGCCGGGCAAGGCCGTGGTGCGCGCCATGACCTATTACGACGAAGACAAATATGCCAAGCCGCATGCGATTCGCAACAAGAGCGAGTTCGCCAACGGCCGTATCGACTTCTCGCCCTACCCGTATCCATCGGCTACCAAACTGATTGTCGAATCGATGAACGAAACCCTGGTCGGTGGTGAGAAAACTTTCCTCGAAGGCCTGGATCCACAGATGGTCGCCGACGACCTGGTCGACTACAAGCACGTCAAGGTCGCGATGGAAAAATACAAGGGTTGGGAAAACGCGCCCGGTGTCGATCCGGCCAATCCGTTCGAACGTGAAGAAGTGGTGAAGATATGAGCACGACACAGTCCCTCGCCAGCGTCTCCCTGATCAATCGCGACAGCGTGTTTGATCTGGGCGAGCTCGGCAAATTCCTGCTCGCCCGACTCGGCTACCCGGCCATCGGCATCGGCGTACTGCTGGCCGTCTGGTGGTTCGGCGGCTGGCTGATCGCTACCAATCCGGACACCGAGCCCTTCGCCGGCTTTGCACCGGAACCCGCGTTCGCCCGCCTGGTGGAACTGGTGGAAAACGGCGCCGCCATGAAAGCCGTGTTGCCCAGCCTGGAACGCATCGGCTTGGGCCTGCTGTGGGCCGTGGTAGTAGGAGTACCGGTCGGTGTTGGCATTGGCCTGTATGCCAGCATGCGCGAGATCACGCACATTCCGTTTCAGTTCCTGCGCATGATCTCGCCACTGGCGTGGATGCCGGTAGCAGTGCTGGCGTTCGCCACCTGGGATGGCGCCATTGTGTTCCTGATTGCCGTCGCCGCCATCTGGCCAGTGCTGTTCTCGACCGCGCAAGGTGTGCGCCGCATCGATCCGCTGTGGTTCAAGGTCGCCAGAAACCTCGGCGCCGATGGCACGCAAATGTTGCGTCGCATCATCATGCCGGCCATCGGCCAGGATATCTTTGCCGGTATCCGCCTCGCGGTCGGTGTCGCCTGGATCGTACTGGTACCGGCCGAATACCTCGGTGTCACCAGCGGCCTGGGTTATGCGATCAACGATGCGCGCGATACGCTGGAATACGACACGCTGGCCGCTATTGTTGTAGTGATCGGTATTATCGGTTTCATCCTCGATGGCATATGCGTCAGCCTGATCAAACAGTTCAGCTGGCACAATCAGGATTAAGCTATCGCTATAAACAGCCGTTGACTTTTATCAATCTCCTCCCGAGCGACAGGGACGTCGCACCAATTCAGACGAACCACTGCACAATCATTGCGCGAAAAAAAATCTGCGCGAATCTTTATCCTGACAAAAAGCGCTAAAACACCGCTATTTATTGACAAAACGCATTTTTCACCCGAATGGCCCGGCTCTTGCAGCATTGTCGACAAATTCGACATTAGCAGGAACATGTCATGAACAATCTTTCAATGAAAACCCATTCAATTGCGAGCACGCCTGAATCCGAATTACTCGTTGTTCAGGAAGCTGCAAGACTCATTACCAAATCCAACGATCCGGAACCGGCCGTGCAAGGCATTCTGCGTTTGCTGTCGCAACTGCTGGGTCTTAACCGCGGCCGTGTGCTGTTGCCAGCCTTTGGTGATGGTACGTTAGAGATTCGTTATTCCTATGGTTTGACGCGTGAGGAAAAAACCCGAGGCCGTTACATGATCGGTGAAGGTGTTACCGGCAAGGTCTACCAGACCGGCCAGATGGCGTTGATTCAGAACATCGATGAAGAACCAACCTACCTGGCGCGCACCGTTGACCGCACCAGCCTGCCGGATGAAGCGGTGGCCTTTATTGCCGTGCCGATCATTCTTGAGGAAAACCCGATCGGCGTGCTGGCCGTGCACCGCTTGCGCCGGCGTGAGCGTCCGTTCCAGCGTGATGTGGCCTTGTTGCAAGTGCTGGCCACTTTCATTGGTCAAGTGCTGCGCGTTAACGAACTCATCGCCGAGCGTACCGCCAGCCTGATGAGCGAAAACCAGTTGTTGAAAAACAAGCTGGAAAGCAAGGGCGCGCGCTACGGCATCATGGGGCAAAGCCCGGCCTTGCAGCAGGCCATCCAGCAGGCGTTACAGGTGGCCGCCACCGGCACCACGGTATTGTTGCTGGGCGAGTCCGGCACCGGCAAGGAACGCTTTGCGCGCATGCAGCATCTGGCCAGTGAGCGTAACGAAGGCCCGTTCATCAGCATCAACTGCGCCGCGATTCCGGCCACACTGATTGAATCGGAATTGTTCGGCCATGAAAAAGGCTCGTTCACCGGCGCCACCGCGATGAAACGCGGCAAGGTCGAACTGGCTTCGGGCGGCACCCTGTTTCTTGATGAAATCGGCGACCTCGATCTCGACCTGCAGGCCAAGCTGCTCAAGGTGCTGGAACAGAAAGTCATCCAGCGTGTCGGCGGCAGCAAGGACATCCCGGTGGATGTGCGCATCCTCGCCGCCACGCACAAAAACCTGCAGGAAGCCGTCAACGCCAATCGCTTCCGCCTTGACCTGTTTTACCGGCTCAACATTTTTCCGATCCGCCTGCCGCCGCTGCGTGCACGCCAGGGCGATGTGCCGATCCTGGCGCGGCATTTCCTCAACGCCGCCAATCAGGAATACGGTCGCAACCTGACCTTCGGCACCGGCGCGATTGAAATCCTCGACGGTTATCCGTGGCCCGGCAACATCCGCCAACTGGAAAACCTGGTCAAGCGCGCCGTGTTGATGTGCAGCGACACCCAGATCTCACGCGAACTGGTGAAGAAAATCCTGGTCGATGAAGACGGTATCAATTCACCCGATACCTTTGCATCGCCATCGGCGAACAGTTACAAGCCATCTACAGGAAGCAGCCATGAAACCCAACCAGGTATTGATGGACTGCGACCCTATGCGCGGGTACGTGAAGATGAAAGCGAGCAAATTATCGAAGCATTGCGTCGGCATCATGGTAACAAGACGCGCGCCGCAATCGGGCTGGGCATGACACCGCGGCAGTTGCGCTACCGGATCAAGAAGCTGGAGCTGGAGGTTTAAAATCCGGGAAGAGTCAGATTCCTGTACTGACTTGCCCCTGAGCTTCAGGCAAATGGTTTTTCAACTCGTTCGAAGCATTGATCGGAATCTGGAATTGAAACCGGGAACCCTTGTCACAACCGGCAGGAGGGCTTGCCGCCCATATCACACCCTTATGCAATTTGATGATTTCCTTGCTGATCGATAAACCCAGTCCGGTACCGCCGGCTTTGGATTTCGTATTACTGCTTTCAACAAAACGATCAAAAATCTGGTCAATTTCATCCGACGGGATACCTACGCCCTCATCAGTCACTGAAAAATAAATACAACCATCAAGGCACTCCTGGCGCGCATCCTCGGAGACACCACAAGTCACCTTGATGTGAGAATTCTGCGGGCTGAACTTGATCGCATTGGATAACAGATTGACGACGACCTGTGTGATCAGATTTTTATCAAATATCGCGACTGCCTGATCAGTACATTCAAACTGGAGTTCAATATTCTTGTCATAAGACAAGGCCCGTAACTCCTCAAGTTGCTTGTGCACCAGCTCGGACAAATCATTGCTTTCGAGGTTGACCTCCATTTTCCCGGCTTCCAGTTTTGAGATATCCAGTAAACCATTAATCAGGATCATCAATCGTGTGGCGCTTTGTTTGATGTTTTTAAAATATTTGATCTTTTTTTCTCCCAGCGTCTCCTTTTCACCTAACGAGGCAAAGCTCAATATCGAATGCATGGGAGTTCTCAACTCATGTGACATGTTTGCCAGAAACCGGCTTTTTTCCTTATTGGCTTCTTCGGCCTTTTCCTTTGCCACGGTCAGTTCACTGGTTCTTTTTACCACTTCATTTTCGAGACTTTGTTCGTAAAATTTTTGCTCGGTAATGTCTGCATGCGTTCCCGCCATCTGCAGGGGCTTGCCGTCACTGTTCCATTTGAGCACTCGCCCGCGATCCAGCACCCAGATCCATTTACCCGACTTGTGCCGCATACGCACTTCACTTTCGTAAAACTCTTTTTGCCTGGAAAATACCTTTTGCAGTTCCGCTTCGGATTTTTCCAGATCGTCCGGATGGGCAAGCCTGCTCCACGTATCAATCGTAACCGGCGCCAGCTCTTCCAGGGTATAACCAACGATTTCCGCCCAGCGTTCATTTAACACGATGTCTCCGGTTTCCAGGTTCCATTCCCAGGTGCCTATCTGGGTAGCCTCGATGATGTCTTCCATCCTCTTGCCCTGGTCAATAATCTGGTTATTGGCCAAAGAAAGTTTTTTGTTATAGAAGACCGATACAAGCAGAGTAATAAACAATCCGACACCCAGAATCACCAGCACGATGATCGGGTATTTATAGCTTTCCCATACCTCCTCAAGCTCTACCGCATTGACAAACTCGTATGGCGGGGCCCTGAGCGCTTTTAAAACATGGTCCATGCCCTGGTAATCGGCAGGTATATCGAATCCATACAAGCCCGTTTTGCCGTCAAACGCCTCCCCGTAAGGAAGTGACAACAAAAGCCCGGTCAGTTTACGCGTCAGCTGGCTGTCAACATGCGGCAGCGCCGCAAATGGCCATTCCGGATACAGCGGCGTTGAGGACAGATACGGGTAGCCCGGCAAGTTCTGTTGATTTATTACCTTGATCTGCTCTAGAGCCAGTTCACCATTCGATGCCATACGCTCCAGGACGCCTGTGCGCACAAAGCCGACTTGCGCCCGGTTTTCCAGCACTGCACGTACAACGTTATCCTGAGGCTGTCCGGTAGCAAGTAAATCGTCATGCCTCGGAAGTGCAACGTCCTTCTTCAACATTTCATAGGCTTGTAACTTGTAGCCCCCGACCCCGGCCATTCCGATTGTCGCGATGGTATTTCCTGGAATGTCTTCTAATGTGTTGATGCCCTGATTCCGGTCGGTGGTAAAGATAACCCCGCCAAAAGCACTCAGCGGCTGACCATGATATCGTTTTATCACCATTGCCGATGGAGCCGACAAGCCAAAACGTTTTTTCAGGTAGATATAATTTGCCGAACTCGTGAAGACATAGTCGACCGTGCGACTTGCAACAGCCTGATCAAGTGCCTCATTTTTCAGAAAAACCACTTCAAATAAATAACCAGGAAACGATTCCTCCAGCAGGCTGGCAAATTTTCCCCACGATTTTTCCATAACCGCTAACGGCTGGTACGCAAGCACGCCTATTTTGATTTTCTCTTGTGCGAATACTGTCGTTGACCCGAACAGGGTCAACAGTATCAATGTGAAAGCGGCGGACAGTTTCACATACTGGCCTTTAACAGCGGTCGGTCATCAAGGATATTGCCTGTATCAATACGGCTCTCACTCACCCCGGATTCAGACAACAGGTCAAGAAGTATTTCAGCGCTATTCAGCAATTTCGGTTGACTTCCGGACAACAGCCTTAAATTATTTTGATAATCCGGCAACACCAGACCATGGAACAGGCCATCGACCTCATCCGGCCTGACACCCAACCGGGGGGACATTCTGAAGAGTGCGTCCTGATGGTTGGTGGAATAATGCATTTTTGCCTTGAAATGCGCTTCGAGCAATTGCCGTATCGCCAGGCTTTTATCTAACGATGCGCGCCTGAACGCGAGCACATCGACAATCAGGTTTGGCGCCTCATGGCTTGAGAACATTTCTTTTGCACCGAGTGCTTTTATCTGGCTCGCCACCGGTTCATAAGTGACCACCACATCCAGCTGTCCCTGTTCCCAGAATGCGAGCTGCTGATCTATCCTGGCATCGACAACTTTTACGTCCTGTTTTTCCAGACCGGCATACTTCAGGAACTGGTCCAGCATGATGGACCCGACAGCGCCAACCTCAACGCCGATCCTTGTGCCCCTGATATCACCGGGCTGTTGTATTGAGGGCTCCACCAGGACGACGTCTGCGCCGGCGGATATGTCAAATACCAGCACGACAACCAGATCAAGCCCTTCGGCGCGCGCCCGGATTACCTCGTCAAAGGTCAAGGCGCCACCATCCAGTTTACCCTCCCGCAACAGCTGCAGTGTCTCGGAAGCCGATGAGGTTTCTTGCAATGATATTGAGCTGGAATCCAGATAGCCCAGATCGCGGGCCAAAAACATAAATTCATAGCCCGGCCAGACATGACTGGCCACGACCAGTGGCTGATTATTGCCACAGCCGGACAGGCTGATAATTAGAGCAATAAAAACAGAGAGTTGGGTAAGTATTTTTGAATTCGTGTCCATACAATTCAAACAGGCAGTTTATTGAATACTTTAACGGTAATAAGTTGGAACACTTTAGTTTCAGCTCATGGCTGAAGGTGGAATTTAAAGCATAAGAAAAGCCCGGAGAGTTGAATTCCCACCCTTCTCCGACTCCAGCCCACCGAGCCGCGCAGAAGGCTGCTGGTAAAAGGCCGAGCATGTTTGAGCGTAGCGAGTTTGCGAGGACTCAGCAGGCTTCGAGCAGTGAGGGTAGCCGCAGGCTGGGCTGGCGGAGGGAGCG
>JASFVP010000073.1:0-11473 GCA_050049775.1 Chromatiales bacterium
GTTTTTTCAACGGTCGGACACTGTTGGAATTTGCCTCAAGCAGTAAGGGTGCAAGCTAAACCTATGACTTCCAGGGATCGTCCTGTTAGAAGGTTTCTACTGGTTTTTGGTATCAGCTATATCTTATGGCTGTTGCTTACGGCCAGTCTCACCCCGGACGAAATGATCGCCGGACTGCTCGTGTCTCTGGCCGCTGCCATCTTTACTGCTAATCGTCCCAGCATTTTCTCCGGCATCTACTTCAGGGTTTCGATGCCTGTTCATATTCTTTCTTACCTCGGTGTTTTCCTGCTTGCACTGATACGCGCCAATCTGGACATGGCGGCACGGGTATTGTCACCGCGCATGCCGTTGCGTCCCCAAATGGTGCAGGTCAGTACGGCTTTGCAATCCGATCTGGGCAAACTGGTGCTGGCCAACAGCATTACGCTCACTCCTGGTACATTGTCAGTCGACATTGTCGACGATCTTTTGCTGGTGCACTGGATTGAAGCGCCTGACGATGTTGATATTGAAGCGGCGACGCACAAGATTGCCGCCGGTTTTGAAAAACACCTGGCGGGGTTTCTGTCCTGATGATCTCAATTGATTTTACCCAGATCGACTGGCTGGTGCTGGTGCTGTTTGTGGCAGGCATCCTGCTGACGCTGGTGCGTTTGCTGAAAGGGCCTTATGCGCCTGATCGCATAGTCGCGGCCGATACCTTGTCAGTGATCGGTACTGCCGGTCTGGTGTTACTGGCGTTCTGGCTCGATAGCGTGTTGTATCTGGACGTTGCTCTGATTTATGCGGTGCTCGCTTTTGTCGGCATTATTGCGCTGGCAAGAATTATTGAAGGAGGTGCATCGTGAGCCTTGTTGGCAACATCTTCATGCTGGTCGGTGCCTTGTTTTGTTTTCTCGGTGCGGTTGGTCTGTTGCGCATGCCCGATGTTTACAATCGTATTCAGGCCGGTACCAAAGCGGTCACCCTCGGCGTGCTGGCGATTGTCATCGGCGTCGGTTTTCATCACCCGGAATGGTGGAGCAAGTTACTGGTGGTGGCCTTGTTCATTTTGTTGACCAACCCGGTCAGTTCCTCAAGCATCGCACGTGCTTTTTATCGCGTCGGCGTGACACCCTGGAAAGCGGAAGACAAATAATATGGAATGGCTGCTGCTGATTATTGTGATTGTCATGCTGACTGCAGCCATTGCAGTGTTGACTCTGAGCAATGCCATTGCCGCGACCGCGGCGGCTTCCGTGGTTTCCATTTCACTGGCGATTGTGTTTGTGCTGTTGCATGCGCCGGACGTTGCCATGACAGAAGCCGCGGTAGGCGCAGGCCTGAGTAGTCTGATTCTGGCTTTGGCGTTAAAACGGCTTGGCCTGTGGCGACTCGATCAGGGCAAAGTGGCCGCGGAGCAAAGCGAGCGGGGTGATGACGATGCGTAATCTCTCAGCTTTGCTCTTCATTGGTGGATTGATTTTCATGCTGGTGACCTTGACCGGCTTGTTGCCGTTCGCCAATCCACCCATGCAGGTTGGTGATGCGATTGCATCCCAGGCCGGTCAACAGGTGGGTGCTGCTAATTATGTCACCGCGGTGGTATTGGGTTATCGCGGCATCGACACATTAGGTGAGTTATCGATTCTGTTTGCTGCAGCGACCGCTGGCGGTTTGGTGCTGGGCCGACGCTCGGCAAGCACATCAACCAGCAAACAACAGGAAGGCGGTTTTATTCTCAAGGCCGGTGCGGATTTGCTGTTTCCGTTATTGCTGGTGGTCGGGCTGTACATCATCCTGCATGGTCACCTGACGCCGGGCGGTGGATTCCAGGGCGGTGTGATTCTGGCGGCGGCATTTTTCCTGCCGGTATTGGCCAGGCCATCACGTCAATTGAATCATGCCAGCCTGAGTCTGGTGGAAGGTCTGGCGGGTACGGCGTTTATCTGTATCGGTCTGCTGGCCCTGTTTCAGGGTGGCGAGTTTTTGCAACCCCTGCTGGACAAGGGTGTGCTGGGGCAACTGGTGTCCGCCGGTACCTTGCCGCTGCTGTATCTCGCTGTCGGCCTTAAGGTCGGCGCCGAGCTGGCCAGTCTGTTGAGCAAGCTGGCGGAACAGCCGGACGAGGAGGCCTCATGATGCCATCGGCCGCCGACATCCTGTTTTTTGCTGCCATCGGCCTGCTGGTGATCGGGCTGGCCGGCATGATTCTGTCGCATCATCTGTTTCGTATGATCCTGGCCCTGGTGATTGCCGAAGCCGGCGCCAATTTGTTGTTGGTCGTGGCGGGCTTCCGCAGTGACGCCGTGGCGCCGATCCTGCTGTCGGCAGATAGTGCTCCCGTTATGGTGGATCCGGTGCCGCAGGCGCTGGTGTTGACCGCGATTGTGATTGGTGTCGGTGTGCAGGCGCTGGCACTGAGCCTGGCGATTCGCCTCCGTCATGCTTATGGCACGCTGGACATGCGCGTCATCAAACGCAAGCTGGAACGCGAACTGGCTGATGATCTTGGTGTCGACTTGCCGGCCAGTTCCGAAGCGCCGTTGCAGCCGCGCCCCTTGCCCGAACCGGTGCGTCAGACCAGTGGGTCGGGAGGCTGATGCCATGAATCAGATTGTACTGGTAGTGATCTTGCCTCTGCTGGCCGCATTTCTGCTGCCATTGCTGGCGCGCCTGTCGAATCTGCTGGCGGCTGTGGCTGGGCCGCTGGTGATGCTGGCCTGTGGCTGGATTGTGCTGGATGTCTGGTTGGCCGATGACTTTGCTACGTTTACGGTTGCGCTGGGTGGCTTTGCTCCGCCGCTGGGTATTCTGTTTTATGTCGATGAACTGGCGTTGCTGTTTGCTCTGGCTGTTGCGGTCATGACGTTGTTGCTATGGCCGACACCGGAGTCGGCCGAACAGGACATCGTACGCCTGCGTGTGCTCACCTTGTTGCTGGCGGCCTCCAGCGCCGGCCTGGCGTTGTCGGGCGACCTGTTCAATCTGTACGTGTTTTATGAGCTGGCGGCCGTCGCCTCTTACGGTTTGATTGCCGGGCGTATGACCGGAGCATCTTTTGCGGCGGCGTTTCGTTACCTGTTGATGTCGGCCATGGGTTCGGTGTTTGCATTGACCGGCATTGGCCTGGTCTATTTCAAGACCGGCACGCTGAATCTGGCGCATCTGGCAAGTATGTCAGAGCAACTGGATAACCCGATCGGCCTGGCAGCATTTTTACTCATGTTGATCGGCTTTGGCGTCAAGGCCGAACTGTTCCCGGTCAACTCCTGGGCGCCAGAAGTCTATGCGGCGGCATCGCGACGCCTGTCGGCGCTGCTGGCCGGGCTGGTTTCGAAACTGGCATTACTGGTGATCGTGCGTCTGTTGCTGCTGGTGTTCCATCAACCGGAAGCGTTGCAGGCCATGCTGGTGCTGGGTTTACTGACCCTGATTGCCGGTGAGTTCGCCGCCTGGCAGGCGAAAGACGTGGTGCGCATGTTGTCCTGGTCTTCGGTCGGTCAGTTGGGCCTGGTGTTCATCGCGTTTTCGGTTTCCGGCACCACGGGTGTGATCGCCGGACTGGCGCTGGCGTTACACCATCTGGTGGTCAAACCGGCGCTGTTTTTACTGGCCGATGCCTGGGGCGGAAGCCTGCAGTCATTGCAGGGGGCGGCGCGAAAATCACCGTTTGCCGCCGGCCTGCTGGTGTTGTTTGTGCTGTCGCTGCTCGGTATTCCGCCGTTGCCGGGATTCTGGGCCAAGTTCCTGTTGCTGTCCGGTCTGGCCAATGCCGATGGCCAGATTTATATGCTGGCGATTTTCCTGGTGCTGGCGATGACGGTGCTGGAAGCCAATTATCTGTTCCGTCTGGTGGCCTTGCTGTATCGCGACCGGCCATCGGACAGCCAACCGGCGCCAACGCATGCGCTGGTGAATACCGTCAGCTCCGCCTTGCTCGCAGCCGTACTGTTGGTGGCGGTGTATAACATCGAGCCGGTGCATGCCAAGTTGCAGCAGATCAGTCATACCGCCGCTGACGTTGACGCGACCATCAAGCAGGTTTTTCCTGAAGGGGTGAAGTTGTGATGCAGTTTTCATCGCTGAACCCGCTTGACCTGTTGTTGCTGGTCTCGGCCGCTACCGTGGTGATCGCCATCCTGATTGGCTCCATGCACAAGGCCGGCCTGTTGCTGACCCTCATATATGCCGGCATGCTGTTTGTATTGCTGCAGTTTGATGTCGGCACAGTGACTGCCAGTAGCCTGAGCATCCATGTTTTCGGTCAGGCGCTGCATTGGCAGTTTGACAGTCTGGCGTGGTTTTTTGCGATTATCAGTATTGGTGCGGCCTGGTTGGCCAGCTGGTATACCGCCGGTGAGTGGGCGGATGGCTTTGTCGAGTCCGGCGGCAACCTGCGCGCCTTGCATGTTGGCCTGGCCGTCAATGTGCTGGCCATGTTGTTGTTACTGGCTTCGGGTGATCTGTTGTCGCTGTTCATCGGCTGGGAGCTGGTGTCCTGGTCGGGGCTGTTGCTCATGATGCTGGGCGGACGTGAATCCAGCGAAGCGGGGCATCGTTACATCACTTATGCCATGGCCGGCGGCATGGCAGTGCTGGCGGCGGTCATCCTGATTTATAACTGGACCGGTTCCCTGCAGTTTGGCGAATTCATGACTGCCTTGCCGGGACTGTCGTTATCGCAGCTGTGGTGGCTGGCATTACTGTTCTCCGCGGGGTTTGCCGTCAAGATGGGCTTGTTGCCGTTTCACCTGTGGCAGGCGCCGGCGTATGCCTTGACCGCCGGACCGGCGGCCGCCTTCCTTGGTTCGATTTCCTCGCGCATGGGTCTGTTTGCGATTGCGCTGGTGGTGGTCAAGATGATCGGCCTGGCGCGCCTCGATCAACTCGTCATCGTGCCGCAGTATTTCAGCTTACGTGACTTGCTTGCCTGGATTGCCGCAATCAGCATCGTGTTGCCGACGTTCACGGCATTGCGCCAGAACGATGCACGCCTGCTCCTGGCCTGGCACGGCATCGGCCAGGGCGGTTACATGTTGTTGGGTCTGGTAATGATGGACAGCATGGGCAGCGCCGGTGGTTTGATGCACGTCTTCAACCATGCCACTTATCAGGCGGCGCTGTTCATGGCGGTGTTTGCGATTGTGCATCGCACCGGCACGGCCGACCTGAATCGCCTCGGTGGGCTGGTTGCGCGCATGCCGCTGTCTTTTCTGGCCATGCTGATCGGCATCATCGGCCTGGCCGGTTTGCCGCCGATGAATGGCTTTGTGTCCAAATGGCTGGTGTATCGCGCTTTACTCAACGAAGGTATGCCATTGTTGTTTATAGCTGCGGTGGCCGGTACGCTGGGCACCATCCTGTCGGTGTATAAGTTGCTGCACAACAGCTTCCTCGGTCAGTTGCGCATTGAACACGAGCACGTCAAGGAAGCGCCGTGGAGTATGACGCTGCCGATGATGATTCTGTCGGTCATCGTGTTTGTCACCGGCACCATGCCGGGGCTGGTACTCGAATACATTGCACAGATCCAGGTGCTGCTGGGACTGGAGCCGCTGCAGTACAGCATGGGCGGCGCACAGTCGTCTTCCGGCAGTCTCGATATGATCTGGATCGGCGTGGTATTGCTGGCCGGGTTTGGTATTGCAGCGGTGATTTTCCTCAGCGCCGGCCGCAGCAAACGTTTGCATCAACTCGATAACTACGCCGGCGGCCACTTCCTGACCGCGGATAATCAGTATCACTACAGCAACAACTTTTATGCCGGCCTGATGCACCTGATCAAGCCGTGGTATCGCGGCACCTTTGCCTGGCTGGAAAATTCCCTGGTGTCGGCCACCGGTACGCTTTCCTGGTTCGCTCACGGATTTTTCAACCAGCTCAATCCACTGGTTTGGGGTCTGGTGGTCGTGACTCTGGGGCTGGCCTGGATGGTGTTCTGATATGAATTACGCTGATTTGATTATTGAACTGACCCTGATGCCGTTGATTGCCTTCATCGTCGGCCTGTTCATGGTGTTGATGATGCGTCGCATCGGCGCGCGCCTGCAGCGCCGTGTCGGTCCGCCGTTGTTGCAGCCTTTGTATGACATCATCAAGCTGCATTCCAAACAGACACAGATATCCCACGGCCTGATTCATGAAATCGGCATTGTCGTGGCTGTCGGCGGTTACATTGCCGCGGAAACGCTGTTGCCGGTGCCGGGCATGAACGGCATTGCCGAGAAGGGCGGTTTGATTGCCCTGTTGTACGTCATGATGTTGCCGTCGCTGGGCATGGCGCTGGGTGTTGGCCAGTGCGCCAACCCGAATGGTTCCATCGGTATCTCACGTGCCTTGACGGCGATGCTGGCTTATGACATTCCGTTTGTCATCGTCATGTTCGGTGTAGCCTGGCATTTCGGCACCACCAACCTGGTTGATATGGTGATGCAGCAACAGGCCGGTGGTGTCGCCAGTTGGGGCATCACGCAGATGCCGTTGCTCGCGATTGCCGGTCTGTTCGCCCTGCAGGGCATGATGGGCAAACAACCGTTTGAGATATACGTGGCGCCGGCGGAAATTGCCACCGGACCCATGGTGGAAATGGGCGGCAAGTTCCTCGGCGGCCTGTTTGTCATGCAAAGCTTCCAGTTCTATACCGCCAGTGTGTTGTATGTGACGCTGTTTCTCGGTGGTGGTGAAAACTGGCTGACCTTTTTGTTCAAGGCCTTTGCTGTGATTGCGATACCGGTGTCGATCGCTTTCCTGTTTCCGCGTTATCGCACCGAGGATCTGGTGCGCCTGATGTGGAAGTGGCCGGTCATGACCGGGTTGCTGGGTCTGGCTGTGATGGGGGCGTACTGATGAACGGACGAACAAGAGCATTGGTGCCATTGCTGGAGGTAGTTCGATGAAAGACTTCCCGGTACCGGTCGAAACTGCACCCGCCAAGGGCGGTAACATTTTTACCAACGTGTTTGACGAACTGGTGCGTTTTGCCCAGTCGCGTTCCATGTTCATGTTGCATTACTGCACCGGCTGCGGTGCAATCGAATTGCCGCCGGCAATGACCTCGCGTTTTGACATGGAGCGTCTTGGTATCCAGCCGATGGTGACGCCGCGTCAGGCCGATATTCTGTTGATCACCGGTTATGTGTCAGTGAAGACACTCAAGCGTGTCATCCTGACCTACGAACAAATGGCGTCACCCAAATACGTCATCGGCATCTGCTCGTGCACTGTCAACGGCGGTATGTACTGGCAAAGTTATGCGACCGCGAAAAAGCTGAATGACTATATGCCGGTGGATCTCTACATCGCCGGTTGCATGCCGCGACCGGAGGCAGTGATTTCCGGCCTGCGCAAGCTCATGGACAAGATCAAGAGCGGTGAAGCCAACAGCTGGCAGGATTATTACAAACGTTACGATTATTACCTCGGTCATCAACAACGTCTGTTTGGTGAGTCCTGGCAGACACCAACCGACGTCATCGGCGAAGCCGAATATTACGGCCTCAGCGGACCGGAGACGCAGGGTGAGCACACCGCCCTGTTGCAACAGCATCAACGCCCGCTGGAACCATTGACCATGCGTCTTGGTCTGGATGGCAAGCTGGTGGAGGAAAAATGAATCAGCCACAGCTACCAGTAAAACAGTTACACGAAGTATTGCAGGGTCTGTCCAACATCCAGACCAGGCAAACTTCATCTAAACGCATGCGCATCGATGTCGATCGCGATGCCTTACCGGCATTGCTTGAATTGCTGAAAGGACGTTCCGGTTTTGTACACCTGTCAGCCATCAGCTGTGTTGACTGGATCGAAGAGAATGAATTCGAGCTGGTGTATCACGTCTGGTCGTACGACATGTGCCTACTGGTGTCGGCGCACATTCGCGTGCCACGTGATCCCGGCGTGTATCTGTCGGTTAGTGATTTGTTTGAACCGGCGGCGTTTTTCGAGCGTGACATCCACGAGATGTACGGCCTGTTTTTTGAGGGCAGTCCCGATATGGAAAAATTCATTCTGACCGAGTGGGACGGGCCGCCACCGATGCGTAAGGATTTCGACTCGGAAGGCTGGGTCAACGATCATTTCGACTGGCAGGATTATCATCCGGACTGGCTCAATGAACTCGAAGCCCAGGGCGGTGGCATCGAAATCCGTCCGGAAGAACAACGCTTCAGTCGCAAGCAGAATTAGGCTCTGTCAACACTATGCGTCCCGAGAATTACGAACCCAAAACCCAACCGCCGAGTTATGAGTACGAGCTCAACTTCGGTCCCAATCACCCGGGCATCGAAGGCAACTACGCGCTCAAGGTGAAACTGCAGGGTGACGAGGTGGTAGCCGCGCGTGCCGACGCCGGTTATCTGCACCGCGGTTTTGAAAAGCTCATGGAGCAGCGCCTGTGGATTCAGAACATCGCGCTGGTGCCGCGCATCTGTGTGCCGGACCCGTCGCCGATGGAAGTCTGCTATTCGATGGCGATCGAGGATCTCTGCGGTATCGAGGTGCCGGAACGCGCCCAGTGGTTGCGAGTGCTGCAACTGGAAATGTCGCGCATCACCGCACACCTGTTTTATTTCGGCGGTCATGCCGCGACCACTGGCATGTACAGTCCGATGTTCTGGGGCGTTGCCGACCGCGACCTGGTGCTGGATCTGTTCGAGGAACTCACCGGCGGTCGTGTCTACTGCATCTACAACATGCCGGGCGGTGTGCGTCGCGACATTCCGGAAGGTTTCCTGGATCGTCTCAGTGACACACTCGATTACCTGGATTCACGGCTGCCCGATTACGACAACCTGTTGTTCACCAATCAGGTGTTTGTCAAACGCGCCAAGGGCACCGGTGCCATGACATCGCAGCAGGCGCTGGAGTGGGGTGTGACCGGACCGAACCTGCGTGCCGCGGGTTTGCCGTATGACGTGCGCCGCGATGACAATTATCTGGTGTATGACCAACTCGAATTCGACATTCCGGTGGAAATGGCCGGTGATGCCTGGGCGCGCACGCTGGTACGTCGCAATGAAATGATCCAGAGCATTCGCATCCTGCGCCAGGTCATCGAACGCTTGCCGGACATCAAGGGGCCGATTCGTGCGCCGATTCCGAACCCGCTGGCCTGGAATGTACCGGCCGGCGAAACCTATACACGAGTGGAGTCCTCCAAGGGCGAATTGTCCTGGTATGTGGTTTCCGATGGCGGACCCAAGCCATATCGTGTGCACGTGCGTGGACCATCGGCCATGCACGCGGTGCAGGTGCTGGAAAAGCTCGCCACCGGTTGCCGGCTGGAAGACGTCGCGCAGATCATGTTTTCACTGGATGCCTGTCCACCGGAAGTGGACCGCTGAGGTGATAGGAAGCAGACCATGACAGACGAAGCACGCAAACCCGCAAAACAGATCGGCCACGAGGCGAAAGGCTCGATCCTGAATCCGCTGAAAAACCTGTCGTTTTTCGCGCGCAAGCCGGTGACCGAACCACTGGAGCCACGCCTGTCGGCGGAACGCTATCGTGGCTTCCATTTAAATGACTGGGAAAAGTGCGTCGGTTGTTCCACCTGCCAGAAAGTCTGTGACAACGCGGCCATCACCATGGTGCGCGTACCAGGTCTGAAAGAAGACCCGTTGGAAGGTGTGCGCAATCTGCGCCCGGCCATCGATTACGGTCGTTGCTGCTGGTGCGCGCTGTGTGTGGATTTGTGCCCGACTGGTTCCATTTCATTGTCGCGTGAATACGTGCACACCTGCTATGACGAACAGCTCGACAGCTATTTCATCCTGCCCGATCCAAACGGCATGCACGGCGAGTACTACGGTGAAGGCTGGAATAAGACGGCTGAAAACGATCTGGTGGATTTCAATCGCCAGCACATGAGCGAGATTGGCGCCGAGCAACGCGTCGACAACTTTGACGAAATCGTCGCTGGCTATGACAAGCAGCAGGCGATTGTCGAGGCATCGCGTTGTGTGCAATGCGGTATGTGCCACGATGCCTGTCCGACCAACATGCACGCACCGGAATACATTCGCGCCATCTGGTCGGGTGATATCGAGGAGGCGGTGCGCCAGATTTATCGTACCAACCCGTTCGCGCATACCTGCGGGCGCGTCTGCACGCATCGTTGTGAGACGGCCTGTTCGATCGGTAAACGTGGCGAACCGATTGCGATTCGCTGGCTGAAACGCTACGCCATGGACGCGCTTAATGATGAACAGGTGCGCGACATTGTCAAAAAAGACATCCAGACCGGAGCCAGCAGCGGTCGCAAGATAGCGATTGTCGGTTCCGGCCCGGCCGGGTTGACGGCTGCGTTTGACCTGGCGCGCATGGGTCATGCAGTGACGGTTTACGAAGCGCTCGACCAGGCCGGTGGCATGCCGCGTTACGGTATCCCGTATTATCGCCTGCCGGCTGATCGCCTGGATGCCGACATCGATGTGATTCGCTCGGTTGGTGTGGATATTCAATGCAATACCCGCATCGGCAGTGACATCAGCCTGCAGCAACTGCAGCAGGACAACGACGCGGTATTACTGGCGCTGGGGTTACAGCTGGGACGCTCGACGCGCATTCCCGGATCGGAACATGCAGCGGTGACCAAGGCGGTTGATCTGCTGCGCAGGATTGCCGATGGTGAAACCTTTGACGTGCCGCGCAGCGCCGTGGTCATCGGTGGTGGTAACGTTGCCATGGACATCGCCCGCAGCCTGGCGCGTTTACAGAAACAGCAATTCGGTGAAGTGTCGGTGACGGTATCGGCGATGGAAGACAAGCATCATTTTCTTGCCGATCCTGAGGAAATTCGCGAAGCTTCTGAAGAGGGCATTATGATTCTCGACAGTCGCGGTCCACAGGAATGTGTCATCCAGGAAAACTGCATCACGCATTTGCGCAGCTGGGCGGTGTTGTCGATTTTTGATGAACAGGGCCGCTTTGCACCACAGTTCGATCCGGATGACGAACAATTGCACGAATGTAATATGATCATCGAGGCCATCGGCCAGATGACCGATATCGAACTGCTTGGTGAGCAGTTGACAGAACAGCTGGAATGGAACCGCGGCCGCATCCAGGTGGATGAGCATTGCCGAACGTCGCAACCGTGGCTGTGGGCCGCCGGTGACATGGTGCGTGGACCGGATGTGGTGCATGCTGTGGCGGATGGCCACCAGGTGGCCGAAAGCATGCACGCTTATCTGCAAGCGCTGGCAAGCAAGGAGACGTCGTCATGACAGAACAACACGGCGAAGGCCAGCAGCACGCCGCAGATCGTATTCGTGCTGCCACCACGATGCAGGAGATTCTCGACACCGCGGCGTCGTTCGAAAAGACCGCCATGGACTTTTATACGGCGCTGGCGCCAAAAGTCAGCAAGCGCATTCGCTGGCTGGTTGAGGAGCTTGCCGAAGAGGAAAAGCAGCATTTTGACATGTTCAGCGAACTGTCCCAACAAGCTGATCTCGAGGAGCAGTTCCAGGCGATGATCATTGTGCCG
>JASFVP010000023.1:0-50466 GCA_050049775.1 Chromatiales bacterium
CACCCACAGTCAATGTCAGCATACTTCCACTAACTAGAAGCGTCATTTTGACTAGTGATTCAACCCTTGATCTCAGCTGTGCTTGAAACTCGTTGTACCATTGAATTTTAAAATTTTGATAGTCCCTATCTGTCACGGCGCACCTTCAGTCTAAAATTGAATTATTGAAAATCTATCATGTTTATTCATAGTTCCCTAAATTGCTGCTTGGGTGCCTGGATTTGCGATTTTTTGTATCATTTGAGTAAGTTCATCGGGAAGACTAATATTGTCTTCATTGCATAATTCCTGATTCTTCGATTTCGAGTAAATGGGTGACTGCACATGTCCGATCAAAAATACGATCCAAATGAGCCGAAATCGACACTCGATCACAACCAGTTAACCGAGCGTGCCTATACTGTCGAAGATTATTTCCTGGATATGAACGCCATCTTGGAAGGGCGCAAGCACATTGCCGATATCGGTGTGCCAAAGCTGCGCTACGACGTCAGTGGCGTCATTGCTATTCTCAGCATTCCCATTTTCATTATTTCGGTTTTCATTAAAGACCCGTTTTCCTGGTGGAAGCCCTGGCGAGTCAAGGGCTTGGCCATCAGCGCAGCGATTTCGCTGGTTATGTTGATATTGTCGGTTGCTGGCGGAGTGGTTTTTGGACTGGCAGAAGACAGTTTTGTTATCGACTGGTTGTTGAATTTCGGCGCTGCAGGCCTGTTCGGCATTTTCGTGTTTATCTGGCCACGCACCCTGATCTTGCTGGTGTTGCTTGCGGTGGTTATCGCTGCTTTAAGCTTTCTTATATCCCTGATTCCGCTTTGATGCTGTCCCTGATTGTGGGGGCAGAGTAAATCTACTCTGACCCCGGTTGATTATTTACCCGATTTGTGAAACGACATTTCCGGTCGACGTGCGCCGTGCGGCAAGTTGACTGCATTTGGCAGTGGCTTCACGTCACAGCCGATGTAGTGCACCAGGTTGTCCTGGGCATACTGCACAATGGCATCCGAGCAGGCATCGTGACTTGCGGTTGGCAATGAGATCGCCGGGATGTATTGCTGTTCTTCCTTGCTGTAGGCGCCGGGTACATTGAGCCAGTAGGTTTGCGCCTGGATTGTGTTGGTTAAGGCCAGTAACAGCCCTGTAGTGAGTAATGTTTTAATTCGGTACTGCATAGTTTAAGTCCTATTGCGAATTATCAAGCACCAAAGAAGCGCCTTCGGTGCACCAGTATGTTTCCTGTGTTGTATATTTTTACCATGTGATGTTGATTGTCGTGTGACATGAAAACGGCTTTCTGAAAAGTGATATAAATCAATTTCAGCAAGCTATTTATGCGCTCGATGCGTATTTCAGCATGTTGTCTTGAGGCAATATGTGACGCACTGCGCTTTAATGCAATCAACAACATCGTTTGCTCTCCTGTGAAATATTTTGGTCATATAAAAACAGCTGCAATGCGCATACCAATAAAACAATGAAAACCCTACGGTCTTGATACTTGTGATCGCCAGGCCGGATTTGACTCTGGTCAAATACAGCCACAGGGCTGTCTCTGCTATGCTCACGCGATGAATTTTCAGAAGTTTTTTAAAGCCGTTGCCGAATTCATCGGTCTTGAAGCCAACGTTACCAATCATGCTGAAAAATGGATCTCCGGCGCTGGTGGTCTGTGCGGCATCCTGGGTGTCGCCTATGTCACCCAGCAGTTTGTTCCGGTTGGCGATGCCGGCTGGATCGTTGCTTCGATGGGGGCGTCGGCCGTACTGTTGTACGCGGTGCCGCACGGGCCATTATCACAACCCTGGTCTCTGGTTGGCGGTCATCTGGTGTCGGCCATTGTTGGCGTCACCAGCGCCAAGCTGATTCCGGATGTGTCACTTGCCGCCGGTGTTGGTGTCGGGCTGGCGATTACGGCGATGTATTACCTGCGCTGTATCCATCCGCCCGGTGGTGCTACCGCCTTGTACGCCGTGGCCGGCAGCGAAAGCTTGCACGAACTTGGTTATATGTATGTGCTGACGCCGGTCATGCTCAATACCATGGTGATCCTGGCGGTGGCGATCGGTTTCAATTATCTGTTTGCCTGGCGGCGTTACCCGGCGTCGCTGGCGAGGCCGGCCGAAGCGCTACTCAAACCGGAAAGCAATGTGGATGAAGAGATCCAGACACAATTGACACGCAGTGACCTTGAGTATGCCTTGCAGTCGCTTAATCGCACCATCGACATCAGTTCCAAGGATTTGCAGGCCATTTTCCACCTGGCCGAGCGGCACCTGTACGAAACCCATCTTTATATCGAGGACATAAAGCCCGGGCATTATTACAGCAATGGCCACTATGGCGAGAAATGGCAGGTGCGCCAGATCATCGATGCGCCGCAGCCGATTGGCTCTGCAAACGATGTCATCATCTACAAGGTGGTCGCCGGTGATGGCCGGCGTATGACCGATAAAGCCACAATCGGGGCTTTTGCGCGCTGGGCGCGCTACGAGGTGTTTCGCAATGAAAATTCCTGGCAACGCCAGCCGTTGGCCGAAGAAGCCTGACAGGCGTGCAAAGAGCGGCTTTTTCGAGTAACTTACGACGATAAATTCGTGAAGTTACTGGGTACAAACATGAAGCAAAGTCTGGTTCTGCTATTTCTGTTGGCGACACTGCCAGCGCTGTCAACCGCGTTTGCCAAGGACATAAAAGCCACCACCAGTGATGGCAAGGATGTCATCCTGCATGCCAATGGCAAATGGGAATACGTCAAAGACGACGAGCAGGAAGAAAAGCTGTCCGCCTTGCTCGAAGTGGAAAAAATGACCGAATTCCCGGGGCAGTGCCGTTTTGGCGTGCGCCTGACCAATAACCTGAAAAGCAACATCAAAAGCCTGTCGCTGCGCTTTCAGGTGTTCAAGAAAGGCGATATCCCGTTTGAGCATTTCACCCGTAGTTTTATCGACATCAAACCGACCCTGTCGCAATACAAGGATGTCAACTTTGTCGAACTCGGTTGTGATGAAATCGATCACATGAAAATCGAGGGCACGCGTGGCTGCCAGTCTGGCGACCTGACTTTTTACACTTCCACGGCCGAACAATGCCTGGAGCTGGTGGAAGTCAAACCCAGCGATATCATCAAAATCTCCAAATAAAACCTGCTGGCAGTCCATATAATGTACAGATTCCTGATGGCGCTGGGCCTGCTGATCGGCCTGTCCGGTTGCGCTGAACCGCCGTACAACAACCTCGACAATGCCGGCTTGCAAAAGCTGCTGGAGCAGGGCGTGCCGATTTTCGACATTCGCCGTGCCGAGGAATGGCGCCAGACCGGTGTGATTGCCGGTAGCGAAAAGCTCACCTTCGTGGATGCTGCAGGGCGGCTGCAGCCGGATTTTCTGCCGAAATTTACCGCGCAGATCAATCCGCAGGACCCGGTTATCCTGATTTGCCGTACCGGCAACCGCACGGCGTCGTTAGCGCGGCTGTTGACCGACAAGCTCGGCTACAGCAAGGTTTATAACGTCGAAGACGGGATTACCCACTGGATCAGGAGTGGCGGGCCAGTGTTAAGGAATTGAGTGGGGAATTGTTACGCTCATGTGACTGTCAGCTAAAACCCTGAAATTTCTGACTTTAAAACATTAGAATATTTAAATACACTTACGCCAGAATTTGATTGTGGGAGACTACATCATGGAATTTCTGGTGCTACTGAACACTTTATTACTAATTCTGGCCGGCTCTCTGCTGGCGCATCAACTGTCGCGCAAATAAGCCCAGGGGCCTGATTTCGGCCGGGTGGCGCTTACTGTGTCAGTCTGAACTCCATGCCGAACTCGACTGACAACGGCATACTGATAGCGGCTGGTGGCTCTGGTAAGGGCTGGGCACGCCTGACCACCCGGATCGCCGTCTGCTGCAAGGTCCGATTGTCATGTCTGGCCGACAAGTTCTTGATCTGGCCATCTTCTGTAACCATCAGACTCAATTCAACGATACCTTCATAACCGCGTCGCCGGGCTTTTCTCGGATAAAACTTGTGCGCGTCAATGTGCGTCAGCAGTTCGGCGATGTAGTGCTCGCGCAGGCTTTGCAGTCGGCTGCTTTTCACCAGAATCTTCGGCGCAGGCTGTGCTTCGCTGTCCGGAGCCTCTGCCATTTGTTGTGGCGGAGGAGGCTTGGGCCGAGAGACAATATTTTCCGGTTTTTTCGGTTTGTCTGGCTGTTTGGCTTTGCGGGGCCTGGGTTGCGGTTGTTGCGGCAACGCCGTCTTTACTTCGGGCGGTGGCTCCGGTTTGACTTCTTCGGGTTTTTCCGGCGGTTTTTCTTCTGGCTGCGGTTGAGGAGGAATCTCCTCAGGAACAGTAACTGTGCTGGTCGGTTGCAGGGCAAAAGAAATGGTTTGGGTTGTGTCTGTTTTGTTTGGCGCCGACAGCTGAGCGCCGGTTTGCTGCCAGTAATACGCAGCCGATACATGGATCAGCAGGGATGCTGTGGTGGCAATGCTCCAGCTTGTGTATCGATAATTCGGCATAAAAAAATTGCCGAAGGCGGTGAGTCCTTCGGCGCAAGATCGACTTTAGGTTACAGTCGGAGACAAAAGAAATCAAAATATTGCATTAATGCCCAGCCAGATTTGTCGGCCCGGTTCGTATACCTGTACAGCGGTTGGATTAAACGGATCGCTACTGGCGCGATTCACATGATAGGCGTAGCTGGTGTCAAAGACATTATTGATGCCGGCCTTGATATCGACACTGTCATTGACCTGGTAATTGCCAAACAAATCCAGTACGGCCCAACCGGAAGTCTTGCCGACATCCAGACCGCTGTTGAGGGTGATGTCATCTTCGACGCGGGTCTGTTTGTCCTGGGCGCGGATCAGGCCGCCGAGACGCCAGCTGTCATTGTGGTATTCGAGATTGAAGGTGGCTTCCAGCGGCGGTGTCTGGGCGATCGGGCGGTCGTCGCTGGTGTTCTCGGCATTGACATACGCCAGCGTAGCGACCGATGACCAATTGCGATTCCATCGGATGCCTGCATCCGCTTCAAAACCGTACAGACGGGCGTCGACGTTGCGGTAAATGGTCGCGTTGTCGTTGAGCAGAATGCCGGACTGGGCGTGGGCACGATCACGCAGGATGTAATCCGTGACGTCGTTGTAATACATCGACAGACCCATATCCCAGTTGCCCTGTTTGCGGTTGTAACCGACTTCGAACTGGTGATGTTTTTCCGGATCGAGATTGCTGTTGCCAACCCAGCGTGATGCTGCTGTACCGCTGTTGGCGGCAATATAACGCTCGGTCGCATCGGCGGTACGCACGCTGCGGCTCAGGGTGGCATACACGGCTGAATGATCGGTCAGTTTGTGCTTCAGGGTAACAAAACCGCCGACGTTGTTTTCCGTGGCTGAAGTGGTCGGGCTGTTGTAATACAGCGCGTACAGCGTAGCCGGCGTGGATGCGGGCATGCTGGTTGCGGTATTGGCTTCACTGATGGAGGCTTTGACACGGTCATAACGCAGGCCGGCTTTCAACTGGTTGTTCGCATCGAGCGGCGTATCCAGTTCGGCAAACACACCGGTTTGTTTGAGGTCGGCGTCCGGCCACAACACCGATTGCAGCACGCTCAGTGTTGGACCGGCAAAGCGGTCGGCATTACGGTTGTTGTTCTGATGATCCAGGCCGATGGTCCAGCGCTTGTCACCTGAGTTGATGTGACCAAGAACACGTCCACCTTTGGTATCGGACTCGCTCGGCGCACTCATTTTCATCGGCGCAGACAACGGCCGCAATGAGAAGTTGTCCATGAGATGGTCAACCTGCGAGCTGTAGATTTCCACTTTCATGCCATCGAGAAAGCCGATGCGGCCATCGTTTTGATATTTCAGCTGTACGGTGTCGTTGTCGCTGTAAACACCGTCCATGCCGGCGCCGGCATACAGGGTGTCGTCTTCACGGTTAGCCATGAAGGAAAATTCCAGCCTGGACTGGCTGTCCGGCAGATAACCCAGGATGACAGTGCCTTCCTTGCTCTTGTAGGCGGAACGTACGGTGTTGTCGTCGCCATCATGGTAGTTGCCGGCCTCGCTCCAGTCGACGATACCGCGCAGGTAGGCCTGTTGGCCACCGGCAGTGACATCGGCCGACAGCTCTTTCTTGTCAGCGTTACCGACATAACCGGCCGAAACTGACGCACGATAGGCTTCATCAGCCGTCAACGGCTGCGTGTTTCTCTGCAGCAGCACGGTGCCGCCGGAACCGCCGCCACCGTAAATGACGGTCTGCGAACCCTTGATCACTTCGATTTCGTCGAAGGAATTCATCGAGGAATAGGCTGTTGGCGGGTCCATGCGATTGGGACAACCGCCGTGTACATAGGCGCCATCGAGCAGGATATTCAGGCGCGTCTGGCTCTGGCCGCGAATGATCGGGTCGATGCCATGGCCGCCCATGCGCACACCGGATACACCCGGGATATTGCGTAATGCTTCTCCGGCATCACTGGACGGCGCTTCCTGCACTTCATCGGTTTCATAGAGGCTGCTTGAAGGCGTCAACAGGCTGTCTTCAACATAAATCATGTTGTCTGCAGCGATGGCCTGCAGGGCCGGGGAGAGCAGGGTAAGAAAACACGCAATTTGCTTTTTCACGAGGTGGCTCCGCGTACGTCTTTAAGGATGTCTGAAAAGTCGCTGCGAATCCTAAAGGCAAAGGCGGGTTTTGTAATGTGACATATTGTCACACAGCAGCGCAGATCACGCTGAAATCAGGAAAGCTGCGGCTTTTTCTGCAGCTTGCGCTGCAAGGTACGGCGATGCATGTTGAGCTGGCGTGCGGTGGCGGAGATATTACCGTCGTTGTCATTGAGCACACGCTGGATGTGTTCCCATTCGAGGCGTTTCAGTGAAGTCGGAGACTGTTCGATTTCGGCAGCGGATGTCGGCTGGTCGCAGGCTTCGCTGAGATAACCGGCGACGGTAGCGACATCCACGGGTTTGGCGATGTAGTTGACGGCACCGTCCTTGACGGCTTGCACGGCGGTCGCCAGGCTGGCGTAGCCGGTTATGACGATGATCTGGCAATCGGAGCGGATTTTCAGCAACGGCTTGATCAGCTGCAGGCCGGAGTCATCGGCCAGACGCAAGTCCAGCAAGATGTGATCGGGCTGCTGCTGTTTTGCCTGCTGTAAAGCGGCATCGGCATCATGCGCCATGCCAACCCGGTATCCGCGGCGTTCCAGGCCACGCTTAAGTAGTTGGCAAAATACCGGGTCGTCATCAATGATCAGAAGTTGTTTTGATGTATCTGTATCAGTCATGTCAGCTTGCAATGAGATTCGACAGCGGGATGTTCACTGTGGAACGCACTCCACCGGGTACGCGTTGTATCGTCAACGAACCATCATAACGCCTGAGTGTGGCGTGTGACAAAATCAGGCCGATGCCAAGGCCCTCGGCCTTGGTCGAGAAGGAGATGTCACCGGCCATTTCCAGCTGTTCTTCGGTGAAGCCCTGGCCGTGATCGTCAATGTGAATCAGCAAGTTGTCCTCAGTCGTACTGGCTGTGATGCCGACTTTCGGCTGCCGGTTGAGCACGGAGGCATCGGCTGCGTTATTGAGCAGATTGATGATGGCCTGGGCAATGGTCTGGTCCGGACGCACGATCATGTCAGCACCAATGTCAATTTTGGTATCGAGGCGGATATCAGGTCGCATGGCAGACCAGCGATTGATGATGTCGGTGATAAAATGCAACAACGGCATGCGGCTGCTGGCGCTGTCTGTCAGCTGTTCGGAAGTCTGCGTCAGCTTTTGCAGCTGTGTTTTGCACAATTGCTGTTGTTGCTTGATGGCGGTGGAAAATTCCTTGACCAGCTCCACGTCTTGCGGACTGTCGTGCAATTCATCGGCCATCATGCCGATATTCGACAAGGGTGTGCCGATCTCATGGGCCGTACCAGCCGCGAGCGTACCCATTGCGACGATGTGTTCGTTTTTCAGCAACTGTTGTTCTGATTCCGCCAGTTGTCGGTCACGTTGGCGCGCGGACTTGGCCAGGCTGGTGACAAACAACATCGTGACAATCGCGCTGAGAATGAAATTGACCCACATGCCAAAGATGTGCAGGTTGAAATCCCCGCCAAAACGACCGTGTGAGGAAGACAGATGCACATGATTCGACATCAGAAAGCTGTAGGCGGCGATACAGAAAATCGCAATCGCAGCAACATAGCGGAAAGTCAAAAATGAAGCCGACAGTGCAATCGGCACCAGAAACAGCGAAACAAACGGATTGGTGGAACCGCCGGACAGATACAGTAGAGCGGCCAGTGCACTGCTGTCAATGATCAGGTGCACGGCAATTTCAAATTCCGTGACCGGAAACTTTTTGTCGAATCGCCATAGAGAGAGCAGATTAAACAGGGCCAGCGACGCAATGATCAGAGTCATGCGCGCGATGGGAAGATCGATCATGAGTAGCTGATCGACAATGAACAGGGTCAGCAGCTGACCGGTGATAGCGAGATTTCTTAACCAGAAAAGCCGATGCAGAACGCTGTGAAGATTGTGTAAACTCGATTGAGTGTTTGACCAGAGCATGTAGACAGACAATAAAAAACCCTTTCCTTAATGGAAAGGGTTTTTTGATAAAGTTTGAACGTTTTTTACAGTAAGGCGGCTTGAGTGGGCATGGACATGATGACCAGGGCGACGGCACCAAGAACCACCAGAATTTTCACTCCCTCGAAACAGTGTTTCAGCAGGTTCATAATTCATCCTCCAATTATGACTTTTTTTGACCGGGCGAATTGTATCCGAACCGGTATTTTCGCGTAAGCCCATCCATGCAATAGTGCAATAATTTTGCAACATGACTATTGCTGCTTGTGCGGATTCAGAATTCCCTTTTGAGAGACAGGAAGTATAGCGAACTATCACCAGCTGAAAATGCCTTTTTAGGCATAATTTTCCTGAATTTTGATCACAATTTTTTTGGTGCTGCGAAACACAATAAGATTATTGTATTTCAGGAGTTGCTGTTACTGCTTCACTCGATAATGGTGCAGTGTTTTCAGCTTGTTGAAATTTTTCAATTTTTATCAGCACTCCGGCCAGCGGGTGATCGATGTAATGCAACTCGCCACTGCGCAGACGCCGGTGGGCAGTGAAGTGAATCTGTGCCGCTTGCTGGATAACACCCGCTGTCGAAGAAAACTCCGAATATTCGGGGTTCTGGATCAAAAGCTCGAAATCAGCATGAAGGAAGCGCGCCAGGCTGACTTTGACACGGCCAGTGACTCGCTGCTGTTGTGAGTCATCGATCATAAGCCAAGGTGCTGTTTCGATGGGCTGACCTGGCAACCGCCAGGCCTGGTGTGACTGGATACGAATGTTCGGCGAGCGCCCGATCGAGTAGGCCTGCTTGCTGAGCTGGAATTCGGTCTGGTTCAGCTCGATCAGTTGTTGTTCGATGTTGTCTGTTGCCGGCACGGAATTCACCGGTGCCTGTTCAACCGGCGTGTCGCTTGTTTCTGTGTTTTCTGCCACTGTTGGCAAAGGCCAGCGCTCATGGTTATCGTCGAAGCGCTCGCGTGTGAAAGTAATCAGCTCGACGGTGAACCAGCGTTCCGGCTCGCTTGGGGTTTCAACTTTATTTGCTTCACTGCTTTCACTTGCCGGCTCATCGGCAGCCTGTGACCAGGCATTGCCTGTGGTGATCACCAGGCCGAACAGCAAGGATGCAAATATCCGTGTCAATAAATCAGGCAGCAGTTTTTTCATTTTTTCCCGTCAATTGGTCGACAAGGGTCGCGACTTTGTGGATGCGACTATCCCGGTCTTCGAGGTCAAGGCTGAATTTTAGCCGATCCGCGCCATCAAGTTGAAACCTTTTTGGCTGCTTCTGGATCAGCTGAATGATGTTCATCGGGTCGATTTTGGGCTGCGCTTCAAACAGGAAACGGCCACCGGAAACACCGGCCTCGATCTTGCGAATACCCAGCGGGTGCACCTTGAGTTTGAGTTCGGTAATTGCAAACAGGTTTTTCGCCGCTGGCGGTAGCAGGCCAAAGCGATCGATCATCTCAACCTGCAAGTCACGCAGTTCCTGTCTGGTAGCGCAACTGGCGATGCGTTTGTACATGACCAGTCGGCTGTGCACGTCCGGCAGATAGTCGTCCGGCAGAATCGCCGGCAGCTGCAGGTCGATTTCGGTACCGTGGTCCAGTGGTCGGTCCAGTTCAGGTTGCTTGCCGGATTTCAACGCCTTGACGGCACGTTCCAGCAGTTCGGTGTACAGGGTGAAGCCGATTTCATGGATCTGGCCGCTTTGTTCATCACCGAGCAACTCGCCGGCGCCACGGATTTCCAGGTCATGGGTCGCCAGCGTGAAACCGGCACCGAGATCTTCCATTGATTCGATCGCGGCCAGGCGTTTGACGGCATTGGCGGTCATGGTTTTCGGTGGCGGCGTGATCAGATAGGCATAAGCGCGATGATGTGAACGGCCGACACGGCCGCGTAACTGGTGCATTTGCGCCAGGCCGAGCTTGTCGGCGCGGTCCATGATGATGGTGTTGGCGCTCGGCACGTCGATACCGGATTCGACAATGGTGGTGCACACCAGCAGGTTGAAGCGCTGGTGATAAAAATCACGCATGATGGCTTCCAGCTCGGTTTCACGCATTTGTCCGTGAGCGTGGCGGATGCGTGCCTGCGGCAACAGTTCCTGCAGCTTTTTTTCAGTGTTTTCGATGGTGCTGACTTCGTTGTGCAGGAAATAAATCTGGCCGCCGCGTTTGATTTCACGTTCGCAGGCTTCGACGATGAGGTTGTCGTTCCACTGGCTGACAAAGGTCTGGATCGGATGCCGCGCCGCCGGTGGCGTGGCAATGATGCTCAGGTCGCGCATGCCGGACATGGCCATGTTGAGTGTGCGCGGAATGGGCGTGGCGGTCAGGGTAAGAATGTCCACTTCCGAACGCAGTGATTTGAGTTGTTCCTTCTGGCGCACGCCAAAGCGATGTTCCTCGTCGATGATGACCAGGCCCAGATCGCTGAATTTGACGTCGCTCGATAACAACTTATGTGTGCCAACCACAATGTCGACCTTGCCTTGCTTGAGTCGGCCAAGAATATCCGTGGTTTGTTTGGCGGTTTTAAAGCGCGACAAACCTTCGACCTTGACCGGCCAGTCGGCGAAGCGATCGGCAAAGTTCTGCAAATGCTGTTGCGCCAGCAGGGTGGTCGGCGCAATCACCGCTACCTGCTTGCCGTTGATGGCGGCAACAAATGCGGCGCGCATCGCCACTTCGGTCTTGCCGAAACCGACATCGCCGCACACCACGCGGTCCATGGGTTTTTCGTCCGTCATGTCACGAATCACCGCTTCGATGGCGGACTGTTGATCGGGTGTTTCCTCAAAGGCAAAATCGGCGGCGAATTTTTCGTATTCGTCCTGCGGCAGCTTAAAGCGATAACCGGTGTGTGTCGCACGGCGAGCGTAAATGTCGAGCAATTCGGCGGCGACATCGCGGACTTTTTCAATCGCCTTACGCTTGGCTTTTTCCCATTGGCCGCTGCCGAGTGTATGCAACGGTGCGGTGTCTTCATTGGCGCCGGTATAGCGGCTGATCAGGTGCAGTGATGCGACCGGCACATAGAGTTTGTCGCCCTTGGCGTATTCGAGGGTGAGAAACTCGGTTTCGTTGTCGCCGACGTCCAGCTTCTGCAAGCCAAGATAACGGCCGATGCCATGCTCCTCATGCACCACCGGGGTACCCGGGTGCAGTTCGGTGAGGTTACGGATGACCAGTTCGGCATCGGTTTTTTCGCGTCGCTGGCGGCGCTCCTGGCGGACTTTCTCACCGAGCAATAAGGCCTCGGGGATGACACAAAGTTTTTCCTGTGGCAGCCACAAACCGGTTTCGATCGGCGTGACAGCGAGGCAGTTGCTTTGCGCACTGCCGAGAAACGCCTGCCAGCCATCGACAGTACTGGTATCGATACCGAAATGCTGCAGCGAATCGCGCAGCATTTCACGGCGTCCGGGGCTTTCCACGGTAAACAGAACACGTACTCCGGAATCCGTCAAAAAATGTTGCAGCGCCTGCGCCGGCTGTTTCGCTTTGGCGTTGAAATTCAGTGGTGGCAGTGCTTCGGTGCTGAAATTGATGAAGCTGGCAAATCCCTTGCGCTTGCTGTCCAGTATCTGTTCGCTGTACATGATAGCGGCATAAGCTTTGACACTGGCGGCCAGGGCATCACTGTTCAGATAGATTTCATCCGGTACCAGCAGCGGTCGCTCGGTATCATGACGGCGCTGTTCATAACGATGCTCGACCTGTTTGAGAAAGTCTTCAGCCAGCTGGCGATAGTTTTCCGGAAACACCAGTACGCTGGCCTTGGGCAGATAATCAAACAGGCTGGCGGTCTGTTCAAAAAACAACGGCAGGTAATATTCCAGTCCACCGGTCATGATGCCATCGCTGACATCGCGGTAAATCAGGCTGCGTTGTGGATCGCCGGCGAATTTCTCCCGATAAGCCTGGCGGAAACGCGTGATCGACTCTTCATCGGTGGGGAACTCACGCGCCGGTAACAGCCGCACGCTGTCAACCTTGTCGAGCGAACGCTGGTTGTCGGTATCAAAGGTGCGAATGCTGTCGATTTCGTCATCAAACAGGTCGATACGTAACGGCAGCTCACTGCCCATTGGAAAGATGTCGATTAATGAGCCTCGGATGGCGTACTCGCCGTGCGCCAGTACCTGGGACACATTCTGGTAGCCGGTGCGTTGCAGGCGCTGACGCACCGAGTCCAGATCAAACTGCTGGCCGACCTCGAGGATCAGCGCATTGTTTTCGATAAATTCCAGTGGCGGCAGTTTCTGCAACAGTGTCGATATTGGCACAATCACCAGTCCGGATTGCATCTGGCTGATCTGGTGCAATGCCAGCAGACGCTGTGACGTCAGTTCAGGCAGCGGCGAAAAAATATCGTAGGGCAGGGTTTCCTGATCCGGGAAAATCACCGCGTCAATGGCGCCATCGCTGAAAAAAGCGGCTTCCTGCTGCCAGCGATTGGCAGTCTGGACATCCGGTGCAATCATCAACATGGTCTGCTGTGAAGCCGCCAGAACATGGGCCAGACTCAATGACAGGCTACCGCCAAGCGTATTGCCCCATTGCAGGCGTTCGCCGGCAGCAGCGGGGTATGGAGCTTCAAAAGGTGTTTTTTGCAACATGACTACAGGCGGGGACGAACTGGCCCGAAACTCTTTTCAGGATATGAAACCAACTGGTCAAAAGGACAACAATTATACCTGAAAGCAGCCCGGGCCGGCTAATCCGCTGGAACCGGTGCTGATGCTTTTTGCCGCTTTCGGTAGATGACAATCAGCAGGGCGGGCAGCACCATCAGGTCGAACAGCAGTGCTGTGATCAGCCCGATGCTGGTCAGCATGCCGAAATTGCTGGTGGGTATGAATTGCGACGACAGCAGAATCAGAAACTGCGAGGCCAGAATGATGGTGGTGGTCATGACCGCCCGGCCGGCATGCGAAGTCGTTCTGAGCAGTGCGGTTGCCGGCTTGACCCCTTGTTTCATGCGTTTGATGAAACCGTGGAAAATGTGAATGGTGTCGTCCACCGCAATGCCGACGGCAACACTGGCGATCATCGCGGTCGCCATGTCCAGCCAGATGCCGAACAGCCCCATGCAAATAAAAATCAGGAAAATCGGCGACAAGTTCGGCAACATGCACAGCAAGGACTGCCAGAAGGAACGCCACAGGATCAACATCAGGATAAAAATCAGCAGCAAGGCGCCACCGAGGCTGGATACCTGTCCTTTGACCAGAAGTTCTTCCATATCGGCAAACATCCGTCCAACACCGGCAACTTCCCAATTGATGCCCGAAATATTTGCCTGTAGATAGGTGCGTATCTCATTAATCACTGCATCGATGTTGTTGGCGCTGTGCACATTCAGATTGAGGCTGACACGGGCAGTCTGGAAATCCCAGTCAACCGCATCGTACAGGTCGGTGCCGTCATAAATGAGCAAATACTGGCTGATCAGTTTTTCATCCTCGGGAATACGACGAAATTCGGCATCTTCTTCATGGAAGCCCCAGTTCATTTCCTCAATGAAATCGACCATTGAAATGCTTTTGTCAACCTGCGGCAGTGTTTCCACCCACTCCTGGAACTGCTTGATCTGTTGCAGGTTGGTTTTATGTTTAAAACCGTCGATCTCATCGGATCTGAAAACCACTTCGATCGGCATGGTGCCAACCAGCGTTTTATCGATATGGTCAGTACTCTGGCGAATCTTGTGTTGGGGGGAGAAGAATTCCTGCAGGTTGGTTTCTACGTGAATGTTCAATACTTGTGGTAATCCGGCGGCGAGGATCAGCACAGTTACACCTAGCACCGGTAATGGATAACGAATACCGATGCGTCCAAGATATCGCACAATCTGGTCCATCCACCTGAGTCCGCCTTTGCTGGTTGGCCAGGCCGCGTAATCCCAACGAATGAAGATTTGCGGCACGATATAAATCACCACGAAAAAAATCAGCATGACGCCACAGGAGGCAATCAGGCCAAAGGTCGCGATCGGGGGAATCGGGCTGGTACCTAGTGATGCCAGGCCGGCGGCGGTAGTCAGAGCAGTAAACAGCGCCGGTCGGCGAATCTCCTCAACGGCTTTTAACACGCGGACCTTGCCAATATAGCCACGCTGGGAGGCATAGTGGATAGAATTAAACAGGTGTACCAGTGCCGCAATTGTCAGTGCGGAGAGTAAGGGTGGCGTAATGCTGGCAATCAATGTGAACGGCTGACTGGCAATAACGTACAAGGCAATCGTACTGCTGACGACCACGCCGATGATGGCGCCGGAAACAACTACGGCAAGGACGCGCTGGAACAAAAGCCAGATGAGTAATAGTCCGGTCAGGGTAGTAGCCGGGATGAAAATCATATTGTCGCGCAACATGGATTGCAGCTCGGCGACATCGAGGGGTACCTGGCCGGCGGTGGCTGTCACATAACCAGCCAAACGATGCTCCGTGATTGCATCATTGATATGCGTCATGAGTTTCAAGCGTTGAAAACTGCTATCAGCATTTTTTGGAACGATGACCATAGATAGCGCTTCATCTTCCGCAGCAATCAGGCCACGCAAGGCAAAGCGGTCAGCACGAATGATGTCCGCACGTTCGGATGGATGGGATTCATCCAGAGCGTCTACGTCAATCAGCGGTGCCACAGAAAAACCATCGGCGCTACCGGAGATGTGATCCTGCGTAGTAACCGACAAAACATCATCCACCTGCTCAAGCGCCAATAATTGTTCGGCGAGATTGTTATAAGCAGTCAGAAAACCATCAGAAAAGAGTGCCACACCCTCGAACAGCAGCACGATTACCTGATCGGTAGGAAACTGTTCCCGGACAGCATTGTCAGCGACTACCGCGGGTTCATCAGTTGGAAAATACACTTTTGGTGCATTGTTAATATCAAGTTTGAGTAATAACAGATTGGGCAGTGAAGACAAAAACAGCAACAGGCCGATACTCAGGTAGTAACTCCAGGAAATCGACCTGATTTTGTTCAGAACGGTCGAATCGCTGAGAAAACGTAATGAAAGCTGAATGCACTGCTCGTCATCGAAGGTCGTGCTTTCAAACAGAATGGCAACCGGAAAGGTGTTGCCGTCTGCGGACTTCATGGTAAATGTCTTTTCCTGTGAGAGACCGCCAGGCGACATTTGCGTGTCGAGCTGATGCAGAAAATGTCTTAGCTGCTCCTGTTCTTCAGTAACAACCAAGTCAAGAATCGGGATGACCTGCAGCTCTTCCAGAGATGTCAGGCCAAATTGTTGCAGGTAGCTCTGGTTGGCAAATACAAAAATTCCACTATGAATAATGGCGATCGGGGTGTTTTGTGCTTCCAGGCGTGAACGCTGTGCCAGCGAATCACTCATTGCAGCCCCCTGACTAGAATTTGGCGCGCCAGCCGAGCGTGATTAATGAATGGTCTTGATGAAAACCACCCAGTGTGCCTTCAGAGCCGTCGAAATAATGGGTTTCCAGATAAATTTCGTGCGGTTCCCAGGCGAGGAAAGCAATCTCCGGATTCAGGTAGATATCCTGCTTATCCAGCCCGACGAAAAAGCGTATATTGGCACGCCACCGTTCACGGGCAAAGGGTATTTCAACCGAGCCATTGAAGTTATAAATATCCTCCCGTTCGAGAATATTCGGGGTGTTCAGTAAGTGGTTGCCGGCCAGTTGCAAATTGACACGACTGTCGCCATCGCCAGGAAAGAACTCCATGCCTGCAGCCCAGTTGAATCCCTCAACTTCTGTATGGCTGAAATTGTTGCGGGTGACCGTTACCTCATCAATAAATGCCGATTCAAAACGCCAGGTTATACCGGAACTTTCAAAACCGAGGTCAAAGCCAACAGCAGTTGATCTTGGATACAGGGCAGTGAAGCTATTGCCAATCGGGTCATAGCTGAAATAGGGGACGGTCTGGCGTCCATGCTGGATGGTTACTGCATAATCGAGGTCGCCTTGTGTGCGGCTGAAGCGCAAGCCAACGCCACCATCGGAGTCCGGTGCATTTTCTACAATGGTGGAACTTGCCATGGCGGCGGCATATGCAGGTGTGGTCTCGATACCAAGAATTTTGCCTCTGCTTCGATCAATCGGATACCAGATGCTGTCGGTATCCGGCAGTTCGGCTTCCCTGAATACTGGCAGGAAAAACAAGTCGTACTTGTTGGCGCCAGAGAATGCTTCATAGCGAATCATGGGACGGGCACGGCGTCGGTCGGCAAGATCATCCAGTATGAAACGATTTATGTCCTGGGTGCTGAGCCGGTCAGTCGGGGGAATCTCATCAATTCTTCCCCAGATCACTTTTTGTGCGCCAACCGTCAAGCGGGAGTTTGTGCTTCGATAACGAACAAAACTTTCATCATAATCCAGTTCCAGGTCCGTCCAGTCCGGATTGCCGGTTTGCTGGTAACCATCAATACGGCCAGCAAGCTGTACTTCCCAAGGCATATCCTGAGGATTCCATTTGGCACTGAAACCAAGGTGCACATAATTCAGTCCATCAACAGATTCACTACGATCAGTCAGGCTGGAGTGCTCAATCCAGATTTCGTCAATACCGATATCGATGTTGTCAGCTTTCCGGGGCTGGGTTGGTATGGCTGAGGCTGATTGCCCCGCCTCGGTGCCAGTGTCGATACTGATTTCGTCGGCAGCGGGCTCAATGACAATCTCGTCGTTTGGCGATTGTTTCTGGTCGTCGACAATGAGGATTTCTTCAGTCGGGGCGTCATCGCTTTCGATGATAATGATCTCGTCTTCGGCAAATGCGTTTGCAGTCAACCCAAGGATTAGCAGTGAAAGTGCTGTGGAACGCTTATGAAGAGCCATGAGTCCGTTAACCTTTGATAGGATACTAAAATTCCCAATACTTTATATAATAGGCAAAAATTCTTCAATAACCACAAGTAATTAAAGCGTTTTTTATTGCTCGAAACGTTTCTCGCGATCAGGGTCTGATAGCCCGCGTTTACTGAAAAGCTGCTCCGGAATGCCCAGATCGTATTTGATCTTGGTTGTCTCAAGTATTGTCTGGCTGCCATTTTTCAGGTCATACATGGTGCTTTCCAGTACAGTCCAGTAGCCTTGGATTTTTTTCAGCTTCCGCGCCAGCATGCGCTTTACCGGTTGTTTGCGGCCTTTTTTAAAGAATTCCACTCGCAGGGGCGTCAGTGTGCCTCTGTGGATACAACTGATGCGTTTTGAATATATGGAGTTGTCCTTGTCAACCGGGATACTTTCCAGTAGCTCACATTTAATTTTGCCAACCGTATCTACTCCAGCGAGCCGGTGCTTGTCCATATCCGGTTCCCGGTCACGCAAATCCTCATAGGTGAAATCGGAACCGACAAATCTCCCGCCCTTGCGATTTGATGAAATCACGCGGACACGATCCAGAGCAGGCAGGTAGATCCACTGGTCACTGTCATCGCCCGGGTGGTCTTTGGTCAGAAGGCCAGTGTTTTCGATATCCGTCGGTAGTGAAAAACGCATCAACGACCAGCGCTCTCCCTTGCCTTTGTCAATACTGTAAATGGAAAGCTCTCTGACTCTGGTACTTTGGTTTTTGCCCTTGAGTGTCATGGTGACACGCGAACTTGAATCTTTGCCATTTGGACGGTCATAGACCTGTTGTGCAAATGCTAATGCCTCCGCGGAACCGGTTTCAGCGTGCAATGAAACCAGTGGGAGCATAGCCAGAGAAATGACAATCGCTTTGCAGCTCAGTTTAATATTTAACATGATGATTTAAGACCAGCCTTGTCAACAACTGCCATGAAATGACGTGGCAGATTGAATCTTAGTTTAGCCGACTTCTGGCAGCCGTTGTTGCCGCGATTTGTGGTTTGAGACTTTGAGCCATGCCTGATATGAATAGTGGGCAGTTGGTCCAACACTATTGCCCGGGATAGCTTTTGCTCAAGCCGAGTATTTCCCAGCTTTGCATGCCGCCACGATACCATTTGATTTTGACCGCCGGATAACCGAAACGCAGCAGATTGCGGATGTTGTTCGGCGATTGCCCGCACCAGACACCGTTGCAGAACAGGACCAGTGTTTTGGCATCGCTGAAGTCCCACAGTCCCTCAAGTTCCTTGACGCCAAAAACATCAACAAGAATTTCACCAATACTGATTGGATCGGCGCCCCTGGACGGATTCAGCCGGGTCCATGGAATATTGATGGCGCCGGGAATGGTGCCGCGTGCGACCCAATCCGGTGTGCGTGAATCAATGAGTAATAACGAGGTATTGCCCTGCGACATCTGGCGGATGTACTCAATGACTTCCAACTCACCAATGGTCTCCACGCCAGGCGCCAACTGCATGGGCTGAACGCAAAACGGCGGGCATCGACGTGAAGTCCGGGCAAAGGCGGTGTCAATGTGATGTTCGGTATCCTGATTTCTCATCAGGGTGAACTCTTGGCCCTTGATGCTGCCCTCGAGTTTTTTCATATCCGGCGTGATGCCGACCAGTATGCTTTGCTCTTCAGCCTGAAGGACCGTCAACGGCAGTAACAGCAAAATGAGAATTACGCTGGAAAAGCAATGTCTGAAGTGCATGTAAAATCTCATTCGGATGAGCCAAGCTTTCCTGCTCGGGCAGTTATGCGGTGGCCAACAGCCAACCTGTTATGATTGTTATGTTCAAAAAATAGCCGAAATCGCCGCAATGTCCAATGGCAGCCAAGCAGTGATTATATGGGATTGGCTTCGCCCCAGACCTTGCCATCTCTGACATAGACCGGATAGGTTTTAATGGCTTCGCAGGCCGGCTCCTCAAGCGCTGCACCGGATTGCAAATCAAAATAGCTGCCGTGTAGCGAACACTTTATGGTCTTGCCCTTGATGCAGCCGAGGTACAACGAGAAATCCTCGTGACTGCACATTTCATCAACCAGATAATATTGGCCTTCAGCATTGGCCAGCAGCAGCGCCTTGCCCGCGATGCTGACTTTTTTCATCTGTCCCGGTTGCAGTTCATGCTCATCGGCAATCGCAACGGCGTCCGTCTCAACCATATTATTTCACCCGATTGGCGGCCTTGCCAGAGTCGAGTACGGCGCGAATTTCATCGGCAGCTTCTTTCAGTGAAGCGTGGCGGCCGAGGTGGTTCAAAATCAGGGCCCCGGAATAAACCAGTGAGTCATAGGTAGGTCCCTGTTTGCCGTTGAGCGCCTGCATGCCGACTTCCGCTGCAGCCGCGGCGGTTGCCTCGGTATCCACCGCGATGGCGATTTCATCCGCACCGGTGGTGGTTTTCGGCAGGTCCTCGGGCAAAGGCACGGCGCGCACAGTCTGTTCGATGCCGACGTTGGAAGGATCGATATCGGTGCCTTGTTCCTCGCCCTTGTCCTGGTAGGAAAAGTATTTACCCGGTTGGCGCAATGATGGAATCACACCGCCTTCGACACCGCGAATCAGCAGTGCCGAGTCAAACCCGACATGCCGCGCCAGCATCGCATAAATCGGCGGGTAGGGCTTGTGCACATAGCCGGTGACAAAATGGGTTTTGTGTTTGCCGGCAATCGGCTTGCTCAGCACTTCCACCGTGGTGATGACCTGGCGTTTGATGATCAGCGAACGCAGACTGACCAGATCGTGCAGTTTTGGGCAGTATTGCGCCTGGTCGACATAACACCAGCCGGTTTTGTCATCACTGAGCCGACGGGCGGCTTCCTGTGGCGACATGTCGACATTGACGCCCAGATGCTGCAACACATGGCGATGAGTGACGCCGAATTTCGGGCCGACCGCATCAACACTGTGCGTGACCACGTGGATGCCGCATTCGGCCAGCAACGGGGCCAGAAATGGCGAGGCAGGCAGGGTACGGTTGTAGCCATCGTACGGATCGGCGATGTCCAGCACTTCGTCGACGTCGGCGGTGACATTGTGTGAGGCTTCACGAATGGCGTCGAGCACGCCCTTGTTCTCATCCCAGGTTTCGCGTTTCATGCGTAAGGCAATCAGAAAGATACCGGCCTGCACCGGATCAACCTTGCGGTCCAGAATGGCTTTCATGCCCAGATGCGCTTCCTGCAGGGAGATGTCCTTGCTCAATTCAGGGCCGGTAGCGATGCGCTGGATTATCGAGCGCATGGCCAGTTGCAGGTCAGTGTCAACGAGTTCGTGATGGTCAGTCATGTCTTTTCCAATAAATTCCATACCTGAGGCGGTACGGTTGCAGGCTGTGTGAAGCGTTTTGCCCGGCTGAGGTTAAAATCCAGTTTCAGCCGGTCCGGTTAGGCGACACTATATCAAACACAGTGTTTTTTTCACTGCGTTTGTTTGGGGGAAATTGGCGTTTTATTGACGGTAGACAACAGTATCGAGCACCAGATCGAACTCAAAATAAACGCTGAAGTTTTCATAATCCCATCGGGTGATGGGTGGATCGCCAACCCAGGGGTGCTCTTTCACGGGTTCTCCGAATTGTTGGCGAACGGCTTCCATTTTCATGCCGCGTGTCGGTCTGGGTACTCCGGACTCGGCGTTGGCCGGTTCCTCGGCGATGGCATCCAGCAACAGGACATCGGAATAGGCAGGCACCGAGGCACAGATCAGGCCGGCCAGAGTGGCGTAAAGCAGCGTTTTTAGCATGTAAACATCCTCGTTTTTGGTTCGCCGGGAAGCGCTTCAGAATTAAATATAGCATTTCACCGAAAACAGGCAAAAAACCTTAAGAATTCACGATAAGTTTATGTTTTAATGCGACTATGTTCCAGCCTTTACAAGTTTATATCGGTCTCAGATATACGCGCGCCAGGAAACGAAATCATTTCATTTCGTTCATTTCCGCCAGCTCCATGCTCGGCGTCATGCTGGGCGTGCTGGCATTGATTGTCGTGTTATCTGTTATGAACGGTTTTCACAAGGAAGTCCGTGATCGCATTCTCGGTATGGCTTCGCACGCCAGTGTGCGCGCCATCAACGGTGGCATGAAAGACTGGCAAAAAGCCGTGCAGCTGGCGCAGCAACACCCGGAAGTCGTTGGCACAGCTCCATTCATTGAAGGCCAGGCCATGCTGGTCAACGCCGATAATGTCGCCGGCGCCGTGGTGCGTGGTATTTTGCCGGAACATGAACCTGCCGTTTCCACCGTTGGTGAACACATGCTCAAGGGTGCGTTGCAGGATCTCGACAAAGCCAAGTACCAGATCATTCTCGGTCGTGAACTGGCCAATCTGCTGCACGTCGGTGTCGGTGAAAAAGTCACGGTAGTGACGCCACAAGCCAGCATCACGCCGGTTGGCGTCATGCCGCGGCTGAAGCGTTTTACAGTGGTCGGCATTTTTGAAGTCGGCATGGGGGAATACGACCGTGGCGTCGCGCTGATCCGTCTGGCGGATGCCGCCAAACTGCAGCGCATGGGCGATACAGTCACCGGGGTGCGCCTGAAGCTGCATGACCTGTTTGATGCGCGCCGCGTCGCACGGGAACTGACTTTGCAGCTGGAAGGGCTGTATCGCATTGTCGACTGGACCCAGCAACACCGTAATTTCTTCAGTGCATTGGAGACCGAAAAACGCATGATGGCGTTGATTTTATTGCTGATCGTGGCGGTGGCCGCATTCAATATCGTTTCAACACTGGTCATGGTGGTGACCGACAAGCAAAGCGACATTGCCATTCTCAAAACCCTCGGTGCCTCGTCGCGCACCATCATGGGCATCTTTATCGTGCAGGGCGTCACCATCGGTTTCATCGGTACATTGCTGGGCATTATCGGCGGTGTTCTGGTGGCCGAGAATCTGGAAAGCATCGTCAGTCGTATCGAAGCCTGGTTCAACGTGCAGTTCATTGACCCCGATATCTATTACATCAACCAGTTACCCTCGGACCTGCACTGGAATGATGTCAGCATCATCGGGCTGGCCGCATTCAGTATCAGCTTGCTGGCGACGATTTATCCGGCGTGGATGGCGTCACGCACCCAACCGGCGGAAGCATTGCGCTATGAGTAACGACATTATTCTCGAATGTCGGGGCCTGAGCCGTGAGTTCAGCAACGGACCACAACGTGTCGAAGTGCTGCGCCAGATCGATTTTGCGGTTGCGCGCGGCGACACCACGGCGATCGTCGGTGCTTCCGGCTCCGGGAAAAGCACCTTGCTGCAATGTCTTGGTACACTGGATGACATCAATTCAGGGAAGGTGCTGCTGCAAGGTCAGGACATCACCCGCCTGTCGCACACCAAGCGCGCGCAGTTGCGCAATTTGTACCTTGGCTTTGTGTACCAGTTTCATCACCTGTTACCGGAATTCACGGCACTGGAAAATGTCGCCATGCCGCTACTGATTCGTGGTGTCAGGCCACACGACGCGAAGCAGGAGGCGGCGCAAATGCTTGAGCATGTCGGCCTGGCGCATCGTGTTCAACACAAGCCTGCGGAACTCTCCGGTGGCGAACGCCAGCGTGCCGCCATTGCGCGGGCGCTGGTTACCCGCCCGTCCTGTGTGCTGGCCGACGAACCCACCGGCAATCTCGACAGCAAAACCGCCAGTGAGATTTTTTCCCTGATGCTGCAACTCAACCGTGAACAGGGCACCAGCCTGGTGATCGTGACGCACGATACGTCGATCGCTGCACAGATGCAGCGGGTTTTTCATCTGCAGGATGGTGTGCTGCAAGATCGCAGCGATGCCTGAGCTGTAAGCTTATTGCTGTTGCTGGCGAATAGCGGCGCGACGGTTCTTGAGACGTGAAATAATGTGCAGGCGCCAGGACAGGCGAATCAGAACATAGCCTGCCAAGGCCAGCGCCAGGCCGGTAACCAGGCTGCCAAAGTACAGTGGTTGCCAGATATCTTCCATGCTGTGCATCAACCATTCCATCGTCGGGTGAAATTCTTCGGTGTTTTCCGGTTTGTTCAACAGCCAGGCGCCGAGCAGATAATTGAAATAGAAAATCGGCGGCATGGTCAGCGGGTTGGTCAGCCACACCAGCGCCACTGAAATCGGCAGATTGACGCGCACGCCGATGGCCGTGGCCGCAGCCGCCAGCATTTGCAACGGTATCGGGATCATGGCCCAGAACAGACCGACAGCAAAGGCGCCGGATACCGAGCGCCGGTTCAAGTGCCACAGGTTCGGGTCGAGCAAAAAACGCCCGAAAATCCGCATGTGTTTGTGATTGCGGATGGCTTCGTGATCGGGCGTGAATTTCCTGAAAAATTTCTTTGGCATGCGTGACGGGATATATTATCAACTCCGGCTCATAGTATAGAGCTATTTTTCAGCATCCGTTCCAGGGAAGGAACCATGTGGTCGAAAACTCTCTTTTTTGTTGCCGGTGTGTTGTTGTTTCAACATTTACCGGCACTACCGGCGGTTTACTGGTTGCTGTTAGTGCCACTATCGGCCTGGCTGGGCCGCGGCACAACATACGGCATTTATCTTACAGTTTTGTTAAGCGGGTTTTGCTGGAGTCTGGTCATGGCTCAGTTTGCTCTGGCACAGCGATTGCCGGCCGAGCTGGTCAGCCAGGAAATCCGCATCGAAGGAAAAATCGCAGACATACCAAAGCTTCAGGGGCAAGGCTGGCGTTTCAATTTCAGGATCGCGCGTGCACTGCAGGATAGTACCGAAGTCAGTATGCCACAGTTGGTGCGACTGGGCTGGTATCGTAACGCCGAGATCCTCAAAGCGGGACAAGGCTGGACTTTGCACGTCAGGTTCAAGCCGCCTACTGGACACCACAATCCAGGCCGTTTCAATTATGAAACCTGGTTGTTCCAGCAGGGCATTCACGCCAAGGGTTACGTGCTGGAGCATGACGACAACCAAAAAACCACCGATGCGGTCTGGTACAGCGACATCAACAGCTTGCGTCAGCAGCTCAGCGATCGCTTGGCCGAGTTTTCCGATCATGCCGTGGCGGCAGCATTAAGCCGCGCGCTGCTGGTTGGAGACAAGTCGGCGATTAGTCCGGAATACTGGCAGGCTTTTCGGGCTACGGGTACCAATCATCTGATTGCGATTTCCGGCCTGCACATCGGATTTATTGCCGGCCTGGTTTATGCGGTGTCGGGGTTTTTCTGGTCGCGCTCGGCGCACCTGTGCCTGCTGCTGCCAGCGCCACGCTGGCAGGCGGCAAGCGCCTTGCTGGCAGCAACGGCTTATGCCGCACTGGCCGGATTTGCTGTGCCGACGCAACGTGCGCTGATTATGCTGACGGTGGTGCTTGGTGCGGTATTGCTGAAACAACCGATCCAGCCCAACCGGCACCTGCCGCTGGCACTAGTGCTGGTGTTGCTGCTGGATCCCCTGGCGGTATTGGCCGCAGGCTTCTGGCTGTCGTTTGTGGCCGTTGCCGCCATTGCCCTTGTGTTGTCCGGGCGATTGCGCATGTCGGTCTGGCTTGCTGCCGGCAAAACCCAGATTGGCATCTCCTTGTTATTGCTGCCGATTTTGATTTTCTGGTTTGGCCAGTTTTCCCTGCTTGCACCTTTAATCAATCTGTTACTGGTGCCTGTTTTTGCCTTTTGGGTGGTGCCGGCAACGCTGTTGCTGGGGATGCTGGTGCAAATTGATTGTGTCTGGTGCGCATGGCTGATGAACCTGCATCTGGCCGCTATGCAATGGCTGCTGGAGCTGCTTTCTGAGTTGGCGCAACAACCATCTATAAGCCTCGATACAGGTAATTTGCCAGCGCTGAATCTGTTACTGCTGTTGGCGGCGGTTTTGTTGCTCATCCTGCCAGCCGGTTTGCCAGGCCGGTGGCCCGGTTTGCTACTTGGATCACTGGTGTTCCTGCCGCAACACAATCATCCGCATAATGCCTTATCCATGGTCGTACTGGACGTCGGGCAGGGGTTGAGTGTGCTGCTGCAAACCGGTCGACGTGTGCTGCTATACGATCTCGGCCCGGCCTATGGCAGTGGCTATGATGCTACCCGCAGCCTGGTAGTGCCAGCGCTGAAAGCAAGAGGCATCACGGCTATCGACACACTGATCATCAGCCATGCGGACAGTGACCATGCCGGTCACGTCGGGAGTCTGCTGGATGAATTCCAGGTTTCTGAAGTGCTCAGTGGTGAGAGGCTTGAGCCAGGCCTGCCAGCCCGACCTTGTGTCGCCGGACTTCAATGGCGGTGGAATATTACCGAGTTTGAGATGCTCAGCCCCAGGGAAGGGCATTCCCATCAGGGCAATAATGCGTCCTGTGTCTTGCGCATCCGCCATGGCGACACCCATATTTTGTTGACCGGTGATATCGAAAAAAGTATCGAGCAGCAACTGGTCAGCAAAATACCGGACAAGCTGAAGTCACAGATTGTCGTCGTGCCACATCACGGTAGCCTGACTTCCTCAAGCCCGGAGTTTGTTCGCGCAGTCGGTGCCGATTACGTGCTCAACTCCAGCGGCTATCTCAACCGTTATGATTTTCCGCGAGCCGAAGTGGTGCAGACCTGGTTGCAGGATAACGCCGTTTTTTACGATACGGCGCTGCACGGTGCAGTGGAATTGAGTCTTGACGCACAGGGAAAGGTTGAGCGAATTTACCGCTACAGGACAGATGCGCTGCACTATTGGTACTGGCCCAGAAGCGGTTTGTGAATCGTGGCATCAATTGTGTAGAAAGCAGCGCTACTGAAGTGCTAAGATGCTGGTTTAAATGGCATTTGTATTATAAGAAAAATATAATTCCAGAATTTGATGGCATGTCACTTCCAATTGATGTTTCCGACGGAGATTCGCTGTGTTTGAACTGGTAAAAGCAGGTGGTTGGCTGATGTTGCCAATCATCGCATGCTCGGTATTGTCACTGGGCATCATCCTTGAAAGAGTCTGGGCCTATCGGCAAAAACGGGTGCTGCCGAAAAACCTGGTCGCCCAGGTGTGGAATCTGCATCGCAATAACCAGTTGACCAATGCACACATCGCCGCGATCAAGGAAGGTTCGCCACTCGGCCGTGTGCTGGCCGCCGGCCTGGTCAATCGACATCATCCGCGCGATGTCATGAAGCAGGCAATCGAGGAGGTTGGTCATCAGGTCATCCACGAACTGGAACGCTATCTGAATACCCTCGGCACCATTGCCGCGATTACACCGCTGCTTGGCCTGCTCGGTACGGTCATCGGCATGATCAAGGTGTTTACCGCCATCACCACGGCCGGCGTCGGTGATCCGGGCGTTCTGGCCGGTGGCATTTCCGAGGCGCTGATCACGACAGCCGCCGGTTTGTCGGTCGCCATTCCGACGCTGATTTTCCATCGTTACCTGTCCGGCCGCGTCAACATGCTGGTGATTGGCATGGAAGAGGAATCGCTGAAAATGGTTGAAGTCATGCACGGCGACCGTGAGGTCATGGGCTGATGAAATTTCGCCGCTCCGACCAGGCCAAATCGGTGGAGATCAATCTGACGCCGCTGATTGACGTGGTGTTCCTGCTGCTGATCTTTTTCATGGTGTCGACCACCTTCGACAAAAAATCGCAAATCCAGATTCGCCTGCCGGAAGCCGAGTCCTCCCAGCAAACCGAGCAGATTCCGGACAGCATTGAAATCGGCATCGACGCCAAGGGCAATTATTTTGTCAATGACGAAGAACTGCTCAACTCTGATGCGGACACGCTGAATAAAGTCCTGGTCAAAATCACCGCAGGTAAAACCGACCTGCCGGTGATTATTTCAGCCGATGGCCAGTCGCCACATCAGTCGGTGATACAGGTGCTGGATGTCGCCAGCCGTCTCGGCCTGACCCAGATGTCGTTCGCGACCAAGCAGATCAGAGATGCCGATTGATTGTGAAACTGATTGATCATCTCTGGTATGGGAAATCAATTTTTGCTTACCTGCTGCTGCCGTTTTCCGCAGTGTTCCTGCTGTTGTCGCTGGTGCGGCTGCTGCTGTATCGCAGCGGCACCCTGAAAATCCGCCATTTGGAAGTGCCGGTCGTCGTGGTCGGTAATATCACAGCCGGCGGCAGTGGCAAGACACCGCTGGTGGTATGGCTGGCGAAATACCTCAAGGCCAAGGGTTACCGGCCCGGCATTGTGTCGCGCGGTTATGGTGGCCGCGCCAGCCAATGGCCACAGCAGGTCCGGGCCGACAGCGACACCGTGGTGGTTGGTGATGAAGCCATTTTGCTGGCGCGCCGCACTGGTTGTCCGATGGCGGTCGGGCCGGATCGTTACGAGGCCGGCAAGCAGTTGCTGGCAACCTCGGATTGCAATATCTTGCTTTCCGATGACGGCCTGCAGCACTATGCTCTGGGACGGGACATCGAGATTGCGGTGGTCGATGGCCGCCGGCGTTTCGGTAACGGTTTTTTATTGCCGGCAGGGCCACTGCGTGAAGGGCAATCACGGCTGGAGACGGTCGATATGGTGATCATCAATGGCGAACCGTCACCGGGTGAGTGCAGCATGCGCTTGCGTCGCGGCGATGTGTTTTCGATGGATTCGAACGAATCACTCGACCTGGGTTCGTTTGCCGGACAACAGGTGCACGCAGTCGCAGGCATCGGCCATCCGGAACGCTTTTTCACCATGTTGCGCAACAGTGGCCTGAAAGTCATCGAGCATCGCTTCGCGGATCACCATAAATTTCGCAAAAAGGATTTGTTGTTCAACGATGATTTGCCAGTGATCATGACCGAGAAGGACGCGGTCAAATGTTGCCGCCTGGTGGATGCAGGTTACTGGTATCTGCAAATCAGCGCCCAGCCCGATGCGCGTTTTGTGCAGGGTTTTTTTGATCTTCTGGAGGAACTTGAACATGGACAAGAAACTGCTTGATATTCTGGTCTGCCCGATCTGCAAGGGCAAACTGGCTTATGACAAATCAGCCCAGGAATTGATTTGCAAGGTGGACCGGCTGGCATTTCCGATTCGAGACGACATCCCGGTCATGCTCAAGGAAGAGGCGCGCGAGTTACCGGCGGACGAAGAAGTCACTGTATGACAAAGTTCCGCGTGGTGATCCCATCACGTTATGCATCGTCGCGCCTACCGGGCAAACCCTTGCTCGATATCATCGGCAAGCCGATGATCCAGCATGTTTATGAGCGCGCGCTGCAAAGCGACGCCAGCGAGGTGATTGTCGCAACCGATGATCAGCGCATTGCCACTGCCGTGGAAAGCTTCGGCGGCCAGGTCTGCATGACATCGACAGAGCACCAGAGCGGCACCGATCGCCTGGCCGAGGTGGTCAACACCTACGGTTGGCAGGATGAGGACATCGTCGTCAATCTGCAGGGCGATGAACCGGAGATGCCGGCCGAACTCATCAATCAGGTGGCCGATGACATGGAATCTCACCGCGATGCAGTGATCACTACCTTGAGTGTGGCGATTGATCGCCAGCACGATGTGTTTGATCCGAATGTCGTCAAGGTGGTGACCGACGAGGCCGGTTATGCGCTGTATTTCAGTCGTGCCCCGATTCCCTGGCATCGCGATGAACTGGCTGACGGCGAAACCCGTTTGTCGGATCTGTCACCGTTTGCCCGCCACATCGGCCTGTATGCCTATCGTGCCGGCTTCCTGCGTGAATACATTAACTGGGAGCCGTCAAAACTGGAGCTGGTCGAATCGCTCGAGCAACTGCGGGTGTTGTCCAGCGGGCGCAAGATCCACGTCAGCCGCGCCCAGACACCACCGGGCCACGGCATCGACACCCAGGCCGACCTGGATCGCCTGATTGAATCGTTGAGTGTTTGACACAAGGTCGCCACGGCTTCCACAGCCGTGGCGGTTTCACATCAGATATCGCGCAACAGTTCGTTGATGCCGACCTTGCCGCGGGTTTTTTCGTCCACCTGTTTGACGATCACGGCGCAATACAGGCTGTATTTGCCATCCTTGGACGGCAGATTGCCAGACACCACCACCGAGCCGGCCGGCACACGACCGTAGGTGATTTCATCGGTCATGCGGTTGTAAATGCGGGTCGACTGGCCGATGTAGACGCCCATGGATATCACTGAGCCTTCCTCGACGATTACGCCTTCAACCACTTCCGAACGCGCACCGATGAAGCAGTTGTCCTCAATGATGGTCGGTGCGGCCTGCAAAGGTTCAAGCACGCCACCGATGCCGACGCCGCCGGACAGGTGCACGTTCTTGCCAATCTGTGCGCAGGAACCGACTGTCGCCCAGGTATCGACCATGGTGCCGGAATCAACATAGGCGCCAATGTTGACATAGGAGGGCATCAACACGCAGCTCGGCGCGATGTAGGAACCCTTGCGCGCGGTGGCCGGCGGCACCACGCGCACGCCGCCGTCACGGAATTCACGTGAGTTGTAATCGGCGTACTTTGACGGCACCTTGTCATAGTAATTGGTGAAGCCACCTTTGATGAAGGCGTTGTCCTCGATGCGGAACGACAGCAACACGGCTTTCTTGACCCAGTCATTGACGACCCAGTCACCGTCCTTTTTTTCCGCTACCCGGATTTCACCACGGTCGAGCTGGTCGATGGCGGTCATCACCGCATCCTTGGTGATGGTGTCGACATTGCGCGGTGTGATGTCCGCCAGGTTGTCGAAGGCTTCGGTGATCGTAGACTGGATATCGCTCATGAGTTTCTCCTGCTGTGGACGCCCAGGCTGGCGTCATGCAAATACGTTAATCAAAGGGATGTACAAAAATGCCGGATTCTTTTCGCGGCCTCGACGCACTCGTCCAGCGACGCCACCAGCGCCATGCGCACGTGGTTGCTGCCGGGATTGCGGCCGTGGTTGTCACGCGACAGGTAACTGCCCGGTAAAAGCGTGATATTTTCCTGCATAAACAACTGTTTTGCGAATTTTTCATCACCGACCGGTGTCTGTGGCCACAAATAAAATCCCGCTTGTGGCTGCTGGACCGGCAAAACCGGTTCAAGGATGGACAGTACCGCAGCAAACTTCTGCTGATATAACTGGCGATTTTCGCGCACATGCTGTTCGTCCGACCAGGCGGCCATGCTGGCATACTGGTGTTGCAGCGGCATGGCGCAGCCGTGATAAGTGCGATAGCGCAGAAATTGCTCGAGCACATCGGCATCACCAGCAACAAATCCCGAGCGTAACCCCGGCGCGTTGGAGCGTTTCGACAGGCTGTGAAACACGACGCAATTTTTATAATCCGTGCGGCCCATGGCAGCAGCGGCCTGTAACAGGCCGACCGGTGGCTGCGCTTCATCAAAATAGATTTCCGAATAACATTCATCCGAAGCGATGATGAAATCGTACTCATCCGACAAGGCGATGAGTTGCTGCAACTGTGCCTGCTCGATGACTGCCCCGGTCGGGTTGCCCGGCGAGCAGATATAGATCAGCTGACAGGCTCGCCAGGTGGCGGCATCAACCGCATCAAAATCCGGCACATAGTTATTTTCCGCCGTACAGTCCATGAAAACCGGTGTGGCGCCGGCCAGCAGCGCCGCACCTTCATAGATCTGATAAAACGGATTGGGCATTAATACGGCCGCATCGGAATCACTGCGGTCGATGACGGCCTGGGCAAAAGCGAACAAGGCTTCGCGTGTGCCATTGACCGGCAGGATGTGCTGTTCGGCGTCCAGACTGTCTTCCGGCAAGCCATAGCGTGCCAATAGCCATTCCCGTATGGTTTCACGCAACTGCGGTAGCCCTTTGGTGGTCGGATAAATCGACAAGGCCTGCAGGTTGTCGCGGATGCTGTCACTGATCAGCGCCGGCGTGGCGTGTTTGGGCTCGCCGATGGACAGGAAGACCGGCGTCTTGTTTGCCGCTGGCATCACGCCGGCCTTCAGCCTGGCGAGCTTTTCAAACGGGTAGGACTGGAGTTTTTGCAGATCGCTATTCATGAATTTCGTATTGCTGGAAACCGTGACTCCGGCTGTGGCATAGGCTTTCTCTCAGTGGAGAGCGGCTTCTGGAAAAACATTATTTTAACTGCTCTGCCATTTGATTGAAAAGCCATGACCGCCTATTGCTTGCAGGCGTATCAGGATAAACGTTGAATGATCTGGCTTTCCAGATTCTGCAACAGGGCTTCGTCGGTGATCGGCAGATCCTGCTTGTCGCTGATCATGAAAATGTCCTCGACATCGGCGCCAATGGTGGAAATCTTGGCCGAATGAATCTTGATGCCGTGCTTGATGAACACCTGGCCCATATCGGCGAGCAGGCCGGGTTTGTCGGTGGCAATCAATCGCATGCGCGTCAGATGATGGGTGTGGTCCTGGGAAAAGAACAACTCCGGTGGTTTGGTAAAGTGTTTGATCTGGCGTGTCACATGAGTGCGAATACTGCTGCTGACGCTTTCCGGGTGGCGCAAGCCGTAACTCAGGCATTCGGTGATCTCACGGATGCGGGTGTCGGTTTCAATGTAACTATCGTCCTGCTCGTGCACGATGAAGCTGTTCATGGTGCAGCTGTTGCCCGAACTCTGGATGCGCGCACTCAAAACCTTGAGTCCTTGCTGCGCCAGCAGGATGGAGGTGATGGCAAACACGTTTTCGCGGTCTTCGGTGCAGACAAAAATCTCGGTGCCACCACGGTTGGTCTGGCGGCGTATTTTGATGACCGGTTTTTCGACGGCCTGGGCGTCCAGCACGATACGGCTCTGCCAGATGATTTCGTCGGGCGAGGCATGCACAAAATATTCGACCGACAAGGTCATCCACAGGCGATGAATGTCCTCGGTTGAGTAGCCCATGTCGCGCAGTTTCTTCGACGCGTATTCCTGCTTGAGCTGGATCACTTCATTATGATCCTGCGGGTTGTCGAGGCCGCGGATCAATGCCTTGCGTGTGCTGCTGTAGAGCTGTTTCAGTAACGAATCCTTGAAGTCGTTCCAGCGATCGGGGTTAGTGGCGCGTGAATCGGCCACGGTCAGCAGGTAGAGACAATCCAGGCGCGAGGCATCGGCGACCTGCTGGGCAAACTCCTGCACCACGTCGGGATCATCGATATCCTTGCGCTGTGCCGTCATCGACATCAACAGGTGATTGCGCACCAGCCAGCTGATCAGGTTGGTCTCGTAACTGGACATGCGGTGCCGCTTGCAGAAGTTTTCCGCGTCGATGGCGCCGAGCTCGGCGTGATCGCCGTCGCGGCCCTTGGCGATGTCGTGAAACAGGGCAGCAATATACACGGTTTCCGGCAACGACAAAGAACTGATGATGTCGCTGCACAGCGGGAATTCGTCGTGATGTTCGGGAATGGTGAAACGGCGCAGGTTACGCACCACAAACAGGCTGTGCTCGTCGACTGTATATACGTGGAACAGGTCGTACTGCATGCGGCCGACGACGTTGTCGAATTCGGGGATATAACGCGCCAGCACGCCATAGCGATTCATGCGCCGCAGCTCGTGCGTCAGACCGTGCTGGTTGCGAAACAGACTGAGAAACAGTTCATGCGCTTTTCTGTCGCGGCGAAAATTGCGGTCAATCAGGTGGCGATGCTCCCGGATCAGCCGGATGGTGGAAGCGCGTACTCCACGCAGCCCCTCGACCTGCGCCATGATGGTGAACAGTTCCAACATGGCCAGCGGGTACTGGATGAATACCTGGGTGTGGGTCACTTCCAGATAGTCATTGACGCTATGGAAACGTGGGTTGATCGGCACCGGTGTGTGATCTTCATGTGCCAGCACGATGGCTTCGCGAAACAGCTGCAGCAGCATTTCATTGAGCTGGTTGAGTTCGATGACGGTGCGGTAATAGTGCTGCATGAAGGCTTCAATGGCCTGATTGCCTTCGGGGTTGTCGTAACCGAACTCGCGGGCGAGTTTGCGCTGGTGATCAAACAGCAAGCGGTCTTCATGGCGGTTGGTCAGCCGGTGCAGCGCAAAACGGATGCGCCATAAAAGCTTCTCGCATTGCTTCAGCGTGCGGTATTCGTCTTCGGTGAGAAAATTGTGTTTGACCAGGTCGGACAGCCGGGTGGCGCCGAAATAGCGTTTGGCGACCCAGCCGATCATCTGGATGTCGCGCAGGCCGCCCGGATTGGTTTTGATGTTCGGTTCGAGGTTGTAGGCCGAGTCATCGAACTTGCTGTGACGGGACTGCTGCTCCGCCAGCTTGGCGGCAAAGAATTTGTCGCTCGGCCAGATATGCTCCGGTCCGGTCTGTTGTTGCATGGCGGTAAACAACTCACTGGAACCGCTCAACAGGCGTGCTTCCATGATGTTGGTGGCAACGGTGATGTCGGCGTCGGCCTCGCGCACGCATTCTTCCAGCGTGCGCACACTGTGGCCGACTTCCAGGCCGATGTCCCACAGGAACATCAGCAGGCTTTCCAGTGCGGCTTTGGTGCTGTCGTCCTCGGTTTCGGCCAACAGGATCATCAGGTCGATGTCGGACGCCGGGTGTAGTTCGCCGCGACCGTAGCCGCCTACCGCAAGCAGGCAGGCGTTGAGTTCCTCCGGCATGAACTGCTGCCAAGCGTGTTGCAGGATGACATCGTGAAAAAGCGCCCTGGCATGCACCAGTTTAACCACATCCGCACCCTGGTCGAATTGCTCGTACAGGGTCGTCTGGAAGGCGGCTATCAGCTTTTTGAAAGCGGCGATGCTGGACTTTTCACGCGCCAGACTGTCTTGCAGGTCCTTGCGGAAACGCTCCTCCGACAGCAATTCCGGTTCGGTCATGGGTGCGTGAATCAGGCCGACAGGCCGAGTTCGGCTTTTTCTTCGTTGCGCAAGGTCAGAATCTCATGGCCGGTCGGCGTGACCAGAATGGTGTGCTCCCATTGCGCTGACAGGCTGCGATCGCGGGTGACGACCGTCCAGTTGTCGCCCAGCAGCTTGACGTGGCGTTTGCCGGTGTTGACCATGGGCTCGATGGTGAAGCACATGCCCGGCTGCAACTGGATGCCGGTGCCGGCGTTGCCATAGTGCAGCACCTGGGGGTCTTCATGGAAGCCGCGGCCGATGCCATGGCCGCAGTATTCGCGCACCACCGAATAGTGGTTGGCCTCGACATACTTCTGGATGTTGTGGCCGATATCGCCGAGGTGAATGCCGGGTTTGACCAGATTGATGCCGACAAACATGGCTTCACGTGTCACCGAAACCAGTCGTTTTGCGGGTGCCGACGGCTCGCCGACAAAGAACATCTTGCTGGTATCGCCGTGAAAGCCGTCCTTGATCACGGTGATGTCGATGTTGACGATATCGCCTTTCTTGAGTTTTTTGTCGCTGGGTATGCCGTGACAGACCTGCTGGTTGACCGAGGTGCAGATGGATTTGGGAAAACCGCGATAGTTCAGCGGCGCCGGTATGGCCTGCTGTTCATTGACGATGTAGTCGTGGCAAATCCGGTCGAGTTCATCCGTGGTGACCCCGGGATTGACATGTTCTTCAATCATTTCAAGCACTTCTGCGGCAAGCCGGCCGGCAATGCGCATTTTCTCGATGTCTTCGGCTGTCTTGATAATGACACTCATGATTCGGTTTCCCGCAGGCGCCGTTCCGGCCGTTGTTCAGGGCAGAATCCGGGTTAAAGAGATTGTGGCAACAAGCTCGCTATGTTATAAAACGCCGCCTGTTATCGCAATGCGTTAATCAGCCCCGGAAATAAAGGTATTTCCCGGGAAATTTCACACATGTATCGACATGCATAAGTAGGGTGCCTCCGGCTTGGTCCGGCGGTTGCTTATCAGGATACATGGACGACTAACCCTGTAAATTTGGAGTAAACCAATGAGTGCAGTCTCAATGCGCCAGATGCTTGAAGCCGGCGTACATTTCGGTCACCAGACCCGTTACTGGAATCCCAAGATGTCTCAGTTCATCTTTGGCCATCGTAACAAAATTCACATTGTCAATCTTGAAAAAACCCTGCCACTTTACAATGACGCCATGAATTTCATTGGCAAGCTGGCTTCCAATGGTGGCAAGATCATGTTTGTCGGCACCAAGCGTTCCGCGCGTGAAACCATTCGCGAGGAAGCCGAACGTTGCAACATGCCTTATGTCAACCATCGCTGGCTGGGCGGTATGCTGACCAATTTCAAGACCATTAAACAGTCCATCAAACGTCTCAAGGATCTCGAGGCGATGACTGAAGACGGTTCCATGGACACCCGTTTCAGCAAGAAAGAAGCACTTGGCCTGAAACGTGAAATGGAAAAACTCAGCCGCAGTCTTGGCGGCATCAAGAACATGAACGGCCTGCCGGACGCCCTGTTTGTCATCGATGTCGGTCACGAGAAAATCGCGATCGCCGAAGCCAAGAAACTGGGTATCCCGGTCATTGGCGTGGTCGATACCAATAACAATCCGGACGACATCGACTATGTCATCCCGGGCAATGATGACGCCATCCGTGCCGTACAGCTGTACGTCATGGGCGCATCCGCCGCCGTGCTGGAAGGCAAGGCGACTGCCGCCCAGGTTGCCAGTGGCGCTGTCGAGGAGTCCGACCAGAGCCAAGCCTGATTTAGCAGGATAGTCTGGTTAGTTATTTTAAAGAGAACCCGTATTGCCGGGTTCTCTTTTTTCTTAGAATTCTGGAAAACAAATTGAGGTTAGACCTATGGCAATTACTGCCTCCCTGGTAAAGGAACTGCGCGAGCGCACTGGCGCCGGCATGATGGAATGCAAAAAAGCGCTGACGGAAACCGATGGTGACATCGAAGCTGCAATTGAGCTAATGCGCAAATCCGGCGCGGCCAAGGCCGAGAAGAAAGCCGGGCGCACCGCTGCTGAAGGCCTGATTGTGATCAAGCATTCCGACGATCGCAAAACCGCCGTCATGGTAGAAGTCAACTGTGAAACCGATTTTGTCGCCAAGGACGATAACTTCTCCACATTTGCCGATGCAGTTGCCGAGCGCGCCCTGAATACCGATGTGGCCGATGTTGATGCACTGCTGGCTCAGCCGCTGCACGAAGGCGAGGACACCACCATCGAACAGGCGCGCCAGGCGCTGGTTTCCAAGATCGGTGAAAACATGAATGTGCGCCGGTTTATCCGCATGTCGGCTAAGGGCAGCATTGCGAGCTACCGCCACGGCGTCAAGATTGGTGTCATGGTGGATCTGGAAGGCGACGACGAGGAACTTGGCAGGGACATTGCCATGCACATTGCGGCGACCAGTCCGATGTGTGTCTCTGAAGACCAGGTGCCACAGGAAGCCATGGACAAGGAGCGTGAAATTTTTGTTGCCCAGGCCAAGGAAAGCGGCAAACCGGATGACATCATCGAGAAGATGGTGACCGGCCGCATGAAAAAATACCTGGCTGAAATCACCCTGGTTGGTCAGGCCTTTGTCAAGGACCCGGACCAGACGGTTGGCAAATTGCTCAAGTCCGCCAATGCTTCTGTCAATGCCTTCAGTCGTTTCGAAGTTGGCGAAGGCATCGAGAAGAAACAGGAAGACTTTGCTGCCGAGGTGATGGCGCAGGTCAAAGGCTAAAACGCAAATGCCGCCGCAAGGCGGCATTTGTTTATGTGAACCATTCAACGATCAGCAACGAGGAATAAGACAACATGCCCGAACCCGTGTTTAAACGCGTTTTGCTTAAATTAAGTGGTGAAGCCCTGATGGGCGATGGTGATTACGGTATCGAGCCGAAAGTCATACAGCGCCTGGCCCGGGAAATCCGGGACATCACAGCGTTGGGCGTGCAGGTCGCCATCGTCATTGGCGGCGGCAATATTTTTCGCGGCGCCGGTTTGGCCGAAGCAGGTATGAACCGCGTTGCCGGCGATCACATGGGCATGCTGGCAACGGTCATGAATTCACTGGCGATGCAGGATGCCCTGGAAAGCATTGGCTGTTACGCGCGTGTCATGTCGGCGTTGCGCATCAATCAGGTATGCGAAGACTACATCCAGCGTCGCGCCGTGCGTCATCTGGAAAAAGGCCGCGTGGTGATTCTTGCAGCAGGCACCGGCAATCCGTTTTTCACGACCGATTCGGCCGCCAGTTTGCGTGCGGTTGAGCTCAATGTGGATCTGCTGGTCAAGGCCACCAAGGTGGACGGCGTGTTCACCGCTGACCCGGTCAAGGATCCGTCCGCCAAGCTTTATTCATCTTTGAGTTATGACAGGGTATTATCGGAAAATCTCGGCGTCATGGATGCCACAGCCATCGTGCTGTGCCGTGACAACGACATCAAGCTGAGAGTGGTCAATATATTTAACGAGGGCGCCCTGATGAAGCTGGTTTGCGGCGAATCGATTGGCACCCTGGTGGGACAAGCTGTTGAGGTAGAGGCATAACAGATGATTGATGATATTAAAACGGATGCGGCCGAGCGCATGGGCAAGAGTGTGGTCGCATTGCAGAATGAATTCGCCAAGCTCAGGACCGGACGTCCGCACCCGAGTCTACTGGATCATTTGACTGTCTCGTACTATGGCTCGGACACGCCACTGAAACAGGTCGCCAACGTCAGTGTCGAAGACAGTCGTACGCTGATGGTACAGCCCTGGGAGCAGAACATGGTGTCTGCGGTGGAAAAAGCCATCATGGAGTCGGATCTCGGCCTCAATCCCAATACCGCAGGCACCGTGATCCGTGTACCGATGCCACCGTTGACCGAAGAACGCCGTAAGGCGATGACCAAAATCGTGCGCGCCGAAGCAGAAAACGCCCGTATCGCAGTACGTAATATCCGTCGCGACGCTAATAATGACCTGAAGGACCTGGTCAAAGAAAAACTGATTTCGGAAGATGATGAGCACCGCGGCCAGGAAATCATCCAGAAACTGACCGATCAGCACGTCAAGGAAATCGACGAAGTCCTGAAGAAAAAAGAAGAAGACCTGATGTCGTTCTAGGGCCTGTTGCCAAGACAGAGCCCTGACATGACAGACTCCAACAGCGATTTCGCTATACCGGCGGTACTCCCCAGACACGTGGCGATTGTCATGGATGGCAATGGCCGCTGGGCGCAAAACCGTTCCAAACCGCGCCACGCGGGTCATCAGGCCGGTGTCAAATCGGTGCGTTCCACAGTGGAATTGTCGGCGCAACTTGGCGTCGAAGTGTTGACCCTGTTTGCTTTCAGCAGTGAAAACTGGCAACGGCCGCAAAAGGAAGTCAGTCTGCTCATGGACCTGTTCATGGTTGCGCTCAACAAGGAAGTCAAAAAACTCAATAAAAACAATGTACGATTGCGAGTGATCGGTGACATCAGTGCTTTCAGCGACAAGTTGCAAAAGCAGATTGTGAAGGCCGAGGACGCTACCCGTGATAACGATGGCCTGGTACTACAGATCGCTGCCAATTACGGTGGCCGCTGGGACATCGCCCAGTCTGCCCGACAGCTGGCGTTACAGGTACAGCAAGGACAACTAGAGGCGGACGATATCAATGAACAGTTGATCGCCAGCAGCCTGTCGTTTTCTGACTTGCCGGATGTGGACCTGTTTATACGCACCGGCGGTGATTTGCGCATCAGCAATTTCATACTGTGGCAGGCGGCCTACGCCGAGCTGTATTTCACACCCACCTTATGGCCGGATTTCAATAAGACCGAATATTATGCGGCATTGAGTGATTTTGCCGGACGCCAACGGCGCTTTGGCAAAACCGGAGAGCAGGTCGAGCAACCACAGGCGGACGAGCATGCTTAAACAGCGCGTGCTGACCGCCATCATCCTGGCGCCACTGGTCATCTGGCTGATTCTTGCCGGCAGTACGCCACTGGTAGCTGCCGTGCTGGCTCTGGTGATTTTGCTGGCGGCGCGCGAGTGGGCCATGCTGGCCGGCCTGCAGACCATCATGCAGTCTGTGTTTGTGGGCTTGACCGTGGTACTGCTGGCGCTGGGCTGGATATATCGTGAAATGCTTGCCGAGCCGCAGATACTCCAGCTCGTCAGCGTCTATTGGGTGCTGCTGACACTGATGCTGTTGCTGCGTCGCAAACCGATCAAAATGCTTGAGACAAAGTCCATACCCGCCTTGATAACCGGTCTCGCGTTGCTGCCGATGGCCTGGGTATCGATTGTCACATTACATGAATTTGAACAGAACGGTCCGCAACTGGTGCTGGCCGTATTGCTGTTGATCTGGCTCGCCGATAGCGGCGCCTATTTCAGTGGCCGTGCCTTCGGCAAGCATAAACTGGCGCCGATGGTCAGCCCCGGCAAGACCTGGGAGGGTGTGTTTGGCGCTTTGCTGGGAGCGGCATTGTTTGCCTGGCTGCTGCAGCAACACAGCGTGTTTGCCGATCAGCGGTATATTTTACTGCTGTTGCTTTGCGTAGCGGTCACGCTGGTTTCGATTGGCGGTGACCTGTATGAAAGCCTGATCAAGCGCCAACGCGGCGTCAAGGACAGCAGCAACCTGTTGCCCGGTCATGGCGGCATCCTGGATCGAATCGACAGCCTGATTGCCGCCGCGCCGGTGTTCTTGCTAGGTGTCCAACTGTTACGGGATAGCGTTAGATGAAAAAGCTGACCGTGCTAGGTTCCACCGGATCCATCGGCGTCAGCACGCTGGATGTCTGCGCTCGCCATCCAGACCGCTATCGTATTGTCGCATTGACTGCCAACAGTGATGTGGATGTCTTGTATCAGCAGTGTCTGCAATTTCATCCGTCCTATGCGGTCATGGCGAACGAGCAGGCTGCCTCCCGGTTACGGCAGCGCTTTGCAGGCCAGGCTGACAAACCGGAGGTCCTTGCAGGTGCACGCGGTCTGGAACAGGTCGCGGCACTTGAGGAAGTGGACGCGGTCATGGCGGCCATTGTTGGCGCCGCCGGTTTGCTGCCGGCGCTGGCGGCGGTGCGCGCCGGCAAGCAACTGCTGCTGGCCAACAAGGAAGCGCTGGTACTGGCCGGGCATCTGTTTATTAGTGAAGCCAAAAAACACCAGGCGCGCATCCTGCCGATCGACAGCGAGCACAACGCCATTTTCCAGTGCATGCCGTCTGACTACGCTGACGGGCTGGAAACAGTCGGCGTGACACGCATCCTGCTGACGGCTTCGGGTGGCCCGTTTTTGAACACTTCGTTGCAGGAATTGTCGAATGTAACGCCGGAGCAGGCGGTGGCGCATCCGAACTGGGACATGGGCCGGAAAATTTCGGTCGATTCCGCCACTATGATGAACAAGGGACTGGAAGTGATTGAGGCGCGCTGGTTGTTTGATGCGGCGCCGGACAGGATTCAGGTAGTGGTGCACCCGCAAAGCGTGATTCATTCAATGGTCGAATACAACGACGGCTCGGTGCTGGCGCAAATGGGCAACCCCGACATGCGCACGCCGATTGCCCATGCACTGGCCTGGCCGGAGCGCATCGAATCCGGGGTCGAGAAACTGGATTTGTTCAAGGTCGGCCGACTGGATTTTTTCAGCCCGGATTTTGAGCGTTTTCCGTGCCTGCGGCTGGCTTTTGACGCCTTGTCCGAAGCCGATTCAGCCACCGCAATCCTCAATGCCGCCAACGAAGTGGCGGTGCAGGCTTTTCTTGATCGACGCCTGTCATTCCGGGGTATTGCCCATGTTAACGAGGCGGTGTTGAGTCACCTGCCAGCGATCAATACCACCTCAATCGACGAATTACTCGACATTGACCAGAACGCCAGGGACTTGGCAGAACAGCAAATCAGGGACAGAATGCAGGCATGAATTCTTTAATTTTCACGATCTTGGCGTTTATCGGCGCATTGGCGATCCTCATCAGTATCCATGAATTCGGCCATTTCTGGGTGGCCAGAAAGCTGGGCGTAAAGGTGCTGCGCTTCTCGATCGGCTTCGGCAAACCGCTGTGGCGTAAAACCGGCAAGGTAGATGGCACCGAGTACGTGATCGCGGCGATTCCGCTCGGCGGTTATGTGAAAATGCTCGATGAACGCGAAGGCCCGGTTGATGAAAAGGAAGCGGGGCGGGCTTTCAACCGCCAGTCTTTGAAAGTGCGCAGTGCGATTGTGGCCGCCGGGCCGATCTTCAATTTCCTGTTCGCCATTCTGGCCTACTGGCTGGTGTTTGTCGGTGGCGATACCGGCATGCGCCCACTGGTTGGCGAAGTTCTGCCCGATTCACCGGCCAGCGCCGCGGGTCTGCAGATCAATGACGAGATCGTACGTGTTGGCGGACGTGAAACCACAACCTGGGAAGCGGCCATTTATGCGTTACTGGCCAGCTCGGTCGATGACGAGCTGATTCCGGTTGAAGTGCGGGACGACCGTGGCAACGTCACGGCAACCAGCCTGCGACTGTCATTGATCGATCAGGATCAGGGCGAGCTGGATATTCTCGATGAAATCGGCGTGCGTCCGCTCAAACCCATCCTGCCACCGATCATCGGTGAGGTCGTCAGCGGTCAGCCAGCCGATCTGGCCGGCTTACAGCAGGGTGACCGTGTATTGAGTGTAGCCGGTGAAGCTGTCGATGACTGGCAGGGCTGGGTGGAGCTGATTCGCGCCAGTCCGGAGAAGTCGTTGCCAGTGAAAATTGAACGTAACGGCGCTCACCTGCAGATCGAAATCAAGCCGCTCCTGGTAACCGAAGCATCAAGCGGTGAGCAGATCGGCCGGATCGGCGCTGCTGCTTTGGTGCCGGATGATTTTCTTGAGCGCTATCAGGCGGAAGTGCGTTACGGACCGGTCGAATCGGTTGGCCTGGCGGTAGGCAAAACCTGGGACCTTTCCGTGTTGACTCTCAAGGTACTCGGAAAGATGATCACCGGCGAAGCCTCGGTCAATAACCTCAGCGGACCGATCACCATCGCCCAGACTGCGGGTAAATCAGCCAGCATTGGCCTGACCTATTTCATCAAGTTTCTTGCCGTGGTCAGCATCAGTCTCGGTGTGCTCAACCTGTTGCCGGTGCCGGTGCTGGACGGCGGCCATTTGCTGTTTTTCCTGCTCGAAGCTGTTAAAGGCTCGCCATTATCAGAAGCATTTATCGAGCAGGGCCAAAAAATCGGCCTGATCCTGCTGTTCTGCATGATGGGGCTGGCGTTTTATATCGACCTGTCACGCCTGCTCAGCTGACATTTCAGGCGCTGGGTTTGCGGCATCGTTTCATATATACTTCGGCGCATTAGTCGGCCGGGAATCCCAGAATCACTTGCAATAGTGTTCTTCAAATAACTGATAACCAAAAAATTAATATGAAGAAACCCTTATTAACTGGTTTTATAAAGTGGCTGTTGATCGCCACTGTCAGCTGGCCGGTTTTTGTTTATGCGGCAGAGTTTGTCGTCAAGGACATTCGCGTGGAAGGGCTGCAGCGCATCTCGGCCGGTACCGTATTCAACTATCTGCCGGTCAAGATCGGCGACACGATCGAAGCGGAAGATACGCCGGAAATTATACGCGCACTGTTCAAAACCGGCTTTTTCAAGGACGTCAAACTCGAGCATGAAAACGGCGTGCTGGTGATCTTTGTGCAGGAACGACCGGCCATCTCAGACATCACCATCAAGGGAAACAAATCCATTGAAACCGAAGATCTGCTCAAGGGGCTCAAGGAAATCGGCCTGGCGGAGGGGCGAACCTTCAATCGCTCGGTACTCGATCGCATCGAGCAGGAGCTCAGAAGGCAATTCTTCAGCGAAGGCAAGTATGCCGTTGAGCTGACTTCCACCGTAACACCGCTGGAGCGCAACCGGGTGGCGATCCAGATCAACATTAAGGAAGGCAAGTCCGCCAAGATCAAGACCATCAATATTGTCGGTAACAAGGCGTTTGAAGAAGAAGTGTTACTGGAGCAGTTCCAGCTGGGCTCGCCGGAATGGTGGAATTTTTTCAGCGATTCCGATCAATACTCGCGCCAGAAACTGGCGGCCGACATGGAATCGTTACGCACCTATTATTTGAACCGCGGTTATATCAACTTCAAGATTGACTCTACTCAGGTGACGATTTCACCGGATAAAAAAGACATCTACGTCACCATCAATATTGTCGAAGGCGAAGTTTATAGCATCAGCGATATCAAGCTGGCCGGTGATTTTATCCTGCCCAAGGAAGAGCTGTTTCCGCTGATTCATTTGACCCGCGGCGCGGTTTTCTCACGCAAGCAAACGGTGGAAAGCTCGGACCGCATTAACAAAAAACTTGCGGATTTCGGTTATGCCTTCGCCAATGTCAACAGCATTCCGGACATCAATGAAGAAGATAAAACCGTTGGTGTGACGTTTTTTGTCGATCCGGGCAAACGCGTGTATGTACGCCGAATCAATATTACCGGCAACGAAAGAACCCGCGACCAGGTACTGCGTCGCGAAATACGCCAGATGGAATCCGGCTGGTATGCCAGTGAAAAAGTCAAACAATCGCGTGAGCGCCTGCAACGTCTGGGTTATTTCGACGATGTCTCCATTGAAACTCCGGCAGTGCCGGGTTCTGCCGATCAGGTGGACATTGATCTGAAAGTCAAGGAAAAGTCCTCCGGTGCTTTCCTCGCCGGTATCGGTTTTTCCCAGTCACAGGGCGTTGTTTTCAATACCAGCATTGTCGAGAAAAACTTTTTTGGCACCGGCAAGCAGGTATCGCTGGCATTCGATAACAGTGATGTCAATACGCACTACCAGGTTTCCTATCTGAATCCGTATTACACACTGGATGGCGTCAGCCGTGGCTTCAATTTTGACTACCGCCAGACCGACTTCAGTGAACTTGATACCGCTGATTATCTGACCGATACCCTGACACTTGGTGGTTCATTCGGTATACCGACCAATGAATTCGACCGAATTCGCCTGACTGCCGATGTACGCAGCACGGATTTCAAAATCAATACCACGGCTTCCAATGAAATCAAGAACTTCGTCAACGTCAACGGCGACAGCTTCCTGGATTTTCTGCTTGGGGTCAGCTGGAGTCACGACTCCCGCGACAGCGCCTTATTTCCGACACGCGGCGGCCGCCAGAGTATCGCGGCTGAGGCGACAATTCCCGGCAGTGATCTGACCTATTACAAGGTCAGTTACCGGAACCGTCATTATTTTCCGCTGTCAAAAGCGTTTACATTCTCGCTGAATGCCGATCTGGTGTTTGGCGACAGTTACGGGGATACGCCGCAATTGCCGTTTTTTGAAAACAGTTTTGCCGGTGGCAGCCGGACCGTGAGAGGTTATGAATCCAACAGTCTCGGGCCGCGCGACTCGCTGAATGACCCGTTGGGTGGTAACCTCAAGATTGTCGGCAACGCGGAGCTGTTGTTCCCGCCGCCGATCGATTCGTTCAAGGACACGGCCAGACTGGGACTGTTTTTTGATATCGGTAACGTGTTTGACACATCGGTCGCCGATCCGGCGTTTGACGACTTGCGCACCTCGGTGGGCCTGTCCGCTTCCTGGTTGTCACCGATTGGTTCGTTGACATTCAGTTTTGCGCAACCGCTTAATGAAGAGAGCACGGACGATACCGAAATCTTCCAGTTTAATTTAGGTACAACATTCTGAGGAAAAGTTTGATGATGAATAGAAAATGGGTTTTGATTCTGGCAGCGGCTTTGTTGACGATGACTATGGGTGTGACTCACGCCGCCGAATACAAGTTCGGTTTTGTCGAAGTCGCCAGATTGCTGAATCAGTCTCCACAGATTGCCGACATTCGCGACAAACTGAAAAAGGAATTCTCACGTCGTGATCAGGAATTGCTGGCCCAGGCCAAGCAGATCAAAAGTCTTACCGAACAGCTCAAACGTGACGGCGCGGTCATGAGTGACAGCGAGTCCAAACGTCTTGAGAAGGACATTATTTCCCGTAAGAGAAAATTAAAGAACGCCCAAAGCGCTTTCCAGGAAGACCTGAGCCTGCGTCAAAACGAGGAGTTACAGAAAGTCCGCAAACAGATTGCCGAGGTTATTCAAGCCATCGCCAAGGAAAACAAGTTTGATCTGGTGTTGGAAAGTGGCGTGGTGTATGCGAGTGATCGCGCCAATATCACCGATGCAGTGCTGGCCAAGATGCAAAAGGAATTCGAAGGCAAGTAAGCATCACCACCTCTGCAGCCTAAGTGCAAATCAAGCTTTCTGACCTTGCTGAACAAGCCGGAGCAAGCTGGCTTGGTGATGGTGAATGCCTGATTCATGCGGTCAACACCCTCACTGAAGCCTGTGAGGGTGACATTACTTTTCTGACCAATTCATATTATCGCAAACATCTGGCCACGACTTCCGCCTCGGCAGTCATACTCTCCACTGATCTGGTTGACAGCTGCCCGCTGGCCAACATGATCGTCAGTGACAATCCTTACCTGGCATTTGCGCGCATCGCCAGTTTACTGGATGACTCCATCCGGCAATCGCCTGGCATCCACGACTCGGCCGTGATCGAAAGCGATGCCAGTATTGACGCCAGCGCCAGCATTGGTGCTCTGGTGTATATCGGACCGGCATGTCGAATTGGAAAAAATGTGGTTATCCAGCCTGGCGCTGTTCTCCAGGCCGGCTGCGTAGTGGATGACGAGACACTGATTGGCGCTAACGTCACTTTGTGTCGGGAAGTTAAAATCGGCAAGCGTTGTTTTGTCCAGGCTGGTGCGGTCATCGGTGGTGACGGATTTGGTTTTGCCAAAGATGGTAACCACTGGATCAAGATTCCCCAGTCCGGTTCCGTGATCATCGGTGATGATGTCGAGGTTGGCGTCAACACAGCGATCGATCGCGGCGCGATTCAGGACACAGTCATCAGCAATGGCGTCAAACTCGATAACCTGATTCAGGTCGCGCATAATGTACACATTGGCGAAAATACGGCAATCGCCGGTCAGACCGCAATCGCCGGTTCCACCACCATCGGGCGGAATTGCACCATTGGCGGCTGCTCAGGCATTGTTGGCCACATCGAACTCGGTGATAATGTGCATGTTTCAGCAATGACCAAGGTGACCAAATCGATTCATGAACCGGGCCAATACACCGGCCATATTGCCGCGATGCCGCATCAACAATGGTCCAGAAACATGGTGCGCTTCCGGCAGCTCGACGAACTCGCCAGGAAAATACAAAAGCTGGAAAAAAAACTCGAAGACAAATCCTGAACATCCATTAGACTTCAGCGACGACTACATTTACTAGAATAACAACAAGGAGAACTGTCCCATGCACATGGATATTCAGAAAATACTGCAATTGTTGCCGCATCGATATCCATTTTTGCTGATTGACCGTGTGACCGAGTGTACACCGGGCGAATCGCTGAGCGGTTACAAAAACGTCTCCTTCAACGAACCCTTCTTCCAGGGGCATTTCCCGATCAAACCGGTGATGCCGGGTGTGCTGATTATAGAAGCGCTGGCACAGGCGACGGCACTGCTGGCCATGCAAACCGCGCCGGATGATGTTGGCGGCAAGGAATCACTGTACTACTTTGTCGGTATCGACAAGGCGCGCTTTAAAGGCATCGTGTCGCCAGGCGATCAACTCGAACTCAATGTCAGTCTGGTGAAACGGCGCATGAATATCTGGACCTTCAGCTGTGAGGCAAAAGTCGATGGCAAGCTGGTCGCCAGCGCTGAAATCATGTGCACCTCAAGAGAGGTGTGAGTGTGATACACGCAACAGCGATAATCGATGCTTCCGCACAGATCGATGACAACGTCAGCATCGGTCCATACACTATCATCGGCCCGGACGTCAGCATCGGCAGCGGCACCAGCATCGGGCCGCATGTTGTCATCAAGCAATCAACCCGTATTGGCAAGGACAACAAAATCCTGCAGTTTTCCAGCATCGGTGAAGACCCTCAGGACAAGAAGTACGCAGGCGAGCAGACTTATCTCGAGATTGGCGACCGTAATGTCATCCGTGAATATGTGACGCTCAACCGGGGCACCAGCCAGGATGCGCTGACCACTCGTATCGGCAGCGACAATCTGTTGATGGCTTATACGCATGTGGCGCACGACTGCCAGATTGGCAATCACGCCATCATGGCGAATGCGGCCTCACTGGGCGGCCATGTTGTGATTGGTGACTGGGCGATACTCGGTGGTTTTTCGATTGTGCACCAGTTCTGTCATATCGGCGCGCATTGTTTCACCGCCATGGGCAGCGTCATCAGCAAGGATGTGCCGGACTATGTCATGATCTCCGGCCATCCGGCCAAACCGCACGGCATCAACAAGGAAGGCCTGAGCCGGCGCGATTTCAGCAATGACGAGATCCGCGCCATCACCAATGCCTACAAGGCGATCTACATGTCCGGCCTGAAGCTGGAACAGGCGCTGGAAAAAGTCGACCAGATCGCTGTCGATTTTCCAGTCGTGGCCTCCATGAGTCAGTTCATCAAGAACAGTCAACGCAGCATTGTCCGATAACGCTTCAGGTTAATGCGTTGAGCTTGCGAATCGGTATTGTTGCGGCGGAACCCTCGGGCGATCAGCTGGCCAGCCGTCTCATGGCAGCGATACAGCAACAGAATGCCGAGGTGCAGTTTGAGGGCGTTGGCGGTGAAAACATGCAGGCGCTGGGTTTTCGCAGCTGGGTGCCGATGGAAAAACTGTCGGTCATGGGCATTGTCGAAGTGCTGAAGCATTTGCCGGAACTGCTGTCGATACGACGCCAACTGGTGCGGCACTGGCGACAAAACCCGCCGGGCCTTTTCATCGGTGTCGATGCACCGGATTTCAATCTCGGCCTGGAAAAAAAACTCAAGGCCTACGGTGTGCCTACGGTGCACTATGTTTGTCCGTCAATCTGGGCCTGGCGCCAGGGCCGGGTCAAAACGCTGCAAAAAGCCACCGACCTGATTCTCAGCATTTTCCCGTTTGAAGTGCCGTTGCTGGCGAAATTCAGGCTCAAGGCACTGTATGCCGGCCATCCACTGGCGCAGGAAATCCAGGGCGAGCCCGATGTGCCACAGGCTCGTCATGATTTGCACCTGCATGCCACCGCGCCGGTGCTGGGCCTGCTGCCGGGCAGCCGCATGAGTGAAGTGACAGCCCTGGCGGAGGATTTTCTGGAGACGGCTTACCGTTTGCAACAACAAAAACCGCAACTCGAAATCGTAGCGCCAATGGCAACCGATAAAATCTTCGATTTTGTCGATGAATTACGCCAGCGGCAATTTCCGCATTTGCGCATCCACCTGCTGCATGGCCAGGCGCGCCAGGTGATGGCGGCGGCCGATGTGGTGCTGACCGCATCCGGTACCGCCACACTGGAAACCATGCTGTATCACAAGCCGATGGTGGTGGCCTACAAGGTGCATTGGCTGACGCATTTCATCGCGTTTGGCCTGAAACTGATCCGCACAAAATTCATCGCCATGCCGAACATCCTCGCCGGTGAGGAACTGGCGCCAGAACTGTTTCAGGAAAACTGCAATCCGGATAACCTCGAACGCGAAGTTATGGTATTTTTTGACAACGCTGAAGAAGTCGAGCGCATAACAACAAAATTCCGACAGCTGCACGAAGAATTAACCGAAGGTGGCATTGAACAGGTGGCGACAGCCGTACTGCAATTGGTGCAAAAATCATGACGCAACAACTGATTTGTGGAGTGGATGAAGTAGGGCGCGGCCCGCTGGCCGGTCCGGTGATCGCCGCAGCGGTCATTCTCGATGAGCAACAGCCGATTTTGGGACTGAAAGATTCGAAAAAGCTGTCGGAAAAAAAGCGCGAAGCGCTGAACCTCGAGATCCGTGAAAAAGCACTGAGCTGGAGCATCGGTCGCGCCGAAGTGCATGAAATCGATGAATTGAATATCCTGCACGCCAGTTTGCTGGCCATGCAACGCGCCGTTAATGGCCTGCACATCCAGGCACAACATGCACTGGTTGACGGCAACCGTGCTCCAATATTGTCCTGCAGCGTCGAAACCATCGTCGGTGGCGATAACCTGATCGATTGCATCAGCGCGGCCTCCATCATCGCCAAAGTCGCACGCGACAATGAAATGTGTGATCTTGATGTTCTGTATCCGGGCTATGGCTTGTCACAGCACAAGGGCTATCCGACCAAAATGCATCTACACGCACTGGCCGAACTCGGTGTCACCGACATTCATCGCCAATCCTTTGGTCCGGTCAGGAAATTGATGGGTTGATCCATGTCGGCTGACTTCGTTCACCTGCATCTGCACTCCGAATTTTCGCTGGTTGATGGCGCTGTGCGCATCAAGCCGCTGGTGAAGTCAGCTGCCGATGCCGGCATGCCGGCTGTGGCGCTGACAGACCGGGCCAACCTGTTTGCCATGGTGCGTTTTTACAAGGCCTGCATGGCGAGCGGCGTGAAACCGATTGTTGGCGCCGATGTCTGGGTGCGTGACGCGGAAGATGCCACACGCCCGTACAGTCTGGTGATGCTGGTGAAAAACCAGACCGGTTATAAAAACCTGACCCGGCTGATTTCACGCGCTTATCTGGAGGGACAACATCTGGGTAAGGCCATGGTCGACAAGGACCGGATCAGCGCTGAATCCTGTGAAGGTTTAATTGTATTGTCCGCTGCGGCTGATGGCGATGTTGGCCGGGCATTGATCAGTGGTAATCGCGAGCTGGCCGAGAGCTGTTTGCAGCACTGGCTGGACATCTTTCCCAACAATTTCTACCTCGAGTTGCAGCGCACCGATCATCCGGATGACGAGCTCTGTGTGCACGGCTCCGTGGAGCTGGCGCAGAAGTTTTCCGTACCGGTGGTTGCCACCAACAATGTGCGCTTCATCAAACCGGATGATTTCCAGGCGCATGAAGTACGTGTCTGTATTCACGATGGCCGCACCCTGGATGACCCGCGCCGGCCGAAAAATTACACCGACAAGCAGTACCTGCGTTCGGCTGAGGAAATGTGCGAACTGTTCAGTGATATTCCCTCGGCTTTGCAAAACACGGTCGAAATTGCCAAGCGCTGCAACATCGAATTGTCGCTTGGCAAGAGTTATCTGCCGGATTTCCCGATCCCCGAAGGTCAGACCATCGATTTCTTTTTCTCGGAAGAATCGCGCAAAGGGCTACAACAACGCCTGGAGAAAATTTTCCCGGAAGTTGAAGAGCGTGAGC
>JASFVP010000074.1:0-10803 GCA_050049775.1 Chromatiales bacterium
TGGTCAACATGATCGAGACACAGCGCGCCTACGAAGTGAATTCCAAGTCCATTTCCAAATCGGACCAGATGCTCGGTTCGGTCATCAACCAGCTGGGATAATGACATGAACAGACTGACTGGCATTGCGGTGATTTTCCTGGGAGTGCTGATTCTGTCGGGCTGCCAGAACACCATGCCCAAGCATGATCCGATGTTTGCACCGGTCAGGCCGGTTTATCTGCAACCGCAAGTGCAGAACAACGGCGCGATTTTCCAGGCCGGTCAGGAAAAGTCCTGGTTTGAGGATATGCGCGCGCGCCGTGTCGGTGACCTGCTGACCGTCAAGCTGGTGGAAAAAACCGAAGGCAGCAAGGAAGCCAACTCTGAGATCACCAAGACGCAGACAACCTCGATCAGCAATCCGACCCTGTTTGGTTCGACACCGCAGTTCAATACATCCTCGTTCGTGCCGCTGGCGTCGAACAAAAACAACACGCTGGCGTTTTCAACCGATTCCAGCAGCGAGTTTTCCGGTGAAGGCGATGCCGACCAGAAGAATGAGTTGACCGGCAGCATTACGGTCACCGTGGTTGAAGTGTTGCCCAACGGTTACCTGATGGTGCGCGGTGAAAAACGCATCGGCATCAACCAGGGCAATGAGTACGTCAAGCTGTCCGGCATTGTGCGACCGACAGACATCGATTCCACCAACACGGTTGAGTCGACCAAGATCGGCGACGCCACCATGATGTATGTCGGTGATGGCCAGGTGGCCGACGCCAGTGTCATGGGCTGGCTGTCGAAGTTTTTCCTGTCGGCCATCATGCCGTTTTAAATGGAGAGCAACATGAAAGGCCAATGGCTCAATCAGTACAAGCATTTCCATCGTTGGTCGCTGCGAGTGCAGTTGCTGATCAGTGCGGTATTGCTGCTGTTACTGGGCCTGATGGCAACCGCAGCACAAGCCGAGCGCATTAAGGACATCGCCGCCATCAAGGGCGTGCGTGACAACCAGCTGCTCGGATATGGCCTGGTAGTCGGACTCAACGGCAGTGGCGACAAGGTCAGCTCATCGCCGTTTGTGGAACAAAGCCTGAAAAGCCTGTTGACCCAGTTGGGTGTGACCGTGCCGCCGGGCGTCAAGATCAATCCGAAAAACGTCGCCGCCGTGGTGGTGCATGCCAGCCTGCCGCCGTTCACCAAGACCGGTCAGAAAATTGACATCACCGTGTCTTCGATCGGTGACGCCAAAAGTTTGCGTGGCGGCAGCCTGCTGATGACGCCGTTGAAAGGTATCGATGGCCGCGTCTACGGTGTGGCCCAGGGCAATCTGGTGGTCGGTGGTCTGACGGCAGAAGGTGAGGACGGCTCCAGCATTACCGTCAATGTACCGAGCGTTGGGCGTGTCCCGGGTGGCGCCACCATCGAACGTGAAGTGCCGAGCCCGTTCAACGAAGAACCTTTCCTGACCCTGAATCTCAACAACGGTGATTTCACTACCGCACAACGCATCGCCAAGGCGATTGATGATTTCATCGGCGCCGGTACCGCCAAGCCGATAGACGCGACTTCAATTCGCGTCAGTGCGCCAAAAGATCCGGCCCAGCGCGTCAGCTTTGTCTCGGTGATCGAAAACCTCGAAGTGGACCCGGCCGAAGCGCCGGCCAAGGTGATTGTCAATTCCAGGACCGGCACTGTGGTGATCAACAGCACGGTGCGAGTGTCACCGGCTGCGGTTTCACACGGCAGCCTGACCGTGACCATCAGCGAAAGCGCCGGTGTGTCACAACCGAATCCGTTCAGTCGTGGTGGCTCGACCGTGGTGGTGCCGCAATCCGAAGTCGCCGTGGGTGAAGAGAACAATCACATGTTTCTGTTCAATCCGGGTGTGACGCTCAACGAAGTGGTGCGCGCCGTCAACCAGGTGGGCGCCGCACCGTCCGATCTGGTGGCGATTCTCGAAGCACTCAAGCAGGCTGGCGCCTTGAACGCGGAACTGCTGGTGATATAGGGCCTGGTAACACTATGCGAATATTCATCGACGACGGCCATTTTTTTGCAGGACAAGGCGCATTGAGCGACTTGTACTTGCCGTACATAAGCGAAAATGCAACGCGGTCATGCGGAAAAATGGCCTCGTCCCTACGGGTTGCCTCTCCAAAGAGGCCCCACGGCGTTGCGCATCGTTTATTTGGAATAACCAAACCGCACTCTGCGCGCCTGGTTGGGCCTCTTTGGCGAGGCAACGCTGGGTATCCGCATAGTGTTACCAGGCCCTAATCATGGCTTTGACCAATACCGCCATTTACACCGATTTCGCCGCGCTCAACGAGCTCAAGGCCAAGGCGCGTGGTGATAAAAGCAATGCGCTGGATGAAGTCGCCCGTCAGTTTGAAACGCTGTTTACCAGCATGATGTTAAAGAGCATGCGTGATGCCAATCTGGGTGACGGCCTGTTCGATAGCGATAACCTCAAACAGTATCGCGACATGTACGACCAGCAATTGTCGATGCACATCGCGCAAAACGGCGGTATGGGTCTGGTGGATGTACTGAAACAGCAGCTGGCCGGCCTGGAAATGATCAAGGCGGCCAAAAACCGTTCAGTACAGGATTACCTGGACAACCCGGTCAAACAGGCACAAGCCTCTGAACAGGTCAGTGCGACAACAACGGCTGCCGAGTTTGATGGCAGCGTGCAGACCTTTGTCGATGAGCTGTTGCCGTATGCCGAAAAAGCGGCGACGGCACTGGGACTGGAGCCGGCCGCGTTGCTGGCGCAGGCGGCGCTGGAAACCGGCTGGGGACAGCATCTCATGAAAATGGCCAACGGCCAGTCGAGCCATAACCTGTTCGGCATCAAGGCCGATGAGCGCTGGCAGGGCAAACAGGCCAGTGTGTCGACCCTTGAATATCGCGACGGTGTGGCGCAGCGTGAACGCGCGCATTTCCGCGCCTACGATTCCTTCCAGCAGGCATTTGATGACTACGCCGAGTTTGTCGGTGGCAATGGCCGTTATCGCCAGGCGATTTCAAACAGTAACGATCCGCAGCAGTATTTCCGGCATTTGCAACAGGCCGGTTATGCCACGGATCCGGATTATGCGGACAAGGTCCTGCAGATTTTTCAACGCGGCGATATCCAGCGGGCGGTACAGCAGGCTGCCGCCGGCGATGCCAATGCCGCGGATGATGTGATCAGCAGTTAACTGAGCGGGGAGAATAGCAATGTCGGTATTAACAACTGGTATCAGCGCCCTGACGGCTTTCCGGGAGCAGCTTAAAACCACGTCGCACAACGTCGCCAACGTCAATACGGAAGGCTACAGCCGGCAGATGGTCAGCCTCAGCACGCTGCCGGCGCAGCAGACCTCGGTCGGCTTTATCGGCAACGGCGTGCAGGTCGCGCAGATCAGTCGCCAGTTTGACCAGTATCTGCTGGACCGTGTGCGCGTGCACACTTCCTCAAACGAGGATTATGCGGTGTACCTGGACCGCGCCAGCCGCGTCGATGACATCATCGCCGACCCGGATGCCGGCCTGAGCACAGCCATGCAGGATTTCTTCGATTCGGTGCAGGATGTCGCCGACGACCCGTCATCCACGGCGACCCGTGAAGTGATGCTCAGTTCCGCCAACATTCTCGCCGATCGCTTCCAGTCGATTCACGATTTTCTTGAAGGCATGCGCAGCGAAATCAACCAGGATATCGAAATCCTGGTCAGTGAAGCCAACACCATGGCCGAGTCGATTGCTGAGATCAATCATGACATTCAGCTCGCCTTCGGCCAGTACGGCAGCAACCTGCCCAACGACCTGCTGGATGAACGCGACCGTCTGATCACGGAATTGTCGGAGCTGGTCAACGCCACCGCGGTGGAGCAGTCGGATGGCAGCGTCAATGTGTTCATCGGCAGCGGTCAGGGGCTGGTCATCGGCGCGCAAAGTTTTGCACTCGGTACGACCGTCAATGCGGCCGAGCCGGACCGGCTGGATGTCACCATGACTTCCGGCGGCGGCAATACCAATATCATTACCGACTTCCTCAGCGGCGGCAAAATCGGCGGTTATTTCCGCTTCCGCGACAACCTGCTGGACCCGACCGAAAATGCACTGGGTCGTCTGGCGATGGGGCTCGGTACTTTCTATAACAACCAGCACCAGCTCGGTATGGACCTGAATGGCGCGCTCGGCATCGATATGTTCACCGTTCCGGATCCGACCGATGTCACCGATGTCTATGGCCAGCAGATGCTGCTGGCGGTGCAGGGCACGGCCAGTATGACCGCCGTGAATGTTTCCGAACTGACCACGGCCGATTACGAGCTGACCACGCTGGACGGCACCAACTGGGTGCTGACCAATCGCCTGACCGGCCAGATCACCAACCCGGTGCCGGCGGCCGGCATCATTTCATTCGATGGCGCCAACAACAATGCCATCAGTATCGATGTTACCGGCGCGGCGGCCGGTGATACCTATATCATTCGACCGACCCGCCTGGCGGCGCGTGCCTTTGATGTAGAAGTCACCAGCGCCAGCCAGATTGCCGCGGCCTCACCGATCTCGATCGGTGAGGGAGCGCGGGTGGTGGTGCCGACCGGCGCCAACACCGGCACCGGCGTGGTCAGTGATTCCGGCCTCACCAGTCGCACCGGCAACACCTTGCTGGCAGCGCCGGTCACGCTGACCTTCGATAGCGCCAACAACTGGTTTGATATCTCCACTGGCGGCACCGTGGCCTATAACCCGGCCACCGACAGCGGCAATGAGCTGACTGTCGCCATTGCCGGCCTTGGCAACTTCAGCTTCACCATGACCGGTACGCCGTCGAACAGCGATGTGTTCACGCTGAGTTCCAACAGTAACAATGCCGGTGGCGATATTGGTATCGGTGACAACCGCAACATGCGCGTACTGGCTGACCTGCAGCAAGCCAAAACCATGATCAACAACACGTCCGGTAATGCCACAACCAGCTTTACCGGCCTGTATTCAAGCCTGGTCGGCGATGTCGGCTCTAAAACCCGCCAGGCGTCCATCAACAATGAGACACAGATTCGCCTCAAGGAGCAGGCGGTGTCCTCGTATGACGCGGTGTCGGGCGTCAACCTGGATGAGGAAGCCGCTAACCTGGTGCACTTCCAGCAGGCTTATCAGGCCGCGTCGCAGGTGATTCGTGTCTCCAACAGCCTGTTTGATGCGTTACTTAACGCAGTGGGGTAATTTGCCATGCGTATTTCCACATCCTTATTGTATCAACGCGGTGTCAACGCCATTGGCGATGCCCAGACCGAACTGAGTTTCACCCAGGAGCAACTGGCCACTGGTGAGCGGCTGCGTTCCCCGTCGGATGACCCGTTCGCCTCCACCCGCATCGTCAGCCTGGATGAGCAGTTACAGACGATCTTGCAGTACCAGCGTAACTCCGATGCGGCGCGCACCCGCCTGGAACTGGAGGAATCGGCGTTGACTTCGGCGGTCAATACCCTGCAGCGTTTGCGCGAACTGGCGGTGCAGGGCGCTACCGGTTCGCTCGATCCACAGGACCGTATTTCCATCTCGCAGGAAGCTTTTCAGCACATGGAAGGCCTGCTGCAGATTGCCAATAGTGTTGACGCCAACGGCGAGTACATTTTCAGCGGCGACAAAACCGGCACGGTGGCTTATGTGCACGACGGTGCCGGCACCTTTACCTATCAGGGTGACCAGGGACAGCGTTTTGTGGCGATTGGCCCGAGCCGTGAGGTGGCGGTCGGCGATTCCGGCTATGAGGTGTTTGAAAACGTACCGGCGACCGCCGGTAACACCAATCTGCTGCAGATTGCCTACGATTTTGCCAATGCGCTGAGTCTGGGCACCAGCAACCCGGATTCGCTGGCCGATATTGACGCCTCATTGACGCGGGTGCTGGACATGCGCTCGGTCATCGGTGCGCGCGTCAACGCCATCGAAAGCGAAAACGGCGCCAATGAAGCGTTCAGCCTGTCCATTGAGGCCAATCGTTCGTCACTGGCCGACCTCGATTATGCTGAGGCGGTCAGTCGTTTCCAGCAGCAACTGGCTGGCCTGGAGGCAGCGCAGCGGAGTTTTGTTCAGGTCCAGGATCTGTCATTATTTAACTTTATCTGATCATCGCGAAAATTTGTTACGCTGGCGGTCGGCGATCTTTCTGCATGGGGCGAATTTGCATAGAATAGCGGTCTGAGAGGATGAAAAAACTATAATGACAGACCAATATGCGATCGACAGCCACAAACTGATCTACCATCCCGAGCGCGTCGCTGAATGGCTGAATGCCGGCAGCGACTGGGAGTCGGCCAGCACGGTCTACCCGATTTACCTGGAAATGTCGCCGGTCGGCGCCTGTAATCACCGCTGCCGCTTCTGCGCGGTGGACTACATCGGCTATCAATCGCGCCGCCTGGATGTCGACATGCTGGCGCAGCGCCTGCCGGAAATGGGTCGCCTCGGCGTCAAAAGCATCATGTATGCGGGCGAGGGCGAGCCGCTGTTGCACAAGCAGATGGCCGAAATTGTCGAACTGACGCACGCCAGTGGCATTGATGTTTCGTTTACGACTAATGGTTCGGTATTGCGCGACGATTTTGTCGAACGGGCGCTGCCGCTGACGTCGTGGATCAAGGTGTCACTCAACGCCGGTTCGGCCGAGACCTATGCGCATGTGCACCAGACCAAGGCCGAGGATTTCGAGCGCGTTATCAATAACCTGACCCGACTGGTGCAGGCGCGCAATCAGGGTGGCCATCATTGTGTGATCGGCGCACAGATTCTGTTGTTACCGGAGAATCAGCACGAGATCGAGCAACTGGCGACCATCTGCCGTGATCGCATCGGCCTGGATTACCTGGTGGTGAAGCCGTATTCACAGCATTTGTCGAGCCTCACCAACGAATATGAAAACATCGATTACGCGCCCTTGCTTGGCATGCGTGAACGGCTTGGCCAGTACAATAGCGATAAATTCAACGTGGTGTTTCGTGATAACACCATGAAGAAATTTCAGCAGGGCCAGCAGCAGCGTTATTCACGTTGTCATGCCACCCCGTTTTTCTGGGCTTATGTGATGGCCGACGGCAGTGTTTACGGTTGCAGCGCCTACCTGCAGGATGAACGTTTTTGTTATGGCAATCTGAACGACAGCAGTTTCCGGCAGATCTGGGAAGGTCAGCGTCGCCAACAAAATTTTGCTTTCATCCAGCAGGAACTGGACATCAAGGATTGCCGGGTGAATTGCCGTATGGACGAGGTCAATCGCTACCTGGCGCGCTTCCGTGATGTGCCGGTTAAGCACGTCAACTTTATTTGAGACAGCCATGGGAAAAGTCAACGCCATGTTAACCACCACGAAATCACAGCTGCAGATACGCGCAGAGGAGTTTGCCGATTTGCTCGCCAGTGGTTGTTTTACCGACAGACAGGGAAACTACATTCATCTCGATGAGGGCATCGAGCAACTGGTCGATCTGTTCAGCCGGGCCGGTCACGACAACACCCATGTCTTCATCATCGGCAACGGCGGCAGCGCTGCGGTAGCCAGTCACATCGAGAATGATTTGTGTAATGTCGGCGGCCTGTGTGCCGCTACACTCCATGAACCTGCGATCCTGACCTGTTATGCCAATGACTACGGTTACGAACAGGCATTCGCCAAACGCCTGGACCGCGCCTTGCGACCGAACGATATCCTGATTGCCATCAGCAGTTCCGGCGGTTCCGCCAATATTCTCAATGCGGTGGAAGTGGCCCGGCAAAGGCAGGCAAAGGTCATTACCCTGAGCGGCTGGCAGGCGGACAATCCCTTGCGCGACAGCGGCGACCTGAATTTCTGGCTGGAAAAGCAGGAATACGGCTTTGTCGAAATCGGCCATCTGTTTCTGTTACATCATGTGTGTGATCAGCTAGCGCGGCATGAGTAAAATCCTGTCGCTCGACGAATTGCTGGTCGCGGCGGCGGCGCACAAGTCCGATGGCAAACAGCTGGTGCATTGCCATGGCACTTTCGATTTATTGCATACCGGTCATATCCGCCATCTGCAGCGTGCGGCGCAGGAAGGCGACGTGCTCATCGTTAGTCTCACCGCCGATACCTATGTCAACAAGGGTCCGGGGCGGCCGGTATTTACCGAACAGCTGCGCGCCGAAAACCTCGCCGCACTCGAATGCGTCAATTACGTTTTCATCAATCACGAAAAAACCGCGGTCGATCTGATCAAAAAACTCTGTCCCGATGTTTACGTTAAGGGTGGCGAATTTCGTGACGACCAGGATATATCCGGACAGATCAAGCCCGAACGTATCGCCGTCGAGGAAGTGGGCGGTCGGCTGTTCCTGACCGACGAGGTCACTTTCAGTTCGACACAGTTGCTCAACGATCACTTTGATGTATTCAGCCGCGAGGTGCGTGAATACCTCGATCAGTTCAAGCAGAAATACAGTGTCGATCAGGTGCTCGACGCCTTGCAGTCGCTAGATAAGCAACGGGTGCTGGTGCTGGGTGACGCCATCATCGATGAATATCACTACATCTCGACCATGGGCCAGACCGGCAAGTCGAGCACACTGGCGGTGCGCTACCGTGCGCAGGAGCAATTCGCCGGCGGCGCCATGGCGGTGGCCAATCATGTCGCTGGTTTTGCCGGTGAAGTGACCCTGTTGACCGGTCTGGGGCGTGACCGCTCGTTTGAAGAATTCATCCGCTCCAAGCTGCTGACCAATGTAACGCCGGAGTTTGTCAAGTTCCCGGGCGAGACGCTGCGCAAGCGACGTTATGTAGAACATAACAACAGCAGCCTGTTTGAAGTCTATTACGGTATTGAACATCCGCTTGGTGATAACGATGCCGGCCGCATCCGTGACTGGCTGGCAGCACATGCACAGAAATACGATGTGGTGATCGTCGCCGATTTCGGCAATGGCCTGATCACACCGGAAATCGCCGAGACTGTAGCCAGCAAAGCCCGCTTCCTTGCAGTGAATACCCAGGTCAACAGCATGAACCGTGGCTTCCATGTGGTGACGCGTTATGACAAGGCAGACTTTATCAGCCTTAACGAACCCGAACTGCGCATGGCCGCGCGCGAACAATACGGTGACATCGAGGCACTGGCCGAACGCATCGGCGCCAAACTCAACAGTCGTTTCCTGGCGGTAACGCGTGGTGAGCAGGGCGTGCTGTGCCGCAATTTTGAGCAACATCAGAATCATCGCATTCCGGCATTGTCGGGCAAGGTGGTTGACCGCATCGGCGCCGGCGATGCGTTTTTGTCGCTGTCCGGCTTGTGCCTTGGCGCCGGTCTCGAGGCCGACCTGGCCTGTTTTATCGGCAGTGCCACGGCGGCACTGGATGTGCAGATTGTTTGTAACCGAGAGCCGGTCAGCCCGTCGGCCCTGTTCAAGTTTGTGCAGACCTTGCTGAAATGAGTACGGTAACTGCGAATAACATGAAGACGCTGCAGCTGTATCACGACATGCTGCGCATCCGTCGGCTCGAGGAAGTGTTGGCACAGCGCTACAGCGAATGGAATATGCGCTGCCCGATGCATTTGTGCATCGGCCAGGAAGCCATTGCGGTCGGCGTTTGCAGTGTGCTGAAGGCAGACGACAAGGTATTCAGCAACCATCGGGCACACGGACATTACCTGGCCAAAGGCGGTGATATGAATGCGCTGGTTGCCGAGCTGTATGGCAAAGTTAGCGGCTGTGCACGTGGTCGTGGTGGTTCCATGCACCTGATTGATCAGGATGCCGGCTTTATGGGGGCGACACCAATTGTTGGCGGTACCGTGCCGCTGGCGGTTGGCGCGGCCTGGTCGGCAAGGCTGCAACATCAGCAGCACATCGCTGTGGTGTTTTTCGGTGATGGTTGTTTTGAGGAAGGCGTGCTGCACGAATCGATGAATTTCGCGGCACTGCACAAACTGCCGGTTATGTTCGTCTGCGAGAACAACCAGTACTCGGTTTATACCGGCCTTGACGAGCGCCAGCCACGGCGGCCGATTCATGGTGTCGCTGCGGCACATGGTCTGCATGTACTGGAAGGCGATGGCAACGATGTATTGCAGGTGCAGCAACTGGCCAGCCAGGCACGTCAGAGTATTGAGCAGGACGGCCTGCCTCAGTTTCTGGAACTACACACCCATCGCTGGCTGGAGCATTGCGGCCCCAACGAGGATGATCATCTGCAATACCGTCCACCCGGAGAATTGCAACGCTGGAAGCAGCGTGATCCGTTGACCGTGTTCCTGCAACAACTGCCGGATGACGCAGCTGCACAGATAAAGTCGATTCAAGCCGCGGTGGAAGATGAAGTGGCCGCTGCGTTTGTTTTTGCCGAACAATCGCCGTTCCCGGATATCAGCCAGCTGGGGCAGGAGCTGTATGCGTCATGAATCAGGTTGTCGGGCAAGATATCATGCAGCCAGGCAGTGACGCCGAAACACAGCCTTGTATGACTTATATCGAAGCCATCAACCGCGCCCTACACACGGCGATGAGCCAGGACGAGCGCGTTATCGTCATTGGTGAAGGTGTGCCTGATCCGAAACACATTTTCGAATCGACCTGCGGGCTGCAAGAGGCATTCGGGGCTGAACGCGTTTTTGACATGCCGTTGTCGGAAAATGGCATGACGGGTGTGTGCATCGGTGCGGCCCTGACCGGCATGCGCCCGGTAATGATTCACCAACGCATCGATTTTGCCTTGCTGGCGATGGACCAACTGGTTAACAACGCGGCCAAGTGGCGTTATATGTTCGCCGGGCAGGCGCATGTACCGTTGGTAGTGCGTGTCATCATCGGT
>JASFVP010000025.1:0-48786 GCA_050049775.1 Chromatiales bacterium
CAAGCAGCACTTCACTGATGACATTGGCGCGACCGTTGGGTGGATCGTTGATCCAGATGCGCAATTCCAGATTCACCGAGCTGTCGCCAAAGCCCATCAACTGACAACGCGGTTCCGGCTTCAATTGCACGCGCGGCACCGTTTCGGCCGCTTCAACACACAGCGCCATCGCCTTGCGCACGTCAGAGTGGTAGGAAATGCCGATCGGAATTTTCAGGCGCACCAGTTCATCGCTATACGACCAGTTTTCCACCCGCTGGGTGATCAGTTCCTCATTCGGGATCAGGTGTTCAATGCCGTCCCGCGTAATCACCGACGCATACCGTGCGCCGAGATGATTGATCCAGCCAAAGGTGCTGCCAACAGCGATAACGTCGCCGGGCTTGATCGAGCGATCCATGAGCAGAATCACACCGCTGACCAGATTGGAAAAGATTTTCTGCAGGCCAAAACCGAGGCCGACACCGAGTGCACCACTGAACACCGCCAGCGCGGTCAGGTCGATGCCAACCGCCGACAAGGCAATCAGTATGGCGCCGAGAATCAGGCCCAGCCGCGTCAGCTTGGCGCCCAGCACGCGCATTGCCGGCGCGACCACATTGGAGTGTTCAAGCCTGCGTTCGACCAGTGTCGCCAAACCATTGGCCAGCCACAGGGCAAACCACAGCGACAACGCAATCTTCAGGACGGTCAAAGGTGAGACTCGCACCTGGCCGATGTTCACCGCCCAGCTATCCAGCAACGCCGTGAGTGGTTCAAGCAGGCCAAAGATGTTCAGCGCCGCGATGCTCCAGGCCGATATTGCGATGAACTTCGCCAGCACCTGGTTGGTGACCAGCATGGTTGCCAGCCGGATCAACAGCCAGGCCGTCAACAGACTGGCAATCACCGTCAGGGCGCCGCTGGGCCATTTCATGGCATGCGCTATGCCATTGGCGATCCATTGCAGGCTGAGCCAGGCGATAGGATTGGCCACCTCGACCAGCGCCAGCAGCGGCCGGCGAAAGCTCGGCACCCGCGTGCAGGATGCCGCCAGGCGGTTCAGGCCTTTTACCAGCAATGGCGTAAACAGCCAGCGCGCAAGTACGAACACCGCCGCTATCACCGCAAACTGCAGCCAGAACAGCGGGTCCTTCAGCAACACCAGCGTACTTGCCAGCAAGCTCTCGGCGAGCGCCTGTATCCGGGTTAAATCAAACAGATCCTGCATGGGAATGCCGTCCCTAGTGATTGCCTTGTATCTCGCCACTGGTGATAGAGCGGGCGCTTGTTATGCCACCTGGATTTACAGCCAGGCACTGGTGTCATTCTGGCCACGCGTTGTACCGGCTGTCAATGCAAACCGTTTTCGTCAGGCAGGTCCAATCAGCGATCAGCCACAGGCGTGGGCGAGGCTTGCCGAAGGCAGCTCGCCGAACATGCGGCGATAGTCCTGGGAAAACTTGCCCAGGTGAAAAAACCCCCACGCGGTGGCGACATTGGTCACCGTGGTCTCAGACGGGGAAGCACCCAGCAATTGCGCACGCACCCGGTTCAGTCGCACGATGCGAATATAGGCAAGCGGCGACAATTGCAACTCGCTGAGGAAGGCGTATTGCAGTGTTCGTTGTGAAACACCGGTGTACGCGCAGATATCCACCACGCCGGGAATCTTTCCGACCTGCAAATGGGCATCGATAAACTCGCGTGCATTTTTGACTAGCTGGTGATAACGACGGCGGGCCTTGTACTCAGATACATCACTGGTGAGCACCTCGGTGGCATTATTCATCGCCAGCAGGATGGCATCCGTTATCGTGGCCAGTGGCGGAGGTGTGTTCGCCCTGGAAAAATGCCTTAACAGCGACATGAGGTGACCGGCCACCTGATTGCGCCAGCCGGTGTTAAATATCTGCAGCTCGGCAGGTGGTCTCTCCCAGTAGCGTTCGTTGAGAATTCGGGCGCCCGCCATCAAGCTATCCTGCTCCAGGCAAACATAGAGTATCTCCATATCGCCCGGCAGTTTGATGTCGAACTCGTGCTCTTCAGGCAGGAAGAACAGCCATGAGTCCAGCGTGTTACTAAACTGGGAAAAGCGCAGCGCGGGATCGCTGTTGAAAGCCAATGACACGGTGCAAATATTCTTCGGTGTTATGCCGGTTTTGTATACAGCCTGATTCTGGTGCTCATGCACAATATGCATGCCATCCAGGCTCAATACATTGCAACAGCCATCGTATCGGCCTGCGCTTGTTTGCCGGATGTCCTGCGCGATCCAGTTCTGGACCTGCCCTTGCAGGCTTGCATCAACCAGGTTGTGCGACTGTGTTGCACAGGAATCTGCAATTTGCGGCGATTCGGAACCGCCCTGCCGGATGTCGCCACCGGCACTGGTTGGATTCATGCGCTTCACGTCTTCTGTTCCACCGCGTCTGACATAGGAGTAAGTGTTCGCATTAATAACCTGGTTGTTTGGTCGTTCTGCAAGCCGCCGTTCAATACGGGCATCGGGCAGACCGGCCAAGCCCTCGTAATTTTTGTTTGCTCTCTTGTTTCAGGCACGTCTATACAACGGCTGATGCCTAGCCTGATTGCAATCCATTGGGGTGAAACGCCGGCGAAATCCAGATAAAGGCCGGCATGGAAACGGTAATCAATGCATGAGTGTGAAAACCGTTGGGAGCATTCAGCAAGTGCACGCAACAGAAACCTCGCATGATGACTCCCGGTGTATTGCTGATCATAGCCTAAGCGCTTGCCTCGTTAAACCAGGCTCCTGGAATCCTGGCATCACCTGAAACGGGTGAATAACTAAAGGTATCGGCCAGGCAGGCGACAACTAAACCACAGGACAAACGGAAAACAGGCATGCGACTGGTACTGCATTATGTGGCGATGATGGTGATCATCCCGATCTACGGGATTCAGGTCTGTCCGTTTATTGAGGGATTGAGCCCTCTGGCGGTGTTCGCCACCATCGACAGTCTGTTGCTGCTGGCCCTGCTGTTACGCATTCCATTACGCACACGGCTGGTTGACCAACGCCCGCTGGCCGGCCAGGTATGGCGCATATTCAAGCTCGATCTCGGCTTGCTGATGGGCGTCGGTCTCTTACTCAGCCTCTACAATATGGCCGTGTACGATTTCCCGCTGGTCAGCGGACTCAAGGTCCTGGTCGGCATTGTCGCCATGGGTTTATTTGCCAGCGCCGATTCCGCGTTACAACGCGAACGCGACATCGCAGCGCAAGTGAAAGCCAACAACCTGCTCCTCGAGGTATCGAACGACTTCTTTCCCCTGACTTCTAAACTGGCGTTGTTCGCCGGCGCCTATGTATTGCTCATGGTTGGCGTGTTCGCCCTTCTGGTGATCAAGGATCTCGACTGGCTGGTCAGCATTGGCGACAGCGTGCCACTGAAGGATGCGCGTATTTCAATACTCAAGGAATTCGGCTTTGTTTTTCTGGTCGTGCTGCTGGAAGCGCTCAACATCATCCCGTCATTCACACGCAACCTGAATCTGTTTCTGCGCAATGAAAACCAGGCGCTGGAACAAGTCAGCTCGGGACAATACGACGCCCGCGTACCGGTCAGCAGCAACGATGAGTTCGGCATCATGGCGGTACACACCAATGAAATGATCAAGCGTATTCGCCAACGCACCGAGGAGCTCAATCGCACCCGCGACGTCACCATTCTGACCCTGGCTTCGCTGGCCGAAACCCGCGATAATGAAACCGGCGCGCATATCCTGCGCACCCAACGTTATGTCAAGGCGCTGGCGCAGCAATTGAGCGATCACCCGCGTTTTGCCGACATGCTCAACGCCGAGACCATCGAGCTGCTGTATAAATCAGCACCCCTGCATGACATCGGCAAGGTCGGCATTCCCGATGCCATTTTGCTGAAGCCCGGCAAGCTCACCGATGACGAATTCGAAATCATGAAAACCCATACCAGCATTGGCGCCAATGCCCTCGCCGTGACGGAACAACAACTCGGCAGCAATTCGTTCCTGAGCCTGGCTCGCGAAATCACGTTGACGCATCATGAAAAATGGGATGGCAGTGGTTATCCGGCTGGCCTGAAAGGTGAAGACATTCCCGTCTCTGGCCGCTTGATGGCCCTGGCCGATGTTTACGATGCGCTGATTTCCAAACGTGTTTACAAACCAGCCTTTTCACACGAACAGGCAATGGAGATCATTCAACAGGGGCGCGGCAGCCACTTTGATCCGGCTGTCGTGGATGCGCTACTGGCGATAGAAGCGCAATTCAGGGAAATTGCCGTGGAATATTCCGACGAGGTACACGGCTGACAAGCGCTATCAGTTCACTCTTCGGCAGATACTGCCAGTGTGCATTCGATGAGAAATGGCGATGTAAAAAAAAGATCCCCGACGGCTACCGCCGGGGATCCAGTTTGACGGCCTAGACTGCTGCCGGATGAGAGAGACGTGAGTGGAAAAGAGGGCTGTCCTTGATGACCTGATACATGCCTTTGGCTGCTGCCAGGATGGCCAGATCAAGCAATGGTTCTGCCAGGATTACGCTGCTGTAAGCGACGCTGAAAGATGCAATCTGTGACAGGTTCTCAGCACCAAAACCGTGGCCGTACAATGCCCAGAAGCCAACCCAGGCGATAACGCCGCCTTGATAAGCTGTCGACAGCGCCAGTGCCTGCTTGTAGGTGACATCCTTATACGCAGTTGACGGTGGAATGATACGGCGTGCGATTGCAGCCACAGCAAGCAGCGGAACCAACACGCTCGTCACATTCATGCCGTACTGCGGCAAATCGAACGGTGCAAAAAACACGCCCTGGATCAACAGCCCCATGGCCAGGCCGACCGCAGCGGGAGCCGCTCCGAATATCAAAAACAGTGTCGAGCCGAGAATGAAATGTACTTCCGAAACGCCAACCGGGTAGTGCGGCAATACCTCGAAGAAACTGAACACGAGCACGGTTGTTATCAGACTGCGCACAACCAGCGCTGCAAAGCCATCTTTTTTGATGGTGTCAAAAGCGAGTTTTGCCGTATAACCAACAGCGCCCGCAGCCGTGAGATAGCTGATCGCCATCTTTGCACCTGTAACAACACCTGGTTCGATATGCATATGATCCTCCGAAATTTCTTGCCTGATTAAATGCTTCACCCGACGTCTGGCAAAGCAGGATACCATTTAAAAACACTTGCAGGCCTCTGCAGTAATTACGAAAAATATCCAGTGTTTCCAAGGGATTGGAAAAGGATCAAACAGCGATGTTTTTCATAAAAGCTAACTATAACTGAGCGGCCTGACAGCCCTGTAACCAACTATGAACCAGCCATATCGCTTTTACCAAGACCGATTTTCAATAAAACCTATAGGATCAGGCTATAGATTGCGAAGCACCCGCGCATACCGAAATGGGGCAATTCGTCCACCTCAGGCACGGGCAGCAACCTGCGCAAACACGGTTAATCTGCAAAATGGTGACATTTACCCTTCAAAAAGACCATAGGGAATCAATCACAGGTGCCCATAGTGCCGGACTCTTAAGCTGCATTTGCGTTAGACTGGTTGCAACTTACCCGCATTCACTTACCTTTAAACAGGGCGAAACAAATGGCTATTGCAAAAACCGTTGCTGACTATCTGGCGCAAAAATCCGTCGCGTTCGAGCTGATACCCCACCCCCATTCAGGCTCCAGCCATGAAACCGCCGAAGCATCGCATGTGTTTGAAGACCACATCGCCAAAGGAGTGATATACCAGGATGCCGCCGGATATGTGATGGTGGTGGTACCGGCCAGCAACTATGTCGAGAGAAAACACGTCAGCAAGGAACTGGATCGTGAGCTGCAGCTCGTCGAAGAAAATGAATTCGCCAGCCTGTTTGCCGACTGCGAGCCCGGCGCCATTCCGCCACTCGGTCCGGCCTACGGCATCGAAACCTGCCTCGATACCGCCTTGACCAGTCTGGCCAATGTCTATTTCGAAGCCGGCGACCACGAGCATTTAGTGCATGTCAGCGGTGAGGATTTCCAGCTCCTGCTGAGCGGTGTACGCCATGGCCATTACAGTCATGATGACTGAGCGCAAGCAAAGCATGCATTACCGCTCTGGGCGCTACACAACAGCGTCGGATTGAGTCAATATATATCTAGAGCAGACTGAATGGGGGACAAGACAATGCCCAATGACTTCGACCCACGCATTGACCAATGGTATGCCCATCTCGATAAAGGCCAGCGTTTTTACGTCACTGCTTTTGATGAAGACCAGAATACGGTTGAAATCCAGCATTTCGATGGTGATCTTGAAGAATTAAGCCTGGATGAATGGCGCGAACTCGACATCGAGTTGAGTGAAGAACCGGAAAACTGGGCCGGCGCTCTCGATATTTCCGAGCAGGACGACCTCGGCACCGAAATCACCGATACCGGACCTGAAGACTGGTCCGAGCCGAGCGAGGAGTTCAGATCTTCCGAGCGATAATCCCGGGAGACATCAGCTCAGTCAGGACGGATCAGTTTGAGCCTGTTTTGCATGGCTGGTTCCTGTGCCCGATGATTGTCGGCCAGAATTTTCTCCGCCTGTTCGGCCAGCAAAAAGCGCTGGTCCTGATCAAACAACGGCAGGGCAACCTGTAGCTCGTCTTCGGTCGCGCCGAGTAACACACTGGCCAGTTCGTCGGACTGGATCGGCGAATCAGGGTCAATGAGATCAACCACCAGCGAATTCTCCAGCAAGGCGAAATGCTCACGTCGCGCGAGTTCTTCCTGGTTGAGCTCCATTTCCGCCTTGCTGTCACCACCGCTGTGTGCGCGTACGGTGGCCATGATGATTTTCAGCAGCTCGCTGATCGCAGCCTTGTTGTTGCCCTGCTGGTCGCCGATACGACAGGCGGTTTCATAGAGTTTTTCCAGTTCAGCCTTGAGGTCGAGCACCACCTGGCTTTCCACATTCGGCTGCAGTTCGACAGCCTGTTGCACCAGTTGGCGCAAGCGTGCGAGAAAAGCCACGATCTCTTCGTGGTCCACTCGCTGCACTTCCAGCAGGTCGTCATTGCTGTAATCGTGAATCGGTCTTGGAAACAGCGGGTTGTCGAGCTTGCGCCGGAAGTGGCGCTCATGCCGGCCCGGATGTTCACTGAAAGGAACCTGCACTACCTGAACTCCGGAATCGGGTTGACGCGCCACCATTTGTTCTCGGCTTCGTCGTATTCCCACAATTGCTCGTCGTTGATTTCACGTACAATCTGCTGGTCGACGAACACATAACGTATCCAGACAATCTGCCGGATCAGGTCCTCCGTCAGGTTGGCAGGTTTGGCGACGACGTCGTAACCGGTGACACGAATGTTTTTGAACCTGGTGTGTTCGGGAAATGTTTCCGCTGCCATTTCCGGTTTGACAAAAGCATAGGCATTGCTGATCACGCCCCAGCGGATCGCTGCTTCATATTGATTCAGCGTGCGTTGCAGCACATTCGGCTTGGACGAGCTACCCAGCGTCTGGCACGCCGCCAGCGGCACCAACAACAGTAGAATCATAAAAAATTTTGTACGTAACATACTGACAACCGACAAAAAATAATCAATTCAGGATAGCGCTTGTGACAATCTGTCACAGCGCAATCTTAGCTCATAAAGCAATGATCTCGAATCATTTACTGATATTATGCACCTATGAACCCTAAAGAACCGATTGAACAAATAAAACTGGGCGACAGCCTGGTCACCTTGCTTGGCGCTGCGCACGTTTCCAAAAGCAGTGCCGACATGGTGCAACAATTGCTCAACGAAGGCCAGTACGATGCCGTGGCGGTGGAACTGTGCCCGGCGCGCCATCACGCCATCATCAACCCGGATGCGCTGGCGCAAATGGATCTGTTCAAGGTATTCAAACAGGGCAAGGCGGCCATGGTCGCCGCCAATCTGGCGCTGGGTGCTTACCAGCAACGCCTCGCCGACCAGTTCGGCATCGAAGCCGGCGCAGAGCAACGCGCAGCCATCGATGTGGCCAGGGAAAGGCATTTGCCGGTGCTGCTGATCGACCGCGACATCGGCACCACGCTGCGACGCGTGGCGCACAACGTGGCCTGGTGGAAACGCATCGGCATTGTCGGCGGCCTGCTCGGCAGCATTCTGTCGAAAGAAGAAGTCAGTGAAGACGAAATCGAGCAGCTCAAGCAGGGCGACATGCTGGAAACCACTTTTGCCGAATTCGCCGAGGAACGCCAGGACCTGTATGAGCCGCTGATCGATGAACGCGACCGCTACATGACGGCGCGGCTGCTCGATGAAATCAGACAGCACGGCCACGAAAACATTCTTGCCGTGCTGGGCGCCGGGCATGTTCGCGGTATCACACAGTATCTGCAACAAGGCATCGCAGACCCGCAGGAAACCATCGCACAACTCGAACAACTGCCGCCGAAATCCAGCTGGCTGAAATACCTGCCGTGGCTGATTGTGTTACTGATCTGCACCGGCTTTTTCATCGGCTTCCAGCGCAGCCCGGACCTTGGCTGGCAACTGGTATGGGACTGGGTGGTCATTAATGGCGGCCTGTCAGCACTCGGCGCATTGTTTGCCGCCGGCCATCCGCTGACGGTATTGACCGCGTTTGTCGCCGCCCCGATCACCTCACTTAACCCGACCATCGGCGCCGGCATGGTGACGGCCACCGCCGAACTGTTTTTCCGCAAACCGCGCGTTGGCGATTTCAGCGCCTTGCGTCATGACACCACGCACTGGCGTGGCTGGTGGAAAAACCGCGTGTCACGCACGCTGCTGGTGTTCCTGTTCAGCACCATCGGCTCGGCCGCAGGCACCTATATCGCCGGCTTCCGCATATTCGACAAACTCACCGGCTAAGGCCAGATGCTCTCCGCCTCGCAACTCGAGCAACGGCTGCATCGGCAAATACCTCTGACACAAGCCATCGGCCTGCGCGTCAGCCGGCTCGATGCGCAGGAAATCCGCCTGAGCGCACCACTGGAAAATAATTTCAATCACAAGCTGACCGCATTCGCCGGCAGCCTGTATTCGGCTGCCGTTCTGGCCGGCTGGGGCTTGCTGGCCAGCCGCCTGGAAGCGCTCGAACTGCACGGTCACATCGTCGTACAGGATGCCAATATTCGTTACCTGCAACCGGTTAACGGTGACATCGACGCCCGCTGTCGCATCAGCGACGCAGCCGCGTTTGATCGTTTTATCAATTTGTTTCGGCACAAGTCGCGTGCACGCATCTTGCTGGAAACCGAAATCTTCAATGCCGACGCTGTCGCCGTGCAGTTCAGTGGCAATTATGTCGTACATGCCTGACTACGGTTCGCCGTGTATAACACAGGTCAATCAAGTACGCCGGCGCTGATCAAAAATTTTCATTCGATATTTTTTTGCGAAAGACTTAGTTTGGAAATTGATGCTTTTCAAACTTTTTACGGTTGAACGAATGAAACGGTCCGCCCTGTCCCTGCTTTGCCTCCTGCTGCTGTGCTTCGGCAGCGCCACTGCAGCGGATTACCAGTTACAACGCCAGTTCATGCTCAAGGAAATCGAGAAACACGTCAGCGAGACACGCCGTTATCTCGACAAACAGGAATTCGACGCGCGTGTCATGGACGCCATGCGCAAGGTACTCCGACATGAATTTGTGCCGGACAATGTGCGCGACGAAGCCTATGAAAACCGGCCCTTGCCGATCGGCCATGGCCAGACGATCTCTCAACCTTATATCGTTGCACTGATGACGGACCTGATCGGCACCAGGCCGAGCGACCGTGTGCTCGAGATCGGCACCGGCTCCGGTTACCAGGCCGCCATTCTGGCCGAACTGGTCGCCGATGTGTACAGCATGGAAATCATCAAACCGTTGGGCGACCAGGCGGCACAACGCCTGCAACGCCTCGGCTATCAAAACATCCAGACACAAATCGGCGATGGCTATTATGGCTGGCCGGACGCGGCGCCCTTCGATGCGATTGTCGTCACCGCCGCAGCCAGCCATGTGCCACCGCCATTGATCCAGCAACTCAAGGCAGGCGGCCGCATGGTGATACCGATCGGCAGTCGTTTCATGACTCAGCAGCTGCTGTTTGTCGAAAAAGCACATGACGGCACTGTCTCAACGCGCCAGATCATGCCGGTGCGTTTTGTTCCCCTGACCGGCCAGCACTGATTGTGATCTTCCGGCCGGTACTGGTTTCGGTTTTCCTGCTGTCGGCCGCGGCGCTGGGTTATGAAATCCTGCTGATGCGGCTGTTTGCCATCATCCAGTGGCATCACTTTGCCTATATGGTGATCGGCCTGGCGCTGCTCGGTTATGGCGTCAGCGGCACGATCGTCAGCATTTTCCAGCACAAGCTGCAACAGCGTTTCGGCCTGATGTATGTGCTGGCCGTGGCCGCCTTTGGCGTGACTGCGGTGGCGGCCTTCCGCCTGGCGCAGCTGATACCTTTCAATGCCGAGGAGATTCTCTGGGACGGGCAACAGCTGTGGTATCTGTCCGGGCTGTTTGTGTTGTTGTCCGTGCCTTTCTTCTTTGCCGCCACAGCCATCTGCCTGGCTTTCCAGCATTATAAAAATTTCACTGCACAGATTTATGCCGCCGACCTGATCGGCGCCGGCCTCGGCAGTATCGGCATTGTCTTGCTGTTGTTCGGCTTGTTGCCGCAACAGGCTTTGCTCGCGATCGGTCTGCTGGGACTGCTGGCCGCCATCATGGCGCTGCCCGAACTGCCCTTCAAAACCCAGCGCATTGCGTTTGCCAGCATCAGCCTGCTGGGTCTGGCGCTGCTGGCGAGCGGACCACAGTTCGAGCTGCGGCTGTCGCCGTACAAAAGCCTGCAACAAACGCTGCGCATCAACGGCGCGAATATCGTGCAACAACGCTCCGGGCCCATGGGTTTGCTGAGCGTGGTGGAAAACAATCTGATCCCGTTTCGCCATGCGCCCGGCATGAGCCTGAATGCCGTGCACGAACCACCTGCACAGCTGGCGTTATTTACCGACGGTGAAAGCATGACCGCCATCAACCGCTTTGGCGAGAACCCGGAGCAGCTTGCCTTCCTGGATTACCTGCCGTCGGCACTGCCCTATCATCTCAATGAATTGCCAGCCGTGCTGATCGTCGGCGGGGGTGGAGGCAGCGATATCCTGCAGGCGCTGGGCTATGGCAGCACGGTAATCGATGTGCTCGAACTCAATGCCCAGGTGGTCGAACTGGTGGATGAAGTGTTTGGCGCATACAGCAGTAAACCCTACTCGCAGCCGCAAGTGAACACTCACATCATGGAAGTGCGCGATTACCTCGGCGGCACCAGCCAGCGCTTTGACCTGATCCAGATTGCCTTGCTCGATGCGTTCAGTGCTTCCTCCTCGGGCCTGTATGCCTTGCATGAAAGTTATCTGTACACCATCGAGGCATTGCAGCTTTACCTGCAGCACCTCAGGCCCGATGGTTATCTGGCCCTGACGCGCTGGATCAACATTCCGCCGCGCGATTCGCTGAAGATGCTGCACAGCGTCATTGTCGCCATGCGCCAGTCCGGCATCACCGATCCGGAAAATCGCCTCATGCTGCTACGCGGCTGGCAAAGTGGCATATTGCTGATCAAGAACGGCCGTTTTACCGAACAGGAAATTAAGCGCGCCAGGCAGTTTGCAAAGCAACGATCCTTTGACATCGCCTGGCTGCCCGGCATTCACGAACAGGAACCCAATCGATACAACAAACTCGAATCGGCCATGTTTTATGAGGCTGCCAGCCAGCTCTTGTCTGGCAACAGCAAGGCGTTTATTGATGAGTATAAATTTGACCTGCGCCCGGCAACGGATGACCGGCCGTACTTCCATCATTTTTTTAAATGGTCCACTTTTCAGGAACTGTTTGCCTTGCGCGACCAGGGCGGCATGTCGCTGATTGAATGGGGCTACCTGATTCTGCTGGCGAGCCTGCTGATCGCCGTGGCCAGCAGTGTTGTGCTGATCCTGCTGCCACTGTGGTTTTATTATCGTAAACAGCAACAGCATCAAAGCGTCAAACGCCTGCATGTGGTGGCGTTTTTCTTTGCCATCGGTCTGGCGTTCTTAATGATTGAAATCGCATTCATGCAAAAATTCATGCTGTTTTTGCATCACCCGATTTACGCCATCGCCACAACCTTGACCGCTTTCCTGCTGTTCGCCGGGCTTGGCAGCCAGTCCAGCTCTGTACTGGGCGAGTTGTTTGGACGCCGCGCGGTGCTGACCGTCAGCATCGCAGGCATTGTGATGATTTGCCTGTTGTATCTGTGGCTGCTGGGTGACGTGTTTGTCGCCTTCGCGAACACCAGCCTGACCAACCGCATTCTGTTGAGTGTGTTATTGATCATGCCTCTGGCATTCGTCATGGGCATGCCGTTTCCACTGGCACTCGCCAGTCTGGCGGATTTTGCCGAAACCTATATTCCCTGGGCCTGGGGCATCAATGGCTGTGCCTCGGTCATCAGCGCTTCGCTGGCCACCCTACTGGCGATCAGTTTTGGCTTCAACCTGGTGATCCTGGCGGCGTTGATCCTATACCTGACGGTATTAAAGACCTTTCCGTCACCGTCAAGCCAGCTCGCGACCGACTGACCGCACAAAACAACAAGCCGCGCCATTTACATAGCGCGGCTTGTTGCGGGTTAATGTTCGAAAGCTGTGACTGCTTAGCGTTGAGAACCCATGGCGCCGCGAGGCTCCGCCTGATCAACTTCAGCGGCGGAACTTACATCGGTATCTGCCGAACCGCCCGGCGCGCTGGCAGAACCCATATCTTCAAAGGTCAGGTCCGCATGCGGGGTATCGGAGACATTCTCATCGATCATCGCGTAGATTTCCGGATCAACGATATCCGCAGCCGGGTGATGTGCGTATGCCGTTGAAAAAGCCATTGCGATTGCAGCAGTCAGTAAGATTTTCTTCATCATAATTTCCTCTCGTAAGTTTAAGTGGCACCAATACTCACGCTGAAATGGCGTATTCGGTTCCATCGCAGTGAAAAAGAATCAAAACTTGCCTGCAATCAATTCAAGTTATTGAAATTCAATATTTAATGAGACTGTAGAGGGCGAGTTTGTCCGAATGCCGCGCTGTGGCTGATCCTGAAAGGAGGTGATTTGTTGTAAAAATGTGATCCAGGTCAAAAAAGCAGGCGTCGTGCTGAACGTTTTGGCCATGGCAGGTCAAACAGGGTAATTCTGGCCAGTGTGCCAGTAGTATCAAGAGATATTCCTGCACCTGTTTGTTCCTTGCTTCATTCCTGCATCACATTGCTCCCGGTGGGCAGCATCCATCAGACATGACCCGACAAGCGACAACCACTCGCCGGAATATTTTACGCAACAACTGGAACCATCTTTGGATCGGTAGCGTGTAACAAATGGCAATGCTAAATCTGTGGCCCTTCAGGCAAGATGCGCACAGCCGCTTTGAGCAGCTGGTGGGGCCACATCTGAAAAATTTATACCGACTGGCCTTTCGCTTGACCGGCCAGAGAGATGATGCCGAAGATCTGGTACAGGACATGTTGTTGAAGCTATACCCCCGTCTTGAGGAAATGCAGGCCGTCGATAACCTGGCGCCGTGGTTGTCACGCGTTTTGTATCGACTGTTTGTCGATCAGCATCGCCGGCAGCAAAGATCACCCATCGATTTAATGGGTGACGAGGAAGTGGTGTATGAAATGCACGCCAGTACCGACGCCCGGCCTGACGAAGCGGTCAATGCCGATTTAGGCAACAAACTGATCAATGATGCCTTGTTACAGCTGTCTGAGGAGCATCGCATTGTCATCCTGTTACACGATGTCGAAGGCTACAGCCTGCAGGAAATCAATGAAATGCTCGACATACCGGTCGGCACCATTAAGTCGCGCCTCAGCCGGGCCAGAAACAAACTGCGTGAACATTTACAAGCCAGCGACCCGAATTTCGTTGATCACGTGAATACGCCCATGAGGCTGTCGAAATGAAATGCTCCGTCATTAACCAACAGATTGATGCCTATCTGCAGCAGGAACTGAGCCCGCTGGACAAGCTCGCGTTTGAACAGCATGTTGCGAATTGTGATGCCTGCGCCGAGCAACTGGCAGCGGCTCAGGGCTTATTGGCCGACCTGAAAAACCTGCCGATCGCACCGCCATCTGCGGACTTCGAGCAACGTATGTTTGCGAAGGTACGCAAGCGTTATAAACAGGATGCGGCACACAGTCACGGCTTCCGCTTTGCTGCCGGCTTCGCCACGGCGACAGTCGCCGGCCTGGCGATCTGGCTGGCTGTCGGCACACAGACGCCCGATGATGTCCTGCGCGGACAGACGCCCATGATCTCGGTTGCCTTGCATGATGCCGAACCGGTGCGCTTGATGTTTGATTCAGAGTCAGACATTCAGAATGCCGACCTGCGCATCGATCTGCCCGATAATGTGGCCCTGGCCGGCTACCCTGGACGCCGCGAGCTGTCCTGGCATACCAGCCTGAAAAAAGGCCCGAATGTACTCAATCTGCCAATCATGGCAATCGACACAGGACAGGGCGAGCTGTCAGCGCAGCTCTCATATCACGACAAGGTGAAAACCTATCGACTGCTGCTTAACACCACGGCAGCCCCTTCTCAGTAGTTCTGAAATTGACAGGCGCAACATGATCATGCAAACAAAAACAGGCAACAAATCAAAGACCCGCATTGCAGTCATGCTTGCGCTCGGAATGCTGGCCCCGGCTTCAGTGACTGCCGCCAGCCACGATGAAGTAACGATCCGTGTCATACAGTTGCACGAAAAGACATCAGATGCGGTGATGAACCAAATCCTTTTGCCGCAAGTGGATAAGGCTCAGACGACCGCAGCGGGCAGCCAGACTGACACAACCATCCGGCAAGACCGGAATCCCGATGCCATCAGCCACGACCTGCAGGACAATGCGGGCTTCGACGCTATGGAACAGGATCGCTTTCAGGAACAGCAAATGGAGCAGGAGCACAATGAGATCCGTAACGAAATCGACACACAGGGTCATGGCAAATAAACTTGCCGTCGAACCCGATTATTGAGAACGGAATCATGCACAAGCCACTTCTGTACAAACATGTGTTTGCCGCGCTGGTTTTTTTATCTTCTTCCATGATTTATGCCTCGGCTGAAACGGACTTTGAGCAAGGTGTAAAAGCTTTCAAGGCCGGCGACAACAGCGCTGCCGTCGACTATTTTGAATCCGCGATCCGACAAGGCATGGACTCGGTCGCGCTGCACTATAATCTGGCCAGCAGTTACTACAAGCTTGGCAAATACGAGCTTGCCAAAAAACATTTCGGCATTGTGCATCAAACGCCGGAAATGCGTGACCTGGCCGAATACAATCTCGGCCTGATCGCCCTGCAGGAAAAACAGTGGCAACAGGCGCGCGATTATTTCAATGCCATCGTAACCCGCGGCAGCGATAAAAAACTCACTGCACTGTCAGAGAAACAATTAGCCCGGCTCAGCCGAAAAGACAAAACCGTGCAGGCCTATGGCTTTGTCAATCTGGGTTACGACGACAACATCACCTCCGCCTCGGATGATTCGGTACTTAACCAGGCTGAATTCTTCTATGACCTGTATGGCTCGGTGGATTATCTTCTGGCAGGCAACCGAAACGACGGCTGGCTGGTCGATGCCAGCGTTTACCGCATCGATTACCAGAACATCGACACCACGGATGAAAACCAGTACGCAGTGGGGCTGAAAAAGACGTTTGCACTTGGTAACTGGGACAACAGTGTTCGCCTAAAACTGAACAAAAGCACGTTCGGTGAGGAAAATTTCCAGAGCTCCGCCATGCTCGACCTGAGAGGCCAGACAAACCTGTCGCGCTCGGAACGGCTCTACCTGCGTTATCGCTACGAGGACATCCGCAGCGACAAGCTGATTTACGATTACCTGGAAGGCAGCCGCCAACGCGCCCGCATTGAATACCGCAATTTCTCACGTCGCAATCTCAAACAGATTTATTACGAACTGGAATTGAATAACCGCGGCACACTCACAACCGCCAGTTACGCTTATGATTACTCGCCAACACGTCATACCCTGAGCGGCAAATACACGCACTATCTCAATGATGAATGGAGTTTGGGCGGCGACCTGTCCTACCGCTTCAGCGATTATCCGTCATCGGCCACGATTGATCGCGAGGACGAGCAATGGCGGCTGGGGCTATCCGCCGACTATCGCATCGACAAAACGCTGAAGTTGACCACGCGCCTGCAATACATCGATAACAGCTCGACCGAAGATCGTTACGAATACGACAAGTCTGTGTTCAGGGTCGGCCTGAGCAAGTCATTCTAGATCCCGGACCACCCGTTGATGGGCTTGTCGATTCAGGTCGCATTGACGACATGACACTATTCGGTCGGTGGGTGCAAACGGATTCGCACATAGCCGAGTTTGACATAGTCATTGATCTGGGCAGGACCACTGCTGGCGACATCAACAATCTCAATATAGTTATCCTCAGCCACATTCTTCCACGCCGAATGTGTGCCACAAACGTGCAGGCTGACACCTTGCTGGACCAGGTCATTCAGGGTTGATATTGCCTCGGGCTGCTGCAGCGCCTTTTCCCGGGTAAGTTGAAACTGCTCCCGGCCATGTGAAACCACGGCGATATCCATGCCTGGAAACCGGTTGCGCAACTGCTGGCGCAAGTCGGCAATCATCGGTGCCGCCCATGTCCAGGTGTTCTCATCCCGACTCAACAGTTCAAACACGACACCATCCGGCGTCTCGGCAGATGCCAGTAATTGCTCTACCTGCGGATTGCTGTATGTCCGGGCAAGCACCGCCTGGGCCAGGCTTAATAACAGAATGACCAGCAAGCTGTGCAAGCAAGTTCGACCCACACAATCAATGTTCCAGCGCCTCATGAGGAAATCACGTCCGCCGCCGTGGATAAAGTGTTTCAGCTGGACTTGGTGCCGTAATAAAAACCGGTGGCGGCTGACACCAGCGTGACGACCGGACCGAGCAATACGGCAAATTCCTCGATCTCAGTGATGCTGATAGATTTGAAAGCCAGCAAAATAAAAATGCCGGCAATGACCACCCAGAGCAGACCGATGAGCAGATAGGCAATGGTGCGCCGTGCGGTATCTTCCTGCGGACGAGGATCGTACTCCTCACTGGCCTGTGGTGACGAGACTTCATCCGCTGCGCTTTCCCAAGTGTAATCAAGAGTGCTTTCGTCACCCTCGGCAGCCTCGACATCTTCGATCACAACATCGTCCGCTTCCTGCTGTTTGTCTGTCTTTCCATCTGACATGATGTGCTCCGTGTTATGCGGACTTATTTGCGGATGACTTCACGCAGGCGCTGGCCGTTTTCTTCCACCAGGACCTTGCGGCCGGACTTTTCCTGCTCAACAAAAAACTTCTCGGAATTAATCGCTCGCCGTACCGCATCGGTGAAGGTAATGTGATCACGTTCTGCAATCGATTGCAGAAACTGCACCTGGTCATCCGGCAGATTGAGAGTGACTTTCTTGATCGCCATAATGGTTTCCAATTATGTTTGCATACAATGTATCGATGCCCGTTAATATAGCCATACATAAGCCATATTTCAACCATATCACGAAGCGTCCTGCCAATTCTCGCCAATCGACCGAGTGCGGACGGATAATACCCCTATGACCCAGGTAATTGTTCAGACACTCGGCGGCCTTGGCCTGTTCCTGCTCGGCATGGCGGTCATGACCGACGGTCTGCGCCACATCAGCGGCCGCCTGCTGCACGACACCCTGACGCGCTTTACCCACAGCCCGCTGTCCGGCGTACTGACCGGTGCCGGCAGCACAGCAATATTGCAGTCCTCCAGCGCCACCACTGTAGCGGCCGTCGGCTTCGTCAGCGCCGGCCTGCTGGGATTCGACCAGGCGCTGGGCATCATTTTCGGCGCCAACCTCGGCACCACCGTGACCGGCTGGCTGGTGGCCGTACTCGGCTTCAAACTCAAACTCGGCAGCATTGTACTGCCGCTGATTTTCATCGGTGCGCTGCTGCATCTGTTCAGCCGTAAAAAAACCGCCGCCATCGGTTATGCACTGGCCGGCTTCGGCCTGATTTTTGTCGGCATCGACCAGTTGCAGCAAGGCATGTCCGGACTGGAAGGCCGGCTGACACCCGACAGCTTCCCGCCGGACAACCTGGCCGGCCGCCTGCAGCTGGTGTTGCTCGGCATCGCCATCACCCTGATCACGCAGTCCTCCAGCGCCGGCGTCGCCACCGCCATGAGCGCGCTGTATGCCGGTGCGATCAGCTTTCCGCAGGCGGCCGCCATGGTCATCGGCATGGATGTCGGCACCACCGTCACTGCGGCCATCGCCACACTGGGCGGCTCGGTTGAAACCCGGCGCACCGGCTATTCACACGTCATCTACAACCTGTTCACCGCAATCGGCGCATTGTTATTGCTGACACCGTTCATCTGGCTGTGGCAAACCGTCGCGCCGGGCCTATTACAGCAGCAGGCCGAAATCGCATTGGTGGCGTTTCACTCGACCTTTAACCTGCTCGGTGTGCTGCTGGTATTGCCGGTGACCCGGCAATGCGCGCGCCTCATGCAACGCCTGGTACCGACGCCGCCGATCCCGATGCTCGACCGGCTCGATCGCAACCTGCTGCACGAACCCGCCGTGGCATTAACTGCCGTCGGCGTGACACTGCACGAGGCCACGCTGCACCTGTTTGGCTATCTGGACCAGCTGACCCGCCATGGTATCCAGGACAATGCCGAACTCAGACAACTGGCGCAGATTCTTGACCAGACACACAGCTATGCCGATCGCATTCATGTGCGTCCGGATGACCGCCAGGGCTGGCAGATGCTGACCGCAGCCGTGCACACGCTGGATCATCTGCAACGCCTGCATGAGCGTTGCGAGGAAGAACCCGAGCGTGCCTTGGCGCTCAAGCACAGTCCGGCGCTGCAGGCAAAACAACAGGCGGCGGTCGACAACCTGGAAGACATCATGGCATTGATTCGGCAGGAAGACTGGCGTCAGGCCGAGGCGCTGGCATCGGTCAACGCCAGTTCACTGGAAGCCGCCGCCGAGGACATACGCCGTGCGGCGCTCGACGACATCGCACTGGGCGTTACCGATGTACCGCAAGGCACCGATCGGCTGGAAGCCATTCGCTGGCTGCGCCGCAGCAACTACCATGTCTGGCGCATCTGCCATCATTTACAGGCATTTGCTCAGGCTGAACAGAAAACCGCTCAATAGTGCGGAGGCGGTTCATTGTGGCTGCCTGGCGCGGATTGTTGCTGGGCCAGCTGCCTGAACTGTTCATACAGATAGCGCAGTTGCTGTTGCAGGCTTTCGATGCTGTCGTGCTGCGCGGCCACCACCTTGTTGAGATGATCGATGGCATCTTCCTGAAAGGCCAGCCGGCTTTGCAGGTCTTCAATGGTTTTTTGCATACTGCTTTTCTACTCCGGTTTGTGCGGCAGGGCCAGATAGCTGGATGACTGCATCTCCTGCAGCCGGCTGGCGGTGCGCTGGAATTCAAACGCCAGGCGTTCGCCCTGATACAGGCGTGGCGCCGGCGCGTCGGCCGAGATCACCAGCTTGACGCTGCGATCGTAAAACACATCGATCATCGAGATAAAACGCCGGGCGCAATCATCGCGACTGCCATCCAGCACCGGCACGGCTTCCAGCAACACGGTATGATGATAACGCGCGATCTCAATGAAATCCGCCGAATTGCGCGGCCCCTGGCACAGCTCACTGAAGTTAAACCAGATGACATCGGCGGATTTTTTATGATAGCGCACCGGCCGGCCGGCGATTTCCAGATCGGCATCCTGCGTGGTCTGCGCCGGCGCCAGCCGGGTAAACTCTTCATCTAGCTGTTGCCGGTTGGCTTCCGCGTCACCGGTCAGGTAGACCGGCGCCTGCTCCAGGTAACTCAGCCGGTAATCACGCTCACCACCGAGCGCCAGCACCTGGGTATATTGTTCCAGCAGATCAATCGCCGGCAAGAATGAGGCGCGCTGGATGCCCTCGTTATACAGCCGTTCCGGTTCGGTATTGGAAGTGGTCACCAGCGTAATGCCCTGTTCAAACAGGCCCCGCAGCAACTGCGCCACAATCATGGCGTCGCCGATATCGGTGACATGAAACTCGTCCAGGCACAATACCCGACAGGACGGCGCCATCTCGGCGGCGATGTAACGCAATGGGTCACGCCGGCCCTGATGCTGTTTGAGCCGCGCATGCATGTCACGCATGAAATGATGAAAGTGATCACGCTGTTTCTCGGCAAACGGCAGGCTCTGGAAAAACAGGTCCATCAACCAGGTCTTGCCGCGGCCGACGCCACCGTGCAGATATATACCGGTCAGCAGTGGATAGCGTTTTTTGCGTGAAAAAAAAGAGCTCAGCGGTTTGCTGTTGATGAGTCGGTTGTGCAGACCCTGCAGTTGCTCAACGATGGCGGCTTGTGCCACATCCGCTTCGATCGCACCACTGGCCAGCAATTGACGATAGGCGGATTGCGGGTCAGCCACGCGCCAGCATGATCAGCAACACGACAAAGCCGACCACCAGACCGATCGGCAACAACAGTCCGGCCCAGTCCTTGTTTTCAGCTTCGCGGCTTTGTTGCATGGCCGCCTTGATGCCGGGGCGAAACAGAAAAAACACACCCAGACCCAAAGCGCCGAGCAGCAGTTGTTCCCAGATTTCCATAATCAGCTGTCGCCGGTATAGCGATCGTCCAGGTTGGTCGGGCACAATACATTGCGCATGGTGCCGATCAGCTCGAGCAACTGGTCGTTGCGGATGCGGTAGTAAATTCGGTTGGCCTCTTTGCGCGAGACGACGATGTTCTTGTTGCGCAGCTGCTCCAGATGCTGCGAGATATTGCTTTGCGACGTGCCGGTCTTTTCGACAATCTCGCCGACCGACATTTCACTGTCACCCAGGGTACAGAGAATTTTCCAGCGTAACGGATGCGCCATGGCTTTCAGCGCGTTGGCTGTCAGCGTTGTGTTCTCATCATTCGGTGGATCAACTGAATCGTTCATACTGCTCCTCCTCACAAATTCCGCATCTATCCGGAAAGCCTTTCATTTTCTTCTTCAACGCGAACATAACCGCTCATGTCCTTGGCGATACAGATGATATCGCTGATCTGGCCACCCTCCTCGGACACGGCCGTGCGTGAAAACAGGATCGGCACATGACGTCCCTTTTTGGTGATGAAGCGCGCCTCGATCGCCTTGAGCGCACCGGCGCGGATCAGCGCTTCCAGCCAGGTTCCCATGAACGCACCGGCCTGTTCGTCGTTGTCTTCTTCAAACACATCACCGATCGACATGCCCTTGAGTTCCGCTTCCGAATACCCGAGCATGGCAACCGCCGCAGGATTGACCTCCTGAATCACGCCGGCCGGGTTCAGCACCAGCAGCGCTTCGCCCATGTGGGTGAGAATGTTCTCCAGATGTTGCCTGATTTTGTCAAGCTCGGCAGTGCGTTCGATCACTTTTTCCTCAAGTACGCGATTCATTTCGCGTTCTTTTTCGATGAGGCGGAAATAAGTGCTGATTTTATTGATCAACTGGTTGTCGTCGATCGGCTTGAGCAGGTAATCAACGGCGCCGACTTCATAACCCTTTTGCTGGAATTCCTCGGTCTTGAACGCCGCGGTCAGGAAAATGATCGGGATGTCGCGGGTCTTCTTGCGGATCTTGAGCATGGAGGCGGTCTGGAAACCGTCCATCTCGGGCATCTGCACATCGAGGATAATAAGGTCGAGGTCGGGTTCGCTCAGGGCGATCTCCAGCGCCTGCTGGCCGGAAATGGCCTCGTGGATTTCGACATCCATGTGGCGCTCGATCAGCGTGCGCAGGGTGAACAGGTTATTTTGGTGATCGTCAACAATCAGCAGTTTAAAACCGGAATATCGCTTGCTCGCCATTTACTCGGCTACCCTGTGTTTCAATAGACGGATCATCGCCCGTTTCAGATCATTCACTTCGATCGGCTTGGCCAGATACTCATTGGCACCGCTTTCCAGACAGGTCTGTTCCTCACCTTCGCTGGCCTTGGCCGTCAATGCCACCACTGGCAACTGGTCACAATCATACTGCTGACGGATACGTGACATCGTATCATAGCCGTCCATTTCCGGCATCATGATATCCAGCAGCACGATATCGATGGGTTCCTCGTCGAGCGCTTCCAGCGCTTCATGACCGTCGCCGGCGCCGGTGACTTCGAAGCCCCACTTCTCCAGCAACGGCGTCAACGCCAGCAGATTGCGCACATCATCATCGACCAGCAAGACGCGCAGGCCGGAGAAATCCATGGCTTCCAGCGCTTCACTGCCCTCGGTCATTTCCTGCGGCGCCGCTTCATCGACGCCCAGCTGTTCCTCGACAATGGTTTCGCGGTCAAACACCAGCGGCAGACGCAGGCGAAAATCGGCGCCGCCACCAGCATGGCTGCTCAGTTCAATATCACCGCCGAGCAGATGCGCCAGTTGCCGGCTGATGGTCAGGCCCAGGCCGGTACCGCCGTAACGCCGGCTGGTAGAACCATCGGCCTGCTTGAACGCCTGGAAAATCACGTCCTGCTTGTCGGCCGGGATGCCGATACCGGTATCGCGGATGCTGATGCACACCGGCAGCGAGCCGCCATTGCTGGGCGCGGTCTGGTGAAACAGACGAATGGTGACGCCGCCCTGGTCGGTAAACTTGACCGCATTGGAGAGGAAATTTTTCAGAATCTGGCGCAATTTGTCCGGGTCCGAATTGATCACCAGCGGTGCTTCCGGATCGATGTCGAGTTTCAGATACAGGCCTTTCTGTTCAAACTGCGGCCGCATCAGGTCGATCAGGTCATTGAGCAGATGCTCCAGCTGAATGTTTTCCAGATTCAGTGAAGTGCTGCGCGCCTCGATGCGCGACAGGTCGAGGATATTATCGATGAGCTGCTGTAAATCCTTGCCGGCGTGATAAATCACACTGGCCTGCTTGGCGCTGTCGGGCGGTAAACCGCTGTCGGCATCGGACAGCATTTTCGACAGCAACAGAATCGAGTTCAGCGGCGTGCGCAGTTCGTGGCTGACATTAGCGAGAAACTCGGACTTGTAGCGGTTGGAGGCTTCCAGCTCCTGGGTATGCGCCAACAAGCGTTTGTTGTTATAGACGTGCTTTTTCGCCAGCCGCGTCAGCTTGTCGCCGAGCTGGCGCAATTCTTCCGACCAACTCCACTGGAAACGCACCTGTTCGTCTTCCTCGAGCAAACGACTGATGCCATCGGTCAGTTCACGACCAAGCCGATCGGCGCGCATGGCAAACCAGCGCGCCGCCAGCCAGGCCAGTAACATCAACGCCAGCACGATACCGCTGACGCGCAGAATCAGCTGGCTGCGAAAATCCGTCAACGGGGTTGAATCCACCGTGCGTCCCACCCACAGCGGACCGGAAGCTTCGGTCTGCATCAACGGCACCCAGATGACCTGGCGACCATCGCGACCTTCCCACAACGTCAGCTTGCCGGTAGCAAATTTTTCCCGCAGACCGGCAAAGTCCTCAAACGCCGTGGCGCCCGACTCCGCCTGTTGAGACACTTCCAGATAACGACCGTCATCGTAAGCCCAGTAGGTGTCATTGTAACGCTGCGCCATGCCGCCGATGTCCACCGACATGACCACCACGCCGGACGGCCCGACACCGGGCAAAAAACCCAGCGGGCTGAGCAGGCGCAGGTTCATGATCCGGCGCGGGTCGGTCTCCTGGGCGGAAACATTGATTTTCACCTTGCTGACAAACACGTCCGGGCGCTTCAATTGCAGGGTTTCGGCAATCAGGTCCTGCGGCGGCAACACCGGCGTCCGCAAGGTCGGCTGCCACTCGTGAGTCTGCTGGTCGCGTTCCAGCCAGAAGCGCACCTTGCCTTGTAAATCCAGGAACAGGATTTCAATGACATCCAGCTGGTCCGGCAGGATGCGGTTGATCCATTCGGTATAGTGGGCGCGCGCCACGTCGATGGAAGTTTCCTTGTCGGCCTCGATCTGGCCGAGCATGATGCCCGGCTCGGGCAGCTTGGCCAGCAGCTTGACCATCTCCTGACGCGAGGTCAGGTGCTGGTCAAGGTCACGGAAGTCGGAGCGCAGCCCCTGCAGATACAGCTGGCGATGATAAGACTCGAGCAGTTCCAGTACCCGCGGCAGGTTGCTGAACACCGTGACAAAAATCGGAAACAGCGCAAACAGCAGCAGGACAATCAGAATCTGGGTGCGAAGTTTCATATTGTGATTGTACAGCTGCCGTGAGTGTTGCTTACAACGCCTTGATCAGCTCCAGCATCTCCTGTGCATGGCCTTTGGGCTTGACGTCGTAACTGGCGTAGCGCACGACGCCCTGCTTATCGATGACAAAGGTCGATCGAACGATGCCCATGCGCTTTTCACCGTTTTTCTCTTTTTCCTGCCAGACACCGAACGCCTCGCACATCTGACCGTCTACATCGGCCAGCAGGCGTATCGTCAGGCCGTATTTGTCGCGGAAGTTCCCGTGACTGACACAGGTGTCCTTGCTAACGCCGACGATGCGCGTATCCAGCGCTTCAAACTCCGGCATCAGGTCGGAAAACTCAGTCGCCTCAATGGTGCAACCCGGGGTGTCGTTCTTGGGGTAAAAGTAAACAATATAATTGTAGCCATCGCAGTCCGATGATTTCACCATGGTCATGTCCGCGTCAGGCAGCTCGAATTCCGGCGCCTTGTCTCCGGGCTTGATCATTGAATGCCTCCTGTAATTGATTTTGGGTTCGTTTGCACCGGACAGGACAACTACCGGTATGTCCGGGCGCGCGAATGGATTCGGTTTTTTATTGTTATGACAGAAACGGAGCTCAGCCAATCAAGCCACTGATTAAGCGCAAAAAATCACCGCTTCATGGTGAAAATGTAGGCCGCCCGGCAAGGCGCGTCAACTCCATGAACATTCCGGGCGATACAGGCAATTCGGGCTGAGCCGGGTTAGCTGATCTGTTAGAATGTCGGGTTTTGCAGTTTGTCCGAGATTTTTTCATGTTCCAGCTTGTTTGCCCCGGAAAACAATGTGTCCGCCACGACACCCTGTCCGGCCTGACCGTCGCCCTCGCCCTGGTGCCCGAAGCCGTCGCCTTTGCCTTTGTCGCCGGCGTTGAACCCATCGTCGGCCTGTACGGCGCTTTCATGATGGGACTGATCACCGCCATCATCGGCGGTCGCCCCGGCATGATCTCGGGCGCGACCGGTGCCATGGCCGTGGTGATGGTGTCGCTGGTATCGCAACACGGCGTCGAATACCTGTTTGCCGCCGTCGTGCTGACCGGCCTGATCCAGATTTCCGCCGGTGTACTGCGGCTTGGCAAATTCATCCGCCTGGTGCCTTATCCGGTCATGCTCGGTTTCGTCAACGGCCTGGCGATCGTGATTTTCCTGGCGCAGTTGCAACAGTTCCAGACCGTCGATGCGCAGGGCGACATGGTATGGCTCAATGGCCCGGACCTGTGGATCATGCTGGGACTGGTGGCGCTGACCATGGCGATCATTCATTACCTGCCCAAATTCACCAGCCTGGTGCCGGCGTCACTGGCTGCGATTGTCAGTGTCTCGCTGCTAGTCATCGGCCTCGACCTGGACACCCGTACGGTGCAGGACGTGTTGCGCGAAATGACCGGCGATCCGGCCGCCAGCATCGCCGGCGACCTGCCCAGCTTTCACCTGCCGATGGTGCCTTTCACACTGGAAACCCTGCAGATCATTGTGCCGTACGCATTCATCCTCGCCGCGGTCGGCCTGATCGAATCGCTGCTGACGCTGACCCTGATTGACGAAATTACCGAGACCCGCGGCCGCGGCAACAAGGAATGTGTCGGCCAGGGTGTGGCCAATACCGTCAACGGTTTTTTCGGCGGCATGGGCGGCTGTGCCATGATCGGCCAGAGCATGATCAACATCAACTCCGGCGGCAAGGGCCGCTTGTCCGGCATTTCTGCCGCGCTGTTCCTGCTGCTGTTCATCCTGTTTGCTTCCAGCCTGATCGAACAGATTCCGGTCGCCGCACTGGTCGGCGTGATGTTCATCGTGGTGCTCGGCACCTTTGAATGGGCCAGCTTCCGCCTGCTGGGCAAGATCCCGCTGGCCGATACCTTCGTCGGCATCCTGGTGGCGGTGGTGACGGTGGTAAGTGATCTGGCGATTGCCGTGATTGTCGGCGTGATCGTCTCGGCGCTGGTGTTCGCCTGGCAGCACGCCAAGCAGATGCAGGCGACCTCGCACATCGACGAAAACGGCAGCAAGATTTACGAGCTGCGCGGCCCGTTGTTTTTCGGCTCCATCCACGCCTTCAACAATCTGTTCAACGTGCACGAAGATCCCGACGATGTGATCATCGATTTTTACGATTCACGCGTGTACGACCATTCCGGCATCGAGGCGATCGATAACCTAGCGGAGAAATACCTCAAGGCCGGCAAGACGCTGCACCTGAAACACCTCAGCATGGAATGTCGCGATCTGTTGAGCAAGGCCGGTGACCTGGTGGAAGTCAACCTGCTGGAAGACCCGCGTTATCACGTCGCCGATGACAAACTCGCCTAACTGATCGCCAGTTCCTCCACCGCGGGGAAATAGGCTTCGGTGATCGAGTTGTGCAGATAACCCAGGCAAATCTGCAGTTCGTTAATGAAATCGTGGATCATTTTGTCGTCCATCTCCTGCATCGGCGCGTCGTTGATGACGCGCTCGATGTGCTGCAGGATCGCCATCGGCTCGGTGTTGTTCGGCAGGCACGACAGATAAAAATGAATCTGCTCATTGCAATAACCCAGTGAGCGCGGAAACTCTTTTTTGTTGAGCAGAAAGGTCAACACATCGGCACGACTGATGCGCACATGCATGGATTTACGATACATCTGGTAGGCGCCCAGACTTTCCAGCATGCTCATCCACAACATGTCCTGAAACGGATGCAACTCGGGCACATCGTCCGGGATCGGGTTTTCCGCCTTGACGTCGATGATGCGCGTGGTCATATCGGCGCGCTCGAGTTTCTTGCCCAGATTGAGAAAATGATAGGCGGTATCGTGGTTCATGGTGCCGGCCATGAGTCCGGTCATGAGTTGCAGATCACCAATGATGCCAAGCAGGTAATCCTGGCGGCTGGCGCGCGAATAACTCTGCGCCTTGGTTTCAACGATACGCTGGTGAAAGGTATTGAGTTCCTCCCACACCTCACGCGGCAGGATGTCGCGGATGGTGCGCGCATTTTCGCGCGCGAATTCGATCATCGACAGAATCGAGCCCGGGTTGCTTTCGTCAGTGATAAGGAAATTGCTGATGCGCCGTTCGGTGACTTCGTCATGACGCTCATGGTATTCATCGACACAGCCCAGAATGCGGATCATCGGCATCCAGCCCGGCGTGATGCCACGCGGCAGCTCCAGCAGCAGGTTGGCGTTGACGTTGATCAAGCGCGCCGTGTTCTCGGCCCGCTCCAGGTAACGTCCCATCCAGTAAATGGTTTCAGCGACTCGTGACAACATAAACTATGCCTCCTGTATTCCTGGCCGCGCGTTAACGCTCAACGATCCAGGTGTCCTTACTGCCACCGCCCTGCGATGAATTCACCACCAGCGAACCCTTTTTCAATGCCACCCGCGTCAGCCCGCCCATGGTCACCTTGATGTCCTTGCCACTGAGAATGAACGGTCGCAAATCAACATGGCGTGGTTCCAGCTGGCCGCGCGCGACCGTCGGTACGGTCGAGATACCCAGCGTTGGCTGGGCGATGTAGTTGCGCGGATCGGCCTTGATGAGCTTGGCGAACGCCTCGCGCTCGTCACGGGTCGAGGCCGGCCCGACCAGCATGCCGTAACCGCCCGATTCGTTAGCCGGCTTGACCACCAGCTCCGCCAGATGCTCCAGCACATACTTGAGCGAATCCTCGTCCATGCAGCGGTAGGTCGGCACATTCGGGATCAGGGGCTCGGCATCAAGGTAGTAACGGATAATATCGGGCACATAGGAATACACCACCTTGTCGTCGGCGACCCCGGCGCCCGGCGCATTGGCGAGCGCCACATTACCGGCTTTCCACGCGCGCATCAGACCCGGCACGCCAAGCGTGGAATCCGGGTTGAAAGCTTCCGGATCAAGAAACAGGTCATCGATACGCCGGTAGATCACATCCACCCGCGACAAGCCTTCAACATTGCGCATGTAGACGATGTCATCGTCGCCGACCACGAGGTCGCGCCCTTCGACCAGCTGGCAACCCATTTGCTGCGCCAGGTAGGCGTGCTCGAAATAGGCCGAGTTGTAGATGCCCGGCGTCAGCACCACAATTTCCGGTGCATCGCCGGGACGCGGCGATAGCGACGCCAGCATGTCGTACAGATCGCCCGGGTAGGTATTGACCGGCAACGGACTGTAGGTCTCGAACAATTCCGGGAACACGCGTTTGGTGACATGACGATTTTCCAGCATGTAGGACACGCCGGACGGTACGCGCAGGTTGTCTTCCAGCACATAGATCTTGCCATCCGTGTGGCGCACCAGGTCGGAGCCGCAGATGTGCGCCCAGACATTGAAGCGCGGTTTCACGCCGATACATTGCTTGCGGAAATTGACCGACTTGGCCAGCACCGCCGCGGGAAACACCTTGTCCTTGATAATCTGCTGTTTGTGATACAAGTCGTTGATAAACATGTTGAGCGCTTCGACACGCTGCTTCAGTCCGGCTTCAACACGGTCCCATTCCTTTTTCGGGATCATGCGCGGAATGATGTCAAACGGCCAAACGCGATCGATCGAACCTTCCTCTTCGGTGTAGACACGAAAGGTGATGCCCATCTGGCGAATCGCCAGCTCCGCCGCCTGCTGGCGCTCCTCAAGTTGTTCCTTGTCCATCTTGCTGATGTAACTGATCAGCTTGCGCGCATACGCCCTGGCATGGCCCTTGGGCGTGATCAGCTCATCATAGAAAGGATGGCTTTCGAATGCTTCCCAGTTGATGCTCATCAGTCTCCTCCTGCTGACGGCGCCGGCCGGCGCAGATCCAGTGTCCACGGGAAATCCGGGTTGGGCGCTTCACGTTGCACCACCACCCGGCCGCCGGTATGACCATACTCGCGAAAACGCGCCAGGCGACGGGCTTCGGCCTCATTGGCGTTCACCGGGAAGGTTTCATAGTGGCGACCGCCCGGATGCACCACATGATAGGTACAGCCACCGAGCGATTGCTCGTTCCAGCTGTCGACCACATCAAATACCAGCGGCGCTTGCGCCAGGATGGTTGGGTGCAGGCCCGATGGCGGCTGCCACGCCTTGAAACGCACACCGGCGACGTATTCGCCCTGAGTGCCGGTATTGTGCAGCGGCAGCATGCGGCCATTGCAGGTGATCAGATGCCGGCCCGGCGTCAGGCCCTGCGCCTTGACCTGCAGGCGCTCCACCGAAGAGTCGACGTAACGCGCCGTGCCATGCGCGGTGACTTCCTCGCCGAGCACGTTCCAGGGTTCGATGGCAAAGCGCAGCTCCATTTCGATGTCATCGACATTGAGCGTGCCATAGCGCGGGAAGCGGAATTCAACAAAGGGATCAAACCAAGCCATGTCAAACGCGTAACCGGCGCGTTGCAGGTCTGCCACCACATCGGCCATATCACGTTCGACATAATGCGGCAGCATGAAACGGTCGTGCAGCTGCGTGCCCCAGCGGATCGGATCACGCTCATACGGGTGATCCCAGAATTTGGCGATCAGCGCGCGCAACAGCAACATCTGCACACTGCTCATGCGCGCATGCGGCGGCATTTCAAAACCGCGAAACTCAACCAGCCCGAGGCGGCCGCTCGCCCCTTCCGGCGAGTACAGCTTGTCGATACAGAATTCGGCGCGATGTGTGTTGCCGGTTAAATCCACCAGCAGGTGCCGCAACACGCGGTCCACCACCCAGGGGCTGGCCACTTCGTTGTGCGGCAATTCACCAAAGGCGATACCGAGTTCATACAGCGCATCATCACGCGCCTCATCAACGCGCGGTGCCTGTGAAGTCGGGCCGATGAACAGGCCGGAAAACAGATACGACAGCGACGGGTGGTTCTGCCAGTAGGTCACCAGGCTACGCAGCAGGTCCGGGCGGCGCAGCATCGGACTGTCGGCCGCAGTGGCCGCACCAATGGTGACGTGGTTGCCGCCGCCGGTGCCGGAGTGACGACCGTCGAGCATGAATTTTTCCGTACCGAGCCGCGTCTGACGCGCTTCTTCATAAAGCGTTTCGTTGTTCTGCACCAGTTCGCGCCAGCTGGCCGACGGGTGGATGTTGACCTCGATGACGCCAGGGTCGGGCGTTACCATGAGGCGCATCAAACGCGGGTCGTGCGGCGGCTCATAACCTTCCATGATGACCGGCAGGCCAGTCTCCTGTGCCGCCGCCTCAATGGCGTCGACCAGATTGAGATAGTGTTCCAGATGACTCAACGGTGGCAGGAATACGTACAGGTGGCCGTTGCGCTGTTCAACACAGATGGCGGTGCGCACAAACGGCGTCGCCCGGCCGCCATCGCGCCGCCGCAGCTGATGCTCATCGGCGGGCTGTGGGGGTATTTGCCTGGACTCACTGCCGGGCTGGCGGACCATGCGCAGGCGGTCGCGGATTTCCGGCAACTGCTGGCGCTCGTCAAACGGGTCCTGCGCATGTACCACCTGGCGTTGCGACTGCGGCTCCCACAGCAGGGAATCCAGTGGCAGGCGATAACCCATGGGTGAATCGCCGGGTATCAGGAACATTTCGCCGCGCCGGAATGACCAGGGATTGGAAATCCAGGCATCGCTGTCGTAATCCCAGGCCAGCGGCAACGCGAAACCTGCCACCGTATTCAGGCCCTGTTGAAACAGCTTGCGCAGGCGCGCGCGCTCGATCGGGTCCTTGATTTTGTTGTCGAGCACATCCACGTTTTCCGGCAAGGTGCCTTCTTTCCACAGGTAATAGAGTGCGTCCTCATAGCCCGGCGTGATGCAGTTGCAGCCCAGATCGAGCTGCTGCGCCAGCGCCTGCATGAGTTGATCGGCCTGGCTGGTATTGAAACGGTTTGGTGAGTCGGGAAAATCCAGCAATCCGGCATTACGCCAGGTCGGCTCACCGTCCTTGCGCCAGGCGCAGGTCATGGCCCAACGTGGCAATTGCTCACCCGGATACCATTTACCCTGGCCGTAATGCAGCACGGCCTGGTTGGCGAACGCGTCTTTCAGTCGTCGCAACAGCACGCCGGCGCGCTCCAGCTTGTGCTCACCGAGCGCAGCGGTGTTCCATTGCGCACTTTCCATATCATCGATCGACACAAAGGTCGGCTCACCGCCCATGGTCAGGCGCACGTCGCCCTGCTGCAATTTGTCATCGACCCGCTCACCAAGTACCTGCACAGCGGCCCATTGGTCTTCGCTATAGGGTCTGGTGACACGCGGGTCTTCATGAATGCGCGTGACCCGGTTTTCGAAACTGAATTCCACTTCGCACTTTTCGGTGGCGCCGGTAATCGGCGCAGCACTGGACGGATCCGGCGTGCAGGCCAGCGGAATATGACCTTCGCCGGCAAACAGGCCCGAGGTCGGGTCCAGCCCGACCCAGCCGGCGCCTGGGACGAACACTTCCGCCCAGGCGTGCAGATCGGTGAAGTCCTGTTCCGGTCCCGACGGGCCGTCCAGCGACTTCTGGTCCGCCACCAGTTGCACCAGATAACCCGAGACAAAGCGCGCCGCCAGGCCCTTGTGGCGCAACAACTGCACCATCAGCCAGGCGCTGTCACGACAGGAACCGGTCTGCAATTGAAGGGTTTCTTCACAGCTCTGGATGCCCGGCTCCATACGCACGGTGTAGCCGATGTGCTTTTGCAGAAACTGGTTGACCTCAACCAGGTAATAAACGATGTGTGCCGCATCCTTACTCGGTACATCTTCCAGATCACCGGCCTGGGTGGCAGCAACCCCCGGCTTCATTTGATCCAGCTCTTTCAGCAGGCCGGTCAGTAGCGGGCCGGATTCCTTGATTTCCAGGTAGGGCTTGAGTTCCTTGGTCAGCTGCTGGTCGTAGTCAAACGGATAAAACTGCGCGTAGTCCTCAACAAAAAAGTCAAACGGGTTGATGGTCACCATATCGGCGACCAGGTCGACCGTGACCACCAGTTTGCGGGTTTTCTCCGGGAACACGTAGCGCGCCATGAAATTGCCGAACGGGTCCTGCTGCCAGTTGAGAAAATGCTTTTCCGGTTCGACTTTCAGCGAAAAATGATGCAACGGCGTGCGCGTATGCGGCGCTGGACGCAGCCTGACAATATGCGGCGCCAGGCTGACCAGGCGGTCATAGTGGTATTCCGTACGATGATGGATCGCAACACGAACTGACATAGTGCATTCCTGCCCCGCATTGGTGCGGTACACGGGGTTTTTGCCCCGAAAATAAAAAAATTTAGTGTAATAATTCCTTTCAGCAGAATTCGTGCCGAATATTGCACCTCGGGCGCGTCGCGTCAAAGGCTATAAAATCCCGATGAAGCGGGCAACTGTCTATGCTAGGATCATGGCTTGGTGAAACAGGAGTGCATATTATGACTTACTGCGTTGGCGTCTATCTTGAAGATGGTCTTCTCTTCGCTTCGGACTCCAGAACCAATGCCGGCATTGACTACGTCACCACGTATTCCAAGATGCATTTATTCACCCCCGCACCGGACCGGCTGTTTGTGCTGCTGTCGGCGGGCAACCTGGCCACCACCCAGGAAATCATCAATCTGATCAACCGCGACCTGGAAAACCCGGAAACAACTCCGAACCTACTGACAGCAAAATACCTGTTTGAAGTCGCCGACTACATCGGCAACATCAGCCAGCAGGTCCAGCAACAACATGGCCCGGCATTGCAACAGGCCGGTGTCAGTGGTGAAGTCACATTGATTCTGGGCGGCCAGATCGGCAACCATCCACACGGGCTGATGCTGATCTACCCACAGGGTAATCACATCGAGGCCTCGATGAACACGCCCTACCTGCAGATCGGCGAAACCAAATACGGCAAACCGGTGCTTGATCGGCTGGTCGATTACAACATGTCGATAAACGATGCAGCCCGGCTGGCGCTGGTGTCGCTAACCTCTACCGCCAAATCGAACATCACGGTGGGACCGCCATTTGAGTTGTCAATGTACCAGACCGGCCAGTTCCAGCTACGTAGCCGCTGTAAATTTGATGACAATGGCGACTATATGAAAAACCTCGAGGAATCCTGGCGACAGGGCCTGATGCAGGCCTTTGGCAACCTGCCGCGTTTTGAATGGGAAAACAAGCCGCAGCAGACCAACCAGCTGGACAACCAGATTCCCTATATCTCCCAGAAAGCCACCTGACCGACCGGCGCGGCGGCATTAGTGCAGCAAGGCCTGGCGCCCCGCCGGGTACGGACACTGCGGCAAGATGTTCGACTCGCCATACTCTCGAACGGCAAGAAAGCGGCCCTGAAAATGCATTCCATCCAGCGCATAGACCAGGGCATCGATGTTGCTGTTTTCCGCCACCTGCGCAATCACATAATGATAGTTTTCCTGGCGACAACCGCCGCCCTGCCAATGCTGCAGGCCGGCCTGTAAATTCAGGCCGCCGAGAAATTCATACAGATCGATCAGCAGGGCGTCACCCGGAATATTGCCAATGAAAAGCTTCAAGTCCTGTCTCCGCGACGAAGTCATACAACTGTATCGTCTGCAGAGGGACCGGCTTTAGCATGCCGACGGCTTCAGTTATCGCCGTGACCCTGGGCGCGCAATTCCAGGTAGTAATTGATCAGGCCGTTGGTGGAGCTGTCATGATTGGTCACCGCCACGCCGTCATTGAGTTCGTGCAGAATGGTGCGCGCCAGCTTCTTGCCGAGTTCCACACCCCATTGATCAAAGGAATTAAGATTCCAGATCACACCCTGGACAAAGATCTTGTGTTCGTACAAGGCAATCAGGGCGCCGAGGGTTTGCGGATCGAGCCGGTGGAACAAAAAGGTGTTGGTCGGGCGGTTGCCGGGGAAAATTTTATACGGCAGCAATTGCTCGATTTCGGCTTGCTCCAGGCCTTCGGCCTTGAGTTCGGCCAGGGCTTCGGCCTCGTTTTTACCGCGCATCAACGCTTCGGTCTGGGCAAAGATATTCGACATCAGGGCACGGTGGTGGCGCGCGATGCTCTGGTAATTCCGGACCGGCACCAGCATATCGGCCGGCACCAGCTTGGTGCCCTGGTGCAGTAACTGGTAAAACGCGTGTTGCCCGGCGATGCCGATTTCACCGAACAGGACCGGGCCGGTGGAATACTCGACCCAGCGGCCTTCACGGTCGACACTCTTGCCGTTGCTTTCCATGTCCGCCTGCTGCAAATAGGCCGGGAAACGGTGCATGTTCTGGTCGTACGGCAGGATAGCGATCGATTCCGAACCGAAGAAATTGTTGTACCAGATACCAAGCAAGGCCATGATCACCGGGATATTCTGTTCCAGCGGCGCGCTGCGAAAATGCTGGTCGGCTTCGTAGGCGCCTTGCAGCAGCAGGTCGAAATTATCCGCACCAATGGCAATCACGATCGACAAACCGATGGCCGACCACATCGAATAACGCCCGCCAACCCAGTCCCACATCTTGAAGATGTTCTGCGGCTGGATGCCAAATTCCATAGCTGCCTTGGTGTTGGAGGTCACCGCCACCAGATGCAGGCCCAGCTTGGATTCATCACCGATTCTCTTCAACAGCCAGTCGCGCGCCGTCTCGGCATTGACCATGGTGTCCTGCGTGGTGAAGCTTTTCGAGGCGATGATGAACAACGTGGTTTCCGGATTCAGATCCTCGAGTGTATTCAGGATGTGGTTTTCATCGATGTTGTTGACGTAGTGCACTTCGAGGTCGTGCAGGGAATAGGGATGCAGCGCTTCAGTCGCCATCTGCGGACCGAGATGAGAACCACCGATACCGATATTGACGACATCCGTAATCGGCTGGTTAGTCGCGCCACGCCACTGACGGCTGCGGATGGATTCGGCCAGGCTTTTCACCCGCTCCAGCTCCTGCTCGACCTCCGGCATGACGTCCTCGCCCTGCTCCAGCATGGGCTTGCCGCTGCGATTACGCAACGCGGTATGCAATACGGCACGATGCTCGGTGTGATTGATTAATTCGCCATCGAACATGCGCTCGCGCCAGGCTTCGACATCGCAGTCGCGCGCCAGCTGCAACAGCAATTCCATGGTATCGCTGTTGATGCGGTTTTTGCTGTAATCAAACAGAATATCGTTCAACTGCAGGGAAAAGGCTTCGAAACGACCGTCATCCTCGGCAAACAGATCCCGCATATGGGTGGTATTGATCTGTTCGTAGTGCTGTGTCAGTTGTTTCCAGATTTCCAGTTCATTCAGCCTTTGCATAACGGGTTCCTGTGATTGTTGGTGAATGCGGCCAGGGCAGATCCTGTTCTGTCTGCACCCTGGCTGCAAGTAGCTTGAAAGCAGTCTTGCAAATATGAGTCCAGACAGTGCAAAACGTCATTTTCGGCGCATTAAATTTTATTCGGGGAAATGATTTGCACAATATAGTGACAAAACACTGTCATATTGCACCAATATATTGCATAAAACAGCAACATCAACTTAAATTTTCTTTTGCCCGAGGCTTGTTGTGATGGGCATGAAAAGTGCCTGTCTATTCAGGCAGTGCCAGCATTGCACCATCAGGCCTGTACCCGGTTACAACCGGATGGACGCCCTGCATTACATTGGGAATCAGTTTTTCACATGAGTTTTATTGCTGCTGATATCGGTGGAACCAACAGCCGCTTTGCTTTCATTGCTGCAGAGGGACAGGCAGCGAACATCTGCCAGTTCAGTAACGCGGATTTTTCCAGCTTTGATGAATTGCTGGAACAATTGTCCGCCAGCTGCAATGCCGGCCAGACACGCATCGAGGCTATTGTGCTGGCGTTACCGGCGCCGATCGATAATCCCGACGAGATAAAGCTGACCAATATCCGCTGGCGCGTCAGCAAACGCGCCATCCAGCAACGCTTTCCCGACGCCCGGGTTTTACTGATCAATGATTTTCAGGCCGCAGCAATTGGAGTATTGTTACAGCCAGCTGAGGAATTGCTGGTGCTCAACCCGGCGGCTGTCGACAGACAGCAACCGGTTGTGGTCACCGGCGCCGGCACCGGTCTCGGTCTGGCCTGGCTGCCCGAATGGGATCTGCAAAGATTGCCGGTCGCCACCGAAGGTGGTCATGTCGATTTTGCACCAGGCAGCGAACAGCAACGTCAGTTACAAATCCATCTGGGCAAGCAATACGGTCATGTTTCCTGTGAACGACTGTTGTCCGGCCCCGGGCTGGCCAGCATATACGCTTTCCTCAGCGGACATGGCACAAATGCCATTACTGCAGCGCAGGTACACCAACTGGCGCTGCAGCAGGATGAACACGCCCTGGCCAGCATCCATGAATTTGTCCGGATTTTCGGCGCCTACGCCGGCAATCTCGCTTTGCAATTCAACCCTGCCGGTGGCATTTATCTGTGTGGCGGCGTTGCCGCCAAACTGGCGGACTGGTTTTTGGAAAATGACTTTATCGACGCATATCTTGACAAGGGACGCATGCGGCATAAAGTCAAAACTATACCTGTCTTCCTGACGCGCCAGGAGGACACTGGACTAACAGGAGCAATGCACATTGCATCCAATCAAGTACGGAAAGCATCATGACCGTTTCGAAAGAGCAACAGAAACTCTATAAATACTATGTCGAACCACAGGCCGCCAATGCGCTGACGCAACGCACCCTCGCCCTGGTGCTGGCCGGTGGACAGGGATCGCGACTGAAAAACCTGACCAAGTGGCGCGCCAAACCGGCCGTGCCCTTCGGTGGCAAGTACCGCATCATCGACTTCGCCCTGTCCAACTGCATCAATTCCGGCCTGCGCCGCATCGGCGTACTGACGCAGTACAAATCGCACTCGCTGATCCGCCATTTACAACGCGCCTGGAGTTTCCTACGCGCGGAAATCGGCGAGTTCGTGGAAATCATCCCGGCCCAGCAACGCCTCAAACCGGACTGGTATTCCGGCACCGCCGATGCGATTTTCCAGAATCTCGACATCATTTATCGCCATGAACCCGACTACGTCATCATCCTCGGCGGCGACCATGTCTACACCATGGACTATTCCAAAATGCTGCAGCAGCATGTCGACGCCGGCGCCGACCTGACCGTCGGTTGTATTGAAGTGACCAAAAAGGAAGCACGCGAGTTTGGCGTCATGTCGGTCGACGAGGATTTCCGCATCACCAAGTTCACCGAAAAACCCAAAGATCCGGAATCGATGCCGGGCAACCCGGACGTTTGCCTGGCCTCGATGGGCATTTACATTTTCTCCATGGAATTCCTTACCAAGGCACTGGTCGAGGACGCAGAAAACCCGACCTCGGACCACGATTTCGGCAAGAACATCATTCCGAAAAGCATCGAAAAAGCCAAAGCCTATGCCTACCCGTATCTCAATGGCAAAGGTGAACCAGCCTACTGGCGCGACGTCGGTTCGTTGTATTCCTACTGGAAAGCCAATATCGAGCTTTGCGACATCGAGCCGGAACTGAACCTGTACGCGCGTGACTGGCCGATCTGGACCTACCAGACACAAAGCCCGCCGGCCAAATTCGCATTTGACGACGAAGGCCGTCGCGGCATGGCGATTGACTCGCTGGTGGCCGGTGGCTGCATCATTTCCGGCGCCAAGGTCAAACGCTCGCTGATTTTCTTCAACACCCACATTGAAACCGGCAGTTACGTCAAGGAAAGCGTCATCCTGCCCAAAGTGCACATCGGCAAGAACTGCACCATCAAGAACACCATCATCGACAAGGGCACAGTGATTCCCGACAATTTTGAAATCGGTGTCAATCCGGAAGAAGATCGCAAACGTTTCCTGGTGACAGAGGAAGGCATTGTACTGGTCACACCCGGACAGATGAATCAGCGCCTGCATTTCGAACGCGACTGAATCCCGACACTTTATGACACAAAAAAAACTCAATCTGGTGCTGTGCTGGCATATGCACCAGCCGTGGTACCGCGAAACCCTGGAAGGCGATTTCAGACTGCCGTGGGTGTACCTGCACGCCCTCAAGGACTACGCCGACATGGCCAGTCACCTGGAAACGCATCCCGACATGCGCGTGGTGGTGAATTTCACACCGGTGCTGCTCGAACAGCTCGATGATTACGCCCAACAGTTTGCCAGCTGGCGCAAACAGCGCAGCGGCTTTTCCGATGCTTTGCTCAACTACCTGTCCGGCAAAATCGCCATCCCGGCCAACGAGGAAAGCCGCGTCGAGCTGATCCGCGCCTGTCTGCGCGCCAATGCGGCACAGATGATCCATCCATATGCGAGCTACCGCAAAATGGTGGAATTCATCACCGCCAGTGATGGCGTCACCATCAATGAGGAGCTGACGCCATACCTGAATGAGCAGTTTTTCCTCGACCTGCTGACCTGGTATCACATCGCCTGGCTGGGCTATTCCATCAAGCAGGACAAACGAATCGTCGCCCTGATCAAGAAAGGATCACAGTTTTCCGCCAAGGATCGGGAACAACTGCTGGAAGTGGTTACCGACACCATGGGCAACCTGCTCGAACGCTATCGCCTGCTGGCCGAACGCGACCAGATCGAACTGTCGATGACGCCGTATGCCCACCCGATCGTGCCGCTGCTGATCGATTTTGAAACCATGCACGACTCGCTGCCGGAAGCGCCGGCACCGGCATACGACGACTACCCTGGCGGACTGGAACGCGCCCGCTGGCACATGCAGCGCGGCCTCGATGTGTTCGACCAATACTTCAAGTGCAAGCCCAGCGGTGTCTGGCTGTCGGAAGGCGCCGTCAGCGAAGATGCGGTAAAAATGCTCAAGGAATTTGATATCAAATGGACGGCATCGGGCGAAGGCGTCTGGCATAACAGCACCTATTTATCGGGCTTTAACGTACACGACCCTGAAGCCAGACAAAGCCTGTTTCGTTGCCATCATCTGCAGCATGACCCTCAGCCCAAGCTGTTTTTCCGCGATGACGGACTGTCCGACCTGATCGGTTTTGAATACCAGCAATGGGACGCCAATGACGCCACCGCGGATTTCCTGAAAAACCTGGAAAACATTTCCGTCTACCTGGAACACGCACCAGGCGACCATGTCGTCAGCGTCATCCTCGATGGTGAAAACGCCTGGGAATATTACCTCGACAACGCATTTCACTTCCTCGACGCCCTCTACACCGGCCTGACGCGCAGCCCGCATCTCAATCTACTGACTTATCAGGATGCGGTAAAAACCTGCCCGCCAGCCGAACTGCCCAAACTTTGTGCCGGCAGTTGGGTCTACGGCAGCTTTTCCACCTGGATCGGAGAGGCCGACAAAAATCGCGGTTGGGAGCTGCTGGTCGAAGCCAAACAGGCATATGACAAGGCCGTCGATCAGCTCGGCGCCAGGCAACGTGAAACCGCTACACTGCAACTGGCGATCTGCGAAGGCTCGGACTGGTTCTGGTGGTTTGGCGACTACAATCCTTCCGATAGCGTCAGTGACTTTGACGAACTCTATCGCCAGCAACTGCGCCATCTGTATGAATTGCTGGGGCTGAAGGCACCAAAAAATCTCGACCAGCCTTTGTCAAAAGGACATGGCAATGCCGAAAATGCAGGGACAATGAGACGAGGACATGGCAATTAACCCGCTCAAGCAACGACGCGCCGGAATTCTGTTACACCCAACTTCACTGCCTTCGGGCAAACTCGAACAAGATGTGGAACCCTGGCTGAACTTCATGCAGGCCGCCGGGCTGACCATCTGGCAAATGCTGCCGATCGTGATCCCGGACCACACCGGCTCACCGTATCAAAGCTGTTCGGCATTTGCGATGAATCCCGCGCTGTTCGATATCGATGCACAGGCTATCGAGCAAATCGACAAAAGCTCCAACCTGCTGATCGACTTCATCAAACAGGAATCTGACTGGCTGCTGGATTTCGCCTTGTTCAAGGCGCTCAAACAACGCTTCGGTGACATACCCTGGAAGCAATGGCCGGATGAATTCAAGTACCGCGACCCGGAAGCGCTGGAACAGCTGCAAGAAGAAAAGGCCGATGAGATCGAACAGGTCATTCTGACCCAGTTTCTGTGTTTTCAACGCTGGCGCCTGGTGCGTCAGCAGGCCAACCAGAAAGGCATTTTCCTGTTTGGCGATATGCCGATTTTCGTCGCCTACGACAGCGCCGACGTCTGGGCCAACCCGAAACAGTTCCTGCTCGATGAACAGCTCAACCCGACCTTTGTCGCCGGCGTGCCACCCGATTATTTCTCGGCAACCGGCCAGTTATGGGGCAACCCGCACTACAACTGGGAAGCCATGCGCCAGGATGGCTTCGCCTGGTGGAAAGCACGCATCCTGCACAAGCTGGATCGCTTTGACATCGTGCGCATCGATCATTTTCGCGGCCTGTCCGCCTGCTGGATGGTGCCGGCCGATGCCGAAACCGCGATCGACGGCGAGTGGGTTGACACACCGGGCGATGAGCTGCTCACCGAGCTGCAGGCCAGTATCCAGGATCTGCCGATTGTCGCCGAAGATCTCGGCGTCATCACCGAAGACGTTGTCGCGCTGAAGAAGAAATATGAACTGCCAGGTATGGTAGTATTGCAGTTTGCGTTTGACAGCTTTGCGGACAATCCGCACAAGCCGAAAAATATCACCGCAAACAACATCGTTTACACGGGCACCCACGACAATAACACCACCGCCGGCTGGTTCAATGAACTGCAGCCGAACGAGCAGCAATTTGTGCTCGACGTGCTGGAATTGCCGGGTTGCCAGAAAATTACCGACTGCATGATAGACACCGCACTGAAAACCCGAGCCAGCACCGCCATCTTCCCGCTGCAGGACCTGCTTGGTCTTGGCGGCGAGGCGCGTATGAACACGCCCGGCCAGACCGACAGGAACTGGCAATGGCGCTTCCAATGGAGTGACATTCCGGAAGATCTGGCACAACAGATGCATGACAAGATAAAAAAATCCGGACGCCTGTATGCCAACTAAGCTTGATCCTCAACTGCAGGCCCTGCAACAAGGGCGCCTGCACGACCCGTTTGACGTGCTCGGCCGCCATCCCGTCAAGGATGGCGAGCTGATCCGCGCCTTTTTGCCCAATGCCGAACGTGTTGTGCTGGTCGGTCAGGGAGAGATGCAGCGCCTGCCCGGCACCGACCTGTTTGAATACTTGCTTGCACCACAAGCGGGCAGCGAAGCCGCACCGCTGGAACAGCACTACCAGCTCAACTGGCAGGAAAAAGCCGATGGCCGCTGGCACACCGCTACCAGCCCTTACAGTTTCCAGCCCTTGTTGGGAGATCAGGACCTGCACCTGTTTTCCGAAGGCCGGCATCACCACGCCTACCGCTTCCTTGGCGCACACCTGACCAGCATCGACGACGTTGACGGCTGTCTGTTTGCCGTCTGGGCGCCGGCAGTGCAACGCGTCAGCGTGGTCGGCGACTTCAACGGCTGGAACGGCCTGCGCCATCCGATGCGTAACCGTGGCGGCTCCGGTGTCTGGGAACTGTTTATCCCCGGCCTGCAAGCCGGCGACCTATACAAATTCGAGCTGCTCAACCGCCACGGCCACCTGCGTCTCAAGGCAGACCCTTATGGCCAGGCGATGACGCTGCGCCCGGACACCGCCTCGCGCATTGCACCTCCGGTCGGGCACCGCTGGCAGGACCAGTCCTGGCTGGAACAACGCGCCGTGTGGGACTGGCAGCACCAGCCGATGTCGATTTACGAAGTGCACCCGGGCTCCTGGCAACGCCACGCCGACAACAGCTTCCTGAACTACCGTGACCTGGCAGACCGGCTAGTGCAATACGTGCTCGACCTCGGCTATACCCACATCGAACTGTTGCCGGTCATGGAACATCCGCTGGATGAATCCTGGGGTTACCAGGTTACCGGCTACTTTGCGCCGACCGCGCGCTTCGGCAGTGCCGATGACCTGCGTTATCTGATTGACCAGTGTCACCGCAACCACATCGGCGTGCTTCTCGACTGGGTGCCGGGCCATTTCCCCAAAGACGACTTCGCCCTGGCGCGCTTCACCGGCGATGCCGTCTACGAACATGAAGACCCGCGCCGTGGCGAACACCGCGACTGGGGCACGTTGATTTTTGATTATGGCCGCAACGAGGTCCGTAACTTCCTGCTGACCAACGCCATTTACTGGTTTGAGGAATTTCACATCGACGGCATTCGTGTCGATGCCGTGGCCTCCATGCTGTATCTCGACTATTCACGCAACGAAGGCGACTGGCTGCCGAACCAGTATGGCGGCCGCGAGAACCTCGACGCCATCAATTTCCTGCGCGAAATGAATGAAGTCATTCACCAGCGCTTCCCCGGCGGACTGACGATCGCCGAGGAATCCACCGCCTGGCCCATGGTGTCACGCCCGACCTATCTCGGCGGACTCGGCTTCAGCATGAAATGGAACATGGGCTGGATGAATGACACCCTGTCCTACATGGAAATGGACCCGGTGCATCGGCGCTACCATCACAACAACCTGACCTTCAGCCAGCTGTACGCCTATTCGGAAAACTTTGTGCTGCCGCTGTCACACGATGAAGTCGTGCATATGAAACGCAGCCTGCTGGAAAAAATGCCGGGCGACCACTGGCAGAAATTTGCCAACCTGCGCCTGCTATACCTGTGGCAATATGCCCATCCGGGCAAAAAGCTCATGTTCATGGGCGGCGAACTGGGCCAGTGGATGGAATGGGATGAAGCGCATCCGCTCGACTGGGCGCTGCTGCAATACGATACCCATAAATCGATCCAGCAGTTTATGCGCGACCTCAACCATCTCTACCGCAGCAACGAAGCGCTGTATGCGCTGGATTTCGAGAGCGACGGTTTCGCCTGGATCGAATGCAATGACGCCGACCAGTCGGTGATTGCCTTCATTCGCAAATACCATGAGCGCAAAATCATCTGCATCCTCAACTTCACGCCGGTAGTACGCAAAGGCTATCGCATCGGTCTGCCCGACGCCGGCCGTTACCGTGAAATCATCAATTCGGACGCGGCCGTTTATGGCGGCAGCAACTGCGGCAACAGCGGCGCCATTGAGACGCAAACCGTCGCCTGGATGGGCATGCCGCAATCGGCGGAACTGACCTTGCCGCCACTCGGAGGCCTGCTGCTGGAACTGGATGTGTCATGAAACTGCTGTTTGCCACCAGCGAAGCCTATCCGCTGCTGAAAACCGGCGGCCTCGGCGACATCTCCAACAGCCTGCCCAACAGCCTGGTGCGCGCCGGTGTTGAAGTTCGCCTGGTGCTGCCGGCCTATCGAGATATCCTGCAGCAACTGGAATTTTTCACCGTGCTCGGCTGGTTGCACGTATCGGCGCAGAAAGAGGTACGTATCCTGGAAGCCAGTCACAAGGATTTCAGCATGCCCTTGCTGCTGGTCGATGACAGTCAGCTGTTCGACCGTGGCGGCAATCCCTACACCCATCCGGACGGTTTTGACTGGCCGGACAACCCGGAACGTTTCGCCACATTCAGCCATGCCGTGGCGTTACTGGCGGTCGACGGGCTTGGCCTGGGCTGGCGCGCCGACGTGGTGCACGCCAACGACTGGCAATGCGGCCTGGTGCCGGCCTACCTGAGCCATGAGGCGCACCCGCCCAAGCGGGTGTTCACGATCCACAACATCGCCTATGACTGCCAGTTTGACTACGGCACTTTCCAGCACCTGCGCCTGCCACCGCACTGGTGGTCGATGGACTATGGCGAGTTCTATGACCGCTTTTCCATGCTCAAGGCCGGCTTGGTGTTCTCGGACGTCATCACGACGGTCAGCCCGAGTTACGCCAGGGAAATCTGCACCCCGGAATACGGCTACGGTTATGCCAGCATCCTGCAGACCAACTGCAGCAAGCTGCATGGCATCCTCAATGGCATCGACACGGAAATCTGGAACCCGCGCAGTGATCCCTACCTGGCGGAACAATATCCGGCCAAGGGCGATGTGCAACCGGCCAAACACGCCAACAAACAGGCGTTGTTAAAACAGCTGGGCGCGGACGACGCTACCCTGGCCAGTGACTTGCCACTGATCGGCTTTGTCGGCCGGCTGGTGTTCCAGAAAGGCGTTGACCTGCTGCTGGCTGCGATTGAACATCTGCTGCCACAACAGCAGGCGCGCTTTGTCATCATCGGCAGTGGCGAATACGAACTGGAAACCGAATTGCACCGTCTTTGTGATGAAAATCCGCAGCAGGTGTTTTCCTACGTCGGCTACTCCGAGCAACTGGCCCATTTACTGGAAGCCGGCTGCGACATTTTCGCCATGCCATCACGCTACGAACCCTGTGGCCTGAACCAGCTGTACAGCCTGCAATACGGCACACCGCCGGTGGTGCGCAAAACCGGTGGACTGGCCGATACCGTGATACATGCCGACGAGGACAGTATCAAACAGAAGACGGCGTCCGGCGTGGTTTTTGACACAGCCAACGAAGCCAGCCTGAGCGAGGCGTTGTTACATGCCATCAGCCTGTATGGGGATGCCAGGATCTGGCCGCAGATCATGCAGGCCGGCATGCAGCAGGATTTCAGCTGGGACAGAAGCGCACAGCAGTATGTGAAAATTTATCAGCGAGCCGACATTTAGGTTTCGGGAGGACAAGACATGGTTGAACAAAGCGCCGAGAACATCTGCATGTTGCCTTCAATGGACAAACTGCCGGTTGACGAAAAGTCGTTAGCCAAACATTTCAGAAACTACCTCGATTATCACCTTGGCCGCTTTCTCGGCTGTGACTGCTTTTATTTGTACGAAGCGCTGGCCTATACCGTGCGAGACCGGCTCATGTCCGACTGGCGCAACACCTGGATCAAAAGCATGAGTCCTGATGTGCGCCAGGCGCATTACCTGTCACTCGAATACCTGATCGGCCGTTCACTCGGCAACCACCTGCTCAACCAGGACCTCACCGAGAACGTACAAAAAGCCATGCAATCGGTGGCCATGGGGCTGGAGGAAATCGAAAGCCGCGAACCGGATGCCGGACTGGGCAACGGCGGCCTCGGCCGGCTGGCGGCCTGTTTTCTGGACAGCTGTGCCACGCTGAAACTACCGGTCACCGGATATGGCCTGCGTTACGAATATGGCATGTTCCACCAGCACATCGAAAACGGCGAACAGATCGAGGACCCGGACCACTGGCTGCGCGACGGCCACCCGTGGGAAATCGAACGACCGGAATTTTCGCAGTATGTAAAATTCGGTGGCCACACCAAACACTTCATCGACCCGCAAGGCGTGCATCGCACGCGCTGGGAAGATAGCGACGACGTGGTTGCCGTGCCATATGACGTGCCGGTATCGGGTTACCGCAACGGCGTCATCAACACCCTGCGCCTGTGGGCCGCCTCGGCCACCGACGAATTCAACCTGCATGAATTCAATGCCGGCGACTACGCCGATTCGGTCGCCGCCAAGAACGAGGCAGAAAACATCACCATGGTGCTGTATCCGAACGACTCCAATGAAAACGGCAAGGAACTGCGCCTGCGCCAGCAATATTTCCTGACCTCGGCCAGCCTGCAGGACGTGTTCCGCATGTGGGACGACAAGGATTTGTCCGACTTCGCCAAATGCAATGTTTTCCAGCTTAACGACACCCACCCGAGCATTGCCGTGGCCGAACTCATGCGCATTCTGCTCGACGAAAAACGCCTCAGCTGGGAAGAAGCTTGGGACATTACGCAAAACTGCATGGCCTACACCAACCACACGCTGCTGCCGGAAGCGCTGGAACGCTGGCCGGTACGACTGTTTGAATGCCTGCTGCCGCGCCCGCTGGAAATCATTTACGAAATCAACGCACGCTTCCTGTCGGAAGTGCGCATGCGCTGGCCGGCCGACATGGACCGCCTGCAACGCATGTCATTGATCGAGGAAGGCCCGGATCCACAAATCCGCATGGCCTGGCTGGCAATTGTCGGCAGCTTCTCGGTCAACGGCGTCGCCGAACTGCACTCCGACCTGCTCAAGGAAGGCCTGTTTCGTGACTTCTATGAAATGTGGCCGGAAAGATTCAACAACAAAACCAATGGCGTCACACCGCGCCGTTGGCTGGCGCTGGCCAACCCGGAACTGTCCAGCCTGATCAGCAAGACCATTGGTGATGGCTGGCAGAGTCATCTGGATCGTCTCAGTGAACTGAAAACCTATGCCGACGAAAGGCATAAGGATTTTCATAAGAAATGGCGCCGTATCCGGCTGACCAACAAACAGCACCTGGCCGAGCTGGTCAAGGAGCAGACCGGCGTCGAGTTTGCCGTCGACAGTCTGTTCGACGTGCAGGTCAAACGCATCCACGAGTACAAGCGCCAGTTACTCAATGTCTTGCACATCATTCATTTGTATAACCGCATCCGTTACGACGAGGATAAGACCGCGGTGAAGCGTTCCATCCTGATCGGTGGCAAGGCCGCTCCCGGGTATGCGCGCGCCAAAAACATCATCAAACTCATTAACAATGTCGCCAGCCTGATCAATGGCGATCCGGGCGTTAACCATTCGCTACGGGTGGCGTTTTTACCGAATTACTCGGTCACCAAGATGATGAAGATCTGCCCGGCGGCCGATCTGTCCGAACAGATTTCCACCGCCGGCAAGGAAGCTTCCGGCACCGGCAATATGAAGTTCATGATGAACGGCAGCGTCACCATCGGTACGTATGACGGCGCCAATATCGAAATCCTTGATGCCGTCGGTGAGGAAAACTTTTTCCTGTTCGGCCTCAAGGCCAACGAGGTGGAAGAGCTTCGCCAACACTATAACCCGCAACAGTACATCGATAACGACCCCGATCTAGAGCGTGTCATGCAGCTGCTGGAATCCGGTCACTTCAACTCGTTCGAGCCTGGCATATTCGATGATCTCATCCACACCCTGAAAAACCCGTATGATCCCTGGATGACCCTGGCCGACTTCAGAAGCTATGTCGATGCGCAAAAACAGGTGGAAGAAGCCTGGAAAGACCAGGAACGCTGGACCAGCATGAGCATCATGAACACCGCCTGCAGCGGCCACTTCTCAACCGACCGCACCATCAGCGAGTACAACGAGGACATCTGGAAACTGACGCCGCTGGATGACGACATCGAACACAGCTGTTAAGTCTCAGCTGAAGCTGGCTCAGATTATCTGCTGCAACAGTTGCAGACGCTGTTGCAGCGTCTGCTCATCATAGGCCTGAGCCGGCGAATGTCCCCACACCGGCCCTGGCCAGGCCGGATCATCGACAAACCGGCCGACATGGTGCAGGTGCAGCTGCGGCACCAGATTGCCAAGCGCGGCGACATTCATCTTGTCGACCTGGAACTGCTTGCTGATAAATTCAGCCACTAGGCAGGATTCCTCGATCAGCTGCTGGCGATCCCGCTCCGGCAGATCGTGAATCTCACGCAAACCGGGCATGCGCGGCACCAGGATCACCCAGGGATAGCGCGCATCATTCATCAGCAGCATGCGACACAGCGGCAGATCGGTAATGAAAACCGTATCGGCCGCCAGCCGCTCGTGCAGTTCAAATTCGGCCATCAGCCCAGACCCTGCAAACGCTGGATGCGCTTTTCCAGCGGCGGGTGACTGGCAAACCATTCCGCCATCTTGCCACCGGAGATACCAAAGGCGGCCATCTCATCCGGCAATGACTCACCGTGGGTAGTTTGTTGCAAACGCCGCAAGGCACTAATCATTTTCTGGTTGCCGGCCAGCTCGGCGCCACCGGCATCAGCGCGAAATTCGCGATAGCGCGAAAACCAGGCGACGATCATGCTGGCGAGGATACCGAGCACCACCTGCGCAACCAGCGAGACGATCAGGAATGCCGGGCCATGGCCGCGCTCCACCTTGAACACCACGCGGTCGACCACATGGCCGATAACGCGCGACAGGAACACCACAAAGGTATTGACCACACCCTGGATCAGGGTCAGCGTGACCATATCGCCGTTGGCGACGTGGCTGATTTCATGGCCGAGCACCGCTTCGACTTCATCACGATTCATGCTGTGCAACAGGCCACTGCTGACCGCCACCAGCGCATCGTTACGATTCCAGCCGGTGGCAAACGCGTTCGGTGAGGCCGAATCAAAAATACCGACTTCCGGCATCTGGATGCCGACGCGACGCGCCTGAAAAGCCACGGTATCGAGCAACCATTGCTCGTCGCGGCTGGTCGCCTGTTCGATCACATGCACACCCATGCTGTGTTTGGCCATGGTTTTGGACAGGAACAGCGAGATCAGCGAGCCACCGAAGCCAATCACAGCCGAGTACACAAGCAACGCCTGCAGGTCGAGGTCGATACCGTTTTGCTTGAGCAGCCCTTCAAAGCCGAACAGGCTGAACACCAGCCCCAGTACAAACATCACGGCAATATTGGCACCAAGAAACAACAAAATTCGCATGTTCCAGCTCCTGTTAAATTAGAGTCATCCTTAAGACCACCAGACACGCAAAGGTTTCAAAAATTTTTCCTGTTGTCAGGGTTCGTAGGCCAGATTTGGCGCCAGCCATTTTTCCACCTGCGCCACCGACATGCCCTTGCGTT
>JASFVP010000075.1:0-10719 GCA_050049775.1 Chromatiales bacterium
GACATGAAAAGCATGCGCGCGCCAATTCCGCAACCCATTACCACAAACATTTCCGCGATCCCCATAGAATCGCTTAACAACTGCCAGACGACCAGCATCAATAAAAGTGACACAAACGAAATCACCATTCCCGGCCAATGCTTTCCACGTGCGATCAGCACTTGCTGTTGAATGATAGCAACTGACACAACTGCCAGAACCAATAACGCCACACCTAGAAAATCACCCGCAATCTGGTAATTATCTCCAAGAATCAAAGGCACCAGCACCGGACCCAACCATGCAGCGAAAGCCGCGACGATTCCACCTAGCCCCAGAATCACTCTGCGCGCATATCGCTCATATAAATAATCTTTGGAGTCCGAACGTAAAAAAGCACGTGTCAGCGCCGGCAGGAGACTTTGTGTTACCGCTAGTGGCAACATTGAAAGTGTAACAAGCAGCTGAATTAAAATGGCAAAGGAACCCATTTCAGGTGCATTACTGTGACGATACAGGATCAAAGCCCCCTGGGTCATCCAGCTGGATGTCAATGCCATGCCGAAAATTGGCAGACATACCAAAGCTGTTTCCCAAATACCCCGAATATTCCAGTTCGACTTTGGAATTGTGATGAGTTTTGCTGCTTGTGCTCCAAGCCACAAACTTTGGCTTATCCAGACGAAGCCATGAACCAGTGCAAGATGCAGAATACTTCCACCTGCCAATAACACAATAACGGCGAACAGCAATTCTACCGGGCGAAAGAACAAGGCCGCTTTGAGAGAGTGGCTCGACAATTGGTGGGCGAGCAGAATCGATTCGAACCAGGAAACAGTGGCACGCCCGGCGATTGCCAGGCTGAATACAAGCATGACAACAAGCAATTCAGAATTGCTTTCAAATAGCCAGGCAAAGAGTACACAGCTGAGTGTTGCAACTGCCAATACGAGCCAACGCAATGCACTGGCCAGTGCCACTCGTCTGTCCGCTTCTGCCCGATTAAATGCTATTGAACGTTTGACTGTTGTTGGCAAGCCAAACAAGGCAATAGGAAAAAATGCAAGGTACCAGGATTGGGCATAAGCCAATTGACCATACAATTGTTGGTCAAGTAGACGCGCGACAAGAATGAGATATACGAAGCGTGTGGCAAGCGTAATAAAACGTGAAACAGTGAAATTGGCAGTATTGGCTGCCAATTTTTTTCGTCCCGGAGTCAACCATCCTAAACTGAGCACAAAAATATCCTGCTGTGTAAAACTCCGGCAAGCTTTCTTGCCTGACAGGCTAACGCCCCAGCTGTTGAAATTGTTTTCACCCGACTATGCTGCCCAGAATTTGTATAATTAACAAACTGTTATGATACTAGGCCAGAGATTGTCAATCTTCAAGAAAACAACACTGACTGGGTATAATGTTTTAATTCCGAATTGCTGATAAAAATTCGAGCTGACATAACCGTTTACGAATGCGAGTTTCAAACAACATAAAAACTCTAATACGTTTTATCGCAGTGAGCCTGCTTGTATTACTTATTGCATCCTGCAAAGACAACAGTTTCTCCACAAATGCAATACGATTCGCCTTGTCCACCGGCGCATCCAGTCTCGACCCACGCTTTGCCACGGACGCCACGTCTGAGCGCATCAATCACTTACTCTACGCGCGCCTGATCGATTTTGATGAACGCCAGATGCCGGTTCCGGGCATCGCCACATGGCGTCTGATAAACGAATCCGAGTATGAATTTCAGTTGAAAGAAGATCGAGCACGATTCACCGATGACAGCCCGGTTACTTCGGTAGATGTGGTCGCCAGTTTTCAATTCGTGCTGAACCCGGCCAATTTGTCACCGCATCGCGAGAGTATTGCGCTGATCAAGTCGGTCACAGCAATCGATGAACAGCGCATCCGCTTTGCGATTGATCAGCCGGACCCGCTGTTTCCGGCCTACCTGGACATCGCTATCCTGCCGGCAAAACTGATTCAGGCCGACCATGATTTCAATCAGCAACCCGTTGGCAGCGGACCGTTTGAGTTTGTCGAAAAAAATGCCGAGCAACGACTGTTGCTCAAGCGACGCCGAGATGGTCAACTCGTGGAGTTCCTGCAGGTAAAGGATCCCACCGTACGGGTTCTGAAACTGTTAAACCAAGAAGTCGATCTGTTACAGAACGATTTGTCTCCGGAGCTGTATCGCTATCTGACCGATCAGCCGCAGATCAGTGCCTTGCATAGCCGTGGCAGTAATTTCACCTATCTTGGTTTTAACCTGCAGGATGAGAACACCGGGGATCTGCGCATCCGTCAGGCCATTGCCCATGCCATCAATCGTGAAGAAATTATTCACCATGTCTTCAATAATGCGGCGGCACCTGCCGAATCGATTTTACGCCCGACGCACTGGGCCGCTAGCGATGATTTGCCAATCCTGCAATTTGATCCGCCACGCGCCCGGCAGTTGCTCAAGCAGGCCGGTTTTGACCAAGAGAAACCGCTGGAAATCAGCTACAAAACGTCCAGCGACCCGTTCAGAATCAAGCTCGCAACCATCATCCAGCACCAGCTCAAACAAGTCGGCATTCGTATGCACATCAAGAGTTACGACTGGGGGACTTTTTTTGGTGACATCAAGGCCGGTCGTTTCCAGATGTACAGTCTGTCCTGGGTAGGCATCAAGACACCGGACATATATCGATACGTATTTCACAGCCAGGCGACACCCCCCAAAGGCGCCAATCGTGGGCGCTATTCGTCACAGCGGGTGGATGAGCTGTTGCAACAGGTCAAGAGCAGTGGCAGTCTCGAACAGCAGGCAAAGTTATACCGGGCAATCCAGCAGCAATTGCATGAGGATTTGCCTTATGTGCCGCTTTGGTACGAAGATCAACATGTCTTTATGCACAAACGCCTGCACAACTACCGGCCCAGAGAAGACGGACGTTATGACGGACTCGAGTCAATTACACATTGAAATCAGCATCGCCAGGCAACAGCTATGTTTACTCGATGATGAAGCCATCGTACAGTGCTGGCCGGTTTCGACCGCTGCTAACGGCGCCGGTCAACAACTCGACTCGGGATGTACCCCCACCGGACAAATGCATATTCGCCTGAAAATCGGTGCTGGGTGCACGGTCAATACGGTCTTTGTCGGGCGTCGTCCGACTGGTGAAACATACTCGGAGCAACTTGCCCAACAACAACCCGCCCGGGACTGGATTCTGACCCGCATTATCTGGTTAACGGGAAATGAGTCCGGTTTCAACCGTGGCGGCAATGTCGATACCTTGCGACGTTTCATCTATATCCACGGCACACCCGACACCGAACCCATGGGAGTCGCACAATCGCACGGCTGCATCCGCATGCGCAACCAGGACCTGATCCAGTTGTTTGAACAGGTGCATAACGGTATGCCCGTTAACATCAGCGCAGACTAGGCTATGAACCTGCTGCTGCAAAAGCTGTTCAGCGCCTTACTGGTTGCGATAGCGGTCAGCATCGTCGTCTTCCTGTTGATTCATTTGATCCCGGGTGACCCGGTGGATGTCATTCTTGGGGAGAGTGCACAGGCTGCTGACCGCAGCGCCATGCGCCAGGCGCTGGGACTCGACAAACCACTGCTTGTGCAACTGTATGACTACGCCGGCCAGTTGCTCAGTTTTGATCTCGGCCATTCGCTGTTCAGCAAACAGGCAATCAGCTCCATTCTGGCCGAGCGCTTCCCGGCAACCATTTTGCTGACGCTGAGCGCCATGCTGGTAGCGATTCTGGTCGCGATTCCGCTGGGCATTCTGTCGGCCATTCGCAAGGACAGGGTGGCTGACCGCATCGCCATGGGTGTCTCGCTGACAGGCATGTCGGTACCGAACTTCCTGCTCGGGCCATTACTGATCCTGCTGTTCGCTATCTGGCTGGGCTGGCTGCCGGTCAGCGGCAGCGGCGATTTCAGCCATCTGATACTGCCGGCAGTAACACTGGGGTTTTCCATGGCGGCAATCCTGTCGCGCATGGTCAGAAGCAGTCTGCTGGAATCGCTGCAGGAAGATTTCGTACGCACCGCGCACGCCAAGGGTGTACCACCATCACAGGTGGTCTGGCGACACGCCATGGCCAATGCCTGGCTGCCAGTCATCACCGTGCTTGGTGCGCAGTTTGGCGCCTTGCTCGGCGGTGCCGTGGTCACGGAAATCGTGTTTGACTGGCCGGGCATCGGCTCGCTCATGATCGAATCGATCCAGAAACGCGACTATCCCGTGGTACAAGCCTGTGTACTGATCGTCAGTCTCAGCTATGTGCTGGTCAATACACTGACCGACCTGGTGTACGCCATGGTGGATCCGCGCATTCGCTTCACTCAATGAGAATCAGCCTGCCACTTTTCATCGTTGCTGCCTGGCTGTTGCTGGTTATCGCCGGCTTACTGCTGCCACTGACGCCGGATGAAATTGACCTGAGCGGGATATTGCATGGACCTAGCTTTCAATACTGGCTGGGACAGGACGACTTGGGACGGCCGGTGCTGGATCGTTTGCTGCTCGGCGCACAGACTTCCTTACTGGTCGGCGTGTCGGTTGTGTTGCTGACTGCATTGGTCGGCATCAGCATCGGCACGCTGGCGGCCTGGAGGGGAGGCTGGGTGGATCATCTGCTGATTCGGGTAATAGATGTCTTCATGGCGTTTCCCGGCATTCTACTGGCGATAGCACTGGCCGGCATTCTCGGGCCCGGCATCAACAACCTGGTGATTGCATTGACTGTTGTCGGCTGGGTCGGCTTCGCCCGCCTGACACGCGCCCAGGTGCTGTCGATCAAGCATCGTGAACATGTACTGGCAGCCAAGGCCATGGGCACCACCACCGGGCGCATCATCACCTGGCATTTGCTGCCTCTGGTTGCGGCACCACTGATTGTGGAAGCGACTTTCGGCATCGCCGGCATTGTGATTGCCGAAGCGGGCTTGTCGTTTCTGGGGCTTGGAGTGCAGCCTCCGGAAGCTTCCTGGGGCAATATGATTCGCGACGGCGCACGTTACATGCTGGTGGCGCCACATCTGGTCATTGCGCCGGGCGTGGCGTTGGCGATGGTGGTGCTGGCGATCAACCTGCTGGGCGACCAGTTACGTGATCGTCTCGCAGTCAGGTGATTATTTGACGTAATAGCTGGTGAAAAACAGGTCGGTGATCAGGCCCTTGGTTTCTACCTTTTCATCCAGCGCCTTTCCCAGTGCGGCCAGCAGTTCCTGGCGCAGTGCTTCCTTACCGTCGTTGTCCATGATGTCTTCGCCATTTTTTTCCGCCAGTACCATGAGCACTTCATGGCGCAGGGCCGGTGCATGCATCTTGATTTCGTCGAGGAACTCGGCGCGATTGGTCATGATCTGGATGTTGGTACGAATGTATTTGGCCTTGCCCTGCATGTTACTGACAAACGCCGGGACAAACGCGAAGTAGGCTGTCTCGTAGACAATCTCTTCCTCTTCTTCAGCTTCTTCAGTCTCTTCGGCTGCGCCGGGCTCCTGCGCCAGCGCCGGCAAGATCGACATACCAAACAGGATGAGTAAAAGAAACGCACGCATTATTGCTTTCCAATCTGTTATATTCAGCAAACTATTAAAACTATAACCGCAAGCAAACATGAGTCACGGTCCTTTAATGTTAGACCTGAGTGGTCTGGAAGTCACCTCCGAAGAAAAAGAGCTGCTGCAACATCCAGCCACTGGCGGCGTGATCCTGTTCAGTCGCAACTACGAATCTCCCCAACAGATCAACCGGCTGATCGAATCGATTCATCAGATACGTTCGCCGGCGATACTGGTGGCTGTCGACCAGGAAGGCGGCCGTGTGCAACGCTTTCGCGAAGGCTTCAGTCGCTTGCCGCCAGCCGCCGTATTCGGTGCGCTGTATGATCAGAACCACGATGAAGCCCTGCATGCTGCGCGACGCGTCGGTTGGCTTATGGCAGCAGAACTGCGCTGCGTCGGTATCGACTTCAGCTTTGCACCGGTGCTGGATATCAATGCGGGCGTCAGTGAAGTCATCGGTGATCGCGCCTTTCACAGCAATCCGGATATCGTTTCGCGACTGGCGCATGCCTGGATGGATGGTGCACGTGAAGCCGGCATGGCTTCGGTTGGCAAACACTTTCCCGGCCATGGCGGCGTCGAGGCCGACTCGCATCTAGCCTTGCCGATTGATTTTCGCAACATGTCGGAAATCGAAGGCCATGATCTGGTGACCTTCGCCAATCTCATCGACTACGGCCTTGATGCCGTGATGCCGGCGCATGTCATTTATGAAAATGTCGATGACCAGCTGGCCGGCTTTTCGCGTTTCTGGTTACAGCAGATATTGCGACATGACCTGAAATTCCAGGGTGTGATCTTCAGCGACGACCTGACCATGGCCGCCGCCGAACAGGCCGGCAGCTACAGTGACCGTGCCCGGGCCGCGCTCGAGGCCGGCTGCGATATGGTACTGGTCTGTAACAACCGTGATGGCGCCATCGAGGTGCTGGACGAGTTGAAAGACTATACCGACCCGGTCGCCCAGTCGCGGCTGGCACGCATGCACGGCCAGGGCCACCTGAACCACGAGAAAATGCATCTCGACCCACGCTGGCGCGAAGCCTTGCAAATCATCAGCCAACTGGTGCTGGAAGATTCAATGAATCTGGACCTCGACACCAACAAACAAAATTAAAATTCTATGGACCCGATTACCGGAAAACAGGCCGAACAGGTGCTGGCCGAGGCCGACCTGCTACTCACCGAACAACAAATCGAGCAAGCCATGAAAATTATGGCGCAACAAATCAACAGCGCCCTGGCAGGCACGGACCCGGTGATTCTGTGCGTCATGAATGGCGGCCTGATCCCGGCCGGCATGCTGCTGCCGCAACTCGACTTTGTCTTCAAGCTCGATTACCTGCATGCCACCAGGTATCGCGAAAAAACTTCAGGATCATCACTTAACTGGCTAAAATACAATGAGGTTTCTCTAAAAAACAAGAACGTTTTGATCATCGACGACATTCTCGATGAAGGTTTTACGCTCGAAGCGATCCATGACTACTGCGAACAGCAAGGTGCCAGCCGGGTGTTTTCCGCCGTACTGGCCGAGAAAAAGCACGATCGCAGCAATGGCTACCAGGCCGATTTTGTCGGTGTCGAGCTGGAAGATCGCTACGTGTTCGGCTGTGGCATGGACTACAAGGGCTATTTGCGCCATTTGCCTGGCATTTACGCTGTCAAGGGCATGTGAACGGGCAAATCGGGAATGTGAACAACATTGGAAATTGCTGAAAAATCAACGTAAAACCGACTTTCCGGCTTTCGCAATCCGGGATAACTGATAGACTTTCCAGACAGAATAAAAACGATCAGGTGTGGATGGATGACTAAAATTGGCATTATTGGCGGGTCAGGCCTGACCCAGCTGCATGCTCTGAAAATAACCCACCGCGAAGTGTTGCACACACCTTACGGTGAGCCATCCGGCCCGTATTCCACCGGTAGCTTCGACGGCCTCGAAATTGTGTTTCTGCCCAGGCACGGGGCGGGGCATACCATTCCGCCACACAAGGTCAATTACCGCGCCAACATCTGGGGCCTGAAAGAGCTCGGTGTCAAAAAAGTCGTCGGCATGGCGGCCGTTGGCGGCATCACCGAAGCCATGTCACCCGGCGCCATCTGTATCCCGGACCAGATCATTGATTACACCTACGGCCGCAAGCAGACTTTTTTCGATGAAGAACAATCTGCCGTTACCCACATCGACTTCACCGAGCCATATTGTGAAAACATGCGCCAGGAATTGATTGCCGCCAGCCAGCGCTGTGGCATCAAGGTCAACACCAGTTGCACCTACGGCGCCACCCAGGGGCCAAGGCTGGAATCTGCCGCCGAAATCCGGCGCATGCAACGTGACGGTTGCGACATTGTCGGCATGACCGGCATGCCGGAAACGGCATTGGCTCGCGAAGCCGGGCTTTGTTACGCCAGCTGCGCCGTCATCGTCAACTGGGCGGCGGGTAAATCCGATGGGCCGATCAAAATGGAAGAGATCGACGAGAACCTCAAAACCGGCATGGCCGATGCACGCAAGATACTCGCGGCGCTGGATAGCGCGAGTTGACACTGTGCCACTCTAACGAATGAGAGAATTTTTGCTCCGACAATATGCCTGGCGGCTGTTTGCCTGCCTGCTGTGGCTGTATCCCGCCTGGTTGCACGCGGACGACTTCGAAAAAGGCATGCAGTTTCTCGAGCAGGGCGACTACGCCAAGGCATTCTGCCTGTGGCAGCCGCTGGCCAGGCTCGGCCATGCCGATGCGCAATACAATCTCGGCTGGTTATACGCCAATGGCAACGGCCTGAACGTGGATGTCGAAGCCGCCGTCTACTGGTGGCAACAGGCCGCCAATAACGGTTACCTGGATGCACAGTTCTCTCTGGGACTGGCCTATACCACCGGCGAGGGCATCAAGGCCGACCTGGACGAGGCGTTCCGCTGGTTTTTCATGGCTGCCAAGGGTGGTCACGAGGACGCACGCGAAATCGTCAAACGACTGGTGCTGGAATCCAACAACAATTTCTACACCAAATTTCCCGAACTCAAGCAAATCGCCTGGCTGCAGCAACAAGTCACAGTGACCGGAGCCAGGGTCAATATCCGCTCAAAGCCGTCGACCAAGGGCGAGATCGTGCACAAGGCCGACAAGGGCGACGTACTGACCCGGATCAGCCACCAGGATGACTGGTATGAAGTCATATACGACAAGAACAAGCCAGCCGCCTGGATATTCTCGTCTCTGGTAAAGAAAGCCCGCTAACGGACGATACACGGGTTATCAGAACCCTGTAAAACAGGGTAAAATTACAAATTTCCGATAACACAAGGCCTTATGACTGACGGGACAACCATGGCGGACGAGAAAGCAAGCGGTAGCAAAAAAAGCGGCAAGAAGAACAGCAGTGCTGAAAGCACGAAAGTCACCAGGAAGAAAAGCACATCCGCCGCCAGCAAGAAAAAAGTGGTAAATAAAGCGGCCGTCAAAAAAACCGCCAAGAAAAAGGCAGTTCGCAAAAAAGCCTCGGAAAAAAAACCCATTTCGCTAAAACCGGAAAGCTCCAATCTCGACAGCTTCGCCCTGATTGCCCAGCAAGAGGCCGAAGCAGCTGAAAAGCAAGAAGCCGCTGTCGTCGCTGCAGCACCGGTCGATGAAACACCTCCAGCTTCGGTTGATGCCGCTGCCCAAAACACCATGGTCGCCACACCCGGCACGGAATCGAGCAAAGCGGTGACAACACCACCGACGCCCATAACCGTTGACGAGAAAGCTGAAAAAGACTGGATTGTGCTGAAGCTGGCGATCACCGCGGTGATATTCCTGGGTGTCGCCTTTTTCATGCGATCCACGTTTGAGGCGCGCAAAGCCGATGGCGATCTGCCACAGGCAGCTGAAGCTCCCGCCAAAGTCGAAAACACTGTTGCCAGCAATCCGGCTGTGGCCGCAAAGCCACCGCAAGCACCTGCTACGGTGACAATACAGGAAGCCACTGCTGTGCCACCAGAAACGGCTCAAACAGCAGAAATTATCCCGGCCAAAGAGCAGCAAGCTTCTGCAACAGATACTGCCGGCAAAGCCAGCAGCCAGGTAGCCAATGTCGTCCCGCAGGCGACTGCGGCGGAAACATTCCCGCCACCGCCGACACCGGAGTTTCTCCAGCCAAAAGCGGCGCCGGAGCAGCAACCGCTGCAGCCATTGCCGGCTGATCAGATGATCATGATCCGCAAAACCTTTGCGCCGGAAATCTTCGAGCAGTAATCAATCAGCGGTTTTGTCATCCCCAGGCGCACGCCGCAAAACCAGCTCCAGTGGACTTGATGTATCCAGATGTACGTCGCGTTGCGGGAAGGCGATGACGATATCGGCTTGCTCGAATTTGTCGTTGATCGCCTGGTGCAACTCGGTAATGGTAGGCAGACGCGCGTCGATGTCATCCAGGTAGGCGCGCAACACCAGGTTCAGGGTATTGTCACCAAAGCCTTCGAACGTGATTCTCGGTGCAGGATCTTTCAATACCTTGGGATGCTCGGCAGCGGCTTCGCCAATCAGCTGCATCGCCTTGCGGGTATCGCTGCCGTAAGCCACGCCGACATTGATAATGACACGGTTGACGGTGTCCGACAGCGTCCAGTTGATCAGTTGCCCGGTAATAAACGATTTGTTGGGTATGACCAGTTCCTGGCGTTCCCAGTTGACGATGGTAGTGGCACGGATGCGAATGCGCGCCACCGTGCCACTGGTGCCTTCGACCGTCACCACGTCGCCAACACGGATCGGTTGTTCAAACAGCAAAATAATACCGCTGACAAAATTGGCAACGATCTCCTGCAAACCAAAACCGAGGCCGACCGACAGCGCCGCCACCAGCCACTGGATACTCGACCATTGCAGCCCCAGTGTTTTGAAAGTGATGAAGACGCCGATCATGGCCACGATGTATTGCGTCATGGTGGTCAGCGCATAACGTGAAGCCCGGCTCAACGGCAAACCCTGCAACAGGGTGAGTTCCAGCAGAGCAGGCACGTGTCGCGCGGCGAACAATGCCAGTCCGCCAAACAGCAGACCGGCAATCATGTGACCCAGCGTCAGCGGCACATCCTGGCTGATGCCATCGACCAGCTTGGAAGTGGTGATCGGCAATTCAATGCTGTTGAGCACGCCGAA
>JASFVP010000101.1:0-3416 GCA_050049775.1 Chromatiales bacterium
AGAAACTCAATGCGATCGATCTGTTTTGAAGTCGTGCCACGCACGATGGAGTCATCTACCAGCAGCACGTTTTTGTTCTTGAATTCCAGATCGATCGCATTGAGTTTCTGGCGCACTGATTTCTTGCGCACCTGCTGGCCCGGCATGATAAAGGTACGGCCGATATAACGGTTCTTGATAAAACCTTCGGTGTATTTCACGCCGAGTGCATTGGCCAACGCCAGCGCCGAGGTACGGCTGGTATCCGGAATCGGAATCACCACATCGATGTCATGCTCCGGCCATTCGCGTTTGATTTTTTCCGCCAGCTTTTCGCCCATGCGCGAACGTGCCTTGTGCACGAAAATATTATCGATAATCGAGTCCGGCCGGGCAAAATAAACATACTCAAAAATACAGGGTGAATGCACCGGATTGGAGGCGCACTGGAAACTGTGGAACTCGCCATTCTTGGTGATATAAATGGCTTCACCTGGCTGAACATCCCTGACCAGATCAAAACCCTGCGCATCCAGCGCGACACTTTCCGAAGCGATCATGTACTCATCGCCAAGATCCGTCACCCGCTTGCCAAAAACCAGTGGGCGAATGCCAAAGGGATCACGAAATGCCAGCACGCCGTAAGTCGGAATCATCGCCACCGCCGCATAAGCGCCGCGGCAACGACGGTGCACACCGGCTACCGCCTTGAAGATGTCTTTCTCATCAATGCGCAATTTGCCCTGAATCTGCAGCTCATGGGCCAGCACATTGAGCAGGATTTCGGAATCCGATGTGGTGTTGATGTGACGCAGGTCTTCGCGGAACACATCCTGCTTGAGTTCTTCCGAATTGGTCAGGTTGCCGTTATGCGCCAGCGTGATGCCATAAGGCGAGTTGACATAAAACGGCTGGGCTTCGGCCGATGACGACGAACCGGCTGTCGGATAACGCACATGCGCAATGCCCATCTTGCCCCTGAGCTTGATCATGTGGCTGGTGTCGAACACATCACGCGCCAGGCCGTTGTCCTTGCGCAGATGCAGCTTGTTTTGCTCACAGGTCACAATGCCCGCCGCATCCTGGCCGCGGTGCTGCATGACCATCAGCGCATCATAGAGTGACTGGTTGACCGGACTGCGTCCGACAATGGCAACAATTCCACACATTTCAGAAATTCCAAAGCAAGTCAGACAACATAATTACTGGCCGTAACTGAAGGTACTGGCAATTTCTTCCGGCAAAAACGTCTTCAGCCACAGCGAGATTTCCTCAAAATAACCCAGCAATTGCGACTCCCGCCACCAGGGATCCTGCGGGAAAGGCGTCAGACCGGCCAACAGTACAATAATAGCAATGATCACAACACCCCTTGCCAGCCCGAAAAACACACCCAGCACACGGTCGGTGCCGGACAGGCCGGTATGTTCGACCAGCTGCGACAACAGGAAATTGACCAGCCCGCCGACAATGAGTGTACCGACCATAATCAGGGCAAAGGAAATACCCAGTCGCGCCGAGGGCAAGGTAACCCAGTTGACGAAAATCTGCGACAGGTCACGAAAAAAAGTCCAGCTCAGCCAGAAGGCGGCCACCCAGACCAGCAGGGAAAAGGCTTCCTTGATAAAACCGCGGAACAGACTGATCAAGGCAGAAACTGCAATGATGCCGATGATGATGTAATCGACCCAGATCAAAATGGTGGGGTCCATACTTTTAATCAAAGTGGAATTGTAACAAGCCGGAACGGCATTGATAAGCCGTGTCAGTCATATGTTCAGGGATAACGGATCACCTTGCCATTGAGTTTGAATTTTTCGGCAATCTGTTTCGCCAGCTTCTCGGCATTGCTGCGTTCCACTTCCGGTCCGACGCGTACCCGAAACACCGTGGCCTGGTTGACCTGGGCCTGCTCGAGATGTGAATCAAAGCCTTGTTTGCGTAATTCCTGCAATAGCTTTTCGGCGTTCTCACGGCTGGAAAAACTGCCAACCTGGATCATCCAGCTGCTCAGTCCGACCCGGGTTTGTGTCGCGGCCGTTTCATCCGCCGGCTCTACCGTGGAGCTGTCGGTGACTTCCGTCACTTCGGTATGCGCGTCGGGCTGGATCGAGGAGCCAAACAGGTCCTGCGATTGCTTTTGCTGGATCTCCTCTTCGGACAGCAATGGCGACTGGAATTCCACCTTGTCGCGCTCGGGAATATTGCTTTTGTAGATGCTGGTATCCAGTACGGTTTCGTCTTCGAGCAGCATCGGGATAAAAATCACCGCCAGTGAAACCAGCACCGCAGCGCCGATCAGGCGTTTTTTGAGTTGTTCATCCATTCTCGGTTTTTCTCGTTTCGCTGGACTGCAACAATGTCAGCATTTCACCGGCCAGCAGAAAGGAACCGGTCACCACGCAGATATCATTTTGATCTGCACATTGTAAAACAGCCGCGTAAGCATTTCTGACATTTTCGTGCTGTTGGACCACATTAGCCGGCACAAAATCCATCAGTTTGTTTGCCAGTTGCGCTGCCGAAAGTCCCCGTTCACCTGCCGTGTCCACCAGATACCAGAAGTCAACTTCCGACTGCAACATGCCGAGAGTGGCCACTGCGTCCTTGTCTTTCAGCATGCCGACGATCAGATGCACCCTGCCGACCGGTGCGAACTGGCGCAGGTTGTCGCGCAATACCTGCATGGCCTCGGCGTTGTGTGCGACGTCAATGACCACCGGCATCTTGTCCTGGAGCACCTGAAAACGCGCCGCCACGCTTGCCACCTGCAGCCCCTTGCGCACAGCCTGATTGTCGACCGGCAGGCGCGGCTTTGCCACAGCCAGCACCGCCAGAGCGCCGCTGGCATTATACAGCTGATGCCGGCCGCGCAGCTGTGGGTATGGCAAGGCGCGGCGCCAGCTGTCCTGAAAATAAAAATCCCAGCCATTGGCCTGCTCGACAAAGCCAAAATCCTGGCCAGCGGCTTTCAGATCGGCGCCGATTGCCATGGCATGATCGAGCACCGATTTCGGCATATCCGCCGCCGCAAACACCGCCGGGCGCCCGGCGCGCATGATACCGGCTTTTTCATAACCGATGGTTTCACGATCTTCGCCCAGCCAGTCCTGGTGGTCCAGATCCACCGTCGTGATCAACGCCACATCCGCATCAAAAATATTTACCGCATCCAGCCGTCCGCCAAGACCAACCTCGAGCAACATCACATCAACCTTGGCTTTGGAAAACAGATAGGCGGCCGCCAGTGTGCCAAATTCAAAATAGGAAAGACTGACATCGCCACGCGCCTCGTCAATGGCCGCAAATGCCTGGCACATGTCCTCATCGGCTGCCTCGACGCCATTGATGCGAATACGTTCGTTGTAACGCACCAGATGCGGCGAGGTAAAAGCGCCAACGCGATAACCGGCCGCCAGCAATATCGACTCGAGCAT
>JASFVP010000026.1:0-46718 GCA_050049775.1 Chromatiales bacterium
CTACATAAACCGCATTCTCAGCAAGACAAACAAAATCATGCCACTGGCTGACAACAGGATTCGTTTCGGGTTGGGACCTTCGGTTGACACATACGCAAGCAGCAGAAAAATCAAAACGACAAACAGCACTTGCCATAACAAGCCAGGAAAAACAGACCAAGACATTTGCGCAAACAACACCGCAAATAGAAGGAACAAACCGAGCGAAACCCGGCAAGTAGTCTGTTTACCATAGCGGACCGCAAACGAATGCTTGCCGGCAGTCCGATCGGTTTCGATCTGCCTGGGCTGATGCGATAACAGCAAAGCGGTCGCCAGTGCCGCAAAAGCAAGCATGCCTAACATGGCGGTCGTGTCGAGTGCGTTGCCGGCAACCAGCCACAAACAGCCGAACACGCCACCGTAACAGATGCCGGTCACCCACTCGCCCATCCAGGTATAGGACAACGGCCGTTCGCCGGCATTGTAGAGATATCCCAGACCAATCAGTGGTGCGGCCACCAGCAGAATCCACAATCGGTCCGCATACAGCAATACCGCCAGGCCCAGTAGGCCACCGAGTAAAAAACTGCTCACCGCATGCAAAAACACCGGTCGGGTTTGCCCGGCGTGCAGGCGCACCCAGGAATCCATTTTTTCGCTATCGGCGCCGAGTCGCCAGTCGCTGACGTCATTGAACAGGTTGATGGCGTGTTGTAACAACACCACCGCCAAAGTGGCGCTCAGCAGGCCGCCGGTCCAGATTGACTGATTGGACGACACACTCAGGATGGCAAGCGCCGGCAGGATGGAAATCAGATAGATGGGAGGATTGAGCGCCTGCCACCATTTCAGCTCGACAGCTTTCAAGACAGTTTCCGGAAAAAGCCGGAGTCCGGACAGACTCCGGCCGAGGTTTGATCAGGCCGTGGCAGCCGCAGTCGCCAAGTTGCCTGACATGAATTTCTCCAGCGCCGCCTGGAACCAGTTCATGTGCTGGCGTTCGGAATCCACAACCCGCTGGTATACCTCTGCAGCCGGCTGGTTGCCGTTGGCCATTTCACGATCACGGAAGGCCGGATAAATATCCACCGCCTCACGTTCCTCCACCATAATCGCAACTTTCAGCGCCTTTTCAATGACACCGTCGGGATTCATTTCGATCAAGGCATCACAATTGACGCGGATGGTTTCCAGCGCATCGATGGCCCGCTGGGTATCTTCGCCACGCTGTGGCACACCAATGTCATCGTAGAGCTCTCGCAGCCAGACAGCATGCAGCTTTTCTTCACCCGCCACTTTTCTAAACAGGCTGGCCAGTTCCGGGTAACCGGCTTTTTCCGCCCAGCGGGCAAACTCCGGATACATGATCTGGTTTTCGTATTCTTCAACATCCACAAAAGATTCGGCGGTTTTAGCGCCGGTCTCGCAAGACTGGGCGGCAGCGAAACATTGAAAAATCATTTCTTCGGTGATTTCTGGTTTTTGCATGGCTTTCCTCTCTACTTTGGTTGGGTTCGATGGTTGGACTTATGATTGTTGGCAACAATGCTTATTGCATTGCCGGATTTTCTGTCCGCTTCAAAGCTGTCGGCGAACTTTGATGTCTGACTATATACCTGTTTATGGAAAAGGCGTAAACAGCAATGGTCAAATCCGCAAGTCATCCGGGAAATTATGGAATCTTGGCGGACGTCAATGCCCTGACAATCTTTTCGATTTCCTGACGATTAAACGGACGCGGATAATTCGACGTTTCAGCAGCGTTTTTGCTGTCAAGGTTCGTCCATGCATCTGCCGGCAAACCGTCAGGCAGCGAAGTTTGTTCAGGTTCAAATACCATGCCTTCGGGACCCTGTGTCAGACGACCACCGCCGAGTCCCAACACCCATGCCGAAGCATGACAGGCTTCGCAGGAACGTGCTGCGCCCGTGGTATGTGGCGAAATCGCCGCAAAATTGCGTAGAAATTTCGTTTCCCCCAGGGATGGATGATCCAGGCTCATGATCATGCCGGGAATAAACACCCCGATACGGTGTTGATCCAGCAGTCCCAGCACCGGTGCACCAGCATCCAGGTCCCAACGCTGTTCACGCCAATGTCCCGGCATGACGGCCTGTGACTGATGATCCCATTGCGGCCGGTTTTTATCGTATTGCATGTGACAACCCAGGCAGAGCGGCGCCCAAGTCGCATGACAGCTGTCACAGTTCAGGCGCTGATGCTCGCCGGGTAGAGGTATATGCTGTTCAGCCAGCTGCGGGATGGGAATCTCCTGGCCACCGAGTTTCGGATGTAACAGCGGCTGGCCGTCACGCACCTCAATATGCCATAACGGCGTGCCATTCTGTGTTTGCAGAAACACGCTATCCGCAGGAACCTCAAACGGTATTCGTTTCAGCATGGAACGGTATTGCGCCGGCCATGTCTGCGGCGTCAGCCGCGCCTGTCGGTTGGCGTGACAATCGTTACAGGCAATATCAACACCGCCGTTGTGTTGCTCGAGATTCATCAGGCCGCTGCCGGTATGGCAATCGATGCAGGACATGCCAGCCTGGTGATGCACGTCGGCCGACTGTTTGTGCACTAACCTGCCATCGCTGAGCCGGGCGTGCCCGGTTGAATGTTCCGCCAGGTTTGAATCATCCACCTCGGCCAGGCCCGCGTAATTCAGGGAAATGCGCCCCGAGCGGGAATGACAGCCAAAGCAATTGGCGTCACTGACCCTGGCGCTGATGCGCGCATGTCCTGATTCGGTATTTTCAAGATGACAGGCCAGACAGCCACCACCGCGACGCTGCACCGCATCGATCTGCCTGTTAGAGTCCTGTCCCAGATGACAGCTTGCGCAAAGTTTACGCAACAGGCTGTCGGCAAGGCTGTGACCCAGAGTCTGGAAGCTGGCGGGATCCTCGTGCGCTTGCTGTGGCTCCAACCGTTGTCTCGTCTTGCTGACAATGCCGGCGCCGGTATGCATGCGGCTGTTTCGAACAGCTTGTACATGGCGAGTATGACAACGTCCGCAGGTTTTTTCCGCATTGGCCAGCTCGCCAGGTCGGGCAAACATACCCTGGTGTGCGACCTGTTTATGATCCGTTGCTTCATCGCCGTTATGGCAGGCGCTGCAGTTTTGTGACCGAAACTGATGCCCCTCATGTAATTTTGGCGGCACGTCAGCGTGACATATCAGGCATCCGGCAGTTGCAGGTCGCCATGGGATAGCGGCAAGTAGTGCGATCGCCAGGACGAAGCGCGACAAAGAACGGAAACAATTGCTCCCGCCCATGTCTTGATCAGCAGCTCCATCAGTTTTCATAAGACAATCACATTATTCTAAATTTTTAAGATGGCCTGATAATTATCAGATTGCGATTTCAGTATTTTTTTGTCGTTTAAGATCAGCCACGTTGATCCATTCTCTTTGCCCGTGATGTCGACTCCCTGTCGCATTGCAGCATGCAGTTGTAGAGCTAGCAGTCAGACAACAAGCTTCGTTTTTCCACCAAGAAAAAAAGCGTAATCAGCATAAACAAAATAGTTACGCTTTGCATAGCAAAGGAGAATACGGCCATGACTCTATCGCCCACTCATCTGGTTTTTCTGTTCATTCAGGCATTGCTGCTGTTACCACTTAGCAGTCTGGCAGCCGATACTCAGGAATCCGCCTTACACCATGTGAAACCGGAAGCCTGCAAACAATGCCATGAGGAAATCTACAACCAGTGGTCAAGCTCCATGCACGCCATGAGTTCCGCCCTGAAAGACCCGATTCATGGCGCATTTTACAAAAACGTCATGGGTGACCCCAAAGAGGAAGGCCTGAGAAAAAAAGGCAAATACCCGGTCTGCCTGAAGTGTCATGCACCGGTCGCGGCAATGGAAAAGAAAACCAAGCTCGACGCCAAGGCCGCCTATGCCGGCGGCATCGGTTGCACCACCTGTCACAGCTTCAAAAGCTTCAAGGGCACGGATACTGCTGATGGCAAACCGCTCTACGGTGTTGACGCCTACGAGATCGACAGCACCAGCCTGCACGGTCCCGGCGGTAATACCTATACCACCGAACGAACCGCCGAAGATGCCAAATGGCCGACGCCGATTCATCACCCGCAACCCATGACCGGCAACAACACCTTGCTGTTCAAAAGCAACGACGCCTGCATGGGCTGCCACGAGAAACGCAAGAATTTCCACGGCACGCCGCTGTGTCGTACCGGCAACGAATACCGCGATACCAAGAACTTTGTCTCCTGCCAGGCCTGTCACATGTCCATCGTGACGGTGCCCAAAATGGACAAGGGCCAGGTCGTGCCGGGTGAATATGTCAGCATTCCGGATCACAGCATGAGTGGCGGTCATGACGGCAAGATGATCACGCGCGGCATTGCGCTTGATATGCAAACCAGCAAAAGCGACGGCAAGGTCAAGGCCACCATCACGGTACGCAATCGCCTGCCGCATGCCTACCCGACCGGCGCGCCGTTCCGCAATTTCTTCATCAAGGTGGCCGCCTACGACAAGGACGGCAAGGAACTGTGGAAAAACTACCAGAAGCACCCGATCGTCGATGATCCACAAGCCGCTTTCTGGTACACGCTCGGCGATGAAGCCGGCAAACCCACATTGCCGCCCAAAGCGACCCAGATCCTGGCGGATACTCGCCTGAAGCCCAACGAGGTGCGCAGCCTCGTCTACGAAATACCGGTCACTTTAGACACGGCCATTATTCGTGCAGAAGCCTTGTACGACCTGTTATTGCCGCCGATCAAGGCGAAAATGCAAGGCAAGCTGCCGGATGATTTGCTGCGCCCGAAACTGGCGGCAGCAGCGGAAGTCAGACTATAAGCAACCTGGATACGGCCCGGCGCGGAATGCGCCGGGCCGCTTGACACCGCATGAGCCTGTACCGCTTTCAGTTGCCGACCCTGAGCAAATGTACGCCAGTCTTGCTGCTGGCATTGTGCTTGCCGCCTATTGCCCTGGCGCAGGACAACCCGCCGGCGCAGAAAATTGACACCTCCGACTGGGACTGGGGTTCATTCGACGCCATGGACGATACACCGGTTTCCCCCAACGAAACCCGCAGACAACCACGCCAGGTTTCCAGCTCCCGCCTGAGCATCGACGAAGTCACCGAGCCGGACCTCGAGGCCGAACCGCGCCCGGCCTATGAGCTGTTCCAGGGCATGCCGCAATTTGCCGTCATCGCGAGTCGCAAGGATGGCGAGATGCATCCCTGCGCCAGCTGCCATGAATGGGTGACCAGCAACCCGTCACCCAGAAAGCTGGATGCGCCACATGATAATTTCCAGCTGCAACACGGGCTGCATGGCAAGGGCCAGTTCTGGTGCTTCAGCTGTCACGACAGCAAGGGCAGCGGCTCGTTGAAAACCCTCGAAGGCGAAAAGCTGGCGTTTGAAGACGCCTATATCCTGTGCAGCCAGTGCCATGTCGACCAGGCGCGCGACTGGGCCTTTGGCGCGCATGGCAAGCGTCGCGGCAACTGGCGCGGCGAACGCCAGGTGTACAACTGCACCGTATGTCATTACCAGCACTCACCGGCTTTCAAACCGCGTCAGGCCATGCCGGGCCCGGAAATCCGTGTCGGCCTGCAGCGTCCGGCGCACTGGGTTCCCAAGCAAGGCAGCACCGTGCTGCACGGCCACAAAAAAATCTGGGGCAAAACCCATGAATGATGCCGACGACAAAACCGATCTGGCGCGACGCAAGTTTTTAAAAGGCCTGACGTCGGTCGGCGCAGCCGCCGGCGCCGCGACATCCTTGCCCGCCTGGGGTGGCAACACGCTGAGTGATGCCTTTGCCGATTTCTTCCAGGCGCATTACCAGCAGATGAGTAGCGAGGAAATCCAGCAAACGCTGGAACGCATCGAACGCAAGGCCAAACGACATTACGACGTCGACATCAACTGCAAGAACACTCCGGCACACCCAGGCGTGGTATTCGGTTACGCGATCAATATTTCCAAATGCCGCGGCTACCGCGATTGCGTGCATGCCTGTGCCAGGGAAAACAATCTCAACGGCGACACCCAGTACATCCGTGTGCTGGAAATGCCGGACGGCAGTCTTGACCTGAACCAGGCCGATCATTATTACAATGGCGGCGAAGTACCGCACGAAGGCAGTTACTACCTGCCGATGCAGTGCATGCATTGCGATAACCCGCCGTGCGTCAAAGCCTGTCCAGTAGAGGCTACCTGGACCGAGCCCGATGGCATTGTGGTGGTGGACTATGACTGGTGCATCGGCTGTCGTTATTGCATGACCGCCTGCCCGTATCAGGCGCGCCATTTCAACTGGGCCAGAGCGCAACTGTCTACCGATGCAATTACCACCGACACGCACTATCTCGGCAACCGTCCACGACCACGCGGCGTGGTGGAAAAATGTCACTTCTGTGTGCAAAGAACCCGTGAAGGCAGACAGCCGGCCTGCCAGGAAGCCTGCCCGACCGGTGCGCGCATCTTCGGCAACCTGCTCGACCCGAACAGTGAAATTCGTTATGTGCTGGAAAACAAGGCCGTGTTTCGTCTCAAGGAGGAGCTCGGCACCGAACCCAAATTCTGGTATTTCCGTGATACCTGAGCAGACAGCAGACAAGGACCGGTGATGAGAGACCTGTTTTATCTGATACTCGATGCGTTTGGCGAAATGCTGCACGGCTCCAGAGCCTACAAGACCTGGGTCGGCTTCTTGCTGCTGCTCATCGCCATCGGCTGCTGGGCCTACTACCAGCAACTCAGCCAGGGCCTGGTCGTGACCAATATGACCAACCAGGTCTCCTGGGGTTTTTATATCGCCAATTTCACCTTTCTGGTCGGTGTCGCCGCTGCCGCCGTCATGCTGGCGGTGCCGGCCTATATCTTTCATCGCGACGACATCAAATACGTCGTCCTCATGGGCGATACCATGGCGATCACCGCTGTCATCATGGCGATTCTGTTTGTGGTGGTGGATCTTGGCCGCCCCGACCGCTTCTGGCATCTGCTGCCGGGACTGGGACGTTTTCATTTCCCGGAATCGATGCTGGCCTGGGATGTAATCGTGCTGACCGGTTATCTGCTGCTCAATGCCGGCATTTCGTTTTACATCATGTTTTCGCATTACCGTAATCGGCAGCCGCAACTGAAGTTCTATTTTCCGTTTGTGCTGATTGCGATCATCTGGGCGATTTCGATCCACACCGTCACGGCGTTCCTGTTTTCCGCCAACACCGGTCGGCCGTTCTGGCACACCGCCTTGCTGGCGCCCAAGTTCATCGCCTCGGCCTTCTGTTCCGGACCGGCGGTTATGTTGCTGGGCCTGCAGATCATCCGCGGCATTGGCAAGATGAATATCCTGCAGTCCGTCATTAATCACCTGGCCATTGTCATGACGTTGTCGTTGCAGATTACGTTGTTTTTCCTGTTCGCCGAACTGTTTACCGATTTTTACAATGAAAGCGAACACGCCGTGTCAGCGCGCTACCTGTTTTTCGGGCTTAACGGCCACGCCGCCCTGACGCCCTGGATCTGGACCGCCATCACCTTGCTGGGTGTCGCCACCTTCATTGGCACCGTGCATCCGCTGCGTAAAAACATGACGTTGCTCAACATCGCCGCCGTGCTCACCATCATTGGCGTCTGGATCGAAAAAGGTATGGGTTTTGTGGTACCGGGTTTCATCCCGACTCCAATCGGCGAAATTTATGAATACACACCAAGTGCCATTGAGATCGCCGTCAGTCTTGGCATCTGGGCGCTCGGTTTTCTCATTTTCACCTTGCTTGCCAAAGCCGCGATTCCGATCGAATACGGTGTCTTGCGCAAACCAGGTTCCCGGCGGCAGGCGCAACCGACGCCGGCTACAGCAAACCAGGAAGCTTGATTATGAAAAATACAGGATCGAAAAAATTTGCCATTGTCAGAACACCGCGACTGTCATCCGTTTTGGCGCTGTTATCGCTACTGGCCTTTCCGGCCAGTGCCGAAACCATCAAAGGCCGCATCAAATACATCTCCAATAAAGCCAACACCATCCAGATCGATGTAAAAGGCAAGCCCTCTGCCGTGGTGCGCTTTGACGGCAATACGGTTTTCGAAAACGTATCCGGCATCAAGGAGTTGTCACCACCCGATCTGATCAAGGTTGAAACTGAAACCGGCAATCCCGCCAGCAAAATCAGCAAAATCGTGTTCGGCCTGCCGGCCGGTATGGAAATCAACATCAATGAGCTGCTGGCCATCCTGCAGAAAAAACAGGGACCATATTTGCTCGGTGATGCACGCCCAAGCAAGAAATACCTGCGTGCGCATATCCCGTCCGCCATTTCCATGCCGGTTGCCGACGAGCAGAAATTCATGCAGATGCTGCCGCAAGACAAACAACAACTGCTGGTGTTTTATTGCGGCGGCCCCACTTGCCCGTTTACCGCCAAAGCCATCAAGGCCGCCTCAGCAGCGGGCTATAGCAACCTCAAAGGTTTCCAGGCCGGCATCCCGGGCTGGAAAAAAGCCAAACTGCCGGTGCATACCAACCCGGTCTGGTTGTCGAAACGTCTTGACCAGCACCATGTGGTGATTGATGTGCGCGATGTTACCACTGCCAACAGTCAACACATAGCCGGTGCGGTGTCGCTGACCACCGCACAACTGGTCGGCATGACCAACCACTTCCTCGATACACAGAAAAATCCGCAATTGCCTGGCCTCAGTGACAAACGCGCACCAATTTTTCTGTACGACGACTCCCATACCAGTCGCAATGTATTACTGGCATTTCGCGAACTGCGTAACTGGGGCTATGGCAACGTCTCCATACTCGAAGGCGGCTTGCAAAACTGGCTGGCGCAAAAATTACCGACCGTATCGAATCAACTGGCCAGTAATATTCACTATGTAAAAAAGCTCGCCAAAGGCGCGATTGCACCTGAGGAGTTCCTGGCGCGTAGCAAAACACCCGGCGACGCCACCTTCCTGGATGTGCGCACCGAAGCAGAGCTGGTCAAGAACGGTGCCCTCAAAGGTTCGCTGCACATCCCGCTGGATTCGCTCGAGGACAAACTCGCCAAGCTGCCGCGCGACAAGGAAATCCTGGTGTATTGCGAAAACGGCATCCGCGCCGAAATGGCCTACGAAACACTCAGCAAAAACGGTTTCAATGCCCGCTTTCTCAATGAGACCACCGAGTTCGACAACCAGGGCAATCTCAAACTCTAGGCCCATGCAGATGACGGATCAGCCAGCATGAAACGACGTTCCTTCATCAAGCTTTCCGGCCTGTTTGGCGCCGGCGTCGCGGCACCGTCGATCTTTCTCAGCGGCTGCGCGCAAAAGCCCTTGCCCGGCAGCGGCCAGGTCCGTGTCACGCCCACCGTGTGTGATATCTGTTTCTGGAAATGCGCCGGCCTGGTGCACACGGAAGACGGCCAGCCATGGAAAATCACCGGCAACCCGGACGATACCCACAGCGAAGGCAGACTGTGCACGCGTGGCAGCGCCGGCATCGGCGCCTATCAGGATCGAGATCGCCTCAAACAGCCGCTGCTGCGTGTCGGCAAGGAACAGGGCGAACAGCAATTCAAGCCGGTCAGCTGGGACGAAGCGTTCGACTTCATCACCAAACGCATGCAAGGCATTGCCGAACAGCACGGCAAGGATCGCATCGCGCTATTATCACACGGCTCGGGTGGTCATCATTTCGAACGCCTGTTGCAAGCCTTCGGCTCACACATTTACGCACATCCGTCCTATGCCCAATGTCGCGGCCCGCGTGAAGTCGGTTTCACACTGACCTTTGGCGAGTCGGTCGGCTCGCCGGATCGCACCGACATGGCCAATTCGCGCTGCATCGTGTTGATAGGTTCGCACATCGGCGAAAACCTGCACAACAGCCAGGTGCAAAGCCTCAGCCAGGCGCTTGACAACAACGCCACGCTGATCACGGTCGATCCGCGCTTTTCGGTAGCCGCCGGCAAATCCAGACTCTGGTTGCCGATACGCCCCGGCACCGACATCGCGCTGCTACTGGCCTGGATGAACGTCATCATCAACGAACAACTTTATGACCAGGATTATGTGGCGCAATACACCAGCGGCATCGAGCAACTGCAACAGCACGTGCAGCCGTTCAACCCGGAATGGGCCTACCTGGAAACCGGTCTCGAACCGGAGTTGATCCGCGAGACTGCCAGAACCATGGCCATGCACGCACCGGCAACCCTGGTGCACCCGGGACGTCACACCACCTGGTATGGCGACGACACGCAACGCAGCCGCGCCATCGCCATGCTCAATGCCCTGCTCGGCAGCTGGGGCCGGCCCGGCGGCTTCTTCATGCCCGAAGCTGTCGAGTTACCGGACTATCCTGCGCCGCAGCCGCCCGAAGCCAGCGAAGACTGGAAAAGCAAAATCCAGTCAGCCTACCCGCTCGCACCTAGCGGCATCAGCCAGGCCATCATCGATGCCTGCAGCGGCGATGACGCTTACGTCAAAGGCCTGTTTGTCTACAGCAGCAATCTGCCGATGACCATTCCGAATATCGGCGCCAAGCTGCAGGCCGCCGCCGACAGCCTCGACCTGATTGTCGTCATCGACACCCTGCCCGCTGAGGTCACCGGTTATGCCGACGTAATTCTGCCCGAGTGCACTTATCTGGAACGCTACGACGACCTGCGCAACGCGCCGGAAAAGATTCCCAGCCTCGCCTTGCGCACGCCGGTGTTCGAACCACGTCATCAAAGCAAGCCCGGCTGGTGGATGGCCAAACAACTGGCCGAAAAACTCGGGCTGGGTGAATATTTCCCGTGGCAGGATTACAGCAAAGTGCTCGACTGGCAGCTACAACAGGTCGGCAGTTCTCTAGAGGAGATGCAACGCATCGGCGTCAAACAGTTTCAACGCAAAACACCGTTGTATTTCCGGTATGGCGAAGCGCGCCGTTTCAACACCGGCAGCGGCAAAATCGAGTTCTATTCACAACTGCTGGCAGACTATGGTTTCGACCCGATGCCGGTCTATACGCCACCGGAGCAGTCGCCCGAGGGTTTTTACCGGCTGATCTACGGTCGCGCCCCGGCGCACACCTTCGGCCGCACCACCAACAACCCGCTGCTGTTTGAGCTCATGCCGGAAAACAGCGTCTGGATCAATCCGATCACTGCTAGCCGCCATCGGATTGGCAACGGTGATTACGTGAAGCTGAAAAACCAGCACGGCGTCACCAGCAACAAGGTACGCGTGCGCGTCACCGAGCGCATCGGCCCGAATGCGGTGTTCATGGCGCACGGCTTTGGCCACACGGCCAAAGGTTTGCGCTTGACCAGCGGTGTCGGCGCCGATGATGCCGCGCTGATCACCAATGTAAAAATCGATCCAATCGCCGGCAGTACCGGCATGCGCTCGAATTTTGTCACTTTCCTGGAAGCCTGATGTCATGACGCGTTACGCGATGGTAATCGACACCAAGACCTGCATCGGCTGTGGCGATTGTGTGGTCGCCTGCAAAACCGAAAACAAGGTGCCGGTCGGTCTCAACCGCGACTGGGTGGTGGAAGCCACCAGCGGCCGCTATCCGCATTTGCACACCGAGTTCCGCTCCGAACGCTGCAATCATTGCAGTCACGCAACCTGCGTGTATCTGTGCCCGACCGGTGCCAGCCACTACTGGAACGGCAGTAACATCGTGTTGGTCGACGCCGACAAGTGCACCGGCTGCAAGGCCTGCATCGCCGCCTGCCCCTATGATGCGCGACTCATCATGCACCCGGGCGGCTACATCGACAAATGCACCTTCTGTCATCACCGCGTGGAAAAAGGCCTGGATCCGGCCTGTGTCTCGACCTGCCCGACGCATTGCATGCATTTCGGTATCCTCGATGACCCGGCCGGCAAGCTGGCGCGCATGCTGCAAACGCGCGATTACAAAACGCTGATGCCGGAAACCGGCAACCAGCCGAATGTTTATTACCTGACCTGACGAGGGCCACATGCTGGAAGAAATCCTCACCACCGCCCGCTACAACGCCAAGGTCGATCCGCTGCTTGGCATCTGGACCTGGGAAGTCGCCGTCTATCTGTTTCTTGGCGGCATGACCGCAGGTATTCTGTTGTTCAGCGCTTACGCGCATCTGGCGGGAAAAGACAAGGAACTGCCGTTCACCGCGAAGCAACTGCCACTGTGGGCACCGATCGTGCTGTCGATCGGCATGACCACGCTGTTTCTCGATCTGGAACACAAGCTCTACGTCTACCGGTTTTACACCACCTTGCAGGTTAGCTCGCCGATGTCCTGGGGTTCGTGGATTCTGATGCTGGTGTATCCGGTCAGCATACTGCTGATTCTCGCCACCTTGCGCAGCGGTTATCCGCAACTGAGCAACTGGCTGCAACGTCTGCCACTATTGCCGAAATTACTAACACCACTGTTTGATTGGAGCGAAAAACACCTGCGAACGATTGCCTGGTGGGCGGTACCGATTGCCGTCTCACTCGGCATTTACACCGGCATCCTGCTGAGCACTTTCAGCGCGCGGCCGTTCTGGAACACCAGCATACTCGGTCCGTTGTTCCTGGTATCCGGATTGTCCGCCGCTGCGGCCCTGATTGTGATCAGCGCCCGAACAGCGGAGGAAAAGCATCGATTCGTGCGCATCGACATGCTGTTGATCCTGGTCGAACTGCTGCTGGTTGGCCTGCTGATCACCGGTCTTGCGACCGGCGGCCAGGTCCAGCTCGATGCACTGGCGCTGATTCTGCACGGTGATTACCGCTGGCTGTTCTGGGGCCTGTTCGTGTTCGCCGGCCTGATCGCGCCGCTGCTGCTGGAACTGCTGCACCGGCCGCGTCACAGCCTGCTGGTCATACTGGCACCATTGCTGGTGTTGTTCGGCGGTTACATGTTACGCCATGTCACGCTCGAACTGGGCCAGGCCAGCAGCTGGCAGCAATATGAAATGCCGTTTGATGCGCAACTACTGCAACGCCTGCATGAATCCTGAAGGGGCACAGTCATGACAAATTTTTCCTTAATACAAGTTTCCGCAATCGCATTGACTGCCGCCCTGCTTGGTGGCTGTAACCCGCAAAACCAATTGCCAACCGATCTCGCCCAGGCCGGCATGGCCGTCAGCAAAGGCGATACCGCCATCAGCGTGGCACAGCTCAGCGACCGCCTGATCCAGCAACGCAACGACCTGAGCCTGATCGACTTGCGCGAACCACTTGAATTCAGCAAGGGACACATCAAAACCGCCCAATCGGGCAACACCATGGCATTGCTCGACGAAACCGGCAAACTACCCGCCGGCGATCTCATCCTCTATTCTGCTGACAGCGACCAGGCCGCCCAGACAGCCGCCTTACTGCGCGCAAAAAACATCCATGCGTTTTACCTCGCCGGTGGTTACAACGCCTGGCAACAACAGATGCAGAATGCCTCGGGCCGGCCTGCCAATGTGGATGAAGCACAACGACTGGCCCGACAACAGGCTGTGTCCTGCTGGTTTGAAGGTGATTACGTCGCCATGGCCGGCCTGACGCCGAAAGCGGCGCCAGCGGCACACAGCGGTGGTTATGTACCACCTTTAGAAGCAATAGAACCGGCTGCGGAAAGCGATGACCTCGGACTGGGACTCGGCCTGGGCCTGGGCCTGGGCCTGGGTCCGGCAGATGCAACACCGGCAAACAAACCGCGCAAACTCAATATTGGCGAAGGCTGTTGATCAATTGATCAGCGAGTGGCTTTCACCAACAGCCGGTTCATGTACAGCAGTTGTTCCGGCTTGTAATAGGCACCGTAGCTGTCGCCGAGCCGTTCATAATAATCCGTCACGCCAGACTCGGCCGGTGCTTCCCTGAAGTTATCCATCGGCAAGTAGGTGCACATGAACACCAGACGATCATGCTGCATTGGTTGCAGTCCCTTGTGCAGCGATTCGGTGCTGGCGAGAAACGCATCACCAGCCTTGCCACATAACGCTAGGATATTGTCCTTGCCGAAAATTGCCTCGACCGTGGCATCGGACTTGTAGTTGTCCGTAGTCTTCGGGTTTTCGGCAAACCAGTCGTGCAAGACCCGATCCCGGTCTTTTGCTTGCAGCAGGACAGCCGCCAAATCAGCATAACGTGAGCCTTTGACAAACACGAACGGCCCCGACTGCATATCCACCTCGGTCAGATACACAATCAGCTTGAGAAACTTGCAGCTGTGATATTCGGTATGAAAGCTTTGCGAGCATTTGGCCTCGGCATCGCGCTGAGCAAACGACCAGAACAACACCGGGTTAGCCAGTGTTGGCGTCACACCGAGATACCGCTCGACTGCAGCAATCACCTGGGGGTGATTGGCCAGTGCCATGAGTTGCGGCAGTTGCAACAGATCGCGCCGGGCATAGTGGGCGATATTCCAGTGCTGCCGGGCGGTCGTGAGATCGTGGCGTTCGTCACTGCAGCGCGCCTCAAGTTGATAATCCGACAGGTCGTTGACGAGTTTGTCACAGGCATCAGCCGTCAGCATGGAACCCAATGTTGCAAAACCATTTTGACTCAGATCGCTGTGGCATTGCTGTGCTTGCTGCCTTTGTTCATCTGTATACACCGGCGTAAACGACAGGTCCTGCTGCAGTATGCTGCCGGAGATGCGATTGAACAGCTCGCCATGACCGGTTTTGTAAAACTGTTCCTGCAGACGCTTGAGATAGGCGCCTGCCCAGTCATTGCCTTGTAGATAGGAGTCTAGTGTTTTCTGATCCATGTCAATCGGTTTCAGGTGATGACACCCAGCGGGCCTTTCATGCGGTACATCTCATCAAACAACAGCAGCTGCGATGTGCACACATAGGCCTCGTCCGAAGTCAGGCACAGAATATTACCGTTGTATTTGCCAGGCGACAGATTCACGGCAAAACGCACATCGGCTTGCGGATTTTCCAGAAACACGAACGTCTGCTCGCGGAAGCCGACTTCAGCAGCAACGGCATGTTTATCAATCAATTGTTGTTGCAATGCCTCTGCGAGAGGTAACCAGTCGGCAAAAGCAATCTCACGAAATCCGTAAACATCGATCACCGGTCGTTTGACCTGCGCCAGCAAGTGATCCGTCCACTGGGCATTGATGGACACACCATGCATGGACTCAAATACCAGTATGTCGGCAAATGACACGACCGGCAGCAAATCGTCAGCTATCATCTGCCGGTTCATGTTGTTACCGTCCCTGCACCGCGCTCGAACAAATGATTGCAATCACCCAGATTTTTGCCATACGCCTGTTTGAGCACAAAGCCATGACGCGCCAGCAACTCGATCACATTTTTGCCGTTCTCATTACGCGAGTTGATTTCAATGAACACCGATTGCAAAGCCGGTGAATCAAGAATTTCCGGCATGCCCTGCAGCACTTTCAGTTCGTGACCGTCGACATCGATCTTGATGCGGGTTGGCAATGGCAGACTGAAATCATGCACCAGCCGATCTGCCGTGTAACCCAGTGTGCCCTGATAGATCTCCTCATTGAGCTGCTTTTGCTTGAAGCGAAAATCGTCAAACTGGCTGCCGGCCGTGCCCTCCTCGCGGTGCGGAATATTCAGCCGCGCATAACGGCTTTCATTGTACAGCGCCACCGGCAGGGTATGGACGTTATTGCAGCCATTCAGCCAGACGTTATAGACAAGCCTGGCATAGGCAAAACTGTTCGGCTCGAAAGCATACACCTGGCAACCCGCATGGTGTATTGCCGCATACAGGGAAAACGTGCCGACGTTGGCACCGATGTCATAAAACACCTCGTCAGTTTCGAATGTATCGATGTGGTCAATCAATTCCTGTTCACGCTGGTAGAACTCCGAGCGAATCGTGAACTCGAACCAGCTGCGAATCGCCAGCTTCAGTTCGACGCCGTTGATACGGCGGCGTAAAATAAAATCCCGGTTGAACAGGTTGATAACCAGGTACTTCCAGGGATGACGTAGAATCGAACTGACAACCTGCTGCAACGACCCCTGATCGCGCAACATGCGTTTGAAGTGATTGGTGATTTTCATCGGGTTATTGCAAATACTCCTGCACAATGAGGCTATGAATCGACTGTCTACTCGCAATCAGCGCGGACTGATCTATAGTATCAGATAATGTCGTATCGTCCCGTAGCTGATCACCCGCGAACCCGCATACCAGGCCGCCATTACCCGGCACAATCATATGCAAAATCCTGAAGCCCTGCTGTCCCGGATCAAACGCAACCTTGCCAGGCTTTATCCGCGAAAAGCCACGCTGCAACACGTTTGTGAGATCATCGACAGGAACTGGCAGGTGAACGACCTGGAGCAGAAAAGCCGGCAGGCCACAGCGTTCGCGCAGCAAATCCGGCAGGCAGAAAACAAGCCGTTGCTGTTTGTTGCCATCAGCCATGGAAAGTTTCCGACCATTGATTTCCTGACCGAATCCTTCCGCCAATCTGCACAGCTGCAAAGCTTCGCCATTTACCTCAAACAGGCGCCGGCCAGTTGTCGCCAGAGCGCCTGCATCGAACTCGATTTCGATCTGCTGTTGTTTGCCATGATCCTGCAGCTGTTGCCCCCGGGCACACCGGTGTATCTGCAGGCACATGCCAGATCGATATTCATTTTGCCGCTGATCAAGGCCGTTAACCCGCAGCAGTTGGTGATCCATGAAGTTTACGACTGGATGGAATGTTTCATCGGCGAAGCCGAGGTATTCGTGGCGGAAAACATCTTCAGCCGTCGCGAGATCGACACCATGGTGCAGACCGAGGCGTTGACACGCAATCTCAGCGATCTGCTGTTGCACAAGGATGACAGCCCCTGGACGCGCCAGGTATTGGCGCAATCCAGCAGTCCGCAGCTGCTGTACTACCCTGCCCCGCCGCGCCACTGGATGAAAACGCCCGTTACGCATGACAACAGCGCACCTATCCGGCTGGTGTATACCGGCCAGGTCATGAACCCGTCAGTTTCATCACGCGTGTTCGGTGATCTCGATCTGTTCCCGTTGATCGGTTCGGCCACGACACTGGATTATCGTTTCACTGTTTTCAATTCACTGCTGTACCAGAACACCCCGGCGGAAATGTTTTCCGCATATCTGGATGAAGCCGCCGCCAACAGCTGTTTCGACTTTCACCATGGCGTCGACTTTCCCGATATCCTCGATCATTTGCACGGCCATTTCGATTTCGGCCTGATCATCTTCACGCCGAGCGACGAACTTGTCATCGGCCCGAACCATCTGATCGGCGCCATGGCGAGTAAGCTGTTCACCTACCTCGCCGCCGGCCTGCCGGTACTGGTCAGTGCGCAGCTCGAATACATGGCGCAATTCGTCACCAGACATGGTATCGGCCTGGTTATCCAGGATTTTTCCGACGCACGAGAACTGCAGCAAAAGATCGCGGGTATCGACTGGACACAACTGCAACAGCGCATCGTGCAGGTACAACAGGATTACGCCATCGAACGGCTCGCACAGCAGCTACTCGATTTTCTGGATATCTAGGGAACCGCTGGTCAGCGCATTTCAGCCGGCAGGCCGGCTTCCAGTCCGACCAGCTCACGATACAGTGGAATCAATCGCTTGAGTTCACCGGCCAATGTCATCGCCAGCCGTGCCCAGCGCTGCATGCCGGATAACACCAGCGCGCGGAATACCAGACCGAGAATGCGTCCGGCAAACAAAAACCGCGATGCAAACAGTTGCAGGCGATCACCCGCCTGACAGACCTGTTCCGCTGGATGATGCGGAGGTGTCAGCAACAGGCTGTCGAAGTCCTTGTCGAGGCGGATATTCACACCGGCAAAATCAAACTCGCCGGTAACATAGCGCTGTACCGAGCTGACCACGGCACGCACCGCACGCCGCACGATGCTGAAACCCTTGCTGGCATAACGGTAAAACGCACGCGCCAGGTTCGTGCCGAATTCGATCACCCGGACGATCTGGCGTTTAAACCAGCGCCAGATGCGTTTCAGGCCATCCCAGATACGCAACCCAAGGCTGCGGCCGGTATCGAGCAGTTCTTCGGCTTTGGCTGTGCCTTGGATACTGCCGAGCACGGCTTCGTAAGCCTCGGCTTCAGTCAACGATCTGGTAGCAGCCGTAACCTGCTCATTGCGCGGGTTCAGAAGCGACTGGAACAGGCTCGGCCGGATTTCCTCGGCAAATCGGCGCGCCCTGATTTTACCCAGACCGCAGAACTCCCGGTAATACTCACGCAAGCGCCCTTCCAGTTCACCGCCGGGATCGTAAAAATCCGCCTGCAAGGGATCGGCCTGCACCTCAAACGGATCGAACACCGGCCGTTTGCGAATGCCGCTGCAGGCGTAACGCCGTAACTGCTGCAGGTCGATATCAAAGCCCAGCAACCAGAGCTCGATCTGCACCAGCCGCGTCAGAAACAGCTGCGCCATGTCGGTGAACGCCTCCTGCGGCCAGTCATTGTCCCTGCGGAAATCGAAGCGGTCATCCTCATTGCGATCCGAAGCCGCGACCGCTTCGACAATGACATCATGGTTCATGAGCAACGGCAGGCTGGTCTTGGTAAGACGATCGCCGAACAGCCGGTCGACCAGGCCAAGCGACCAGAGCAGGCGGTGAAAGTCGGTCACCGCCTGCTGATCCGGGCGACGGTATGCGGTGCCGCGCCCCGGCGGTTGTTTCGCCAGGCCGAGCACGTGCAGGCGTAATGCTGCGGCACGCATCACGGCACGATTGTTCAGTCCGGCGCCCAGCGGCTTGTTCCAGGGTTCATCTTCGAGTGCCTGCTCCGCGGTCACTCCGGCCTCACGCGGCAGCGGTTCGAAATTGACCAGGTTCGACAACAAGGTCCAGGTCTTTTTGCCAACCCAGCCGTCCTGGATCAGACCTGCCTCGTCCTGAAACCGGCTTACCGCATCCAGAAACGCCGCCTGATCCTTGCTGTAAAGCCGGCGCGCCTGAAGCTTGTCTTCAAGCGCCAGATAACCGAGCAGCCACAGACGTTCCCCGATAACCTGGGCTCGCAACTCATAGTCGATTGCGGCCTCGGCCCTGCCGGGTGCCGCACCGCTCTCTTCCAGGCTGGCCGGCAAGTCGCTCAACACTTCACGTTGCGACGCCTCGGCCAGCAGCGTTTCGAACTTGCCGTATGCTTCCGGTGGCTCGTCTCTGAGCCAGGCTTTAGGTTGCTTCAGCTGCGCCGGGTACTGAGGCAGGCTCACGATCGGAGTCCTCCCGTGTTACACATAAGGCGGAGAATCAGTCGAAAAGGTTTTTCATCATCTCCATCAGGCCCAGACGCGTTTTCAGGCCGGAATCGATCGCATCCTTGTGCAGTTTGAACAGCTCGTCGGAAACGTTTTCCTTGGCGACAAAATTGTAGGAATCACCGTCAAACTTGACCAGGGTTTCCAGTTTGAGCTGGACATCGACGGCGCTATCGTCCGGCCCCTTGCCCTTCGACAGCTTGTCACGCAGGTTATCAAAAGTCTCATTATCGCCGCGGTCCTTGAAACTGACCGTACCGGAATAAGTCTGCACATGCAGGCTGGTCAGGTCTTTTACCGCATTATTCAGGGTTTGCAATGCTTCTTTCAACGCCATGGTAGTTACCTCGTCAGGTGGAGTGAAGCGGCAATAGCCAGGCCGATGTTGCGAAACCATTGCCGTATGGAAAATTGTTCAGTGGAGGAATTCCCGATTGCAGATTCAGACAGCATGCCCGCATCACCCCGATTTTCGGCGTGTGCCAGCACAGCCAGCGCATCTTGCCGGTTCATGGAACGCAAGGCCTGCACATCAATCCTGCCCGGCCGGTACCAGTATGTCCTGATGTGGAGACCGTTATTGCTGGCAAGGGAATGATGCAGGCGGCGGCAGGCGGAGACCAGCTTCATTATTTTATGCTTCCTTGTCATAGCTGCGGAAATCATGGATTTCCGCGGGATTCTTCGAGGGTGATATCAAAAAGTATGTTCAGGGCCAATAGATTAAGCCCGGTTTAGCCTTAACTCAAATGCTTTTCTTTTAATTCTGAAAAGTGACGCAGGTTGATAGCGACATGCGCAATTGTTGTGTTTTTTGCCATCTCCTCATCTCGTTTCAACTATTGAAAATCGAGGTGTCAATTATTACGGGGTAGGTTCAGCGTCTGTTTAGACTGCCTGTTAGCGCTTTCAATATACAATGAATTTTTCTTCGATTAAGATTTGCTCTTCATGCAGGACTGACAAAGACCATTCTCCAGGTACTTTTTCCCATTCTTCGTCGAATGACCATAAATAATCATTGGCGTACATACCCATGTTTTGATCGTTTCCACAGATTTGAAATGTGCGTTTCTGTGTGGTGATAACTTGTTTGCCGAATGGGGAAAAAGGAGGATGGACAACTTGATGAGTTAGGTTATAGCACTTTCCATTTTTCATACCTTGAATCAAGTAATCGAAACCAAAGGCGGCATCAGATTTTTTCTCGACGGTGCTACGTGACTCAAAGCCAGAAAATCCACAGAAAGTCATATAACCAGCAGCCAGTTGCTTTTCCTGAATGGGCAGACAATCATCCTTACCTGTAAACACACCTGTGCGTTCCACATTCGCGGAAAGCGCGTTTCGGCTTGAATCTAGAAAAAAGGCACAACCAGATATGATGGCTGCGACGAGGAGCATAGTTGTTAGTTTCATTTGCTTCCTTCTTTTTTGCGCTAACGCCACACACAAGGGGCCGAAGCGTAGCGGAGGCTCCTGTTCGTGAAGCAGCAGCGGAATGGGAAAAACTTGGTGTGATTGTTATGCGTATTCAAATGAATGGCTCATTGATAATGTACTTCGGTACGCTCCCATGACACGTACTCATTGAAAGACCATAGCTTCCATTCATCGCCTTCCTTTCCAAGAGATAAGCCAATTCCTTTACCGATCCCTTTCTGCATGAAGAATTGACAGTGCGACTCAGATAAGCGAATGAACTCAAGTTTAAGAAAACTCAACCCACGCGGGAGGTTTTCCTGAAGCTGAATAGTCCGCTGGTCCTGCCCTGATTGATCCTTAAGTCCCTCGTAGTTACCAATCAACTTTTTTCCTTCTTCTACTACAATGGCGAATTGTTCTTTAGTGAGATTTTCAAGCCTATTCTTTGCAGCCACTGATTCATAATATTCCTTTTTCTTCATTTTAAAGACCATCCGCAACTGAGCGAGGTCTTTTTCTGTCATTCCTTTGAGTGTAGGGAGCTTGATGCCAGAACTATTGTGAAAATTTCTGTAATTGCTGAGAAATTTCTCTAATTTCACGGAATCAGATTTCAACTCCTCCAGTTCCAGCTGCATCTTAGGATCTATTTCGTACTGGAATTTCAAATATTCCAGTATTTCCTGGTCCGATACCCCTTTGTTGAACTCAATCGCTTCTTCACGCCATTTCGCAAAAAGCTCATTGACACCAGGTTCGCCGAAAGCGAGCAATGATCCGCACAAAAGCAGGATGAAGAGAAAACCTTGATACATGACTATTTCCTACGCATAACGCCCATGCTATGGGGCGCTGGCGAAGCCAGCGTCCCAGCCACCCGCAGGGCGACATGAGCTACTTGTTATATTTTTACACATTGCCTTCACCTCTACGCTTCGTAACTTGCCAGCCTGCCACGCAAGCTACAAACATACCCGCTGCACCAATTGCCATTCGATATTCCGATGTGGTTAGACCAAGAACCACCATTGCTATCGAAGAAATACCTAAGAGCACAAGCCATCCTTTCAAACCCCACGCTGAAAATAGGCCACCATCTTTTCTTCGTTTGTTGAAAATCAATCGGTAACTTATTTGGCTGATCCAGGCTGCAATAAATGCCATTACTGATATTCCGATTATTGAATCCAGTGCTATTGCCGCACTTGAACCGATAACCCAAAGCAGCCACCAGAATATGACTGCAGCAAAGGCAACGAGAAAACCGATTGTGATCTCGAACCCCCTACCTGGGGAGCTTCCTAGTTGCTTGGTTGTTCTTTTAAACATAACGCCCATGTTTTGGGGCGGCGGCGAAGCCGACGTCCCAGCCTACCGAAGGCAGGCGACGAGAACTATTTGTTAGCTGCCGCACCATACGGACCACCCCATTCACTTACAGTTTTCATGACCCACTGACCATTAACCCAGCGAACTTCGGATATTTCAAACTCCGGATTACTGGATTGCAGCTGAATTACATCGAATATGCCATCGTTGTCGGAATCAAGCACAATGACTCCGCCACTGGGATCTTTGGCGCCTTAGTTTGGATATCGAGACTTCCGGTTTTCCATGCGACCAGCCTTCGCCAGACAGGCCGACGTTGCCCCACCCTTGGCGAGAAAGAATAAATAACTTTTGGCCGTTTTCATCGCCCTCCAGGGTTTCAATGGTCCACGGCCCAATGATTCTTTGATATATCCAAGTGCCAACCTCTTCGTCAAAGAAACGGTTGCTTGAAATAGCCGACATTGCGAGACCGACTAAAAGTAGCGCGGCGGCGAGATAAACGCCTTTACGAGTAAACAGCTTCATATCCTTGCAGCTAACACCAATGGTAAGGGGCGGCGAAGACGACGTCCCACGTAGGGCTGAAGACCCGGAGCGAACTTAGCCTAATTGTTAGGTGTTTTCCCATGCTTCTTGGCCAACCCTTCGAAATGAATTCTTCTCGCTTTTTGCTTTCTTGCCTTTTCTTTCTTTCGGCATTCTAAGCAACGAACGGCTGTTGATTCGAAATTGCCGCCCGCCTCTTCATACCACCACTTCTGCTGAGAAGCAGTCCAAACTTGCCTTCCGCCACAGTCTTTGCAAGAAAATTCAAGGTCATAGTAATACTTAGGAGGAATCTCGTAATAGCCTTCGAGTTTAAGCTTTGACGCATCAACAGGTACTCTATGTTCATCCTTGTTTTTCGGCCTATGTGTTGGCTGTTTCATCCGTTTACACCTAACGCCATGCTCAGCGGAGCGCGCCTTTGGCGCGTCCGCTGGAGCTATTTGTTAAATGCTTATTTGGTTGCAGCATTGTTCAATACCCAAAAACCTATAGGCCAAAATGCAAGTAGTACGTATGTAATAATGTTGGCATTACGCACCGCTATTTTTACTCTTTGTGCCGAATGGTCTTTTAGCATTTTCTTCGTTACAAAATACTCTGACCACCAAGAAGCAAAAAAGAACGGAACTAGAAGTACTAGCCCAGCTACAGGAATCATCCAATGCAGGTCAGACTCATATGGAATTAACCAGCCTGCTTGCAATGTAACGGAAAGCACCTTACCTAGCGTTGTATCTAGTCCGTAAGCACCGCCGCCTCCAGCAAGCATTTGGATTAGAACCAGTAATAACCAAGTTAATGGGATACCGACTATTGTAGATACTAGATTAGAAATGGTGGTTGTTTTAAATGCACTAGGAGAAGCCAGCTCTAGCTTTTTACTCAGAAATATTGCCTCAATGATTATAATTGGAATTATCGAAAACCCAAGCACAGGCATAGCTAAAAAGATCATTGGAACACCAGCATTTGCTGATGCCACACTAGGAACACATAAGAATATGCATAACGCTAATAGTGATTTTCTTTTTAATTTATGCACTGTGTTTCCTTTTGGCATTTAACGCCTGTATTCAGGGGCCTCGGCGAAGCCGAGGTCCCAGCCCGAAGGGCGGCTGTAATTTCTTGTTAGGGCCCGCCACCACTTCGGCGCGTGCCAATAGCAATAATGCTCCCAATGCTAATGCGCCCAAAAATGTGCCGGGAGAAAACCCAAATACAAAGTATATACGTACAGCATCGTAAAGACTGTAAATGGCAACACCTCCTAACGACAAAGACCACAACGCGGACCATATAGGACGTTCATTGTTCCAGGCAACCCAAGAGACATTGCCCGAATGTTTCAGATAAGCCGGCGCTAAGATCACTAATAAACTTACAAAGAAAGCCGCATAGGTTTTCAGAGTTCCCCAAAACATAGGGCTTCCAAGATAGGAAGGCTCAGGGTAACCAACGGGCTTCGGCATTGATCGGGAAACGGCGTAGGAATGTAGTAGGCCACCGAGAAAAACGAACCCATACAAAATAAGAAGCGTTGCTACAAATGTTTTTCTTTTGCAAGGAGTTAGCATTCTTTAGCCCTAACAGTTAATTAGATAGACGCAGCCATATCTGAGATAGGCTGCGTCTATCTATCACATCGTATTTTTGCCCGTTTTCTGGTGATTTTTCTGACATCACACGGTAAGCCATGGAGGGCTTGGCATGTCTGATAATAGAGCTGATGAATATCAGCAAGCAGTGCGGCGTTTTTGGCATAACTATTTGTCCATCCTTGAAAAATCGCATGTACACAAGAAGGCAAGGCCGTGGTATCGCAATCATGTGGAAGCATATATTGCCCATCATCAGGACGTCAAATTACCACAGCATTTACCTCGAGATGTGGATAACTATCTAATTGCAAAAGGCAGACAATCGAATATACAAGAATGGCAGATTCGTCAAATTATCGTCAGTTAGCTCGTATTCACTGCAAAGTACAGCCGCATGAAATAAATCGCGTTAATTCAGCATCATCGACTCTTATGGGATGCGCCTTTTTGAAAATCAGGCATCGTTCTGTAGCTGTCAAATGCGTTTGACCGCTTCGTTTGAAACATCTGCACAGTGATCCGGATTGGACTGCAGATAATCCAGCACATCATCCGGGATATCCGTCTTGCCGCGCTTAAGTAATTCACAGGCATACAGTGCCGCCAGTTTTTTCTGCCCGTCCTGCCAGAACATCTGCAGCAGGTTGGTGCAATCACCGTCACTTTTCCGTGACAGGTCGCTGCTGAAGTAATTGAACCAGGAATAGCCGAACAGAGGGGCAATGGACTGCTGCCACTGATCGACGCCCTGCCCGCCGCTTTCATGCAGGTGCATGCTGATGTCGTGCGCCAGCACGGATTGGCCGGTGGCGACGTTGTTGCGAAAAAAGCCGAGATTGATGCGCAGGTTCCATAGCTTGTTGGCCAGGCGGTGCAGCTCTCGGTGGAAAAACGCATAGGCCCGGTTCATATTGCTGTCATCGAGCACAACGTCATCGAGTCGGACGAGCAGCTGGCGGTAGGTTTCCAGCTCCTGTTCCAGATTGAGATCGGGCACTAGATCCTGCGCCATGCAGCGCACGGCTTCGATGCCCTGGCTGACCTTGAGTGCGTGCGCCTGTTGTTTTTGCTGCCGGCACTCAGCCTCGCTCCATCCGGCATGTTGCTGGCGAAAGTGCTGCATGTCTGTAGCGAAGCTTTGCATGCTGGAACGGTTTTGTGGCAACCAGCTGATGCCCTGCCGGCTGTTGGCTGCAACCTGTTCGAGCGCATCAACCACACGTGCAGACGCCTGGCCATCGTATGGCCCGATCTGGCGTTCAATCCATTCAGTATGCGGTTGCAGGCCGGCCGGTGCATAGTCGAGCAATTCATCCAGCCAGATGCTGCAACCGGACTGCTGGAACACTTCCTGGTTGGAGCGGTACATGCCGTCGTGGATGATGTCATTCGGCGCTACTGAGTTCTGGATCACCAGCGCCGGTTTGTGCAGCACCATTTGCGTGAACAGCGCCGAGGTCGGTGTGCCGATGGCAAGCGATGCCCGGGCGCACAAATCGTTCGGTGACCGGTATTCGTCGAGCACTTCGAGATTGGCCGGACAGTCCGGCGTTTCCTTCTGGTAAAACGCCATGTGTTTGTCGTAGCCGACCAGGAAGTCGGACTGCTCCCAGCGTTCACCCAGCAGAAAACGTGGCTTGATGAGCACGCGGTAATCCGGGTTGCGTCGGGCCAGTTCACAGAGCAGGTTAAAAAAGCGCTTGCGATCGTCACCGCGCGGCTTGTTGGGCGCATCGAACACAACGATCAGTTTGTCGTTCGATATCGCCTGCCTGAACAGGGGATCAAACTTGGGGCTGCCGGTCACCAGCACTTCACCTACGAAGCCACTGCGGCGCAGGTTGATTTCATCCTGCCGGCTCGGCACCAGCATGAGATCGACGTTGTGGTATTGCGCGGCAATCACGCGATGTTCGGACGAATGCGGTCCGAACAGCGTGTACACCATAGGGATATTGCGTTGTTGTACCGCTCCGAGCACTTCGCGGTACACCAGTGCGACATCGAAGTGCTCATCGACCTGGTGAAACTCGTCGAGATGACGAATCGGGATGCCACGCAACTCGAACTCGATATTGAATGTACGTACATTCCGGTAGCGACTGAATACATGCACTTCATGGCCGCGGCGTAGCAGTTCGTCAACCACGGGTGCGTAGACCTGGGCCTCGACATCGGCTTCGGTGGCAACCATGATTTTCATGAGGCACTCCGCTGTCGGGTGGCATGGTCGTAAACCTGCAGCAAGTCGCCGATTTTTCTGCTCATGCTGTAATCTTCACGAAAGCGTAAAACATTCTGTTTGAGCTGTTCATAATCACAGGCATCGATTTTCTCGCGTATCCGACCTTGCCGGATATCGTCCTGGCTGACGGCAAATCCCAGGCGATAGTCGGACACCAGCTCGTGCATGTAATGAAACTCCTCGTTGTAAATGATCGGCAGGCCGGCTTCGAGCATGGTGAAAAACTTGGTTGGCAAAATCGAATGATAGTGTTCCATCATCACCTTGAAGTGGTCACCGAACAGGTAAAACATGCCACCAAAACCCATGTGGCTGATCTGCTCGACCACGGCGTTCGAGCTGACACCCTCAAATACCTCAAAGTCCGGTTCCAGTTTTGCCAGTGTCTGGTAGTCCCAGTAGCGATTGTCCAGCCTGCCGCCGGAAAACGGATTGAGGAACACCGCGTAGGCCAGCCCCTGCGGCAACAGGTAGTTACGGATCATGGTGATCAGCTGGCCGTCGTCAAACGCATCGGCCGGAAAGTTGCTCGGTAACAGCGTGCCCGGAAAGACGATCTTGTATTTGTTGTCTGTCGGTGCATGAAAGAAATGCGATGGTGACGGCCAGGCATGGAATGGCCGCAACTCGGGTAATGCTTTCGCATCCAGCACTTCGACGAACTTTTGCAGGTATTCCGCCGAGCAATTGGCGACCAGCGCATCGGCGTTTTCTGCAATCACCTGCAGGCAATAGTGTTCACGCTGGAAGACCTGTTCGCCGAACACGGCATCGAAATGGTCCGGTTGCAGGAAAAAATGCGGGATGTCGTTGATGTCCACAACGATCGGACTTTGCACCAGCCGCACCGCCGCCGCCGCATACTCGTGGTTGCACATCCAGCCCTGGAAATGCACCACACGATAGGCATGGCTGTTCAACAGGCTGTAAAACAGTTCCAGGTCGCCGTCAGCGCTACAGCTGTAATCGAAAGCGGCTGTCTTGTGCTGCTGGCTCGATGTATACAGCGAAACAAACACCGTGCGGTAACCGCGCGCGCGCAACTCCTCACTGATACGCAGGAAATTGAAATATTCGATGGTGGCGGCAAACAGCACGGTCTTGCCGGGCACATACACGGCATCGATGTTGTCGCGATGAAACTCGAACGCTGCATCTCGCTTATGTGCGAGGGAGTTCGTAACCAGATCAGCAGGCGCCGTATTGGCGGACCAGAAAACATCAAAGCGCTGTGTGATAGCAATACCGGCCAGCGTTTCCGGTTCCAGCCCCAGGTTGATCAGCGGTAAATCCATTTGCGCCGACAATGCCGCCAGCGGCTCGGCAACCCGACTGTTATCCTGATACACAGGCAATGGCGCAGGTGTTTCGATGTCAGGACAGTATACGCCGGCAATGTCCAGGCTGAAGAGTTCACTGCTGTTGAGCAAGCGGGCCAGTTGCTTGAACTCACCCGCCAACAGGACCTTACTCTGGCCGGTTTGCTTCAGCTGTTCGAGGCAGCTTTTCAGTTGTCGCTGGCGCAGGCTGCCGGCAAGCAATTCGCGCTGATCAGCGGCGGCGATATCCCAGTCACAGGCCAGCCAGTCCGCCAGCTTGGTATCGAGTTGCCGAAGTCGCCGCAGGCTCTGCATCAACTCACACCTGGCAACGTGACATCAGGAAAAACGACATCTGCGGAATGCTTGGCATGATGAATTCGTCGTTTTGCGCATACAGTTCGACGCGCGAAAAATGCGCCTGCAACAGCTTGCGGAAGCTGTCGGCATCAAGTTCACGTTTATGCGTGTCGAGCCGCCGTTGTGTGGCAACGACTTTGGAATGGCTGTTGGGTGTACCGATGAATGCCTGGCCACCCGGTTTCAGCGAAGCGGCAATCTTGCCGAGTACCTGGTCGCATTGCTCGTCGCTGAGGTATTCCATGAGACCGATCAGACAGATACTGTCCCAGTCATTGCCGAAACTGTCAGCACTGGTCACGGCATCGGCGACGCTAAATTCGAGGTTGTCGCGCTCGAACTCGTTGCGTGCGTAATCGATGAGTTCGCTTTCGCGGTCGACACCCAGCACCTGCGATGCTTTCTGCGCCAGCATGTAAGCACCCAGGCCGTCGCCGGTGGCGAGGTCGAGCACGCGTTCACCGGGCTTGAGCAGACGCCAGATGAACTTGTACCTGGCCATGCGAAAATAAAACGTGAACGGATCTTTCTTGAAACCGTCCAGACCCAGATTGTAAAACTCGAACAGGTTGTCCATCTCAACGACTCTTGTGAAAAGCGGATAACGGTTGGGTTTGCCCGGCCGCACGCGCCTGCTGCGCCTCGGCCAGTAATTGTTGCAGGCCGCTGTGCAAATCGATCTGCTGTACAAAACCGGTGTTGTAATCGGTCACGGTTGCTGCCTGTGCAGCCGCTGCTGCATTTTCGTCCTGCAACAGTATCTCGACCGACTCGCCAACCAGTTCCCGAATCAGTAGTGCCAGGCTTTCTGCCGTGTGGCCGTCGTTTTTCCAGAATTGGCGGATCATGACCGGCTGTGGTCGGGCACGCAGCATGTCGATGCCGCTGGCGATCGCCGTGACCACATCGTTGACGTGCGTGAAATAAAACAGGCTGTGGCGGTCACGTACCGTCAGCGGCCTGCCCTGCAGCGCGTTGTCGATGAAAATCGGCAGCAGCTTACCGGTATGGTCATGCAATGAACCATACACATCCGACAAACGGCAGATCTGCAACGGAATGCCGGCATCCTGGCAAAAGCAGCGCGCCAGCTGTTCGGCGTTCAGTTTCATGACCGCATACAAATCATTGAGCGAGGCCGGCGGCTGTTGTTCGAGCCGTTCGACCTCGCGGCTGCTGAGCAGCATGAACCAGCTGATCGATGCGCTGGCCATGCCGGACAACAGCTGCGTGGTGGCCTGCAGCGTAGAATGCGCCGCTGCGGCGGGATTGGCGCGCGCCGTGCTGACACGACTGGCACCGGCACCGTGAACGATGCCGCAGGCCGACGACAACAGTTCATCGACAAAGCCCGGCTCGGTCAGGTCACCCTGGCGAAACGCCACCACACCGGCATCATCCAGCATCTGCAGGCCGGCAAACGTCGGGTTGCTGATGTCGGTGGCGATCACCCGGAAGCCGGCGCGCGCCAGCCCGGCTGCCACATGGCAGCCGACGAAGCCGGCCGCACCGGTGACGATGATGTCATTGCCCATAATACTGCCTCACTGCATCGATCACATAATCCACCTGCGCATCTTCCAGCATGGGATGAATGGGCAGTGACAAAACCTCCCGGCTGAGCCGTTCGGTGCGGGGCAGGCTGAAATGATCCAGGCCGAGTTGCAGCTGTTTGTGTAACGGCGGATCCCAGTGGGCAAACACCTCGATGCCCTGCTGCTGCAAATGCGTCATCAGTGCATCGCGCTGGCGGGTCTCGATGACATAGGAGCTGTATATCTGGTAATGCTCCGACTGGCTGCGCAATGGTAAAGCGATATCGGCAATATCGTGAAACGCCTGTTCATAGCGCAGGGCGATCTCACGACGGCGTTCCAGCCAGTGGTCGAGATCGGCAAAAAATTCCAGCAGCATGGCTGCCTGCAGATTGTCGAGCCGGCTGTTGAAGCCGAAACGCACGATGTTTTCCTTGCTCTGCTGGCCGTGGTTGCGCAACAGGCGGATCTGCTCGGCCAGCTCATCATCGTTGGTCGTGACCAGACCGGCATCGCCCAGCGCATGGAACACTTTCATCGGATGAAAGCTGAAACAGCCGATGTGCCCCATGCCGCCGGCGGCCTCGCTGTAATAGCGGGTACCGAATGCCTGTGCGGCATCCTCGATAATGAACAGGTCATGGCGTGCACAAGTGTCGCGAATCGCCAGCATGTCACAGGGCTGGCCGTTCATGTGCACAGGGATCACGGCGCGTGTCCTGCCACTGATCGCCTGCTCCAGTGCAGCGGCCGCCATGTTGTGATCGTCACCGACATCGACCAGCACCGGCGTGGCGCCGGCAAAATGAATCGCGGCCACGGTCGCGACAAAGGTGTGCGCTACGGTGATGACTTCATCACCGGGTTTGAGACCCAGCGCCAGCAGCGCCAGCAGCAAGGCATCCGAACCGCTTGCCACACCGATGGCATGTTTGACACCAAGGTAGTCGGCAGCCTGCTGTTCGAGCTGCCGGACCTCGTCACGCAGAATGAACTGCCCACGCGAACAGACATCGGTAAATCTTGCCGTCAAACGTGCACCGGCCGCGCGAAACTCCGCCGGCAGGTCGATATAACGCACCTTGATTTCATCAGACATCTGTTGACTGCTCCGGGAACTGCAACAACTCGCAGGAGTTTGTTATTTTACTGCTGCCACCACCACCGGCGGGAAATCGACCTGCTTGATGTTGTTGCGTTCCATGTAACGATTGAGCCGGAACAAAAACTTGAAACAGGTACGGCACATGTCCTCCTGATATCCCTGCTTGGTCGAATGCGCGGCACGCAGCCGGTTCATATGATCCGAATGCCACAGCTCCTTGAGCGTGTTCTCCGGCATCTTGCCGATGTCCTTGATTTCCTCGTAGGCGTTACAGCAGGTCATGAGCGAACCGTTGAACAGCACGCCGACCCGCTGCCACAGGCTGCCACACTGGTAATCGGCGGCATCAAACAGGTCTTCGTAATAATCCAGCGGTCGCGGAAAGTCGGAAGTGGTCAGATGCTTGCGAAACAAATTGATTTCGTCGACGTCATCACCAAACAGTTCCAGGAAAGATTTCACATCATCGGTCTGTTTGTTGTCGGACAGGCCGTTGATGCGTACGCGCACATGGCTGTAACCACCCTCACGGCGCATCTTGCAAAATCGTTTGATGTTACGCAGACATTTTTCATAACTCGCACCGGAACGGCTGGCGCGGTATTTCTCCGGATCGGTGAAATCGAACGAGAAAATGATCGAGTCGATACCGGCATCCAGAATTTTCTGCGCCTTGTCTTCTGTAAGCAATAACGCATTACTGTTCATCATGACTTCGACAAAACCATTGTTCTTGGCATAGGCAATGGCTTCGCTGATCTGCGGATGCAATAAAGATTCTCCACGGAAGTTGAGCTTGATCGAGCGGACCTTGCCGGCACATTCATCGACGATGTTGGTGAACAACGACCAGTCCATGTCGCCATCCTGCAACAGGCCATCCTCTTCCGTGGTGGTACGCTGGCACATCGGGCACTTGAGATTGCAGCGCGCCGTCATCTCCACATCGATGTGTACCGGATACTCCCCAACATGTTGCTGTTTGGGGTGATTGTCCCATTCGTTGCGGTAATCCCAGTACTCCTGGGGCCGACACGACTGCCAGCTGGCTTCGCCTTCACGCTCCAGTTCAAACAGGTTGAAACGTCCGAATTCGGTGTGTCTGGTAACTTTCTGGGTCATGCAAACATCTCCATACTGAACTGGTGGTCACAGGCAATATCATTAGCCAGCTTGCGGCCGAGCAAGCTATTGAAATTATCGGGCGGCAGGCCGCTACCGGGGCGCTTGATGGTAATCATCTCAGCACTGATCACGGTACCGGCCGGCAGGTCGCGGCTGGCACACAGACTACGCCGCAGCAAGGTGCGCTGGTCATCGCTTTCCACCGGTACGCGATGGTACTGACCGAGCGCTTTTTCGATGTTGCGTGTGCTGTTGACCAGCTGGCGAAACTCGTCCGGCGTGGCCGACAACTGGTGATCCGGCCCCGGCAGTCCCTTGTCGAGGGTGAAATGCTTTTCGATCATGTTGGCGCCAAGCGCGATCGCCGCGGTTGGTATATCGATGCCGAGCGTGTGATCGGACAGGCCGACCGGGATATCCAGCACCGAGGCCATGTAAGGAATCGAACGGATGTTCATCTCTTCGTAGGCGGACGGGTAATGTGCAATGCAATGAAACACCGCCACACCACCATTGCCGCTGTTGTTGATCAACTCGACCGCCCGGAAGATTTCGCCCATCGAGGCCATGCCAGTCGATAACAGAATCGGCTTGCCCTTCGCGGCTACTTTTTCCAGCAGCGGACTGTTGGTCAAATCGCAGGAAGCAATCTTGTAGGCATCAACACCGATGGCATCGAGCACATCGACACTGTGGAAATCAAACGGTGTCGATAAAAAAGTGATACCGAGCTGGCGCGCATAGTCGCTGAGCTCGACAAAGTCATCATCGCGCAGTTCGGCGCTTTTGAATATGTCGTAATATGGAGAGCTTTTCAGGATGAACTGATCGGTCGAAAAGGTCTGGAATTTGACAGCATCGGCGCCACAGTCGGCGGCGGCTGCCACCAGCTCGCGTGCCAGCTGCACATCACCGTTATGATTCAGGCCGGCCTCGGCAATCATGAACGCCGGCTGGCCATCACCAATGGTTTTGTCTGCGACAGTAACTGTCTTCATCCGCTACTTCTCCTCCTTCTCGATACTGACCCGGATGTAATACTTGACGCCATCCTCAATACAGTAGGCGCTCTCATGCGGGACAAATGTTCTGGCGCGCAACAAATTGATGAGGTCGCGTGCGCGCACCATTTTATTCAGGTCGATTTCATCAATCAGCGCGACATCCTTTTTCAGATGGTAACTGCCTTCATGCGAGAATTGTGGCTGCGCCTGGAAATCGCCTGTTTTTATTTTTGGCCAGCTGCTGATAAACAGTTCCATGCTGGCTTTTTCGATCTTGCGGTGCAGGCTGGCGCCTGTGTCATCCAGTGTTTTCTGCACTTCAATGCGGTCAATGATATCACCACTATCGAAAGCCGCCTCCATAAAATGCAGTGTTGCTCCGGCCGGTGTGTCATCGACAATACTCCAGACGTTAGCATAGGTGCCGCGGTTAAAAGGCAGATAGCCATTGTGGAGATTGATGGCGCCACAACCGGGTAATTCCAGCAGTGCCGTCGGCAGGCGGTAGCCATAGGAAACACTGAGCAGCAGATCCGGCTGCAGAGCTGCGATTTGCGCCTGAAATTCTTCATCTTGTGAGGAATCCGGTTCCCAGGTCGGAATCTGCCGCGATTGTGCCAGCGTCTGCATGTGTGTCTTGAAAGCCGCCGTATCATCCGGGTGCAACACCAGCCCAACCACTTGCTCGCCCTGCCCGACCAGCCATTGCAGCACCTCACACCCGACACGATTATTGGCAAACAGGACGATACGCATAAAGATCAGTGTGTTTCCCTGTTGAGCAATTGCCGGATGGCCGCCAGTACACGCTCGACGCCCTTGCCATCGACCAGTTGTTGGCCGGCTTGCGACAGGCGCTCGCGTCGTTCGCTGTCATGTTGCAATGCCAACACCTGATCAGCAATATCCTGCACATCAAGCCGGTCGAGCTCACCGAGGTACTCGGCCGCACCCTGGGCAGCAAACTCACGCCCCAGAACAGTCTGGTGCTGGTACTGCGCCACGATTATGGCCGGCAAACCACAGCTCGCTACTTCGTATTTGACAAAGCCCCCGGCAAGTATTGCCATATCGGCACGTTGCATTCGTTCCGGCATATTCCCAACAAACTCAATAACTTCAACATTATCAGCAGCTTCGGACAAACTCGCCGCCAGGTCCGGTGAACAACGCCCCAGTACCCAGCTTATCTGATGCAAGGATGGGGCCACAATATCGACAACCTGGCGCATCCGCCGCAGACTGTCAGCCCTGGCTTCACCACCGAGACTGATCAACAGGTTTTGCGCGACCGGCTTGATGCTTTTCGGCTGTGCCGCACAGGCCGCATAGTCTGCGGCCAGCATAAAATAATCGGGCCCGACCAATTGTGATGTATTGCCGGTTTGTTGTGCTGGCAACGGTGTCAATTGTTGCGGCAGCACCAGCAAATCGCAGTCGGTGTGCAAATCACCCATGTCGCTGAACAGCACCACCGGCGCGCCACTGTTTTTGTACAGTCGCAGATGCTCGGCTTCGATGTGCAGCAGATCGATCACCACCAGATCCGGCCGTAACTGCCCCAGTTGGTGCCGCTCGCCAGACAGGTCAGCACTGGGGCCGAGATGATGCAATTGCAGGCGATCATCAGCAAACCAGTCGAGCACTTCGTCCGGCCCTGCCAGCAGCACGTGGATGTCACAGTCAAAAGCTGCAAACAGTGCGTTTGCCAGAATCGACATGCGACTGATGTGACCGGCGCCATAGCCACTGCCGCCAGCGGTGCGGATGATGATATTAAGCCTGTCCAAACCGGCCTGTGACGTTACTGATGGTCTCGATGACATACTCCACATCGTCATCGGTCATTTTGGGATACAGCGGAATCGAGAGCGACTCGCGATATAACTGCTCAGCTACCGGGAAATCGCCGGCCTGATAACCATAATGCTCACGATAGTATGGCTGGGTATGAATCGGCGGGTAATGCACCTGCACGCCGAGACCGGCCTGTTTGAGCTGTTCAACAATTTGTTTTTTGGAGCGTTGCAATGTTTCCGATTGCAGCCGGATCACATACAGATGTCGGCTGGAGTTGTAACCATCGGCAGCAACTGCCACACCGATATTTTCAACATTCTGAAATGCCTCATCATAACGTGCACAGATTTCATGGCGGCGCGCCACGAAGGCATCGAGTTTTTTCAACTGATGAAAACCGATGGCTGCCTGGAAATTGGTCATGCGGTAATTGTAGCCAAGCTGTTGCATTTCAAAATACCAGGGTCCTTCGTCCGGGAAACGCTGTCCGTCAGCGCGCACGATGCCATGGTTGCGAAACCGGCGCAGTTGCTCGGTAAGATCGGTGTTGTTGGTCAGCACCATCCCGCCCTCGCCGGTGGTGATGTGTTTGACCGGGTGAAAGCTGAAACACACCATATCGGAATAACGACAGTCGCCGACCTTGCCATGCCTGGATGTGGCGCCGAGCGCATGGGCGGCATCTTCAATAATGGTTAAATCGTGCGCGTCCGCAAATTGCCGGATGGCCTGCATATCACAGGGCAAACCAGCAAAGTGCACCGGAATAACAAGCCTGGTATCACCCGTGATTGCCGCCTGGAGTTTGTCTGGCGACAGATTCATGCTGGCGGCATCGACATCGGCAAATGCCGGGTGGCCATTCTGATAGGCGATGCAATTGGCGCTCGCCACCCAACTGAACGGACTGGTAATGCCCCGCTGCCCCGGTTGCAATCCGGCGGCAAACACCGCACCGTGTAACGCGGCCGTGCCACTGGAAAACGCCACCGCATGCCTGGCGCCGCAATATTCAGCCATGGCTTCTTCAAACGCATCGACGTACGGTCCCGGCGACAACCAGTCGCCCTTGAGCACCTCGACCACGGCGTTGATCTCCTCATCGCCGAGCCATTGGGTGCCGTAGGGAATGAAACGTCTGGCGTGCATGTCAATCAGGTCTGGCGGCCGTATTTTTTCAGGTAACAGAATTCGGCGAACTGGAATTCCAGTTCGGTATCGATATTAAAGGATACATCCTCTGGCAATACATACGGCAGTGCGCGATCCCCCCACAGGCTGCGCTTGTCGATCAGCGTCTGCCAGCGTGTCGCGTAGACGATGCCGTTGAGCCGGTACGCCGGCGGTGCATCCTGGCGCTGGTCGACCACCATGTCGGGAAACAGGGGCGAACACAAACCATCGCGGATCAGGCGCATTTTGTAAGGCGAATGCTCCGCTTCGGTAACACCGATCAGGCCTTCAGCATCGGATTCAGCCAGCATGCGAATCGCGGTATCGAGATGCTCGGCGGTACGCAACGGTGACGTCGGTTGCAACGTCAGCACGATATCAGGCCGCACCCCACGGTTGGCCTCGTACCACAACGCCGTGGCGCGCGTCACCGCCTTGACCGGCACCTCGTCCCCGGACAGCTCCGACTCACGCAAAAACGGAATGTCAGCACCACGACTGCGCGCCAGATCAGCGATGTCCGGCGAATCGGTAGTGACAATAAAATCATTAATGAGTTCGGACTGTTGCGCGGCCTGCACCGCCAGTTCAATCAGACTGGAACCGGCAAAATCACGCAGGTTTTTGTTGGGTACGCCTTTGGAGCCGCCACGCGCAGGAATGACGGCCAGACAGAACACATCCGTCATCGCCAAATCAGCTGTGCCTTGGCATGGTCGATCACTGGCGTGTGACCAGCTTGCCTTGCTTGTTGCTTTGCATCGCCATCATCAGCACCTCCTGGGTATCCAGGCCATTCCAGCCATCGCTCTCGATATTTTTGCCCATGTCGAGTGACGCCATGAAATCCTTCACCAGTTGAATATAACAGCTGTCCCAGTCGAAGCGACTTTCAATCACACGGCGCTCACCCGAATCGGCCTGATACAGCGTGATTGTGTGCTGTGCATCCAGTTCCCACAGCGCTGTGCCCTTACTCCCGATGAGCTCGATACGCCGGCGACTCAGGTGATCCACGAAATCGAAATACAGGTCCAGCATGACACCTTTGTCGGTCTGGCCGATCAGTACCGCCATATCGTCGGTTTCCATCTCCAGACTGGTGGTTTTCTGCATGCTACACAATTGCGTAATGCGACCGGCAAACCACTGTGCCATGTCGATGCCATGCACATAGTCAAACAGTGCCCCACCGCCGGATTGCCAGAATGCCATGAAGCATTCGCGGTAGTCTTCCCACGGATGCCAGTTTGGCATATAGGAACTAAGGCCGATACGGCACGACAGCAAGTCGCCAATCAGACCATCATCAAGCCATTGTTTGAGCTGACGAATCGGTTGCACATAACGCATGTTGAAACCGGTGGCGACGCGCAGGTTTTTCGCTTCAGCATTTTTCAACGCCTCGGCAACGCCTTCAGGGTTAAGTGAAAACGGTTTTTCCACAAAGCTGTGACAGCCATGCTCAATGGCAAGATTCAGCTGCGGCAAATGAAACTGCGGCGGTGAACAGATAAAAGCCACATCCGGCTTGCCTTGCTCAAACAGTTCCTCAACGGTGCTGTACTGGCCTACCTGCGGATGCAGTGCATGCACCTGTGCCGTCATCTCGGCCGATGGGTCCATGCTGATCAGATCGTCGTAACCCAGCGAAATCAGATTGCGCATGTGGCGTTTGCCGATCGAACCGTTTCCAATGACTGCAATTCGCATAAAAAATATCCCCTGCCTGTTCTATTGTTGTGTGACGAAATATTCTGCGCACTTGCGCAAGGACCGTTGCAATGAAATCTGCGGATACCAGCCGAGCTTTTTCTCGATGTGACTGATATCCGGCACGCGTAACTGGATGTCCTGAAAACCTTTGCCTTTGCCGTAATAATCCTGGTAACCGGTAGTGACAATCTCCGACAGGCTCGATTCTTCCAGGCCAGCGACTTCGGCATAAGTACTGCGCAACATTTCAGCCAGATCGCGAATGGTGAAATTGTTGGCTGGATTTCCGATATTGAAAATTTCGCCGTGGCTTTTCTCCGGATTTTTCATGATGGTCATGAGTGCATTGATGCCGTCATCGATGTCGGTAAAGGAGCGTTTCTGCGAACCGCCATCAACCAGCCGGATCGGGTCATTGTCGATCAAATTCGCAAAAAACTGCGTCACCACGCGCGAATGCCCCTTGCGCGCTGCCTCCAGTGAATCCTGATTCGGGCCGATCCAATTGAATGGCCGAAAAATGGTGAAGCGGAAACTGGATTTGGTGCCATAGGCATAAATCAGCCGATCCAGCAATTGTTTGGAGCTGGCATAAATCCAGCGCACACGATTGATCGGTCCGTACACAAAATTCGACGACGCTTCATTGAAAACATCGTCGTCGCACATACCATAGACTTCACTGGTGGACGGGAATATCAACCACTTGTCGAATTCGTGCACCCACTTGATGATTTTCAGGTTCTCCTCAAAATCGAGTTTGAAAACCGATAACGGGTCCTCGCCGTAGAGCTTTGGCTGGGCGATTGCCACCAGTGGCAGCACCACGTCACAATGCTGTATTTTTTCGCGCAGCCAGCCGTCATTGTCGCAGATATCACCTTTGAGAAATTCCAGCCGCTCATGCGACAGAACATCGGTCAGATTATTCTCAGCGATATCCAGACCGTAGATATTCCAGTCGGTGGTATCGAGAATTGCTCGTACCAGACTGCTGCCGATGAAGCCGTTGAGGCCAAGAATCAAAACATTCATACAGACGGAACTGCTACAGGCCAGCAAACTGCCGGCTGGTTAAAGACACAATCAGCTTGGGAAATTGAAACAACCGGGACAACTGCCATTTGATCAAGTAAATTTTCCAACAGGAAGGAAACGATAAATTCTGGATATATATCAGATATTTTTGTAGATGGAATCCGAAAACAATGCTTTATTATTCTAGCTTTAGAAACTATTTTTTCATACTATCAAATTTGGACATAGATTTAATAACAATATTGAACATACCTATAAAAACCATGTTCGAAAAAGGATTTTACGAATGAACTTGGCCCTGTTCCTGCCAAAAGACAATAATTTCTACCGCAGTCTTTTTGCTGGCATACAACGGGCTTTCACTGACCACGGGGTTCACGTGTTTGGTCAATGTGGCTTGCTTGACGACGCCGATCTGGCCAGTTACTGCCACCAACACCGTATCGATGTGATTTTCGAGATGAACCGCTCTCGTGCCAGTGTGCCGGGACTACCATCCGATATCAGACACATCGGTTGGCTGGTCGACCTCTGGGGTGAATTCTCCAACTATACCGGCAGCGATCTGATGTATGTGTTTTGCCAGCCCTGGATCGATGCCCTCAAGACAGTCGGCGAAAAACGCGCTAAATGGCTGTCCCCGGGAATCGACCGGAGTCAATATTTTGCCGAACAGCAATCTCTTGAATACCTCTCTGATATCGCCTTTCTTGGCCATATACCAAAACCATATTCAGATGAAGAACTGGCACGGACTGTCAAAGTGCTCGAACACCGCCGCATCACTTTTGCAGATCTGGTACAACGTTGCCGCGAAACCAAGGATCAACTGGGCGGTTTTCACAATCTGCACGGCTACTATCCAAAAATGGTGGATTTTTTTCTCGAAAACCCACTGGATTACAATCGTTTCGGCACCCACATTAAAGATCCGTTGATCAAATACGATGTCGAAATCCGCACGGTACGCATGTTTTTACGTCAGGAGTTGATCGATTGCGCCAGGCAGATATCAGATTCAATCCGGATTTTTGGCAGCGAAAACTGGCAACTGTGGCCGCAGTATCGAGACATGTACCATTGCTTTCTCGACGATACCGAGTCAATCCGCCAGGTTTATGTCAGCAGCAAAATAAACCTGCATGATGGTGAAGGCATGCATTTCCGCAGTCTCGACTGTATGGCATCCGGTGGATTATTGGCGTATTACTCCAAATACGGAAAATCCAATCTAAAAAATCGCACCCTGTTCAAATATTTCACCCCCTGGAAAGACTTTATCCCGATTAACTTCGACAACTCCGAAAAAGTGAAACGCTGCCTGAATGATGAAGACCGGCGCCTGCGTATAGCCGAAAATGGTCAACAGAAAGTGCTGCAAGAACATACCTGGCATCATCGCGCCGAACGCATTCTCGATGATCTCGGCAGATTATAAAGCCTGCTTTTTCTTTTCCGGGATCAATTGCTCGCTCATACTAGCCTGGATTTGCGGCAACCCGAGTACAGCCACATTCAGCTGTTCGGCATAGCCAACGCAGTCGGCCATATAATCAAGATCGGACTGGTCAAACAGTTCCGGATAATCGAACAGGTTTTCCTTTTCGTAAGGACCAATAATCGGCGCAAAAGAGATTGTCACACCGATCTGTTGCGCCAGATCCAGCGCGTCTTTCACTTCGGTGAGATTCGATCTGGTCACCATAAAATTCCACATTACAGACTCGTCGCTACCGACCTGTTTCTGGCGTTCACCGAGATATTGCAGGTTCCGAAAAACACGCGGGAACTGGTTACTAACACGTATCTTACGGTACGTCGGTTCAAAAACCGAATCGACTGATATGATAATCTTGATGCGCTCACTGCCGTCGATCATGGCGTCAATCATCTTCTCATCAAATAAAGAGCCATTCGTAATTACTGTCAGTTTCTGATGTGATTCCAGTCGATCACGCAAATTGATCAGGTAGTCAAAAAATCCCTTGTCGGCAAACACCTCGCCACCCTGGAAACGCACGTCAAGTATGAGCCGGTCATGCAACAAGACCTTCGCCAGGGCATTGCTATTCAGATGCTCACGATCGTCATGATTCTGATGACACATCATGCAATTCATATTGCACAGTTCGTTGGCCTGAATATCGAAACTCATTGGCAGGTTATTGATAAGTACTTGTCTCTGCTGCATGGCTTCAATAGCATTATTCAAATTGACGTCACCGGGATGTTGTTCATCCAGGTCGACCCAATGACCGTAGACCTCGTCACCTTCCTGAAAACGCCCTGGAATACGACAGGTTCTCGCACAACCTGCCGCAGCATAATCCCCATCAATGATGTGCTGTCTGATCTGCTGCATTTTTTCCGAATTCCAGGCTTCTTCGATGCTGTCATCATGAATGTTGCCAAGCTCGGATGAATTCGCACAACATGGCTGGATTCGCCCGGTCTTGCGAACAAATAAGCTTGTCCATGGCTGGTGACAGAAATGAAGTCTAGCTCTCATTAATCCGTTTCTCCTCTGGTAAAGCCGTTTCTAGCACTGTATTTGCGGTTGTCATTGATAATTGAATCAGTGCTGATTGCATTAATATCTGCTGCTGCGAAAGAAGATTGACAACATCAATATAGCGGATGACAAGATTCGTGCTGATATTCGCATGCAAAACCTTCCGGTTCAGGCTCAGTACAATATTTTTAATCCATAAAATCAGTGGACGAACCGCCTCCTGCTGAATTTTGTCCGGCAGATGCGCAATCTCCTCAAGCTTGCCGAGCAGTGCTTCAAATACTGCTTCATTGGCGTTTTCATACTGCCAGGCAGCAATCGAACGAATGCAGAAAATACCGCGCTTGAGCAAGTCTGCCGCTAGTGGGCGCGAAAGATGTTCCAGTATGTGTGCTGACAGCCAGTCAAGCGACAGCAATTGCGGGAAAGCGCGTGCGTATAAAAAACATCGCGCCATAACACGCGCATCATCCATATCCAGGGAATCGCCTTGTGCCAGAAAAGCTTGTGCGCGAACAGAAAATTCTTTGGGCCCAATACTGAATGTCTGTTCGCAATGTTGCTCATATTGTTGTTGTGAAATACGACCCAACCGCTTTAGCAGATAACCGGCAAACACATCCCGCAAGGCAGGACTGGCATGCTTGCAATCGCGCGCAATGGCAATCGGCTGCAAATCTGGATCGTGCCGAATATAAGCCAACGGAAACTCGCTATCAGCAAAAGCCATTCCTTTTGCTGCCAGTTCATCGATCAGGGTTTTCATATTAACCAGATGGCAATTTTCGCTGGCCTCGATGGTTTTGGCTGCCGCCATCAGCAACTCGGGCAACTGGCTGTTACCAATGTTCTTCTCTGTGTCGTAATACTCGCCATTGACAAACGCCAGTGGCACCTGCGGATATGCCTGTTGCAATAACTTGATAAGTCCTTGCAGCACTTGAGGAAATTGCGAGTTGCGTTGTTGTGCTGAAGACGGCTCGAGCGCGAAGCCAAGCTTGCCAAATGCTTCATTGGCATCCTCGACGCTACAACAGATACCAGTGCCTGGCTGCATATATAAAGGTGCGGGTGGAAACAGCTCGACCAGGATCAGATCAAAGCCATCCTGCGGAGCCGCGGAAAACTGGACCTGATCCATGAAAGTCGGAGCCACATCGCATTGATCCAGTTTCTGGATCTGTTGTGTATCCACATTTGGCGAATCCAGCAAGCTGCGATAATTAAGCAGATATTGATGCGTGAAACCATCGAGTTGCACATCATCACTGGCCTGCAGGCTCTTTTTGAGATTGCCGATAATGCAACGGCCCAACCCAAGGATATGAAGATGTGGTCTTGCCATAACCCCTATCTCACCGCGCAATTGCCTTGTTCAACATATTGCGTGCAATACTGCTGTAACTATATTCATTCAGTACACGTTGATGGCCTCGCTCCGCGATCGCCTCACGTTCATCCACATTACCCAGGTAGTAGCTGACCTTGTCATAGAGTTCCTGCTCGGTATCAAAACGGACCAACTCGGTTTCCGGGTCAAAATATCGCTCGATCGGCATATTGTCATATGGTGGCCGGATTATGCGTGTCAACATGAAAGCGCCGGAACCCAGCACTTCCAGGGCACGCATATGAAAAGAAGTGCCGGGGCTGTTATTCAGGCAGATGCAGGAACGATTGGTGATTTCATTCAGGGGCGCACCATTGCCAACCGTGCCTTTGGCATTCCCGGGCAAGGCGCAAGCATCATCCCAATGCCGGCCGTACACATGCACATCGACACCTTGTCTGGCCAGATAACTTACCGGCCTGAGCTTCATGTTGTATTGCAAATCGAAAAATAACCGCGAATAGCCGTCAAACAATTTTTTCAGCAGTTCTTCGGAAACCTCGACACCGCTGCGCTTAAAAGCCAGAGCATAAACCGGGCTTTGATAAGCCTTGCCTTTGACAAAATTCATGAGGTCCGGCAATGGCGTTTCTCGAATCAGCAGCGCCAACTCACGATAAAAACTCAGCAGATCCGGTTTACTGATCCGTTTTTCGGCAAGCACCTCTTTTTCCACTTCAAACCACGGATATTGCCGCTCATCCAGCAGGTACTGAAACCCTTTATCCGGGTCATTGAGATGAGTAACGAAACTCAGTGGTATATCCTTATTGACACCATTAACGGGATAATAGATTGAGGTATTAACGCCCAGTGTCACCACAGGCAGATCAATATCCTGGTAAAAGTCATGTTTCTTCAATCCCTCCGACCAGGCATCACAGAACACAAAGGTATGATCATGTTTACCCAATGCAGGAACCTGCGGATCAACAATGTTCGGCAACAGATCCTGAATCCAGTTGATGAACGGCAATGTCTCGGGAATGACGCGAAACTCGCCACGAAAGTGATCCAGCGTCACCACAACATCCGGTTCGAAATCCAGAATGGCCTCGGCAATTGAAACCCGGGTCAAATCCCAGTTCAGTGTGGTCTCATAGTGTGTTTGCACCTCGCAACCGATCTGCTCAAAACCCCACATCAGATCGCGATTGCTGTATTGCAGGTATGTGGTGAAGCGACTGGTCAGCGCCAGCACGCGCAAAGACCGTTGCAGTTCCCCTTTGCGAAACTGCTGGCGCGGCTCCTCACCTTGCAACAGGTAAAACATACGAATCTGCTCAGCCAGGTAATTCTCTCGCTGGGTCAGCGCATTTTTGCGTTGTTGTAGTATGTGCGAAATCGTTGCATCCAGTTCCGCTGCTTGTACGTGAAAGGAAATGCGGATGACATTGGCGGGTATCTCAATTTTTAACGAACTGGCAAACCAGTCGTGCAATTGCTGGCAGGCTTCAGTCCCGACAAACAAATGCACCGATTCATCCTGCAGCAGCTCACGCAGATCATGCAATAACATGAGTACCGCAAAATACTGGTCGCTGAGCTCCACCAGATAGACTTCGCTCTGGTAATCGATTTCGCCAGGCAGACGGAATTTTGACTGGCGATATACCTCGAGCAGCTCGTAGCCGAGCCCGGCACCCATCAGCAGGGTGGCTGGCGGTGTAGGATTGTTGAATCCCAGTGAACGTGCCTGTGACTGCGGTGTGCCGGTCAGCAACACAAACTGGCCATGGCGTGCTTCAAATACCTGAAAATGATTTTCACCCTGCGGCACAATGCGCATGCCCGGCATATCATCGATTGCCTTGATGCGCTCTGCCAGATCGGCATGCTGTTGCTGCAACACCTGAAGATTGTCCGCATAGCGCTGCAGCATGGGCTGCCGATCGGCATCCCCCAGTTGATCCAGCAGTATCGCCTCGGCCGTCAGCATGGATCCGTAATCAGATGAAATTGATGTGTTCCGGCGGATTCTTGATGTCCCACAGGAATTTATTGACATAGTCCTGGCGACAGCCGATGGCGCAGTCCTTGTGCACATCGACGGACTTGGCAATATCCTCGTGCACCGACCAGTAATGGTCGCCGCGCACCAGATCGGCGAACGAGTCCTCATGCAGGTCGCCGATGTAAAAACGCTCCTTGTTAAAGAATGGCCCACACGGATAAATCTTGCCATTCCCGGATATCTGCAACAGAAACGGCGTGCCGTAGCAGACATCGTATTTGCGGTAGCCGTTTTTGTAGAGGTTGGTTTCAGAGGCGGCGTTGATCTTGTTCCACTTGACCTGCACCACATAGTCTTCGTTGGAATAGGTCTCGGCTTCCTTAAGCACATCGCCCATGCGCAGAAAATCTTCGTAATCGATGCCGATTTCCTTGTATTCGGAATCCGAGCAATGTTTGATCACCAGGTAATCCACTCCCAGCTCGGCACCCAGCTTTGCCTCGGCAATGACCTGGTCAAAACATTCCGGAATCAGCACCATCTGCAGGCCCAGGGTACATTTGTAGCCTTTTTCCTTCTTCAGTTTGACCAGCTGGCGAATTTTCTCGATCAACAGATGAAAGTTTTTTTCCGCGGACTGATGCACGCGACGGAAGCCTTCCGGTGTGCCGGCCGACAGGTTGAAACGGATATAAGTCATGTTCCTGAGCAGATCCTCGGCACGATCCATGTCGAGGTCCAGGCCGTTGGTCGCCATCGAGGTATCGATACCGAGTTCGCCCGCACGCACCGTGGCGTCATACAAGGTTGGATTTAATGTCGGTTCACCATCACCGATGAAGCCCAGAGAGCGCACACCCAGTTCGCCGCAATCCTCAATGAAACCTAACAAAGCCTCACGACCAATCATCTGTCCCTTGGTCATGTTCTGCACCACGGCATAACAATACAGGCAGGCCGTATTACAGAACTTGGTCAAACCCATATCGATGTGGATCGGTGCGAAACGTTCACCATTTTGCCACTGTAAGACACGATCAAGGTGATGCAGCATCTTGTGGCCATCGAAGCGAAAACGCTCACCGGTGTTGCGATAACTCGGACCGGTGAACTGGTTCGGTACCGGCCTGGCATTGATGTCACTGACACTGACACGCACTACGCCGACCTGGTCGTCATATTCGACATATTGCTTTTCCTGACCTTGCAGCTTTTCCAGCTTGTCGGTTTCCAGCAATGCCTGGGCCGCCAGTTCCTGCCGATCAACAATACGGTTGGACGTGCGCAGCTTGTGTCCCGGCTTGCTGGCCAGTGGCGCATCGTCCGGGATATCGGTATTGGCTTCATTACCAAAACGGTTGAGTTGTTTGTCTGATTGACTCATCAGTACAGCCTCCTTGGTTGCGCACTTACCTGTCGAGCTGGTCGAACAGGCTGTTGCAGCAAATTTAAAATGGTCCGGTAAAGTCCCGGTCCGGTTGGTCCCTGGGTTCGGTTCGTACCAGTTCCCGGTCCAGTTGTTCTTGTTGATATTCGATTTTCAGCATGTCCAGTACTGCAGCAGCAATGTGCTCGGCACCGGCATAATAGTGATCTGCCAGTGCTCGGGTGGTCGGCACCGGATGATCCGGCATCGCCACAATTGCCGGCGCGGCTTTTAACTGTTCAAACACATGCGGCAATACCGCTGCCGTCAGGCTTTGCGCCAGCCCGCCTTTTTGCCAGCCACTGTCGGCTACCAGTAAATAACCGGTACTTTTCACCGAAGTTACCACGGTATCCGTATCCAGTGGATTGGCCCAGCGCATATCGATGATTTCCGCTTCTACACCGCGCTTCGCCAGCCAATCGGCAGCTTTTAACGCCTCGACCAGCATATGTGAGAAACATGCAATGGTAATGCCATTGCCACGGCGGATTGTCCTTGCGCCTTGTGCGGAAACTGATTGCTGCACATTCACCTGACCCTGCACATGATGCAGCCAACGGTGTTCGATGAACAACACCGGGTCGTCATCGGCAATCGCTGCCAGCAGCATGTCATGCGCGTCAGCCGCCGTGGCCGGCATCATCACCTTGAGACCCGGAATGTGGGCGAACAAGGCTTGCAGGCCTTGCGAGTGCTGTGGTCCCTGCCCCCAGCCGCGACCGATGATGACACGCACTACCAACGGTACATGCGCCTGCCCGGCGAACATATAACGCCACTTGGCCGCGTTGTTAACCAGTTGGTCCATCGCCAGCAAGGCAAAATCGATGCGTTGGTGAATCATAACCGGGCGCATGCCGGTCAGGGCCGCACCG
>JASFVP010000076.1:0-10595 GCA_050049775.1 Chromatiales bacterium
TCCCGCAGCACCAGGATGCCGCCAATCAATCGGTTACCGGCATCATGCAATGGCAGCATGCGGCCGTTGTAATGCTGTTTTTCCTGGTGCAGGGTGACGGGTTTGCTGCGGGTTCCGGTTTGATCGCTCAGGGCGCGGTCGAGGCCGTGTGGTAGCTGCTTGAAAGTCTGTGACACAATGACCGACTCCGGCAGGTAGTTCCAGTCAGCCGGGCGGCCAAGCAAACGCATGCCCGAAGTCCAGTCGGATTGATGCAAATACTGTTTGTGTATCTTTACCACCAGTTCGACATCAAAGAGGCGGTGCATGTCCTGGACGATCTGGTCGACTTCCTCGCCAAGCTCAAGGTATCCAAGCAGCTTGTCATGGCTCCATACCGGCTGGACGGCGCGTAACGTGAAAGTACCGAGGGGACCGAGTTCGACACCATGGAAAAGGCGGCCGGTTCTTTCCGCACCCAATGCGGTGTAGCGGTTGATGGTGTCACTGTGACGCGCTGGCTGGTGAACACGCAGAATATTGATGCGTTGCGGGTCATGAAAATAAAAGTGGGTGACGTTGTGCCGGGTTTTGAGTTTCTCGAAAATCGGCGCCGCCATTTCGAGTAGCGCCTGCCGGTCGCGTTCTGCCAGAGCCGATTGGAAGTTACCGTCAACCAGAAGTACATCAAGTGCTGCACCGAGTTTTTGCGCGCGGCTTTCCAGCGCGGCCTGATAGTAGCCATCAACAGAATGAATGCTGCGCGCCAGGTCTTCCGACAGGTTGGTCTGCTCATTAAAGTACAGACTGGTAATGAACAGGCCCAGCACCAGTAGCGAGACAAATGCCAGCGGAATCAGCACACGCGCTTTTAGATTGACAGTTTCCATGGGGTCATTTCAGCAGTGATTGCAGTTCCCGGTAAAATCCTTACTCCGATAATGGAAATCTATCGGTACGCCAATAAAAAACTGAAATATCAGGGCTAATCTCCCGCGAGCGATTTTCCCGTGATTTTGCCGCTGCTAATTCAAGCTGTGTGCGCTCCAGCCGATACAGATTTTGCCAGGTACTGGCATGGAGAGGATTCAATGATGAAACCGTTAATCAAAGGAATACGGATATTTCTGTCCGCCCTGTTTTTGCTGCTGTGTATTTTCCCCTCGGCTAACGCTCACGATTTGTCGGAAGTGCTGGCAGCGGGCGAGTTGCGCCATCTAGGTATTCCCTATGCCAATTTTGTCACCGGCAGTGGTGATGGCCTCGATGTCGAAGTGATGCAGGGATTTGCCCGGTATCTGCGGGTGGATTACAAATATGTCGAAACCGACTGGAGTCGTGTTTTCGGTGATTTGAACGGGCGTCATGCCCGGCGTGGCGAGCAGGGTGCTGAATTGCTGGATACGGCACCCATAAGAGGTGACGTGATTGCCAATGGTATGACCATATTGCCATGGCGCGAGGATGTGGTGAGCTTTTCCGAGCCGACGTTTCCTTCCGGAGTCTGGCTAATTGCACGGGCTGAATCGGTGTTGTCACCAATCAAGCCCTCGGGGTCCATCAATGGTGATATCCGTCAGGTCAAGGATTCCATGGCCGGACTGACTGTGCTGGCGCTGGAAAGCACCTGTCTGGACCCGGCGTTGTATCGCCTCTCTGAAACCAAAGCAGATATTCGTTTGCCAAAGACCCGGCTGAAGCTGAATGAAATGGCGCCGGCGATCTTAAATAACCTGGCCGAAACCACCTTGCTGGACGTGCCCGATGCACTGATCGCGCTGGAGAAATGGCCGGGCCAACTCAAGGTAATCGGACCGGTTTCGGAAAATCAGCTGATGGCGGCGGCATTCCGCAAGGACTCGCCGGAGTTACGCCAGGCTTTCAACCGCTATCTGAAAACAATCCGCCAGGACGGCACCTATGAAAAACTGGTGAGAAAGTACTACCCCAGTGTGTTTCTGTATTACCAGGAATTCTTCCGCAACTGATGCAAACACAGCCTCACAGCCAGCATGGACGCGGCGCATTGGGCAGGTTGATCGCCTACCTGGTCGGCAGCCTGTTTGTGGTGTATCTGCTCATTCTGCTTGGCACCACTTATGTTGCACAGCAGGATTTGCGCAAAGCCTCACACAAGGAACTCCTGTTCAATCTTGATAAGAAGGCGTTGACGCTGGGCTATTTCCATACGGAACGCAAGAACGACCTTGCCACGCTGGCGAAAAATCCGGCGGTGGATGCGTTTTTTGCCAATCGAGCGCTCGGCATGTCGATGCAATATGGTTTGCGCGCCAGCCTGGAAATCATGAAAAACCGTTTTCAGGAACAGCTCGATAGCAAACTGATTGATGCCAAGCCGATTTATCTGCGCCTGGCCTTCATCAACAACCGTGGGGAATTCCTGGTTGATGTACTGGCTGAAAATATCGATCGGCAAGCCTTGTCGAAATGGGAGTTTCCTTTCGTCACGAAAACCATGTGTCTGGTATTCCAGGATGAGCGGCACAGTCATGCATTGTTGTTGTATCCGTATTACTACAAGGACGAGCGCAAGGGCACTATCGTTGCAGAGATCAACTACGCTGAAACCATTGATAAATTCATCCAGTCCGATGCTTCTGAATCGATTGAGTATGTCATTCTGGGGCGTAGTGACGAGCACGTCGTGAATTTCGTCGCGTCACAAAAAATACATGAGGACACGAAGTACAATTTTCCGGGCAGACTGGTTGATCAGTCATCCGGGAACTATTCGGCATACATCAAAAAGCCGATTGCAGACACGCCATATGTGCTGGCGGCCAGAAAGCGGGGCAGCTTTTCCAGCGGCTTCCTGACTTCACCCTGGTATCTGCTGTCACTTTCGCTGGTTGCCGTGCTGGTGAGTGGCATGCTGTATAGCGGTTTTCGCTCCAGCAAGAAGGCGGAATTTGCCATGGCACAGGCCAAGGAAGCGGCAGAAGAGGCTACCCGTGCAAAAAGTACTTTCCTGGCCAATATGAGCCATGAAATACGCACACCGATGAATGCTGTGCTCGGTATGACGCACCTGGCCATGCAAACAGAGCTCACCGACAAACAGCATAACTACCTGGCCAAAATACAGCGTTCTGCGGAAGCCTTACTCGGTGTGCTCAACGACATTCTCGATTTTTCCCGCATCGAGTCGGGCAAATTGAAAATGGAAAAGACCGATTTTCGCCTGGAAGATGTGATCGACAACCTGGTCAGCATAGTTGCTCTCAAGGCGCAGGAAAAGGGTCTGGCATTTGATGTGGAAATCAAGCCGGATGTGCCGACTGCATTGGTTGGTGACCCGCTGCGTCTCGGCCAGATTCTGGTGAATCTCGGCAATAATGCGGTCAAATTCACGGAAGCCGAGGGCAAGGTCAAAGTAACCGTTGCAACCCGGGAACAGGATGACAAGGGTGTGGTGCTGTATTTTTCGGTGGCCGATACCGGCATTGGCATGACAACCGAACAACAGGCCAATCTGTTTCAGTCATTTTCCCAGGCAGACAGTTCGACGACGCGTAAATACGGTGGCAGTGGCCTTGGCCTGAGCATCGCCAAAAACCTTTCTGAAATGATGGGCGGCGGTATCTGGGTGAGCAGCGAACCCGGCAATGGCAGTACATTTCATTTCACGGTTTATGTCCGCAAACAGCAGGGCCAGGTTTCCGATCGCAAAGCCACCGAGGCGAATGACCAACAGCGAGTCAATGCAACCATTGCGGATTTGCGCGGTGCACGTATTCTGCTGGTCGAGGACAATATCATCAATCAGGAGCTGGCGCTTGAACTGCTGGTGAGTAACGGGCTTGAGGTGGCCGTTGCAAACGATGGTGAAGAGGCTTTGCAGATACTCGAACGAGACGATTTTGATGCAGTCCTGATGGATTGCCAGATGCCGGTTATGGATGGTTACACGGCGACGTATAAAATTCGCCAACATAAAGGACTCAAGGATTTACCGGTCATTGCCATGACCGCCAATGCCATGCAGGCGGACAGGCAAAAAGCTTTTGATGCCGGCATGAATGATTATCTGAGCAAACCGATCAACGTAAATGATATGTTTACAGTCCTGAAAAAATGGATTACACGGGAGGATGAAATGACAACAGGCCGGGCCGGGACAGCACAACAGGATGCGACGAATGAAGAGGGGTTTCCAGACCTGCCGGGAATAGACATCCAGGCATATCAACAGGCGTATCCCGGAAAAGCCGGTCTGTTTCGTAAATTACTGGCCATGTTTCAGGACAAGTTCAGTGATTTCGAGCAGCAGTTTCGCTCAGCGCAGTCCGATGAGGATCCAATGGCAGCAGCGCGCCTTGCGCATTCACTGCACGGTGTCGCCGCCAATATTCGTGCCCCGCAGGTGCAGCAGGCGGCCAAGGCTCTGGAACAGGCCTGCAAGGAAAATACGGATAATATCGATGCATTACTGGTAGATCTGACCAGTGAATTGCGCGTCGTGCTGGACGGTATTGCGACACTGGAGACGTGATTCTGTTTGATCTGGCTCGGAGTACGGATAATGGCTATTGCAATTTCCCGACCGGATTGTCGGCTGCATCGTTGACTAAATAGCGCTGATCGATAAAAGCACGCTCCAAAGCGCACACATAGTTTTTTTATTATATCACCGTGAAACTGAATCCTCAGCTGAACAGGCGGCTATTCGCCTGTTTTTAAGCGCCGGAATCGTTCGCAAAACCGATTGAAATCAGTAAATAGCAAGGTTTCTCAAAATACCTGTGTTGGCCGTATACCGTGACTCCCGGCCGGGGATTACAATAATAATGCGCCAGGAATATGGCTCTGAAAATCTTGTCGTGGCCACTGGCGCAAGCATGGAAACGCTATGCGAGGAGGTTATCATGAAACGCAAAATGCTCGTGTTAACTACCCTGGTAAGCGCGCTGTCAGTGTTCGCGGGAACGGTTGTGGCACAGAATCAGGCACCTGTTCAGGATCGGGTTTACGGTAGCCAGCTCATGACCCAACAGGAACGGTTTGAGTACCACAATCGATTGCGTGCTGCGAGAACAGCTCAGGAGCGCAATCAGATCCGCAATGAACATCATCAGCAGATGAGAGCGCGTGCCCGGGCACAGGGTATGCAACTGCCGGATATGCCGCCTGCCAGAGGTGGCGGCATGGGTCCCGGCCGTGGCATGGGGGCAGGTGGTGGCCGCGGCCGCTAGTCCTGCCATGATTTAACGCTGCCAGCCAGTCTTTGCCACGACGCAAGTGTGTGTGGTGATGGAGACTGGCTGTTGTTGTTCTCAAACCCTGGTGGAGAATTCAGCCAGCCAGTTGATCAGGGCATGCGCAGGCATCGGGCGGGCGATACCGAAGCCCTGGCCATACTGACAGCCGAGTTGCTGTAACAGGTTCCATTGTTCCTCGGTTTCAACGCCTTCAGCCACGGAACGCATGCCCAGGCTTTCTGCCAGCAGAATCATTGAGCGCACGATCGAGGCATCCTGATTGCCGGTCTGGATGTTCTGGATGAAGAGCCGGTCGATCTTGAGTTCGGCAAACTGCATATCCCGGATGGAGCGAAATGAGGTGAAGCCACTGCCAAAATCATCGATGCTGACATCAAAGCCGATATTGACCAGGTCATGTAGTATTTGATGTGCACAACTGCCGCTGGAAGCCAGGGTGGTTTCGGTGATTTCGAGGGTAATATCTCCAGCCGCAATTTGGCGTTGTTTCAGTTCCGCGGCAAGCCAGTCGGGCATTTTCCGGTCATCGAGCATACGCGCCGAGACATTGATGGCCAGTGAGATAGCCCGTTCTTCCTGTCGCCATAGTTGCAGTTGATCAAAGGCCATTTCCATGGTGGCGTAGGTGAGGTCCTCGATCAGGCTGCTACGCTCTGCGATCGGAATAAAGTCGCCAGGCATGATGAGTCCGAATTTTGGGCTGCGCCAGCGCACCAGGACTTCGGCACCGACCACCTGATTTTTGTACAGATCAATCTTGGGCTGGTATTCCAGAAACAGCTCACGTGCCTTGATGCCCTTGTGCAGGTATTGGGTTACCGGGATCTTGCTGAGGTTCTGTTCTGTATCATTGTCGTTGTAAACCAGATATTTTCGGTGATCCTTTTTGGCTCGATACATCACGCTGTCGGCATTGGATAACAGGCTGGTGGCATCCCGCCCGTGAGCCGGGTAACGCGCGATACCGACCGAGGCGCCAGTCTGGATCACCCGGTCATGGATTGCGATGGGTTCCGAGATCTTGCTGATGATTTTCTCGGCACAGGCAATATCATCCTGGGTTTCGTGCACACCGTGCAGAATACAAACAAATTCATCACCGCCCAGACGCGCAAAGGTATCGCTTTTGCGGGCACTGGTTTGCAGGCGGTCGCCAATAACCGCGAGCACCTCGTCACCGGCGGCATGACCCAGGCAGTCATTGACTTCCTTGAACAGGTTGAGATCGATCATCAGCACGGAAAAGCCACTTTTGTTGCGGTCGGCATTCAGAATGGCCTGGTCCAGTCGATCGAAAAACAGGTTTCTGTTGGGCAGGCCGGTCAGACTGTCGTACAGGCTCATGTGTTGCAAGCGCTGCTGGGTTTCGTGCAATTTTTTCTCCAGCTCCGAGGCGCGCAATGCCGATTCCAGCACGGCAATCAGGGATTCCGCTGTCAGCTTGCTCTTTGGCAGGTAATCGAACACCCCGAAGCGTATTGCTTCCACCGCAGTCTTTTCATCACCCATACCGGTGATCATGATGGCAGGAATACCGGCATACTGGCTGTTTTCAAGCCGGGCCAGCAATTCCGTACCCGTCATGTCACCGAGTTGATAATCGAGCAGAATAAGGTCAACGCTGTCACGGGAGAGACATTCAATCGCTTCCATGCCACTGCCGGCCTCGAGGGCGGTGACCGGCAGCCGGAATTTACTGATATAGCGCTTGATGCGTTCGCGATCGACATCATCATCATCGATCACCAGCAGGTTGATTTTTTTTCGACTGTTCCCAAGCTCATCATCAACATCGGCGATATGTTCTGTCAGCGGATAGATGTTGCTGCGGTGCAGGGAACCGGCTGAATAACCGGCGCATGCTCGTTGTGCTGTATTTGTAATGATCATCATGTCAGCCCGGCAGCGTCACAGACGATTTGTAGTTCGTCAGCAGACTGGTCAGCTTGCTGAACTGGGGACCGACGGCGGACTTCAGCATATAGCCGGCAATGTGCTCTGCGTAGGCGCGGCTGCGATCCTTGTCGTCATTGGAGGTGGTCAGCACAAACACCACATGGGAGGCGATGTCCGGGTCGGCACGCAATTCCTGCAGAAATTCAAAGCCGTTCATGCGCGGCATGTTCAGGTCAAGCAAGATGACAATCGGTCCGTTCAGTTGTTTGCTGTGGTGTTGCCCGCGCAGCACCTGCAGGGCTTCCACGCCATCCTCGGCGGTGACGATCGGAAACGGGATATTGTGTTTGCGGAAACTGCGGCTGACCGATTCGCAGGCGACGTCGTCATCATCCACCAGAAACACCGTCAATTCGGTTGCATCATTCATTCAAGTCCCTCCTTGGAAAGCGCGGCCACCAAAAGCGAAAGCGGGCGCCACGCTGTTCTGCAGCGCTGTGCAGCTCAATTCGGCCGCCATGGGCCTCCACCAGTCGTTTGCTGACGGCGAGGCCGACGCCGGAGCGGCTGTCGCTGCCCTGTATCAGTGCCTGGAACAGTTTGAAGACACGTTCATGTGCATTGGGCGGAATACCGGGGCCGTCATCTATGACATCGAACACGCAGTAGGCGCCGTCGGTCGACACTTCGATGCGGATGCATCCCTTTGGCTTGTCGTGATGTTTGATGGCGTTGCTGACAAGATTGCGCAGCACGGTCTCAAGTGGTGTGGCAGCGGTGTTAATACTGTCGAGAAAACCGGTTGTTTCAATCTGGAAGTTCCCGGACGGATCAACCAGCTGAATGGCATTGTCAATCAATTCAGCGAGATTGACCGTGTCTGTCATGTTCTGGGACTTTCCGGCCCGGGCGTAGTCGAGCAAGTCATCCACCAGTTTTTCCATGCGGCCGATGCGAAGCTGGATGCGCTCGAGATTGTTGCTGATCTCTTGCGGCACGTCTTCACCGAAGTCTTCTGCTATCCATTCGACCAGGCTGCTGATACCGCGCAGCGGTGACTTCAAGTCATGTGAAGCCACATAGGTGAATTCATCCAGGTCAGCCAGTGCCTGCCGGAGTTTCAGTTCGGTCTTTTTACGTTCGGTGATGTCACTGACAGCAGCAATGACCGCAATACCATCGACAGTTTCAATCGGATTGAGACCAATCTCGACCGGGATCTCGGTACCGCTTTTGTGCCTGCCGGTCAGGTCGTTCTGATCTCCCATACTCCGCGTTGTTGGATTTTGCAGATAGCTGTTGCGGTGATTCTGGTGTTGGCTGCGGTGCCTCTCCGGCAACAATATTTCCAGTGCCTGGCCCTGTAATTCGTCCTGGCTGTAGCCGAAGGTATCGAGTAACTGTTTGTTACTGTGGGTGATACGGCCGTCTGTATCGACAATCAACATGCCTACCGGTGCGGCTTCGACGATATTCCTGAAATTACGTTCCAGTTGCCGGCGATGGGAGATGTCGGCCACCGTGGCGAGCACTTGCCGGCCGGTGGCGGTGTCGACCGGATTGAGGCCGATTTCGATCGGGAAACTCGTGCCATTCTTGCGCCGGCCGGACAATTCTCTCCCTATGCCCATGATGCGCTTTTGCGGATTTGCCATGTATGCGCGCAAATGCGCCGAATGCTGCGCCTGGAATTCCTCCGGCAGCAGTATGTTGATGCTATGCCCAAGCAGTTCCTGTTCGCTGTAGCCGAACAGTCGCAGCAATTCGGAATTGCAATGCACAATCAGGCCCTGTGCGTCACAAACGACTACGCCGCTGGGAAACGCCTCCAGGATAGAAGCGTTTGCAGACCAGTCAGCAAGGCTGCTGTAATTGACGTGCATATCCATTGCATGTCCCCTTTTTACTGTAATATTTTTCAGTACTTCCGGATTGGCTGTGGCAGCCATCCAGCTTCCTGCGTGCCATCCTCACAGCCACGGTACTGAAAATCCATCGAATAGCTTAGCGGCCGGTGTTCGGGCATATTAACCACCGATTTGCTGTGGCAATTAACTGGCGTATTAAATACGTATGTAAAGAAAAAACAGGGAGTTATGTGTTTTTTGGATGGCGTAATTGCGTGACTGGATGTGAATAAAAAGCATTGGTTTTTAAAGGCCGTCAGCGGAAAACAAACTTATCGAGTCTATGCGGCGGTTACCGGCTGACTCATAATAAAGCATGTTTGTTATTTTGATTCCTACCGGCGCCAAGCAATGAAGCATGCTGTTCGTTCGCTTGGTGATTTGCTGTACCAGACGCGGGACGAAATTGGTCCGATCTCGGTATACCAGCGTAAGTCGCGGCGTTTTCTTACCTTTGGCAATGGCGTTGAACAAAGCTGTTGTGACCTGGAACATCCGGCGCGGCTGGAGCATGTGTACACCCAGGCGATGATGCTGGCATTGCTGTTGCAGCCGGATACCAGCTCGGCATTATTGCTCGGCCTGGGTGGCGGCAGTCTGGCGCGCGCCTTGCGTGCGGTTCGTCTGCAGTTACAGATTCACGCCGTCGAATATCGCCAGGCGGTGATCGATGTCGCGAGGGACTTTTTTGCGCTGCATGATGACCGATACCTGCAACTGCATTGTGATGATGCGCAACACTATGTTAACAGCGATGCAAGACAGTACGATTTGCTGTTTGCCGACCTGTATCTGGCAGACAGTGTGCACCAGGCGCAACAGGATGCCGGCTTTTTGAGTGCCTGCCGGCAGCGGCTGAGCGACCACGGCGTGTTACTCATGAATAGCTGGTCGAGTGAATTTCGCGACAGCGTCAAGGCGCAGCGGGCCTTGCAACAGGCGTTTGGCGAACAGGTGATTTTCTTTCACGTGCAAGGCGGCAATGTCATTGCGTTTGCATTCAATGGCAGCATGCCGGACTTGCGACGCAACGATTTCTTTGGCCAGGCGCAACAGCTTGGGCTTCGGCTTGGCATTCCGTTGCAGAAACTGGCGCGTAATTTCTGGCGACAGAATTCCGAGCCATTGCAACTCGGCCGGTTCAGTATCAAACGCCGGCATTCTGCAGTTCCCGGATAAAAAAATGCCCGCCTCAGGGGCGGGCAAAGCAATACTCAATCTTCTTTTGGCAGACAGCTGTTGTTTCAGCGATGCTCGCTTTCGCTGCTGGAAGGAGCCATGGCACTGGTGATGAAAAACATCAGGCCACTGCTCAAGGCCAGCACATCGAGATGGCCGTGGATAAGTGCTTTTACCCAGATAAACAGCAAAGGCACTACAAACAGGCCGAGCGATAATGTACGCATGGTTGAAATCATGCGCACACCATAACAAGCTTGCTTGACACTGTTGTGACAACCGGGCGAATCAGGCTGGATACAGCAATCACATCAGACTGTCATACAGCGGTAACATGCCATCCTGTATGCTGCCAGCGCAGTAACCGTACCTCATTGACCGAAGAGAAAAAGGA
>JASFVP010000077.1:0-10518 GCA_050049775.1 Chromatiales bacterium
CAATTGAAGCCGGAACCGCGTTGTCAGTTGATGGGCTTTGGCGACAGCTCGGTGAATCTGGAATTGCGCATCTGGATCAACGATCCACCCAACGGTCGCGCCAATGTCATCAGTGAAGTGCTGCTTGGCGTGTGGGACCGCTTCCATGACAACGGTATCGAGATTCCTTTCCCGCAGCGCGATTTGCATGTGCGATCTGTGCTGGGTGAGCGGGACCTGCAATCATTGGCTGCCAATTTACAGGGCGGATCGATGCAAGGTAATACAACATGATGATCGTGACACTTTGCCAGCAGGGCGAGATACAGGAAGGCGGACGCGAACTGCTGGCGCAATGGCGTCAGCACAGCGATTCCTGGCTGTGGATTGACCTGCAGGATGAGCCGGCCCACGCCGAACAGAAGTTATTGCATGAAGAGCTTGGCCTGGATAAACACGCCATTGCCGAGGCGCAACGGCCGCGCCATCCACCGGGCTTTGAGGTTTTTCCGGATCACCTGTATCTGTTGATGAAGCCGCTGACGGCGGAATCTGAAGACCTCGAGTTTGCCACTCAACAGCTGGCCGTGTTTGTTGGTGAACGTTTATTGGTGACACGTCACAGCCAGCAGTCGCGCTTTATTCAGAACTGGCGCGAGCGCCTCAGGCAACGAGGCTGCGCCGACGAATCGCCCTTGAGCTTTACGGTCGCCATGGCGCGTCGCGTGACAAATCGTTATGGCCAGATTCTGCTGGACCTGGAGCACCGACTCGATGAGGTCGAGGATGAATTGTTTGCAAGTCGCACCGATGGCCTGATGGAAGAGCTGGTCGGTTACAACACGGCATTGCGCAAGATGCGTCGCATCCTGGCCTATCACACGCACGCCTTTGAATCGCTACGCGATCATTTCGACCCGGAGCAGTCGCACCATTGGCGCACCGAATTCGATGACATTCACAGTCTCATGGAACGCTTTCACAGCCTGGCCGATCTTTACCAGAATGTCATCAATGACCTGATCGATGGTTACATCAGTCTGAATGCGCATCACCTCAACCAGATCATGAAAGTGCTGACCATTGTGACGGTAATCTTTGTGCCGCTGACGCTGCTGGTCGGTATTTACGGCATGAACTTCGAGTACATCCCCGAGCTGAAATCACCCAACGGTTATTTTATTCTGCTCAGTGTCATGGTGGTCATCGTGGCGGCGCTGTTGTTGTTGTTCAAGCGTGTGCGCTGGCTTTGATGCAGAGATCCTGATAATCAGAAAAGTTCGATGTCGTCGTCTTGTGACGAGTCGCTCCCGCCGGATTCCGAAGGACGTTGTTTGTTGCGTCGCTGATCGGTCCACAACGGATTGTTGAATTCAAATACCTCGATCTTGGTGCGCAGGGTTTCTGCCAGCTTGAGCAAATCCTCGGACGTGACGGCCTGTATGTGATCGCTGTCCAGGGCGCCGGAATTGATGTTGGCGTTGAGATCGATGAGGGCAGCGACGGAATCCTTGGCCTTGTTGGAAACATCTTTCTGGTGCTCGATAAAGGCATTGATCTGGTCTGCCTGGCCATCGATGATTTGCATGGAGTCGGCGATCTGCTGCAACTGCTGCTGTGATTTCGATACCAGCTCGACGGTTTTCTCGGTGCTGCTCATGCCAACTTCCATGACGCTGTAGACACTGTCGGTGCCTTTCTGAATGCGTTCGATCATTTGGCGCACTTCCTGGGTCGATTCGCTGGTGCGCTCGGCCAGGGTCCGGACTTCATCGGCCACCACGGCAAAACCGCGCCCGTGTTCACCGGCGCGTGCGGCTTCAATCGCGGCGTTCAGCGCCAGCAAATTGGTCTGGTCGGCAATCGAGTTGATGACGCTGATGATGTTATTGATCTGGTCACTGTCCTCTTTGAGCTTGCTGATGTTGGCGGTGGCTTCACTGATTTGGGAGGCGAGGGCGCGGATGGATGCCTGGGTTTCGCCGGCTCCCTGTCCGCCGGAGCTGACCGCGCTGTTGGCTTCGGCGACAGCGGCGTTGATGTCCTGCACCTGGGCGATCAGCGCCTCGGTGGCATCGGAGACTTCGTGCATGACTTCACCGATATGCCGGCCGTGCATTTCCTGCATGGCGGCTTTCTGCATCATCGAGCTGTAGGTGTCCCTGAGTTCGCTGGACATGGGCACCAGTCGCGCCGAGGAGGAATAGATCGATGTGATCTGGTCGTCAATGTATTGCATCCACTGGTTGAAATTTTTTTGCCATAGCTGGCCCTTGTCCTCGATGCGGGCCGTTACGTTGATCTTGTCGTTGCGGCAGGCCTGTTGCAGGAAACCGGAATAATCCGCGGCATTGTGGCCGAGCAGTTTCCGGTAGAGCAGACTGAAAGAAGCCACCGCAATGACGTCAGCAGCCAGCACCAGACTGATAAAAGCCTGTGAGGGGGCGAAAAATACATAAGCCAGCACATGAATGCCGAGCAAGACAAGCAGATTGGCTGAGATAAGAAGCCAGGTTTTTTTATTCATTGATGCTATCTCTTCATCGGTTACTGCAGCTTTCCTGACCGGGATTGCGTCAATTCCTTCCGGGATGTGACGTTTCTCTTTAACAAGGCGACAAAAAAATCAGGCAGTTGAGAAAGTCTGCCCGACCTTGCTTATTCAGGGGTATCGGCGGGTATGATGGAATGTTTAGAGCAAAACCTGCTCAATGCCATCGCGTTGTAATGTTTGCAGGAAACTGTTTTGCCAGTCTTGGCCGAGTCGATGGCGGGCGATTTCGACAACGATGTAATCCGTCTGCAGACCGGTATCATCGCCGTAGCGGCTCAGGCCCTGCTGGCAGGCGGGACAACTGGTCAGCATTTTGACGTTGTTGTGTTCGGCGCGTGTGCTGCCGGTGAGCATGTGGATGCCTTTGAGCAGTTCCTCGGATTTGCGAAAACGTAACTGCTCGGCGATGTCAGGACGCGCGGTGCCGAGTGTGCCGGCTTCGCCGCAACAGCGCTCGGACAACAGTACGTCCTTGCCGATGAGGGAACTGGCCACCTTGACCGGATTGTGGATTTTCATCGGGCTGTGGCATGGGTCGTGGTAGAGATATTGGGTGTCGTCGCCGTTTTCGAGGCGAATGTCCTTTTCCAGCAGGTATTCGTGAATGTCCATCAGGCGTGAGCCGGGAAAGATTTTGCCGAACTCGTATTTGAACAACTGGTCGATACAGGTGCCGCACGAAACCACTACCGTTTTAATGTCCATGTAGTTGAGCGTGTTGGCGATGCGGTGAAACAGCACGCGGTTTTCCGTGGTGATGCGCTTGCCCTGGTCGTGTTGGCCGGCGGCGGTCTGCGGGTAACCGCAACACAGATAACCCGGTGGCAGCACAGTGGTGGCGCCGGATTTGTATAACATGGCAATGGTCGCCAGGCCGACATCGGAAAACAGCCGTTCCGATCCGCAGCCCGGAAAATAAAACACCGCATCCGAATCCTCGGCGGCAATGTTCGGGTCACGGATGATCGGCACGCGGGTTTTGTCTTCGAGATTGAGCTCGGTGCGGTAGGAGCGTTTCGGTAAGTCCACGCGTAATGGCCGCCGGAACATGCCGCCGAGTTGTTCCATAGGCTTGATCTTGCCCGTGGTGGCAGCCGGAATCTTGTCGGCTTTCTGTTTCAGCAGGCTGGTCTTGCGCAACAGGTCGTGTCCTAGCGTGATGCCCTTGAAGCCCCATCTGAGCATCGCCAGTCGCAGGGTCTTGACCAGGCGCGGATCGGTGGCATTGAGTAGTTGCATCGCGGCCCAGGTGCCGGCATTGAAGCGTTTCTTGCCGCGCTCGGTGAGAATTTTGCGCATGCGTACCGTGACGTCGCCGAAGTCGATGTTGACCGGACACGGATTGAGACACTTGTGACATACGGTGCAATGATCGGCGACATCGTTCATTTCATCGAAATGCTGTAACGACAGACCACGGCGCGTCTGCTCCTCGTACAGAAAGGCTTCGATGATAAGACCGGTGCCAAGAATCTTGTTGCGCGGCGAATACGACAGGTTGGCGCGCGGCACATGTGTCATGCAAACAGGCTTGCATTTACCGCAACGTAAGCAGTGTTTGATGTCGTCATTAAGAGCGCCGAGTTCGCTGTCTTCCAGGATCAGCGCTTCCTGTTGCACCAGTTGCAGCGATGGGGTGTAGGCATCGTTGAGGCCTGAGCCGGGCATGAGCTTGCCGCGGTTGAAATGACCGTTGGGGTCGACCTTTTTCTTGTAAGCGACAAAGGCATCGATCTTGTCAGTTTCCAGATACTGGAACTTGGTCAGGCCGATGCCGTGTTCACCCGAAATCGAGCCGCCGAGTGACTGCGCCAGCTGCATGACGCGATCAACGATGTGATCGGCCTGTTTGAGCATGGCGTAATCGTGCGAATGTACCGGAATATTGGTGTGTACATTGCCGTCACCGGCATGCATGTGAAGAGCGACGAACAGGCGTGCGTTGCGTTTTTTCTGATGAATCTGCTGCAGCCTGTCGCGCACCGGCGCAAATTCACGGCCGCTGAAAATGTCATTCAGCGGTGTGGCGATCTCGTTGCGATACGAATGGCGCAGGTCACGGCGCAGCATCAGGTCGAGCAGGCTGTCGTTAGCCTGCAGGTTAATCTGCGCCCTGTCATCGAGCAGGCTGACAAAATTTTCCGCCGGTTGCTGCAGGTTGTCGAGAACCTGTTGCCAACGGTTGATCGAATCCTGGACGCGCTGGCTGGCCGCAGTCTGCTTCTGCTGCAGGATGTTGCGGTTTTCCGCGTCATCGCGATCGCACTGGCACAGGTTGCTCAGGTCGCCTTGCAGCAACCGCAGTACTTCCTGTTTGGCCGCCAGTTTGTTGCTGATCGAATATTCGATGTTGATCTGTTCGATGCCACGACTGTAGTCGGCCAGCTTCTCCAGCGGGATGACGACGTCTTCGTTGATCTTGAACGCGTTGGTGTGCGCGGAAATCGCAGCGGTGCGCGCCCGGTCGAGCCAGAAACGCTGACGTGCTTCCGGGCTGACGGCGATGAAACCTTCGGCATTGCGTTGACGCGCCAGTTCAATGACTTCGGCGGTGACCTGTTGCAGGCGTTCGAGATCATCACTGGCAATGTCGGCCAGCAACACCATTTTGGGTAACTGGCCGGCGTGTTCAGCGGAAGACGATTTGGTCGAGTAACTGACCGCCTTGATGTAACGTTCGTCGAGATGTTCGAGTCCCGGCAGTTTGCAATCGAGTTGGGCTTCGACAAAGTCCTTGATCTCGACAATGGCCGGCACGGCATTGGCCAGGTCGGCACCAAAGAACTCCAGGCACACCGTGTGCACGAACTCGGGCATGCGATGCAGCACAAAACGCGCTGAGGTGATCAGGCCATCGCAGCCCTCTTTCTGCACTCCGGGCAGGCCGGACAGGAACTTGTCGGTAACGTCCTTGCCAAGGCCGATTTTGCGAAAGTGTTCGCCGGCAATCTCGATGATTTCGGGATGCTGTTTGCGCTTGTTATGACCGTCGTAATGTGTGACACGAAAGCGCACCTTTTGCTGTTCGTGGATCTTGCCGAGGTTGTGATCGAGACGCTCCACCTCGAGCCATTCGGCATCCGGCGTGACCATGCGCCACGAAGCCAGGTTGTCGAGCGTGGTGCCCCATAGCACGGCTTTTTTGCCGCCGGCGTTCATGGCGATGTTGCCGCCAATGGTGGAGGCGTCCTGTGAGGTCGGGTCGACGGCGAATGCCAGACCGTGGCGTTCGGCCAGTTCCGAGACACGTTTGGTCACCACGCCGGCACCGGTTTTTACTGTTGGCACCGGCTGGTCGAGGCCGGGCAGCTTGATGCGTTCGACATCGGACAGCTGTTCCAGCTTCTCGGTATTGATGATGGCGGTGTAGGCGTGCAATGGCACGGCCGAGCCGGTATAGCCAGTGCCGCCGCCACGCGGAATGATGGTCAGGCCGCATTCGAGGCAGGCGTGCACCACGCCGACGACTTCATCTTCCGTGTCGGGCGAGATCACCACGAACGGCATTTCGACGCGCCAGTCGGTCGCATCGGTGGCGTGTGAAACGCGCGCCAGGCCACCGAAATCGATGTTGTCCTTGTGTGTGATGCCGATCATGGCGCGGCGGATGCGATGTTGCAGCTCGCGGTTTTGCGCGAAGCAGGTGGCGAAACTTTTGACCGCCTCACGTGCGGCGTTGAGCAGTTGCTCGGCCTGCTCGTTGTTGTTGAGGCGTTGCTCAAACTGGTCGAGACGGTGGTGCAGGGCATCGATCAGCGCCTTGTGGCGTTCCGGATTCTGCTGTAGGTCGTCCTGCAGGTAGGGGTTGCGTTGCACCACCCACATGTCGCCGAGCACTTCAAACAGCATGCGCGCCGAGCGGCCGGTGCGGCGCGTGCCACGCAGTTCCTCGATCAGATTCCAGTTGTCTTCGCCGAGATAACGAATGACGATCTCGCGGTCGGAGAAAGACGTGTAGTTGTACGGAATTTCGCGAATTCTGTCGGTCATGGTCTGCCGGAGATTGGACGGCGTGTTCGGCTGCTGCTGAAAAATGCTCTTATGTTAGCGCATCGCTACTGTTTTCGCAGGGGTTTGTCGGTAGCTGTGGTGCGGTAATAACCGTTGTGATCAGAGGTTATTTGTCGCATTCTTGTTGTGGATCAACTTCTTTTCTGCCAGCTTTGGTTCACACTATAAATAAAGACATCAGGAGGAGAATGACCATGACACAGGAAAACAAGAACGACCCGGTCGAGCGACTGGTGGCGGCGTATGAGACCATGCTGGAGCGTGTCAACAAGGTCACCGACAGGGCCAGGCCGGTGCTGACCGATGCCATAGAGCATGCGCGTGAAACCGCTGTTGAGCTGGGTGAGTTGACGCGCGAGGAAGCCGACAAGATCGCGACCTATGTCGAACGGGACATGAAAGACGCGGCCGACTTCATTGTTGAAACCGGTCAGGATTTTCGTGACTGGTTCAAGTTTGATGTGCAGCTGATCGAAGACCGGCTGTATGAAATGTTCGCCAGTGTCGCCGACCAGACCAGCCTGGAGTTGCGCAACCTGGCCGAGCGCGCCAAGCGCGCCAGCCGTTTGCATACCGGCGAGGTCACCGGCCCCGGCACATTGGTTTGCACCGCCTGCGGCGGCGAACTGCACTTCAAGCAAGCCGGACATATCCCGCCTTGCCCGAAGTGCCAGGCCACCGAGTTCAAGCGCGCCGAACGCAAATGAGCTGAAAGCGGCGGCTAGCCGGCCAGCTTCAGGTGCGGGCTCTGGTCGTCTGTTGCCTCGGCATTGTCCGCCTCAACCGGCGCCGGTTTGGCGGCAGGCTTGTTGTGACGTTCGTGCAGGAATTTGACCACTTCGGCGCGATAGTGGTTGTAGCGCGGGTCTTCCGCCAGTTCGAGGCGGTCACGCGGCCGTTCCAGTTCGATATCCAGCACATTGCCGACCGTGGCGGACGGGCCGTTGCTCATCATGATGATGCGGTCGGACAGCAACACGGCCTCATCCACATCGTGGGTGATCATGATGACGGTGTTGTTGAGGCTCGCCTGGATCTCCATGAGTGAGTCCTGCATGTGCGTGCGTGTCAGTGCATCCAGCGCACCGAACGGTTCGTCCATGAGCAAAACCTTGGGTTGCATGGCCAGCGCCCGGGCAATGCCGACACGTTGTTTCATGCCGCCGGAGATTTCATCCGGCTTGCGATCCAGTGCATGACTCATGTGTACCAGCTCCAGATTGTGTAAGGTCCATTCGTGGCGTTCCTGTCGGCTTTTGCTGCGCGCAAACACCTTATCGACTGCGAGTTTGACGTTGTCGTATACGCTCAGCCAGGGCAGCAGCGAGTGGTTTTGAAACACCACGGCGCGGTCCGGCCCCGGGCGTGATACTTCCTTGCCTTCCAGAGCGATACCGCCTTTGGTGGCTTTCAACAGGCCGGCGACGATGTTGAGCACGGTGGACTTGCCACAGCCGGAATGGCCGATCAGTGAGATGAACTCACCTTTGCTGACGCGGATGTCGACGTTGTCGAGCACTTCCAATGGGCCGTTGTCGGTCGGGAAGCTGATGCTGACGTGATCGATGTCGAGATAGGAATTCATGATTTACTCCAGTATTTTTTGTTGGCCTTGTTAGCGCAGCGCAGCGCCCTTGTCCCAGGAAAACATGCGTTGCAGCGTCAGAATCATGCGATCGAGCAGGTAGCCGATGAAGCCAATCACCAGTACGGCGACCATGATGCGGCTTAACGAGTTGGAACTGCCGTTCTGGAATTCGTCCCAGACGAACTTGCCGAGGCCCGGGTTCTGCGCCAGCATTTCAGCGGCGATCAGTACCATCCAGCTGATGCCCAGTGACAGGCGCAGGCCGGTGAACACCATCGGTACAGATGACGGCAAAACAATCTTGACGGTTTTGGTAAACCAGTTGAGGCGCAACACACGGCTGACGTTGATGAGGTCCTTGTCAACGCTGGAGACGCCAACCGTGGTGTTGATCAGCGTCGGCCACAAACAACACAGGGTAACGGTGACGGCCGATGTGATGAACGATTTGGAAAACATCGGGTCCTGGCTGACATACAGGGCCGAGACCACCATGGTCACCAGTGGCAGCCAAGCCAGCGGCGACACCGGTTTGAAGATCTGGATGATTGGGTTGATCGCCTGATACAGCGTGCTGCTCATACCGCAGATGATGCCGATTGGAATGGCAATCACCGAAGCGATGACGAAGCCGACCATGACGGTCAGCAGGCTGGTGAAAATCTGGTCGATGAAGGTTTCCTTGCCGGTGTACTGGCGCGCCTGCATCCGGTCGATGCGCTCCTGTGATTTACCGGCGGCAATCGCCTTGTCGATGCGCACCTGCATGCGTTCATAAAAGGCGGCTTCCTTTTCGCGCTCGGCGACATGCTCGTCATACAGCGCGATGCTTTGTTCCCATACCTGGGTCGGGCCGGGGAATACGCCCAGCGAGGTGACGATGTTTTTTGCCGACACCGACCAGATGCCGAGAAACACCAGGATGGCGATGCTGGGCATGATCATGTTCATCAGCAGCTTGCGGCTGCGCTGGGTGGAAAAGTCGCGAGACAAAAAATTCAGAAGGCCGGCAATCAGCGGCAGCCTGAAGGTCTGGTTTGAAACGATTGCTGTTGTCATTGTTCATTACCTCTTTGTAACCGGGCGACCTGCATTACAGGCCGCCCCGGCGTCTTACAGTTTGGTGTCGCCTTTCAGACCGATCTTGAATTGCTGCAGATAGTCGTTCGGCTTTTTGCCATCAAAGGTGATGTTGTCGATGAACTCGGTTTGCGGATCACGATAGCCGTCTTCGCTGGCGAAGTCCGGGAACTCATCCGCGCTCATGTGGCCTTCGGCAATGAGTTCCCTGGCGGCGGTTGTGTAGATGTCCGGGCGATACACCGATTTGGCGATCTTGTCGTACCAGCTATCGTCTTTCTGTTCGGCGATCTGGCCCCAGCGACGCATTTGCGTCAGGTACCAGACGGCATCCGAGTAGTACGGGTAGGTGGCGTTGTAGCGGAAGAACACGTTGAAGTCGGGCACTTCGCGTTTGTCACCTTTTTCATACTCGAAGGTGCCGGTCATGGAGTTAGCGATCACTTCGTAGTCAGCGCCGACATAGTTCGACTGCGACAGGATTTTCACCGCTTCCGGGCGATTGGCGTTGTCGTTTGCATCGAGCCACTTGGCGGCGCGTAACAGGGCCTTGACGATGCGCACGGTGGTGTTCGGATACTTTTCGGTGAACTCCTTGTTCATGCCAAACACTTTTTCCGGGTTGTCTTTCCAGATTTCATAGTCGGTGATGACCGGCACGCCGATGCCTTTGAACACCGCCTGCTGGTTCCAGGGTTCGCCGACGCAATAGCCGTAAATGGTGCCGGCTTCCAGGGTGGCCGGCATCTGTGGCGGCGGGGTCACCGACAGCAGCGCCTCGGCGTCGATGGTGCCGGCGATGTCGCCTTTGTGCGGTGCGTAATAACCCGGGTGAATGCCGCCGGCGGCCAGCCAGTAACGCAGTTCATAGTTGTGGGTCGATACCGGGAACACCATGCCCATCTTGAAGGGCTTGCCTTCGGCCTTGTATTTGGCGACCACGGGTTTGAGGTAGTCCGCCTTGATCGGGTGCTGTGGCTTGCCGTCGGCTTGCTTGGGGACGTGTTTTTTCATTTCTTCCCAGACTTCATTAGATACGGTGATGCCGTTGCCGTTGAGGTCCATGGAAAACGGGGTGACGATGTGCGCCTTGGTGCCAAAGCCGATGGTGGCGGCCAGTGGCTGGCCGGCCAGCATATGAGCGCCGTCGAGCTGGCCGTCGATGACGCCATCGAGCAGTACTTTCCAGTTGGCCTGTGCTTCCAGCGTGACATACAGGCCTTCGTCCTCGAAGTAGCCTTTTTCATAGGCGATCGCCAGCGGCGCCATGTCGGTCAGCTTGATGAAGCCAAACTTGAGATCTTCT
>JASFVP010000102.1:0-3351 GCA_050049775.1 Chromatiales bacterium
GGACTCGAAGTGATATTTCATCTGGCCGGCTTCCATCTTCGACAGATCGAGCAGGTCGTTGATGAGTCCGAGCAGGTGCTTGCCGTTGTCCTGGATCTGGCGGAAAAAATCCAGCAGGGTATCCGGCGCTGCGCTGGCGCTGCGTGCTTCGCCAAGCTCGGCGAAACTGAGGACGGCGTGCATCGGTGTACGTAGCTCGTGCGTCATGTTGGCGAGAAATTCGGATTTGGCGCGGTTCGCCTGTTCCGCCTGTTCCTTGGCAACCTGCAAATCACGTGTTTGTTCGTCGACCATGTCCTGCAGGTGATCGCGATGGCGTTTCAGTTCGAGTTCGGCCTGTTTTCTTTCGGTGATGTCGAGCGCGATCAGCACAATCACTGGCGGTTCCTCGGCGCCGAGGTAATGGGCGTGGATTTCCACCGGGTAACTCGAGCCGTCACTGCGCCGGTGATAACCCTCGATCACCAGTTGCGCATTGTCGCGCTGGCGTAACGGCGCCAGCAGTTCGGTCAGTTCTTGCGGACTTTCGGGGTTGTGGAAAATGCCGGTGAAGCGGTGTTGCAATAACTGTGTCATGGAAGACTTCAGGTTGATACGTGCGCGCTCGTTGGCTTCCAGAATCTGCAGGCTGGCTGCATCCACCACATAAATTTCCTCGACCGTCTGAGACACGATGCGCGCAAAGCGGTTGAGTTTCTGGCCGGCGCGAAATTGTTCGGTGATATCGATCAGGTAGGCGTTGAAGTGCGTGACTTCGCCAGCCGTATTGCGCCGCAGCGACGATACTTCACGAATCCAGCGAATGTCGCCGGTACGGTGTTTGAGCCGATACGGCTGGCGCGAGAAACTGGCCGCGGCCTGCTGGCTGGCGGCCTGTGATTCGTTGCGGTATTGCTCGCGGTCATCCGGCAGCAGGTAATTGATAAATGGCAATTTGCTGCTGAGGATCTCGTCACTGCTGAAGCCGGTGACTTCCACGATGTTGGAGGAAATGCGTTCGATGTCGAGATCGGGCGTGTTTTTCAGCCGTATCACGCTGACCGGTCCCTGGTTGAACATGTCGCGTTCGTCCTGCAGTTCCTGTTCGAAGGCTTTTTGCGACTCGATGTCGTGCCAGCAGAAGTACAGCAGTGGCCCGCCAGCGGATGTGGTGCGGTACAGCGACAGGCCGACGCGTTGTTGCCGGCCGTCGATTTTGAGCGTGCTGTCCTGATGGTCCAGCAGTTGTTGGTCATTTTTGGCCACCAGCGCCGAGCCGATCTGTGCCAGCAGTTCGTGCGCCAGATACGGCGCCAGGCTCTGGCCGGCCAGCTTCTCGGCAGGTTGCGCCAGCAGGTTGGCTGCGGCCGGGTTGGCCTGACGGATCACCAGGCTGCTGTCACAGAATACGGCGGCATCGCCCAGTTCGAACGCCAGGGCCAGATACTGCGTGTCACTGTTATTGTTTTTGTTATCGGGCAAGTCTGCCGGGTCCTTCTGGTGGCTGTGACTGGCGGCGCAAAGCAGTGCAGCAGCCGAAAAATCCGCTAAAAAGCCGTGAATTGCGCAGTAATTGCGCTCCGGCTGTTTCGTTATTTGTCCAATTGATGTTTAATTCGCCGTTTGTATTATTTTGCAGTTCCGGCTTTGCGCCGGCCTATGTCATAAGGTAGTCGAATGGCACTTATTGTCCAGAAATACGGCGGTACTTCGGTGGGTACCACGGAACGTATTGAAAATGTCGCCGCCAAGGTCAAGCGCGCGCGCGACCGTGGCGATCAGGTGGTCGTGGTGGTTTCGGCCATGTCCGGTGAGACCAACCGCCTGATCGGCCTGGCCAATGATATTACCGAACAACCCAATGCGCGCGAGATGGATGTGCTGGTTTCCACCGGCGAACAGGTCACCATCGCGCTGTTGAGCATGGCGTTGCAGAAAATCGGCTGCGATGCGCGTTCCTACACCGGCAGCCAGGTGCACATTCTCACCGACAGTGCGCATTCCAAGGCGCGCATCCAGGACATCGATGACGCGCGCGTCTGTGCCGATCTCAAGGCAGGCCGCGTGGTGGTGGTTGCCGGTTTCCAGGGCGTCGATGAAAACGGCAACATCACCACGCTGGGTCGCGGCGGCTCCGATACCACGGCGGTGGCAATGGCGGCGGCGCTGAAAGCCGACGAGTGCCAGATCTTCACCGACGTCGATGGCGTGTACACCACCGACCCGCGGGTTGAACCCAAGGCGCGCCGGCTCGACAAGATCACCTTCGAGGAAATGCTGGAAATGGCCAGCCTCGGCTCCAAGGTGTTACAGATCCGTTCAGTTGAATTTGCAGGCAAGTACAACGTCCCGTTGCGTGTACTGTCCAGTTTTGAAGAAGGTGAGGGCACCCTGATCACCTTCGAGGAAGAAGGTATGGAAAAGGCGAAAATCTCCGGTATCGCGTTCAATCGCGATGAATCCAAACTGACCATTCTCGGCGTGCCCGACGAACCCGGCATCGCTTACAAGATTCTCGGTCCTATCGCCGACGCCAACATCGAAGTCGATATGATCGTGCAGAACATCTCGCAGGATGGCACCACCGATTTCACCTTCACCGTGAATCGCACTGACTACGCCAAGGCGCTGGATGTGCTGAAGAAGACCTCGGACGTGCTCGGCGGACGTGAAGTCAACGGTGACGACAAGATCGTCAAGCTGTCGCTGGTGGGTGTTGGTATGCGTTCCCATGCCGGTATTGCCGCGACCATGTTCAAGACGCTGTCGGACGAAGGCATCAACATCCGCATGATCTCGACTTCGGAAATCAAGATTTCCGTGGTGGTGGATGAAAAATACCTCGAGCTCGGTGTGCGTGCATTGCACGATGCTTTCGGACTCGACAAGGCGCCTGCATAACACGTAATACGGGAACCATTTTTCTAAAATATCTTCAGGAATCGAAAAGTTATTGTTAGAATTCGCCTTCAGCAACTTTTTTGCTGTGCTTGGTTGGTAATAATGCTCACATGGAAGCCGGGAGGGCGGACAGTGAACATAAAGAATATTAGGAGAAGCGAATGTTAATACTGACACGACGCGTTGGTGAAACGCTGATGATAGGTGACGAAGTCACTGTTACCGTTCTTGGGGTCAAGGGCAATCAGGTTCGGATCGGTGTGAATGCACCGCGTGACATTACCGTTCACCGCGAAGAAATTTATGACCGAATCCAGAAAGAAATGGATGACGAAAAAAGTTAATTCCTTTCTAATTCACAAACCCGGAGAGATGGCCGAGAGGCTGAAGGCGCTCCCCTGCTAAGGGAGTATGGGCTTTAACTCCCATCGAGGGTTCGAATCCCTCTCTCTCCGCCATAAACACAAAACC